>NZ_JBAJII010000001.1:1255911-1883866 GCF_036867195.1 Arthrobacter sp. Soc17.1.1.1
TGGTCGAGGCCGTGAAGGCGAAGACGGAGCCCACGCTCCCGGCCAGCGCGAGGCTGTCGGTCAGCAGCGCGATGCCGAGCGGGACTGCCGCGGACAGGAGGGCCGCCGCCCGGAAGCCGCGGACGCTGCCCTGGAAGAACTCCTGGCTGACCACCCCGGCGAGCGACACCACGAGGCCGCTCGTCGTGGACAGGAACGCGGCGAAGGCCCCGGCGGTCACGAGGGCGGACAGGACGTCACCGCTCACCCCGCCGAGGATGCGCCCGGGCAGCAGCAGCACCGTCGCATCCGCCGCACCCGCGGCCGCCAGTTCGGGGGTGTGGATGCGGCCGAGGATCCCGTAGACGGTGGGGAACAGGTAGAACACCGACAGGAGCCCGAGCACGATCAGCGTGGTCCGGCGCGCCGAGGCGCCGTCCGGGTTCGTGTAGAAGCGGACGAGGACGTGCGGCAGGCCGAGCGTGCCGAACAGGAGCGCGATGACGAGCGAGATGGTGCCGTACAGCGGGGCGTCCGCCGTGGTGTCCAGGTCCGCGGTGAACGCGCTGCCGCCGCCGGTGACCGGCAGGCCGGCGTCGCCGAGGCGGACGAGCATGAAGACCACCGGGACGGCGAGGGCCGTCAGCTTGAGCCAGTACTGGAACGCCTGCACGAATGTGATGGAGCGCATGCCGCCGGTCACCACGCTTAGGCACACCACCACCACGACGGCGAGCGGTCCGGCCCACGCTGGCAGGCCCGTGGTGACCCGGACGGTCAGGGCCGCGCCGTGCAGCTGCGGCACGATGTACAGCCAGCCGATCACGACGACGAGCAGGCTGGTCACGCGGCGCACGAGCAGGGAGTCGAGCCTCGCCTGGGCGAAGTCGGGGATGGTGTACGCGCCCGAGCGGCGCAGCGGCGCGGCGACGAACAGCAGCAGCATGAGGTAGCCGGCCGTGTAGCCGATCGGGAACCACAGGGCGTCCACGCCGGAGATGAGGATGAGCCCGGCCACGCCGAGGAAGCTGGCCGCGGAGAGGTACTCGCCGCCGATGGCGGAGGCGTTCCACCACGGGCGCACGGTCCGGGACGCCACGTAGAAGTCGCCGGTGGTCCGCGAGATGCGCAGCCCGTAGATGCCGATGAGCACGGTGCTGAGCGCCACGAGGACGAGGGCCGTGTAGCCGATGGCGGGGCTCAGCCGCAGGAGGTCGTCGTCGAGCACCGACGTCATGCCGTCAGCCATCCACCCGGTCATCCACTCGGTCATCCACCCGGTCATCCACCCGGTCGTCCCCTCAGTCATCGTCGACGAGGTCCTGGAAGCGCCGCTCGTTGCGGGTCGCGCTGCGCACGTAGAGGACGGCGCAGCCGATGACGAGGGGGTAGATGCCGAGGCCGAGGAGCAGCCACGGCACGGGCACGGTGAGGACCGTGACGCCGTCGATGGCGGGGAACAGCGCGAGCAGCACCGGGATGCCGATGAGGATGACGAGGAAACCGGCCGCGACCACGAGCGCCAGACGCAGCTGCGACCTGATGAGGGACGCGACGAACAGCTGCCCCACCTCCGACTGCTCGGCCATCTCGCGGGCCACGGGGAAGGACGCCCCGGTGGCCCGGGCGGCCGTCCTCGGCGCCGTGACCCGCACCCGGCGCGGCGCTGCGGGCTGTTCCTCCGTCATCCCTGGATCCGGCGGCCGTCAGTGGCTCGGGCGGAGGCGCGTGGCCTCGAGCTTCTCGCGCACGTCGGGGAGGTGCCGGCGGCTGACCGGCAGTTCGGCGTCACCCACGAACAGGCTCGCGCGGCCCGCGCCGATCCGGACCTGCCGCACCTGGTCCATGGAGACGAGGTAGGAGCGGTGCGTGCGCAGGAACCCGGCCTCGGCCCACTGGCGCTCGAGGTCGTTCAGGGGGATGCGGATGAGGTAGCTCGCCTCGGCGGTGTGCAGGCGCGCGTAGTCGCCCTGGGCCTGGACGTACAGGACGTCGTCGCGCCGGATCATCCGGCTCACGCCGCCCTGGTCCACGGTGATGACCTCCGGTGCCGTGCCGGAGCCCTCGGCGAGCTCGCAGACCCTGCGGACGGTCTCCGCGAGCCGCGCGGTCCGCACGGGCTTCAGAAGGTAGTCGACGGCGCGCAGGTCGAACGCCTCGAGGGCGCGGTCCTCGTCCGCGGTGACGAAGACGACGGCGGGCGGGCGGGCGTACCGGGAGACCACACGGGCGATGTCGAGCCCGGAGAGGGCCGGCATGTGGATGTCGAGGAAGAGGGCGTCGACGCTGTGCAGCTCGAGGGCCCGGAGCACGTCCGCCCCGCTGGAGGCCCGGTGGATGGTCCCGATCCGGGCGTCCTTGCCGAGCAGGAAGGCCAGCTCCTCGACTGCAGGGAGCTCATCGTCGGCGATGATGACATTGACCATGGGTTACAGGTTACGCGTCCTACGCCTGGTGCTCGGGCTGCGACTTGGGCACGCGCAGGGTGATGAGCGTGCCGGCGC
The DNA here is from genome assembly GCF_036867195.1 of Arthrobacter sp. Soc17.1.1.1. Classification (NCBI taxonomy): domain Bacteria; kingdom Bacillati; phylum Actinomycetota; class Actinomycetes; order Micrococcales; family Micrococcaceae; genus Arthrobacter; species Arthrobacter sp. Soc17.1.1.1. The sequence goes on from NZ_JBAJII010000001.1 coordinate 1,258,395, forward strand.
CGGGCGCGGTGTCGATGATGAGGCCGTGGTCGTCCCCGTACACCTGGCGGAGGCGGGAGTCGACGTTCCGCAGGCCCACGTGGACGCCCTCGGTGTGGCCCGCGAGGACCGAGCGCAGGTGGTCCGGGTCGATCCCCACGCCGTCGTCCTCGATGGTCACCTCCGCGAACGGCCCCACGTCGTGCGCGGTGATGGTGATGTTCCCGACGCCGTCCTTCGAGTCCAGCCCGTGGCGCACCGCGTTCTCGACGAGGGGCTGGAGGCTGAGGAACGGGATGACGGTGCTGAGGACCTCGGGGCCGATCTCGAGGCTGACGCGGAGGCGGTCGCCGAACCGCGCGCGTTCGAGCAGGAGGTAGCGGTCGATGCTGCGCAGCTCCTCGGCCACGGTGGTGAAGTCGCCGTGGCGGCGGAACGAGTAGCGGGTGAAGTCCGCGAACTCGACCACCAGTTCCCTGGCCCGCTGCGGATCGGTGTTGATGAAGGACGCGATCGCGTTCAGCGAGTTGTAGATGAAGTGCGGGCTGATCTGCGCGCGCAGCGCCCGGACCTCGGCCTCGGCCAGGAGGCGGCGCGACGCGTCCAGTTCCGCCAGCTCCACCTGCGTGGACACCCACCCGGCGAGTTCGTTGGTGGCGCGGACGAGGCCGGCGTTGACGTCGCCCGCGAACGCGCCCACCGTGCCCACCACGCGGTCGTCCACGCGGATGGGGGAGAGCACGAGCTCGCCGAGATCCGGGCCGAGCGCCTCGAGGCGCTGCCGGCGGACGATCTGCGTGCGCCCGCTCTCGAGGACCTGCCGCACGAGCGGCATCACGTCCGGCGGGGTGCCGCGCCCGCCCTCCCACGCGAGCACGCCGGCGGCGTCGCTGATCATCAGCACGTCGCAGCGCAGCAGGCCGCGCAGGTGCCGGCTTGCGCGGGAGGCGCCCGCCGGCGTCAGGCCCTCCCGCAGGTGCTCCGAGGCGAGGGCCGCCGTGTGGAGCGTGGCGTACGTGGCGCGGTCGGCGTCGGACCCGAGGTCGCGGTACGAGCGGGACAGCCGGAAGCCGAGCGACGCCACGACGGCGAGGGTGATCACGGCCACGGCACACACCAGGGCGGTGTCGACGGCGGCGCTGAACATGGGCCCAGCGTATCGTCCGGCCGCCGGCCTGACCGACCCGTCCGTCGTGCGCGGTGACCGTTCGGCGCACCCGGCTGCGCACTCGGCGACGCGCGGCGCGGTGCGGGTGGCCTCCTCCTCCGCCGTGCCGCACAGTGATGGGAGTCACACCGGCGTGCCCTCCTGCGCGGCCGTCCCTGCCGTAACGCGCCCGGGTGACTCCCAAGAGAAGAAGGAGGAACCATGGGTTCGCACCCAGCAGAGCCGGACGCCGGTTCCGGTGCTGCCGTCGACTTCACCGACGTCCAGCAGACCGAGCAGTTCAAGGAACTGCGCAAGCGCCACCGCAGTTTCGTGTTCCCCATGGCAGTGTTCTTCCTGCTCTGGTACTTCGCCTACGTGCTGCTGGCCGACTACGCGCACGAGTTCATGGCCACGCCGGTCTTCGGCAACATCAACATCGGCATCATCCTCGGGCTGCTGCAGTTCGTCAGCACCTTCGCCATCACCATGTGGTACGTCAGCTACGCCAACCGGCGCCTCGACCCGATCGCCGCAGAGCTGCGGCACGAGCTCGAGGAAGCCGCACCCGAGGCCTTCATCGACCCCGCAGGAGGAACCAAGTGACCGCTCCCACTGCGGCCGTCCGCGTGCCGCTCCAGACCGCAGAGGTGACGACGGTGGGTTCGCCGCTGCTCAACATCGCCATCTTCGGCCTGTTCGTCGCGATCACCCTCGTGATCGTGCTGCGCGCCAGCCGCAACAACAAGACGGCGGCCGACTACTACGCAGCCGGACGCTCCTTCACCGGCGGGCAGAACGGCACCGCCATCGCGGGCGACTACCTGTCCGCGGCGTCGTTCCTCGGCATCGTGGGCGCCATCGCGATCAACGGCTACGACGGCTTCCTCTACTCGATCGGCTTCCTCGTCGCCTGGCTGGTGGCCCTGCTCCTCGTCGCCGAGCTGCTGCGCAACACCGGCAAGTTCACCATGGCCGACGTGCTGTCCTTCCGCCTCAAGCAGCGGCCGGTCCGGATCGCCGCGGCCATCACCACGCTCGCCGTCTGCTTCTTCTACCTGCTCGCGCAGATGGCCGGCGCGGGCGGGCTCGTCTCGCTCCTGCTCGGCATCAACGACCGCCTGGGCCAGTCCGTGGTCATCACGGTGGTCGGCGTCCTCATGATCATGTACGTGCTGATCGGCGGCATGAAGGGCACCACCTGGGTGCAGATCATCAAGGCGTGCCTGCTGATCGCGGGCGCGTTCATCATGACGGTCTGGGTCCTGGCCCTGCACGGCTTCAACCTGTCCACCCTGCTCGGCGCAGCCATCGAGACCTCCGGCAACGCCGCCATCACTAGCCCGGGCCTGCAGTACGGCCTCAGCGCCATCACGCGCCTGGACTTCCTGTCGCTGGCGCTCGCCCTGGTCCTCGGCACCGCGGCCCTGCCGCACGTGCTCATGCGCTTCTACACCGTGCCCACGGCGAAGGAGGCGCGCCGCTCGGTGGTCTGGGCCATCTGGCTCATCGGTGCGTTCTACCTGTTCACCCTCGTCCTCGGCTACGGCGCGAGCGCCCTCATCGGCGCCGAGCGCATCGCGGCCGCTCCCGGCGGCGTCAACTCGGCGGCCCCGCTCCTGGCCTACGAGCTCGGCGGGTCGATCCTGCTCGGCCTCATCTCCGCCGTCGCGTTCGCCACGATCCTCGCGGTCGTCGCGGGGCTCACCATCACGGCGGCCGCCTCGTTCGCGCACGACATCTACGCGAGCGTCATCCGGCGCGGCAAGGTGGACCCCGACGGCGAGGTCAAGGTCGCACGGCGCACCGTCGTCGTGATCGGCCTGCTCTCGATCCTCGGCGGCATCGGCGCGCAGGGCCAGAACGTCGCGTTCCTCGTGGCGCTCGCCTTCGCGGTGGCGGCCAGCGCCAATCTGCCGACCATCCTCTACTCCCTGTTCTGGCGGCGGTTCAACACGCAGGGAGCCATCTGGAGCATGTACGGCGGGCTCGGCTCGGCCATCCTGCTGATCGCGCTCTCGCCGGTCGTCTCCGGCGGTGAGAAGTCGATGATCCAGAGCGCCGACTTCTCCCTGTTCCCGCTGAGCAACCCGGGCATCGTGTCCATCCCGCTGGCGTTCTTCCTCGGCTGGCTGGGCACCATTCTGTCCCGCACGAAGGAGGATCCGATGAAGCAGGCCGAGATGGAGGTCCGCTCGCTCACCGGTGTCGGCGCCGAGAAGGCCACCGACCACTGACGGTCCCCCTACCGCTCGAGGCCGTCCCACCTGTCGGTGGGGCGGCCTCGTCCGTCTGCGGGTCGGGGCTCGAGGGGAGTGGGGCGTTCAGGGTTCGAGGAGTCGGAGGACCGCGGCGAGGGTTGACGGCATGCTCACGGTGGGGTCGTAGAGCCACTGCAGCTGGATGCCGTCGAAGGTCGCGATGATGATGCGCGCGGCGTCCTCCGGGTCGATGTCGGAGCGGACCTCACCCCGCTCCTGCGCACGCGCGATGTCCCCGGCGGTCGCCGCCACCACCCACGCATAGCGGTCCCGGAAGTAGTCGCGGGCGGCGTGGCCGGGCCGGGTGGCCGTCGCGGAGGCCACGGCGAAGAGGGCGGTCAGCCCGGGCTGCTGCGCGTTCCGCTCCGCCACGCGCGGCAGGTCGGCGAGCGACGCGGCCGTCCTGCTGTGCTCGGTGTGCTGGTCGTCGCGGTCGGCGAGGACGGCCGTGAGCAGGTCCTGCTTGCCGGTGAAGTAGTGGAACAGGGTCGCCTCCCGGATGCCGGCGCGTTCGGCCACGAGCTTCAGGGTGGTGCCGTCGAAGCCTTCCGCGGCGAAGACCTCCGCGGCGACGGCGAGCAGCTCGCGTCTGCGCTCGACGCCCTTGGCATAGGATCCCCGCGCCCGTCTGTCCATGCGACGAGTGTAGGGCGGTCGTGTACGGGACCGGGCGGGGCCGGGCGGTCGCGTACGGGACCGGGCGGTGCGGCGGTCAGGCCGGTGGGCGTGGCCCGCGGGCGAGCAGCGGCTCCACCCGGAACGGGATGAGCTCGCCCATCGCGAGCGAGGTGTCGCAGCGCTCCACGCCGTCGCAGGCGAGGATCTTGCCGTTGATGCGGAACAGATCCTCGGCGTCGACCGCGACCACCCGGACGAGGATGTCCGCCTGGCCCGTCACGCCGAACGCCTCCACCACCTCGGGCACGGCGCCGATGCTGCGGGTGATCGCGGCGAGTTTCTGCTGCTGCACGTGGACGTGGATGAAGGCCGTCAGCGGGTAGCCCAGCGACACCGTGTTGATCCGCCGCTCGAAGGAGAGGAACACGCTCTTCTTCTCGAGCTGGGCCATCCTCGCCTGCACCGTGTTCCGGGACAGGCCCAGCTTCTGGGCGAGGGCGACGACGGTGCGCCGCGGGTCCTTGGCCATGGCCTGCAGCAGGCGGGTGTCGGTGAGGTCGAGGGGTTGCATAGTGCGCAACGCTAACACGGCGGGGTGGGCCGCAATAGTGCACTCTGCTCAATGGATGAGCGAACGGTTGTGCCTCTTGCCCCCTGTGAGTAGGGTCACATTCACTCCGGGTAAAGGCGCCCGGAGCCCTCCACACGACCGATCGATGGAGGGTTGCCTGCGAGTACGAAGGTTGCGTGCAATGACCCAGGATGGCTCCTCACCGGACCAGGCGAGCGGCACGGTGCACCCCGGCCCCTCCCGTCCCGGCGCCGACGAGCTCGTGCAGCTCGTCGATCCCCACGGCGTCCGCCACCCCCACGGACACTACGACGACCTCGTGGCCGACGTCGACGGCCCCGCCCTGCGGAAGCTCTACGAGGACATGGTGGTGGTACGGCGCATCGACGCCGAGGCCACCGCGCTGCAGCGCCAGGGGGAGCTCGCGCTCTGGCCCCCGCTCCTCGGCCAGGAGGCCGCGCAGATCGGGTCCGGCCGGGCCCTGCGAGCCGACGACTTCGTGTTCTCCAGCTACCGCGAGAACGCCGTGGCCTACTGCCGCGGCGTGGACCTCGCCGATCTCCTCCGGGTATGGCGCGGCAATGCCTCCTCGGGCTGGGACCCGTACACCGTCAACATGGCGACCCCGCAGGTCATCATCGGTGCGCAGACCCTGCACGCCACCGGCTATGCGATGGGCATCCTCAACGACGGCGCCGACGCCGTCGCCGTCACCTACTTCGGTGACGGCGCCACGAGCCAGGGCGACGTCAACGAGGCCATGGTCTTCGCGGCGAGCTACCAGGCGCCGGTGGTGTTCTTCTGCCAGAACAACCACTGGGCCATCTCCGAGCCGGTGGGGCTGCAGGCGCACGTGCCGATCGCCCGCCGCGCACCCGGATTCGGCATCCCGTCCGTGCGCGTCGACGGCAACGACGTCCTGGCCTGCCTCGCCGTGACGCGCGAGGCCCTCGCCCGGGCACGCTCGGGCGGCGGACCCACCTTCATCGAGGCGGTCACCTACCGCATGGGACCCCACACGACGGCGGACGACCCCACGCGCTACCGCGACGCGAACGAACTCGAGGACTGGGCGGCCCGGGACCCGCTGGCGCGGCTCGCGACCCTGCTGGACTCGCTCGGCCTGCTCGACGCCGACTACACCGACTCTGTGAAGGCGAAGGCCGACGCCGTCGCCGCCGAGCTGCGCGAGGGCTGCCTCTCGATGCCGGAACCGGCACCCTCGGACGTCTTCCGGCACGTGTACAGCGAGCCGAATTCCTGGCTGGACCGCCAGCAGGACCACTACGAGCGGTACCTAACCTCCTTCGCCCAGGCCCCCCAGGAAGGATCCCGCTGATGTCCACGATGACGTTCGGCCGCGCGATCAACGCCGGCCTCCGCCGCGCCATGGACGAGGACCCCAGGGTGGTCCTCATGGGGGAGGACATCGGCAAGCTCGGTGGTGTCTTCCGCATCACGGACGGCCTGCAGAAGGACTTCGGTGCGCACCGTGTCCTCGACACCCCGCTGGCCGAGGCCGCCATCATGGGCACCGCCGTCGGCATTGCCTACCGCGGGTACCGTCCCGTGGTGGAGATCCAGTTCGACGGCTTCATCTACCCGGCCTTCGACCAGATCGTGTGCCAGGTCGCCAAGCTGCACTACCGGACCCAGGGTGCCGTGAGGATGCCCCTCACCATCCGGGTGCCCTTCGGTGGCGGCATCGGGTCACCGGAGCACCACTCCGAATCGCCCGAGGCCTACTTCACGCACACCTCCGGCCTGCGGGTGATCAGCGTCTCCAACCCGCAGGACGCCTACACGATGATCCAGCAGGCCATCCGGTGCGACGACCCCGTCCTGTACTTCGAGCCCAAGCGCCGCTACCACGTCAAGGGCGAGGTGGACGAGGCGTCCGATCCGGCGTCGTCGGACATGGGGGCCGCCCGCGTGGTCACCGAGGGCACCGACGTCACGCTCGTGACGTACGGCCCGCTCGTCCCCACGGCCCGCGACGCCGCGATCGCCGCGTCCGACGACGGCATCTCGATCGAGGTGATCGACCTCCGGTCCCTCGCGCCGATCGACTTCGCGACCGTCGAGGCGTCGGTGCGGAAGACCGGCCGGCTCGTCGTCACCCACGAGGCCGCGCAGTCCGGGGGCCTGGGCGCCGAGATCGCCGCGAGTATCACGGAGCGGTGCTTCGACCACCTCGAGCACGCCCCGGTCCGCGTCACGGGCTTCGACATCCCGTACCCGTACTCCAAGCTCGAGTTCCACCACCTGCCGGACCTCGACAGGATCCTCGACGGCGTGGACCGCGTCATGCGCCGGCCGAACTCCCTGAGCGGACTCGACGCGCCGTCCACCACCGAAGGAGCAGCACAGTGACGGCGACGTCGTCGACCATCGTCCGGGAGTTCCTCCTGCCCGACCTCGGGGAGGGCCTCACGGAGTCGGAGATCGTCCAGTGGCACATCGCCGAGGGCGACACCGTCGAACTGAACCAGATCATCGCCGACGTCGAGACCGCCAAGGCCGTCGTCGAGCTGCCCTCGCCCTACGCCGGCGTCGTCGTACGCCTGCACGAGCCCGCCGGCACCACGGTCGACGTGGGAGCGCCGATCGTCTCCTTCGCCGTCACGTCCGAGACCTCGGGGCAGGTCACGGAGCAGGTCACGGGACAGGTCACGGGGGAGGCGGAGGTGCCCTCCGATCCCGCGGTCCGCGAGGAGCAGCCCGCGAAGCGCGAGCCGAACCTCGTGGGCTACGGAGCCGCGGTGGAGAAGGGCGGGCGTCCGCAGCGCCGGCACCGCGTCCTGACCTCGGCCCTGACCGTGGCGGCGGCTCCGCCAGGTCCCGTCCCTGCCGAGCGGCCGCGGTCCACCGCGGCGGCTCCTCCGGCATCTCCTCCGGCATCTCCTGGTCCCGTCCCCGCCGAGCGGCCGCGGTCCACCCCTCCGGTCCGGAAGCTCGCCCGCGACCTCGGCATCCCGCTCGACGGCCTCACGGGGACCGGCCCGGGCTCGCTCATCACCCGGGCCGACGTCCTCGCCGCCCTCGCGGGCACGACGGGTCACCCCGTGGCGCCGGACGCGGCCGCGGCCGCGAGTCCGGCCGTCACGGTCCCGGGCGGCCAGACGCGGATCCCGATCAAGGGTGTGCGCAAGCACACCGCGGCGGCGATGGTGGCGAGTGCCTTCACGGCGCCGCACGTCACCGAGTTCCTCACCATCGACGTCACACCCACCATGGACCTGCTGGCCGAGCTGAAGCAGAGCCGCGCGTTCGAGGGCACCCGGATCACACCGCTCGCGGTCGTCGCGAAGGCCGTGTGCATCGCCGTCGCCAGGAACCCGACCCTCAACTCGTTCTGGGACGAGCAGGCGCAGGAGATCGTCCAGTACGCGGACGTGAATCTCGGGATCGCGGCCGCCACGCCGCGCGGACTGCTGGTCCCCACCATCAAGGCCGCCCAGTCCCTGGCGCTGGTGGACCTCGCCCGGGCCCTCGGCACGCTGGCGGAGACCGCACGCGCCGGGAAGACCACGCCGGCCGACCTGGCCGGGGGGACCCTGTCGATCACCAACATCGGGGTCTTCGGGATCGACGCCGGCACGCCCATCCTCAATCCGGGGGAGGCCGCCATCCTCGCCGTCGGGGCCATCCGCAGCATGCCGTGGGAGTACCAGGGGGCTGTCGCCCTGCGGTCGGTCCTGACGCTCAGCCTCTCCTTCGACCACCGGCTGGTCGACGGTGAGCAGGGGTCGCGCTTCCTCGCGGACGTGGGCACCATCCTCCGCAACCCCGCGATGGTCCTGGCGATGGTGTAGCGGACGGGGCCTCACCCGAAGAGGGCGCGGTACCCGTCCGAGCGCCCGAGGTAGGGCTCCCACGCGATCGATCCGGGGTCTCCGCCACCGACGGCGGCTTCGAGGCGATCGAGGTAGTAGTCCCACCCGGGGCCGACGTCGGCCGCCATGGCTGCTCCCACCGCCCCGTCGGGGAGCACCTGCGTGAAGACCAGCGTCGTCCCGTCGCCGGCGGATCCCGCGAGCTCGAGGGTGTGCTGCCAGGCCACGCGCGGGCCGGATCCATCGGCGGAGAAGGGGGCGGCGTCGCGGCTGCGGACCGCGAAGCGGCGGGGCGGTTCGCAGGCCTCCACGAGGTAGACCTCCTCGGGGACGTCGTCGCCCTCGGCCGTCATGCGGAACCGCACCTCGCCGGAGGACGGATCGCCGCTCCACGTGCCGATCCAGCGCTGCATGCGCACCGGGTCCGTGCAGGCCGCCCAGACGTCGGCGGGCGGGGCGGCCAGCGAGCGGGTGAAGACCAGGTGCCCGACGCCGTCGCGCGTCTCGCGATGACCGAGCGGGGTGGGAGTTCCCATGGCGTGTCCTCCTGCAGATCGGTTCCGTGTCCGGCGCTCTCGGTGGAGCCCGGGGGGCTAGGCCAGTTCGAGGATGAGTTCCTTCACCACGGCGCCGCGGGACGGCGCGAAGCCCTGGGTCTCGCCGACCTGCTGGAACCCCCAGCGCTCGAGGATCCGGATGGAGCTCACGTTGTCGGCGACGGCGCGCGCCCGGATCGGCCGGGCGGTGACCTCGGCGAGGAACTGCCCCACGGCAGCCGTCGTGATGCCCTGGCCCCACCGGGAGCGGTCGATCCAGTAGCTGATCTCCGGGGTGTCGGCGTCGTGGTAGGCGAGGATGCTGCCCACCACCTCGCCGTCGGAGAGGATGGTGCGCACCGTGATCCTGCCGTCGTTGAGGATGTCCTGCCAGTGGTGGTCGAACACACCGCGGTCGGAGGGGTTCTTCGCGCCGAACGCGGCCATGTGGTTGGCCCCGGGGTCGAGCTGGTGCGAGAAGAACGCGTCGAGGTCGGGTGCTTCAACGGGACGTAGCGTGATCACAGCGGCACTTTCAGTCGGTGGAGGGGCCGGGCGGGCTGCGCGGCCGGAACTTCTCGTGGGATCAGCGTACTAGCCGCCCCGGCACGTCCCGGGAGCCTCACACCGTCAGTGCCGCCCAGGCCATGTCCTGCAGCAGGTCCCGGAGCGCAGCCAGCTCGCGGGGCGAGGTGCTGCTGCGCGTGGTGTGCGGCGTCGAGTTGATGAGCCCGAAGACGGCGTGGACCTTGCGCCGCAGCAGCGACCGCTCCGTCTCGGGCAGGTGGCGTGCCAGTTCGTCCACCCACACCTGGACGTAGCCGCGCTGCAGTGACCGGACGGTGCGTTCGTCATCGTGGGGGAGGGAGCCGAGATCGCGGTCCTGGACGCGGATGACGTCCGCGTTGCTCAGCGCGAACTCCACCTGGAAGCGGATCAGCCCGCGCAGCGCCTCCTCCGGTGAGGCCGCCGCCTCGGCCACGGCGCGCCCGCCCTCGAGCAGGTCCTCGCTGACCCCCGTGAGCAGGGCCGCGAGGACCGAGGGCTTGCCGGGGAAGTGCCGGTAGACCGCCGGGCCGCTGACGCCCGCCGCCGCGCCGAGGTCCTCGATGGAGACGCCGTTGTACCCGCGGTCCGCGAACAGCTGGGCCGCGGCGTCCAGCAGCGCCGCCCGCCGGCTGGCCTTCGCGATGCTCCGGCCGGTCACGCGCTCCTCGGTGGGCAGTGCGTCCATGGGGGTCCTTGTCGTCGGCCGGGGAATTCGTCCCCTCATTGTCATGGACAACCGGGTTAATGACCACTAACCTGAATCCGGTTAGCGATTGCTAACTGAACTGTGCGAGGAAGTAGTCGATGGAGACCCTGGCTTCGAAGGTCGACCCGCTCTCACCGGCGTTCTCGGCGAACGCCGAGGCCCAGGCGGAGCTCGTCGGCAACCTCCGCCGTCGCCTCGCCGCGGCCGCGCTCGGCGGACCCGAGCGCTCCCGTGAGCGGCATGTCGCCCGCGGCAAGCTCCTGCCCCGCGAGCGCATCGACCAGCTGCTCGACGACGGCAGCCCCTTCCTCGAGATCGCCCCGCTCGCGGCGAACGGCATGTACGACGACGAGTGCCCGGGCGCGGGCGTGATCGCCGGGATCGGTCTCGTGCACGGCCGCCACGTCCTCGTGATCTCCAACGACGCGACCGTCAAGGGCGGCACCTACTACCCGATGACGGTGAAGAAGCACCTCCGGGCGCAGGAGATCGCCCTCGAGAACCGCCTGCCGTGCGTGTACCTCGTGGACTCCGGTGGGGCGTTCCTGCCCCGGCAGGACGACGTCTTCCCCGACCGCAACCACTTCGGCCGCATCTTCTACAACCAGGCCACCATGTCGGCGGCCAAGATCCCGCAGATCGCCGCCGTCCTCGGCAGCTGCACGGCCGGCGGTGCGTACGTGCCGGCCATGAGCGACGAGACCGTGATCGTCCGCAACCAGGGCACCATCTTCCTCGGCGGGCCACCCCTCGTGAAGGCAGCCATCGGCGAGGTGGTCACGGCGGAGGAGCTCGGCGGAGGCGACGTCCACTCCCGCGTCTCCGGCGTCACGGACCACCTCGCGGAGAACGACCAGCACGCCCTCGAGATCGTCCGCGACATCATCGCCACCCTGCCGCCCGCGGCGCCGGCGGTGCCCACGCCGGTGGCACCCGTCCCCGAGCCCGTGGTGTCCGAGGACGAGCTCTACGGCGCCGTGCCGACGGACGTGAACGCCTCCTACGACGCCCGCGAGATCATCGCCCGCCTCGTCGACGGCTCGCAGTTCCACGAGTTCAAGCGCGAGTACGGCACCACGCTGGTCACCGGCTTCGCGAGCATCCACGGGCACCGCGTGGGGATCGTGGCCAACAACGGCGTACTGTTCAGCGAATCCGCGCTCAAGGGAGCCCACTTCATCGAGCTCTGCGACCAGCGCGGCGTGCCCCTGGTCTTCCTGCAGAACCTCTCCGGGTTCATGGTTGGCAAGGACTACGAGGCCGGGGGCATCGCGAAGAACGGCGCCAAGATGGTCACCGCCGTCGCCACGGCCCGCGTGCCCAAGCTGACCGTCGTCGTCGGCGGGTCCTTCGGCGCCGGCAACTACTCCATGTGCGGGCGCGCCTTCTCACCCCGTTTCCTGTGGATGTGGCCGGCCGCCCGCATCTCGGTCATGGGCGGCAACCAGGCGTCGTCGGTCCTCGCCACCGTCAAGCGCGACCAGCTCGAAGCGCGCGGGCAGCAGTGGCCGCTCGAGGACGAGGAGGCGTTCCGTGCCCCGATCCGCGACCAGTACGAGGCGCAGGGCAACCCCTATTACTCGACGGCGCGCCTGTGGGACGACGGCGTGATCGACCCGGCCGACACCCGCACCGTGCTCGGCCTCGCGCTCGAGGTCTGCGCCAATGCGCCCCTGCCCGACACCTCCTTCGGCCTCTTCCGGATGTGACCCCATGACCTCCATTCCCACCTCCAGCCCCACCTCGAGCCCGATCGCCGGCCCGATCACCGGCCCGACCGCCGGCCCGACCTCCAGCCCGATCGCCGGCCCGACCTCCAGCCCGATCGCCGGCCCCGCCTCGAGCCCGATCTCAGGCCACGCCCCCTCCACGGCCGACTGGCCGTTCGACACCGTCCTCGTCGCCAACCGCGGCGAGATCGCGAGCCGCGTGATCCGCTCCGTGCGCGCCCTGGGATTGTGCTCCGTCGCCGTGTACAGCGACGCCGACGCGGGAGCGCGGCACGTCCTCGAGGCCGACATCGCGGTCCGGATCGGCGCGGCCGCGCCGTCCGAGAGCTACCTGTCCATCCCCGCCGTCCTCGAGGCCTGCCGCCGCACGGGCGCGGGCGCGGTGCACCCCGGCTACGGGTTCCTCAGCGAGAACGCCGCCTTCGCCGACGCCCTGCAGGACGCGGGGATCGTGTTCATCGGCCCGTCCGTCCACGCCCTGGACGTCATGGGCGACAAGATCCGCTCGAAGAACCACGTGGTCCGCTCCGGCGTCCCCGTGGTGCCCGGCATCGCCGAACCGGGCCTGTCCGACGCCGACCTGCTGCGCGCGGCCGGCGACGTCGGGTTCCCGCTGCTCATCAAGCCCTCCGCCGGGGGCGGCGGCAAGGGCATGCACGCCGTCCACCGCGCCGAGGACCTCCCCGAGGTGCTGACCACGGCTCGCCGCGTCGCGGCCCGCGCGTTCGGCGACGACACCCTGTTCCTCGAGCGCCTGATCCCACGGCCGCGCCACATCGAGGTGCAGGTCCTCGCCGACGGCCACGGCACCGTGATCCACCTCGGCGAGCGCGAGTGCTCCCTGCAGCGCCGGCACCAGAAGGTCATCGAGGAGGCGCCGTCGGCCCTCCTCGACGCGGCGACACGCAGCCGGATCGGCGAGGCCGCGTGCGCCGCGGCCCGCAGCGTCGACTACACCGGCGCCGGCACCGTCGAGTTCCTCGTCTCCGACACCGCGCCGGACGAGTTCTTCTTCATGGAGATGAACACGCGCCTGCAGGTCGAGCACCCCGTCACGGAACTCGTCACCGGCATCGACCTCGTGGAGTGGCAGATCCGCGTCGCCGCGGGGGAGCGGCTCCCGTTCACGCAGGACGACGTCGTCCTCACCGGCCACGCCGTCGAGGCCCGCGTGTACGCCGAGGACCCCGAGGCCGGCTTCCTGCCGTCCACCGGGACCGTCGTGGCGCTCGCCGAACCCGCGGGGGAGGGCATCCGCGTGGACAGCTCCCTCCTGCCCCGCGGCACCGTCTCGTCGTCGTACGACCCGATGCTCGCGAAGGTCATCGCGTGGGGTGCTGACCGGCGCGAGGCGCTCGACCGCCTCGACGCGGCCCTTGCCGCCACGGTGGTGCTCGGCGTGGACACCAACATCGAGTACCTCCGCCTGCTCGTCAACGACGACGACGTGCGGGCCGCGCGCCTCGACACGACCCTGATCGAGCGCAGGCTCCCGGAGCTGGCCTTCCGCCGCGTGGGCGCCGAGGACCTCGCGCTCGCCGCCGTCCTGCTCCTCGAGGCCGAGCCGGCCGTCCCGGGAGGCTCGCCCTGGCACCGGGGGGACGGCTTCCGGCTCGGGACGCCCCGGCCGCGCGCCGTGACGCTCGAGGCCCGGGGCACGTCCGCCACCGTCCGGCTGCTCCGGACCGGACGCGGCTGGGAGGCCGAGGTCGGGGGTACGGCCGTCATGGTCTCCGTCGACGGCGGCGGAGCGACCATCGACGGCCTGCGCTCCCGCCGGCGGTACGCCGTCGACGGGGACACCGTCTGGCTGGGTGACGCCGGCTGGTCGGCCCGCCTACGCCGGCCGGGCCGCCGCGAACTGCTCGACGCCGCCCTGTCCAGCATCACGCGCGAGGAGGGGGCCGCCGACCCGCTGGTCCGCAGCCCCATGCCGGGCACCGTGGTGTCCGTGTCCGTCGAGGACGGCGCCACGGTCGAGGCGGGGGACGTCCTCGTCGCCGTCGAGGCCATGAAGATGGAACACCAGCTCACCGCCGCCCTGTCCGGCGTCGTCCGCCTGTCCCTGAAGCCCGGCGACCTCGTCCGCGCCCAGCAGATCCTCGCCACCATCGAGGCCGCCCCCGAGGGCGGCCCGGCACCTATCCCCACGGAAGGGAACGCAGCATGAATTTCGAACTGAGCGAGGAGTACCAGGACCTCGTCGACACCGTCCGCGAATTCGCCGACGAGGTCGTGGCCCCGGTCTCCGCCAAGCACGACGCCGAGCACAGCTTCCCCTACGAGGTGGTCAAGCAGATGGGCGACATGGGCCTGTTCGGCCTGCCGTTCCCCGAGCAGTACGGGGGCATGGATGGTGACTACTTCGCGCTCTGCCTGGCACTCGAGCAGCTGGCCCGCGTGGACCAGTCGGTGGCCATCACCCTCGAGGCCGGGGTGTCCCTCGGGGCCATGCCGATCTACCGGTTCGGCACCGAGGAGCAGAAGCAGCAGTGGCTGCCCTCCCTCGCCGCCGGCCAGGCGCTCGGTGGCTTCGGCCTCACCGAGTCCGAGGCGGGATCCGACGCGTCCGGGACGAAGACGACGGCGGTCTTCGAGGAGGGTGCCAACGGGCCCGAGTGGGTGATCAACGGGACGAAGGAGTTCATCACGAACTCGGGCACCGACATCACCTCCCTCGTGACCGTCACCGCCGTGACCGGGACCTCCGAGCGGCCGGACGGCACGGTGAAGAAGGAGATCTCCACGATCCTCGTGCCCTCGGACACCCCCGGCTTCACCGCCGAGAAGGCCTACAACAAGGTGGGCTGGAACGCGTCGGACACGCACCCGCTGACCCTGCGCGACGTCCGCGTCCCCGAGGCGAACCTGCTCGGCATGCGCGGCCGCGGCTACGCCAACTTCCTGCAGATCCTCGACGAGGGGCGCATCGCCATCGCGGCGCTCGCCACCGGTGCGGCGCAGGGCTGCGTGGAGCAGTCCATCAAGTACGCCGGCGAGCGCATGGCGTTCGGCAGCACCATCGGTGCCTACCAGTCCATCCAGTTCAAGATCGCCCGCATGCAGGTCCGCGCCCACACCGCGCGGCTGGCCTACTACGACGCCGCGTCGCGGATGCTGGCCGGCAAGCCGTTCAAGACGCAGGCCTCCATCGCGAAGCTCGTGGCAGGCGAGGCCGCCATGGACAACGCGCGCGACGCCACGCAGATCTTCGGCGGCTACGGTTTCATCAACGAGTTCGTGGTGTCCAGGCACTACCGTGACTCGAAGATCCTCGAGATCGGCGAGGGGACCACGGAGGTCCAGCTCATGCTGATCGCGCGGGAACTCGGCCTCTAGGTCCACCCGGCCGACGGCAGCGGTGACACGAAGGAGAAGCAGTGATCAACAAAGTGGTCAGCAGTGCGGCGGAGGCCGTGGCGGACATCCCCGACGGAGCGTCGCTCGCCGTCGGCGGCTTCGGCCTGTGCGGAATCCCGGTGTCGCTCATCGGGGCCCTGCACGAGCAGGGCACGGCGGAGCTGGAGACGGTGAGCAACAACTGCGGCGTGGACGACTGGGGCCTCGGCATCCTGCTGTCCGACCACCGCATCCGCCGCACGGTCAGCTCCTACGTGGGCGAGAACAAGGAGTTCGCGCGCCAGTACCTGAGCGGTGAGCTCGAGGTGGAGCTCACGCCGCAGGGCACGCTGGCCGAGAAGCTCCGCGCGGGCGGGGCGGGCATCCCCGCCTTCTACACGACGGCGGGCGTCGGCACCCAGGTGAGCGAGGGCGGCCTGCCGCAGCGCTACGACGCCGAGGGGAACGTCACCGTCGCGTCGGCGGCGAAGGAGGTGCGCTCCTTCGACGGCGTCGACTACGTCCTGGAGGAATCGCTCCGCCCGGACTTCGCGCTGGTGCACGCCTGGAAGGGCGACCGGCACGGCAACCTCGTGTTCCACGCGACCGCGATGAACTTCAACCCACTGTGCGCCCAGGCCGGGAGGATCACCATCGCCGAGGTCGAGGAGCTCGTCGAGCCCGGCGAGCTCGACCCCGGGCAGATCCACACGCCCGGCATCTTCGTCCAGCGCGTCGTCGTCGCCCCCGACGCGCAGAAGCGCGTCGAGAAGCGCACCGTCTCGCTGGCTGCACCCGCCGCGTCCGCGTCCGAAGGAGCATGAACATGGCACTCACCCGCAACGAACTGGCGGCCCGTGTCGCCCAGGAGCTCGAGAACGGCCAGTACGTCAATCTCGGCATCGGCATGCCCACGCTCATCCCCAACTACATCCCCGACGGCGTCGAGGTGGTGCTGCACTCCGAGAACGGGATCCTCGGCGTGGGCCCGTACCCGGCGGAGGACGCCGTGGACCCCGATCTCATCAATGCGGGGAAGGAGACCGTCACGGCGAACGCCGGGGCTGCGTTCTTCGACTCGGCGTCCTCGTTCGGCATGATCCGCGGCGGGCACGTCGACGTCGCCGTGCTCGGGGCCATGGAGGTCGCGCGGAACGGCGACCTGGCGAACTGGATGGTGCCCGGCAAGATGGTCAAGGGGATGGGCGGCGCCATGGACCTCGTGTTCGGGGCCAAGCGCGTCATCGTCATGATGGAGCACGTGGACCGCGCCGGCCGACCCAAGATCGTCGAGGCCTGCTCGCTGCCGCTGACCGGCAAGGGCTGCGTGGACCGGATCATCACCGACCTCGCGGTGATCGACGTCGAACCCGACGGCCTCGTGCTGCGCGAGACCGCCCCGGGCGTGAGCGCGGACGACGTCGTCGCCGCCACCGGTGCGACGCTGCGGATCGAGCTACCGGAAGCCGCGGCGTGAGCGGAGCGGACACCGCGGGTCAGGACATCGCGGGCCAGGAGGTCGCGGGCCACGGCACCGCACCGGCGGAGCGCTCCGTGATCGAGCAGCGCGGGCTCTACGTGGACGAGCTCACCGTCGGCGCCGTGTACGCGCACCGGCCGGGCCGCACCCTCACGGAGGCGGACAACGTCCTGTTCACCACGCTGACCATGAACACGCAGGCCCTGCACCTCGACGCGGCGTGGTCGGCGGAGCAGCCGTTCGGGCAGCGCCTCGTGAACTCGATGCTGACCCTCGCCACGCTCGTGGGCCAGTCCGTCTCGCAGCTCACGCAGGGCACCATCGTGGCGCAGCTCGGCCTCACCGACATCGTGTTCCCGAAGCCGCTCTTCCACGGTGACACCCTGTACACCGAGACGGAGATCACCGCGGTCAGGCCGTCGTCCTCCCGTCCGGGGCAGGGCATCGTGACCATGGCCCACACGGGGAGGAACCAGCACGGCGAGGTCGTGGCGACGGCGAGCCGCAGCGTCCTCATGTGGTCCTCGGCGGGCCAGCAGGCGGCACAGCACTCGGCTCGGCAGGGGCAGGCATGAACGGCATCGTGCCGGGCCCGGCCCTGCTCTTCTGCCCGGCGGACCGGCCGGAGCGCTACGCGAAAGCTGCGGACCGCGCCGACACCGTCATCCTCGACCTCGAGGACGCCGTCGCGCCGGCCGCGAAACCCTCGGCCCGCGCCGCGCTCGCCGCGTCGGACCTCTCCCCGGACACCACGGTGGTGCGCCTCAACGCCGTCGGGACACCGGACTTCGTCGCCGACTGTGACGCCGTCCGCCGTACTGCCTACCGCACGGTCATGCTCGCCAAGACGGAATCGCCCGACGACGTCGACGCCGTCCGGGCCGCCCTCGGTGACGTGGACGTCATCGCGCTGTGCGAGACCGCGCGGGGCGTCGTCAACGCCGTGGACATCGCCCGGGCCGACGGCGTCACCGCTCTCATGTGGGGAGCCGAGGATCTCGTGGCGTCCCTCGGCGGGACCTCGAGCAGGACGTCGACCGGTACCTACCGCGCGGTGGCCCTCCACGCGCGCTCGCAGGTGCTCCTCGCGGCCGGTGCCGCGGGTCGCGCGGCCATCGACGCCGTCTACGTGGACATCGCCGACCTGGCAGGCCTTGCAGCGGAGGCCGACGACGCCGCCGCGTCGGGTTTCGCCGCCAAGGCGTCCATCCACCCGGGTCAGGTGGCCGCGATCCGTGCCGCCTTCGCCCCCGGTGCGGACGAGGTGGAGCACGCGCGTGCCCTGCTCGCGGCCGCCGAGCACGAGCGCGGCGTCTTCTCGTACGAGGGGCGCATGGTGGACGAGCCGATCCTCCGGCATGCCCGCAGCGTCCTGGACAGGGCGCGGCGCAGCTGAGGGGTTGTGCCCGGCGTCGATTTCCGTACGCTGGGGCGATGCAGCCGCTGAGGTACTCCATCAACATCACCCTGGACGGGTGCTGCGACCACCGTGCGGGTGGGACGGACGAGGAGCTGCACCGGCATGCCGTGCAGAATCTCGAGCGGGCCGATGCGCTCCTGTTCGGGCGGGTGACCTACCAGATGATGGAGACCGCGTTCCGCGGTCCGGCCCATGCAGAGGCAGAGCCCGCCTGGACCGAGCCCTTCGCGCGGACGATCGACGCGGCGAAGAAGTACGTGGTGTCCAGCACCCTGGAGCGTGTCGACTGGAACGCCGAGCTGCTGCGAGGTGAGCTGGCAGGGGCGGTGCTGGAGCTCAAGCGCGCAGCAGGCAGGGGACTGTTCACGGGAGGGGTCACGCTCCCGCTGGCCCTGGCCGAGCTCGGCCTGATCGACGAGTACGAGTTCGTGGTGCACCCCCGGATCGCGGGCCATGGGCCCACGCTCTTCGCCGGCCTCCCGCAGTACCTGGACCTCCGCCTGGTGGACCGGCAGGAGTTCGGCTCCGGCGCGGTAGCGCTGCGGTACGAGCCGCGGACCTAGCCGGTGCAAGCCGGTGCAAGCTGTCCGGCGCTCGCCGGGCAGTCGCACCGCCGGGCAGTCGCACCGCCGGGCAGTCGCACCGCCGGGCAGTCGCACCGCCGGGCAGTCGCACCGTCGCACCGTTGCACCGTTGCACCGTTGCACCGTTGCACCGTTGCACCGTTGCACCGTTGCACCGTCGCACCGTCGCACCGTCGCACCGTCGTGCAGCCGCACCGTCGCACCGTCGTGCAGCCGCACCGTCGCACCGTCGTGCAGCCGCGCAGTTGCACGCCAGGCACGCTGCGGCTGATCCGGTGCCCGATCGTAGCCGACCGCAGCCGCACACCCGAGCGCCGACCGCGGCTGATCTGATGTGCTGCCCGGCGCGCGCTTCCCGGTCGATCCCGCCGGATGTTCTGGTCCGGTGCTCGCTCGGCACGCCCCTGCCGTGCGGCCGACCCGCATCGCTCAGAAGGGCGGCAGGGCCTCGGACCCGGCTTCCCCGTCCGCAGGCCGTCCGACGTCGACGCCCTGCAGGACCCGGGCCGTCGCTGACGTACCCGGCTCGCCGGGCGGCGGCTCCGGCGGTGTGGTGTAGGTACGGCCACCCGGTGACAGCCAGGTCAGGCCACCGCCGGAATCGGGACTCGGAGTCCAGTCCGTCCGGTGCTTCAGCATGTGGTGTCGTTTGCAGGCGGGGAAGAGGTCGTCCGGGCCGGTCGCTCCGTCGTCGGCCCAGGCGAGCAGGTGATCGAGGTCGCAGCGACTGGCAGGACGTGAGCAGCCGTAGAAGCTGCAGGTGCTGTTCCGGAGCCGGATCCAGGTCCTGAGGTCCTCGCTCGGGCGGTACCGGGTCCTGTCCAGGCCGAGGACGGCGCCGGTGAAGGGATGGGTGAGCAGGCGCAGCCACGAGGTGGCGCCCGCGGCCAGCGTCCGGGCCGCGTCGGCCGGGATGGGACCGTAGCCCTCCAGCTCGGCCGGCTCGTCGGTGAGTCCCATGAGCGAGAACACCGGGACCGTGACGACGATCTTCGCCGCGGCGGACCGTGGGAACCGGCCCTGTCCGCTCTCGGCGCTGCTTCCACAACGGCAGCCCGCGCCGGAGCCCGGAGCCGTTCGGGTGCTTTCGCCGGTGCTTCCGCCGGTGCCGAGCAGCAGGTCCGCCAGGACATCGGCCCGCAACTGGGGCAGCGTCCGCGGATCGTCCGCTGCGCGGAGACTCCGTGCGGCGGCATCCACGGTGGTGTGCAGGGCGAGCGCCTGCTCCGCCGGGAGGTAGGCGTTAAGCCACGCCATCCCGTCCTGATCCGGCTCGAACACGACGCGCCGGTCCGCTGCAGCTCTCACCGTCCGGGCGGTCAGCGTCTCCGGATGCAGCTTCTCCCTCAGCCGCCGGCACCGCGCCGTCAGCTTGGGCCGGTTCAGCTCGCCGGCCGTCCCGAGGATGTCCGCCTCGAAGGCATGCACGGCCTCGTCGGGAAGGGTGCGGGACTGCTCCACGATGACGGACGCCCGTGCGGGGCAGATCCTGCCGGTCTCGAGGGCCGTCAGGGTGCTCGTCAGCTCACCCGTCAGGGTCAGCGACTCCGAGACCAGCCGGGCGGCCGCTCCCTCGGACAGCTTCAGGAGTGCCGCGGTCTCCACGACCGTCTCCGTGAACGCGAGGGACGACGACCGGCCCGACCAGGTCTGGTGGCCGCGATCGCTGAACGTGTGGACCTTCGTGATCAAGCGGGCCCGCTGGGCGGCTGCCCAGGACGCAAGGCGCTCGGCCGCGCGCAGCAGCTCGAGCGTGTCATCGAGGCGGGAGGGAGCGGCGATCATCGGCGCGTCCTGCAGGCGGGCCACCAGCCCGGACGGCGAGGCCTCCTCGATGAGCGCTCGCCGATAGCTGTCGGTCCCTTCGTCCTCGGTGCCGAGGTCCTCCAGTGGACCGAGGATCTCGTCGACCGCATCCGCGGGCCATCCCCAGGTCGCCTCGTCGTAGGCGTCCTCGAGGGCCAGCAGCGCCGATCCGGTGGACATGCCCCATTCCATCACCCGGCACCGACACTATCGGTGCCTGTCAGGGGGGTGGAAAGGGGCGTCCAGTGCCCACCCTGCGCGCTGCGCAGGCGGCTACGCACCGCCTGATCCGCCCCTTCGAACCCGCAGTGTCGGACCCTGGCCCGATCAGTGCCCACCGCCGGACGCCGAGGGCATGCCGGCCCCTACTCTGCGGGATACTGGGGCCATGGATTTCAGCAACCCCACCCGGGAGCACCGGCGCGTCTCCATCCTCGGCTCCACCGGCTCGATCGGCACGCAAGCACTCGACGTGATCGCCGCGGCGCCCGATCGCTTCAGCGTCGCCGGCCTCAGTGCGGGCGGGCGGAACCTGGACCTCCTCGCGCGCCAGGCCGTCGCCGTCCTCGCGCCCGCCGTCGGTGTCGCCTCCGCCACGGAGGCCGAGCTCGAGCACGCCATCGGAGCCGCCGCCGACGCCGCCGGTGTCTCGGGCTACGCGCCGGAGCTCTTCGCCGGTGCTGATGCCGCGGCGCGCGTCGCCGCCTGGCCCGACGCCGACGTCGTCCTCAACGGCATCACCGGGTCCATCGGCCTCGAGCCGACCCTCGCCGCGCTCGCCGCCGGGCACCTGCTCGCGCTCGCCAACAAGGAGTCGCTGATCGCCGGGGGAGCCCTCGTGCGGGCAGCAGCCGCGCCGGGACAACTGGTGCCGGTCGACTCGGAGCACTCGGCCATCGCCCAGGCCCTGCGCGGGGGCACGGCGGACGAGGTGGACCGCCTCGTCCTCACCGCCTCGGGCGGGCCCTTCCGCGGCCTGACGCGCTCCCAGCTGCGCAACGTCACCCCGGCCCAGGCCGTCGCCCACCCCACCTGGGACATGGGCCGCGTCATCAGCACCAACTCCGCGTCCATGGTCAACAAGGCCCTCGAGGTCATCGAGGCCCACCTGCTCTTCGACATCCCGCTGGACCGGATCGACGTCGTCGTCCACCCACAGTCCGTGATCCACTCCATGGTCCAGTTCGTCGACGGCTCCACGCTGGCGCAGGCCTCGCCACCGGACATGCGCCTCCCGATCGCCCTCGGCATGGGCTGGCCGTTCCGGGTGCCGGGATCGGCCAGGGCGTGCGACTGGCGCCGCCCCGCGGAGTGGAACTTCGAACCACTGGACGAGGAGGCGTTCCCGGCCATCACCCTCGCCAAGCGGGCCGCCGCCGAGGGAGGCACGCGCATGGCCGTGTTCAACGCGGCGAACGAGGAGGCCGTCGAGGCCTTTCACAGGGGGGCCATAGGTTTCCCTGACATCGTGGACACGGTCTCCGCCGTCGTGGACGACCAGCGTGCACTGGACGCCGCCGGCGACGGGAGGCACCTCACCCTCGCTGCAGTCCTCGAGGCCGAGCGCTGGGCACGCACGAGTGCCCGGGCCCGTTGTGGCCTCGGGGAGTCGCTGCCCGGAACGGCAGCCGCATCGGAGATCCAGAAGGAAGAGCTGTGACTGTTCTGTTGTTCATCGTCGGGGTGCTCGTCGTCGTCGTCGGGATCGCCGCCTCGATCGCCCTGCACGAGGTGGGGCACCTCGTGCCCGCGAAACTGTTCCGCGTCCGCGTCACGCAGTACATGGTGGGCTTCGGGCCCACCGTCTGGTCGCGTCGGCGCGGCGAGACCGAGTACGGGCTGAAGGCGATCCCTGCCGGCGGGTACGTCTCGATGGTGGGCATGTTCCCGCCCGCCGCGAGCGGCGACGCCGCCGTGCGTCAGTCCAGCACCGGCGTCTTCCAGCAGCTCACCAACGACGCGCGGCAGGCCGCGGCGGAGCAGCTGCAGCCGGGCGACGAGGACCGCGTCTTCTACAAGCTGCCCATCTGGAAGCGCATCATCATCATGATGGGCGGTCCGCTGATGAACCTCCTGATCGGCACGGTGCTGTTCGCCGTCCTCCTCATGGGCTTCGGCACCGCCCAGCCCACCACGACGATCGCCTCCGTCTCCGAGTGCGTGGTCCCCGCGAGCCAGCAGGCCGAGACCGGACAGACGGAGTGCGGCGCGGACGACCCGGCCGCACCGGCGTACGAGGCGGGCCTCCTGCCCGGCGACCGCGTGGTCGCCTTCGACGGCCGGGACGTCACGGGCTGGGACGAGCTCTCCGGCTGGATCAGGGACGCAGCCGGCCGCGAGGTCGCCATCAGCTACGTGCGCGACGGCGAGACCATCGACTCCACCATCACCCCGCTGCTCACCGAACGGCCCGTCATCACCGCGGACGGCACGGCCGAGGTCGACGACGAGGGCGCCACCGTCACCCAGGAGGTGGGCTTCATCGGCGTCGGATCGACGCAGGAGCTCGTGCCGCAGCCCGCGGGCGCCGTGCTTCCCGCCGTCGGCGACTCGCTGGCCCGCGTGGCCGGGGTGGTCCTGAATCTCCCGCAGCGCGTCGTCGAGGTGGGGCAGGCCGCCTTCTCGGACGCACCGCGCGATCCCGAGGGGCCCATCAGCGTGGTGGGCGTCGGCCGGATCGCGGGGGAGATCTCCGCGATGGAGGAGATCCCCGTCGAGTCGCGCGCCGCGACGCTGATCGGGCTGGTGGCCGGTGTGAACCTGGCGCTGTTCGTGTTCAACCTCATCCCGCTCCTCCCGCTCGACGGCGGCCACGTCGCAGGGGCGCTCTGGGAGGGCCTCAGGCGCACCGCGGCCCGCCTGTTTGGACGCCCGGATCCCGGACCGTTCGACATGGCCAGGCTCCTGCCGCTCACCTACGCCGTCGCGATCCTGCTGATGGGCATGGGCGTCCTGCTGATCTACGCCGACATCGTGAAGCCCGTGGATCTGTTCGGCTGATCGGTTGTAAATCAGATTTCAACCTCATACGGTTGATGAATGTTCGTCCTCACGATCGACCAGGCCGGAAGCCGCAGCACGACCGACCGCATCCCGGACCTGCTGGACCTCCTGGCCCCGATCCCCACCGCCCTGCCCTGGGAGCGCTCGGTCGGGGACGAGGCGCAGGGCGCCCTGACCCGCGCCGGTGACGTCGTCGATGCCGTCCTGCTCTGCCTGCGCTCCGGGGGCTGGTACGTCGGCATCGGCATCGGCGGCGTGGAGGAGCCGTTCCCGCGCTCCCCGCGCGAGGCCCGCGGGTCCGCCTTCGTGGCCGCCCGGCGCGCCGTCGAGCGCGCCAAGAAGACGGGGGAGCGGGCGCCCCTGGCCGTCGAGGCCCCCGACGGCGGAGCCCGTGCGGCGGCGGAGGCGGAGGGCGTGCTCGCGCTGCTCGGGCGGCACGTCCTCGGACGCTCGGAGGCGGAGTGGCGCATCCTCGATCTCCTGCGGCCCGGCGAGCGCGGTACCCAGACGGCCGTCGCCCGCACGCTCGGCATCAGCCCGCAGGCCGTGAGCAAGGCCGCCGCCCGGGCAGCCTGGCACGAGGAACACGCCGTCCGGCCCGCGGCGGCGAGGCTGCTGGCCTGGGCCGACGCAGGCGCCACGTAGGCCGCGTCGGCAGGAGGCGCGTGCCTGGGGGTGCGGTGCGGTAGACATGGAGCAGATGCCGGTGGATGAGGAGGAGGTTCGGTGGACGCACTGTGGATCGTGGCGGCGCTGGTGGTGGCGGGCGGCGTCGGCCTGCCCGTGACGATGCTCGTGCTGCGCCTCGCACGCTCCGTGGACACCGCGGAACGGCGCCGGGAGGAACTGCCCGAACCCGCGGACCAGCCGCAGCTCGATCTCCCCGAACCGCCCGCCCAGCCCCCGCAGGCACCCGTGGACGCCCTGCCGCCCGGGGTGCTCCGGGGCGGACTCGTCATCGGCGTGCTCGAGCGCCTCGCGGTGACCGTCGCCATCCTGGGCGGCCAGCCCGTCGCCATCGCCTACGTGGTGGCCGTGAAGGCCCTCGGCCGCTACGCCGAGCTGAAGGAGACACCGGCCGCGTCGGAGCGCTTCATCATCGGCACACTGACCTCCCTGCTGTGGGCCGCGGGTGTCGCGACCCTCGTCAAGGTGTACCTGCTGTAACTCACGTAGGGTGACCCCATGAGCATCTTCGCCGTCGAGTACGTGTACAACCCCGACCACGACGACCTCCGCGCACAGCACCGACCCGCACACCGGCAATGGCTCGAGGAGCTCGTCGGCCAGGGCCGTGTCCTCGCATCCGGTCCCTTCGCCGACGGCAGCGGAGCGCTCCTGCTGTTCAGCTCGGAGAGCGAGTCGGACCTCAGCCGGCTGGTCGGCCAGGACCCCTTCGCCGTCGCGGGAGCGATCTCGGCGGTGAAGACCACCGAATGGAAACCCATCATCGGGGCGTTCCGCGACCACGTGTGACGTGCATCGCCACCGCGCCCCGGACCGCCGGGGCGGGTGGATAATGAAAAAACGAACTCGTCAGACGCGCGGTCAAGACCGCCAGCATGGAGGAACCATTGACCTCGGTCAACCTAGGAATGCCCGCAGCGCCGCCGCCGGTCCTCGCGCCCCGGCGCAAGACCCGCCAGATCAAGGTCGGCTCGGTGGGTGTCGGGTCGGACTCGCCGATCAGCATCCAGTCGATGACCACGACGCCGACCACGGACATCAACGCGACGCTCCAGCAGATCGCCGAGCTGACGGCCACGGGCTGCGACATCGTCCGCGTGGCCTGCCCCTCGGCCGATGACGCCGCGGCCCTGCCGATCATCGCGAGGAAGTCGCAGATCCCGGTCATCGCCGACATCCACTTCCAGCCGAAGTACGTGTTCGCGGCGATCGACGCCGGGTGCGCGGCGGTCCGCGTGAACCCGGGCAACATCCGCAAGTTCGACGACCAGGTCAAGCAGATCGCCGATGCTGCGAAGGCCGCCGGCACCTCGATCCGCATCGGCGTCAACGCCGGCTCCCTCGACCCGCGCCTCATGCAGAAGTACGGCAAGGCCACGCCCGAGGCGCTCGTCGAGTCCGCGGTCTGGGAGGCGTCCCTCTTCGAGGAGCACGACTTCCACGACTTCAAGATCTCCGTGAAGCACAACGACCCGGTGATCATGGTGCGTGCCTACGAGCTCCTGGCCGAGCGTGGCGACTGGCCCCTGCACCTCGGGGTCACCGAGGCGGGGCCCTCCTTCCAGGGCACCATCAAGTCCGCCACGGCCTTCGGCGCCCTGCTCTCCAAGGGCATCGGCGACACCATCCGCGTGTCCCTCTCCGCCCCGCCGGTCGAGGAGATCAAGGTCGGCAACCAGATCCTGCAGTCGCTCAACCTCCGTCCCCGCAAGCTCGAGATCGTCTCCTGCCCCTCCTGCGGCAGGGCGCAGGTCGATGTCTACACGCTCGCCGAGGAGGTCACCGCCGGCCTCGAGGGCATGGAGGTGCCGCTGCGGGTGGCCGTCATGGGCTGCGTCGTGAACGGACCGGGCGAGGCACGCGAGGCCGATCTCGGCGTCGCGTCCGGCAACGGCAAGGGACAGATCTTCGTGCGGGGCGAGGTCATCAAGACCGTGCCCGAGGACCAGATCGTGGAGACGCTCATCGAGGAAGCCATGCGGCTCGCAGAGGAGATGGGTGAGTCCGATGGCGAAACTGCTGGCCAGGGTGGCCCCATGGTTACCGTCAGCTAGGTCGCAGCCCGACCCCGAGGGACCCTGGTCCTTCCGCGTCCTCGGCGAGGAGGACACGCGGGACCTCTGGACCATCGTCAACGACGATCCCGTGGCCAATGTGTTCGTGGCCTCCCACCTCGAGTCGATGGGCAGCGCCGCGCCGTCCTTCTCGGGCGGGGAGATCATCGGCATGTTCCGCCACCACGAGCTGCGCGCCGCCTGCTGGGCGGGCGTCAACCTCGTGCCGGTCGGGGTGACGGACGAGACCGGCGCCATCTTCGGTGACCACCTCGGGCGCTCCGGGCGTTCCTTCTCGTCGATCTTCGGCCTCTCCGAGGGCGTGATGGACCTGTGGTCCACCTTCGAGGACTACAGCGCCGAACCGTTCGACGTCCGCCCCACGCAGCCGCTCATGGCCATCGATGCGGACCCCCTGATCGCTCCCGCGGCCGATCTCCGCTTCACGCGGCCCGACGAGCTCGACCGGCTGCTGCCCGCGTGCGCGGCCATGTTCGAGGAGGAGGTGGGCTACTCGCCGTTCATCGGCGGGTCGGAGCACTACCGCCGCCGCGTGGCCTCGCTCATCGGCCGCAAGCACTCCCTGGCGGCCTTCGACGACGCCGGCCAGGTGATCTTCAAGGCCGAGCTCGGCACGGTGTCCTCCCAGGCCGTGCAGGTGCAGGGCGTCTGGATGAATCCGGAGCATCGCGGCAGGGGACTGAGCGCGGCGTACATGGCCGGCGTCGTCGTCGCCGCCCGCGCCCTGGCGCCCACGGTGAGCCTCTACGTGAACTCCTACAACGCCCGCGCCATCGCCGCGTACAAGCGCGTGGGCTTCGACCAGGTGGACACCTTCGCGACCATCCTCTTCTGAGGACCCGCGCCGGCCGGGCACGGCGGCGCCGACCCGCTAGATTGGTACCTGTTGTCTCCCGCCGGACGGCGGGAGCGTGAACGGCAGCGCACGATCCCGGTGCGCGATAGAAACGAACGGACACCCGCGTGGTCTTACGACTCTCGACCCTTTTCCTCCGCACCCTGCGGGAAGACCCAGCCGACGCCGAAGTCGCGAGCCACCGCCTGCTGGTGCGCGCCGGCTACATCCGGCGCGCGGCGCCCGGCATCTACAGCTGGCTGCCGCTGGGGCTGAAGGTCCTCGCCCGGGTCGAGGCGATCATCCGCGAGGAGATGGAGGCCATCGGCGCCCAGGAGGTCCACTTCCCCGCGCTGCTGCCCAAGGAGCCCTACGAGGCGACGAACCGGTGGACCGAGTACGGCGACGGCATCTTCCGCCTCACGGACCGCAAGGGCGCCGACTACCTCCTCGCGCCCACGCACGAGGAGATGTTCACGCTGCTCGTGAAGGACCTGTACACCTCGTACAAGGACCTGCCCGTGAGCCTGTTCCAGATCCAGACCAAGTACCGCGACGAGGCGCGGCCCCGCGCGGGCCTGCTCCGCGGCCGCGAGTTCATCATGAAGGACTCCTACTCCTTCGACATCGACGACGAGGGCCTCGAGGCGAGCTACCAGCTGCACCGCGGCGCCTACCTGCGCATCTTCGAGCGCCTCGGCCTCGAGGTGGTCCCCGTGACCGCGACCGCCGGCGCCATGGGCGGGTCGAAGAGCGAGGAGTTCCTCCACCCGACGGCCATCGGCGAGGACACCTTCGTGCGCTCCGCCGGCGGCTACACCGCCAACGTGGAGGCCGTCACCACGGTGGTGCCCGAGGCGATCGACTTCACGGGTGCCCCCGCGGCGGAGGTCCGTGACACCCCGGACACCCCGACCATCGGCACCCTCGTGGACCACGCCAACGCCGCAGCGGCGCGGGCCGACCGCGCGTGGACCGCAGCGGACACGCTCAAGAACGTCGTTCTCGCGGCCGTGCTGCCCACCGGCGAACGCGAGATCGTCGTCGTCGGCGTACCCGGCGACCGCACCGTGGACCTCAAGCGCATCGAGGCGAACATCGCCGGCCACCTCGAGACGGGCGGCGAAGTGGCCGTGGAGGCCGCCGGCGAGGAGGACCTCAGGAAGCACCCGGGCCTCGTGAAGGGCTACATCGGCCCCGGGCTCACGCCCGACGCCGCCGTGCTCGGTCTCGAGGGCTCCACCGGCCTGCGCTACCTCGTGGACCCCCGCGTGGTCAGCGGCACCTCCTGGATCACGGGCGCCAACGAGCAGGGCCGGCACGTCTTCGGGCTCGTGGCCGGTCGCGACTTCACCTGGGACGGGATCATCGAGGCCGTCGAGGTGCGCGAGGGCGACGAGGCACCCGACGGATCGGGACCGCTCATCGCCGCCCGCGGCATCGAGATGGGCCACATCTTCCAGCTCGGCCGCAAGTACGCGGACGCTCTGGGGCTCAAGGTCCTGGACCGGAACGGCAAGCTCGCCACCGTGACCATGGGCTCGTACGGGGTCGGCGTGACCCGCGCCATCGCTGCCCTCGCCGAGTCCAACCACGACGACCGCGGCATCGTCTGGCCGCGCAACGTCGCGCCCGCCGACGTGCACATCGTCGCGACCGGCAAGGGTGCCGAGGTGTTCGAGGCGGCCGAGAAGCTCGCCGGCGAACTGGAGGCGGCCGGACTGACCGTGCTCTACGACGACCGCCCCAAGGTCTCCCCGGGCGTCAAGTTCGGCGACGCCGAGCTCATCGGCGTGCCCACCATCGTCGTCGTCGGCCGGGGTCTCGCGGACGGCGTCCTCGAGGTCAAGGACCGCCGCACGGGCGAGGCGCAGGACGTCGCCGTCGGCGAGGCCGTCGCGCTGCTGCGCGAGCTCACCGCGCACTAGGCCGCGCGGTGTCCGGGCTCGAGGAACTGCACCTCGCCACGATCCTGCTGGTCCTCGTCGCGGGATTCGCCGCGGGCTGGGTGGACGCCGTCGTCGGGGGAGGAGGGTTGCTGCAGCTGCCCGCCCTCCTCCTCGTACCCGGCATCACGCCCGTGGAGGCCCTCGCGACCAACAAGCTGGGCTCCATCTTCGGCACGACGACGAGCGCCGTCACGTACTACCGCCGCGCCCACCCGGACCTGCGCACCGCCCTGCCCATGGCGGGGATCGCCCTTGTGGGGAGCTTCGGCGGCGCGATCCTCGCCGCGTCGCTGCCGTCGTCGGTGTTCAAGCCGATCATCGTCGTGGCGCTCGTCGCCGTCGCGGTGTTCACGGCCCTCAGGCCCTCGGTGGGGACGCTCACGCAGCTGCGGCACCAGGGGGCACGGCACTACGGGACGGCCGGCGCGATCGGCCTCGTGATCGGCTTCTACGACGGGCTGATCGGCCCCGGCACCGGGTCCTTCCTTATCATCGCGATGGTCACGCTGCTCGGGTACAACTTCCTCGGCGCGAGCGCGAAGGCGAAGATCGTGAACATGGCCACCAACTTCGGGGCGCTCATGTTCTTCCTCCCCAACGGGTCCATCCTCTGGGGCCTCGGACTCCTGCTCGGCGTCGCGAACATGGCCGGCGGCTACACAGGGTCCCGCATGGCCATCAGCCAGGGGAGCAGGTTCATCCGCGTGGTGTTCCTCGCCGTCGTCGGGGCGCTGATCCTCAAGCTCGGCTGGGACGTATGGGTGGAGAACGTCAGGCCGCTCCTCGGCCTACAGGACGGGTAGCCCGCTGACCGGCGGCAGGCCGTCCAGCGTCCTGCCCAGGACCGAGCTCGCCACCCAGAGCGAGCGCTGCGCGTCGCCGGTCAGGCCCTGCCCGAGGTAAAACAGCGCGTTCCGCACCTCCCGGACCACCGTCCAGCCGTGGGCCAGCTCCGCATCCAGCCCCGCGGCGACGGCCAGCGCCGTGCCGTGCGCCCGGAGGTGCCCGGCGGGATCGCGTGCGTCGAGCTCGTCGAGGCGGTTCCACAGCATCGGCGCCACCGCGTACTCCGCGTCCCCGAGCACGGGTTTCGGGTCGATCGCCGTGAAGTGCAGCAGCTGCCCGGGCGACGACGGCAGCAGGTTCGCGTAGTGCAGGTCGGCATGCACGAGCACATCGTGGTCGGACCTCCTGCCCACGGCGCCGCGTGACTGGCACACCTCGAGGGCGGACTCCATGAGCCACCGCGGGAACGGCTCCCCGAGCTCGTCCCACCGCGCGGGCAGCGTGTCCGTCCACTCCTCGGCCGCCGCGGCCAGATGCGGGATGGCCGCCCACGCCGCGCTGTCACCGGGCCGTATCGACAGCTGCCGCACCACGGCGCCCCACGGGCCGGGCGTCGCGTCGAGGGGCACGTCGTGCAGCGACGAGTCGCCGTCGAGGCGTTCGAGCAGCAGCGCGAAGTCCGGGCGCGACGCCGCCAGCAGCCGCACGGCGCCCGTCCCGTCCCACAGCGCCAGGGCGTCGGGTTCCGGGAGGGCCTCGTCGTGCGGGACGGTGAGCTTGAGGACGCACCGCTGCGTCGTCGTCCCGGTGCGCCGGACGACCGGGACGACGACCGCGCACCGTCCTGCCCACACGGGCTGCCCGGGAGCGAGGTCCACATCGAGGTCCCAGGCCGCGAGCCGGTCGGTCAGCAGCTCCCGCCAGTCCCGCAGCCACCGGGCCCCACCGGTGATCGTCCGTGCGCTGCCCACGAGGCGTGGCGGCAGCTCGGGAAGCACCCCGTGGGCGTCGGCAG
Source organism: Arthrobacter sp. Soc17.1.1.1 (assembly GCF_036867195.1). NCBI lineage: Bacteria > Bacillati > Actinomycetota > Actinomycetes > Micrococcales > Micrococcaceae > Arthrobacter > Arthrobacter sp. Soc17.1.1.1. Next base: position 1,289,307 of record NZ_JBAJII010000001.1, read on the forward strand.
AGTGTGCAGTGTCGGGGGTGTCGGGGGTGTCGGGGGCGTCGGCAGAGTGTGCAGTATCGGGGGTGTCGCTGACCGGCTGCCGGTCGTGCCCGTCCGGCATCACGCCCGGTCCGCTAGTCATCGGCAGGCTCCTCGGGCTCCGCCGGCTCGTCCGGTGCGGTGGCGCCGGCCGCGCCGTCCTCCAGCCCGGGGAAGGCTCCGAGGGGTGTGCCCGCGTCGAGGCTACGCTGCGCGGCCGCGTTGAAGGCGGCGACGGCCCAGGCACGGGCGTCGGGCCCGACCGCAGGGATCAACCCCGCGTACAGCGCGGCATGCTCCTGCTCGAGGTGGCGCAGGGCCGCTGCCGGGTCCGCGCGGAAGTCCGGCTTGATCGCGAAACCGGCCGGTGCCGGGGCTGCCGGGGCGCACAGGTCCTCGAGGCGTCGGGCGGCGTCGTTGGCTGCCGCCCCGTGCAGCGACGACCGGGCGAGCAGGGCCGGCGCCTCGGGAAGCAGCGCCGCGGCGACCTCGTACCCGAAGCGTGCCTGGTCCTCCGCGGTCTTCGCACTGAGCAGGGCCTTCCGGTCGGGCTCAGGCCCGCGGGGCGTCCCGGCGCAGTCGGTGGGACCGGACGCAGTGGAGGGATCGGCGGGAGAGGACGGGCCGGACGGGCCGGCGGGGCCGGAGGGACCCGTGTCCGGAGCGGAGGGGGCCACGGGGGTTGCTGGGGCCGGGGCCACGGCGGCGAAGAGTCCCCTCGAGCCGGCCAGGTCCCCGGGCGGGACGGCATCGGCGGGCGGCAGGCCGGCATCGGCACCGAGGAGCGCACCGAGCAGCACCGCGTGCCGCCACTGGTTGGCCCCCGCCGACGCGAGCACGCGGGCCGGACCGGGCTCGGCGCCCACGGCGTCGCTCAGGCTGCGCAGGGCACTGTCCCGGAGCAGCGCGAGCACGCCAGCCGCGTCGGCCGGTGGGGGAGCGGGGACCGGCGGATTAGAAGGTTCTGACGGATCGGAGGGACCGGAGGCATCGCTGGAACCGGAAGCATCAGTGGAACCCGAGGAATCGGTGGCACCGGGCGAGGCATTCGGCGACGTGGGATCCGATGAGGTGGATCCTTCCGGAGGTTCCGTGGAGCGCGGCAGGGCGACTGCCTCCGCCTGTGCCGCCAGATCAGCGGCCACGGCCAGCAGGGCATCGGCGAGCGCCGGGTCCGCCGCCGCAGCCTCCCGGGCATCCTCGGCCAGTGCACGGTACCGCCCCTCGGCGTCGAGCTGTGTCCGCTCGGCGGCGGAGTAGACCGGGGCCTGCGGCTCGGCGGGAGTCACGCCCACGCCGACGCCGACCACCAGGAGGACCACGAGGAAGAGGCCGACGAGCCTCGCAGCGGCCCGGGCCCATCGCCCGGCAGCGGAGGCCGTGGTGCCGTCACGCCCTTGCTCTCTGCCCGTATCCGCCTGCCTGCTCACAGTTTCCGATGATCCCACGGCGGTCCGCCATTCACCCGGTCATACACCCGGCGTCCCGGAATGTCGGTACTCTTGGGAGACAACATCATCGAGTGGGAGGCAGCCATGGCGGTCCGGTCCGGGAACGAAAAACATGCCTCGACCCGCAAATCCGCCGTGGAGGCGGAACTGCAGGTTGAAGCACAGCGCCTGCGGACCAGGCTGCAGCCCGTCGTGGAGGAGCACAACCTCTACCTCGAGGACGTCGAGGTGAGGGTCGCCGGCTCGCACCGCACGGTACACGTGGTCGTCGACCTGCCCGAGGACGCGACGGGGAGCGTGGGACTCGATGTGATCTCCGCCATCTCCTCGGACCTGTCCGAGGCCATGGACAGCGATCCCGAGGACGACGACCGCCCCTACAACCTCGAGATCTCCTCGCCCGGCGTATCACGCCCCCTCACGGAGCCGCGGCACTGGCGCCGCAACGTGGGACGCATGGTCGAGGTCAAGCCGGTGACCGGCGACGTCGTCGTCGGGCGCCTTCAGGACGTCACCGCCGCGGGGATCCGGCTGATCCCCCAGCTGCCGGTCAAGAAGGGCATGAAGCCCAAACAGGGCGATCCACTCGCCCTCGAGTTTTCCAGGATCCGCAAGGGGACCGTCCAGGTCGAATTCGCGCATCTTGAGGATGAACACCACGATGACAGCGAGGGTGCCGAACCGGATGACACCGGCGCCGTGCACCCCGCGTAAGGAGACCCACATGGACATTGATATGAGCGCATTGAGGCTGCTCGAGCGCGAACGCGAGATCCCGCTGGACAAGCTGATCCCCACGATCGAGCAGGCACTGCTCATCGCATACCACCGCACGCCCGGCGCCCACGAGACGGCGCGGGCCGAACTGGACCGCCGCAACGGCCACGTCACCATCTGGGCCACGGAGAAGGACGACGACGGCGAGACCGTCGGCGAGTTCGACGACACCCCCGGCGGGTTCGGTCGTATCGCGGCGAGCACAGCGCGCCAGATCATCCTGCAGCGCCTGCGCGACGCCGAGGACGAGAACATCCTCGGGGAGTTCCGCGGCAAGGAGGGCGAACTCGTCGCCGGCATGATCCAGCAGGGCACCAACCCGCACATGATCCAGGTGAACCTGGGCTCCGTCGAGGCCGTGCTGCCGCCCCCAGAGCAGGTCCCGGGCGAGAAGTACCTCCACGGCACGAGGCTGCGCGCGTTCGTCGTCGACGTGCACCGCGGCATGAAGGGCCCCTCGATCACGCTGTCCCGCTCGCACCCGGGACTCGTGCGGAAGCTCTTCGAACTCGAGGTCCCCGAGATCGCCGACAAGACGGTCGAGATCGTGGCCCTCGCCCGCGAGGCCGGCCACCGCACGAAGATCGCGGTCAAGGCGAACGTGCCCGGCGTCAACGCCAAGGGTGCCTGCATCGGCGAGATGGGCACGCGTGTCCGCGCCGTCATGAACGAGCTGAACGACGAGAAGATCGACATCGTCGACTACAACGACGACGCCGCCTCCTTCATCGCCAGCTCGCTCTCGCCGTCGCGCGTCACGTCGGTGACCATCACGGACGAGGCCACGCGGTCCGCGCGCGTCGTCGTGCCCGACTACCAGCTCTCGCTCGCGATCGGCAAGGAAGGCCAGAACGCGCGCCTCGCCGCGAAGCTCACCGGCTGGCGGATCGACATCGTCTCCGACGCCGCCAAGCCCGCCCAGGCGGCCAAGGCGTAGCCGCACGGTCTGTCGGCGGGGCCGGAAGGGGTAGAATAGACGTGACTGCTGTGGAGTCGTGCCCGGAAGACTCCGCCCATCGAGGAAGTATCGGTGAGCGGGAGTCCGGGCAGCACCCGGAAGGCCACCATCCGCTACGCACCTGCGTGGGATGCCGCCGGCGGGACCGCCAGTCGAACGTGATGCGGGTTGTCGCACAACCGATCGACGGGATCAAGGTCGCCGTGGTCGACGAGCGGCGCCGGCTATCCGGACGGGGCGCCTGGCTGCACCCCGACCCGGCATGCTTGGAAACGGCCGTCAAGCGGAAAGCCTTTCACCGGGCCTTCCGCGGGCCGGTGGACACTGCCCGACTGGCAGAGGGCTTCCAGGCATCCCTGGAGCGTCGAGACACGCGCTCCGATTCATCACCGTCCTCCCTGAAAGCGGGTCAGTACCCTCATGGAAACCCGATGAGTACCCAGCGATGAGTGCGCAACGATGACTTTTTCGTTGCGCTCTGCAATCGATCGTCCAGGCGCCCCGGCGGCTGGGATCAGCAGGAAATAGACGGTTCGTGCCTGGCTCGGTGCGGACCGAGACAGGAGAAATGTGGCCAAGGTCCGCGTACACGAGCTCGCGAAAGAGCTCGGTATCACCTCGAAAGACGCAGTGGCTAAACTGCAGGAACTGGGCGAATTCGTCCGTTCAGCCTCATCCACCATCGAGGCCCCCGTCGTGAAGAAGCTTCGCGGCGCATACCCCGGCGCCGGCGGCACCAAGCCCGCCGCCGCTCCCGCACCCTCACGCCCCGCGGCCCCCGCGCCGTCGGGCCCGAAGCCGGGCGCTGCCCAGGCAGTCCCCGAGGCACCCGCCCCGGCCGCTCCCGCAGCACCCGCCCCGTCCGAAGCGCCCGCAGCTCCGGCTGCTCCGGCCGCTCCGGCCGCCCCGCAGGCATCCCCGTTCTCGAACGGTTCCGGTCCGGCGGAGACGCCTGCTCCGGCAGCTGCCGAGAACACCCCCGCGCCTGCCCAGCAGGACACCCAGGCCGGTCCGACGCCGGGAGCGCGCCCTGCGCCCCGACCGGCGACCCCGCCCGCCGCCCCCGCGGCAGGTACCCGGCCCTCGGGAGCCCGTCCCGGTGGCGCACCCCGCCCCGGCAACAACCCCTTCGCCCCCTCACAGGGCATGGGGTCGCGCCGCGGCGACAGCGACCGTGGAGCGGACCGCACCTCGGAGCGCCCGCCGCGTCCGGGGAACAACCCGTTCGCGCCGTCCCAGGGCATGCCCCGCCCCGGTCGTCGTGACGACGCCGGGACCGGCGGACCCCGCCCGGCCGCAGGTGCGGGCGGACCCCGTCCCGCCGCAGGTGCGGGCGGACCCCGCCCGGCCGCTGGTGCGGGTGGACCCCGCCCGGGTGCACCGCGCCCCGGCGCTCCCCGTCCCGGTGCCCCCGGCTCGCGTCCCACACCCGGGATGATGCCCAACCGCACCGAGCGCCCCGCAGCCCCCGGCCGCGGAGCCCCCGGCGCAGGTGCCGGTCCGCGCCGCGGACCCGGCGGAGCACCGAACAGCCCCAGCGGCGCACCCGCCGGCGGCGGCTTCGGCAAGGGCACCCGCGGACGCGGCGGCACTGCCGGCGCCTTCGGCAAGGGTGGAGCCGGCCGCGGCAAGCAGCGCAAGTCGAAGCGCGCGAAGCGGCAGGAACTGGAGCAGATGTCGGCTCCTTCGCTGGGCGGCGTGAGCGTACCCCGCGGAGACGGCAACACCATCGTCCGCCTGCGTCGCGGCTCGTCTATCACGGACTTCGCCGACAAGATCGAGGCGAACCCCGCCGCACTGGTCACCGTGCTGTTCCACCTCGGTGAGATGGCAACGGCCACGCAGTCGCTCGACGAGGACACCTTCGAGGTGCTCGGTACCGAGCTCGGCTACAAGATCCAGGTCGTCTCACCCGAGGACGAGGAGCGCGAGCTCCTCAGCAGCTTCGACATCGACTTCGATGCCGAGCTCGAGGCCGAGGGCGACGAGGATCTCGAGGTCCGTCCTCCGGTCGTCACCGTCATGGGCCACGTCGACCACGGTAAGACCCGACTGCTCGACGCGATCCGCAACACCAAGGTCGTGGAGGGCGAGCACGGCGGCATCACCCAGCACATCGGTGCCTACCAGATCCAGCACGTCCACGAGGACAGCACGCGCGCCATCACCTTCATCGACACCCCGGGCCACGAGGCGTTCACCGCCATGCGTGCCCGAGGCGCGAAGGTCACGGACATCGCGGTGCTCGTCGTCGCCGCGGACGACGGCGTCATGCCGCAGACCGTGGAGGCGCTGAACCACGCCCAGGCGGCCAACGTGCCGATCGTCGTGGCCGTGAACAAGATGGACAAGGAAGGCGCGAACCCCGACAAGGTCAAGGGCCAGCTCACCGAGTACGGCCTGGTCCCCGAGGAATACGGTGGCGACACCATGTTCGTCCACGTGTCGGCGCTCCAGGGCATGGGCATCGACGAGCTCCTCGAGGCCGTCCTGCTCACCGCGGACGCCGCGCTGGACATGCGGGCCAACCCGAACAAGGACGCCCGCGGTATCGCGATCGAGGCGAACCTCGACCGCGGTCGCGGTGCCGTGGCCACGGTGCTCGTGCAGTCCGGAACGCTGCACGTCGGCGACACGATCGTCGCCGGTACGGCCCACGGCCGTGTGCGAGCGATGTTCGACGAGAACGGCGACGTCGTCACCACGGCGGGACCCTCGCGTCCCGTGCAGGTCCTCGGCCTGTCCAACGTGCCCCGTGCCGGTGACACGTTCTTCGTCACCGACGACGAGCGCACCGGACGCCAGATCGCCGAGAAGCGTGAAGCGGCGGACCGCAACGCGGCCCTCGCCAAGCGCCGCAAGCGCATCAGCCTCGAGGACTTCGACCAGGCCGTCGCCGAGGGCAAGGTCGACACCCTCAACCTCATCCTCAAGGGTGACGTGTCGGGTGCCGTCGAGGCCCTGGAGGACTCGCTGCTCAAGATCGACGTCGGAGAAGGCGTGCAGCTGCGCGTCATCCACCGCGGCGTCGGTGCCATCACGCAGAACGACGTCAACCTGGCCACGGTCGACAACGCGATCATCATCGGCTTCAACGTGAAGCCGGCCGAGCGCGTCGCGGACCTCGCCGAGCGTGAGGGCGTCGACATGCGCTTCTACTCGGTGATCTACGCGGCGATCGACGATATCGAGCTCGCCCTCAAGGGCATGCTCAAGCCGGAGTACGAGGAGGTGCAGCTCGGAACCGCAGAGGTCCGCGAGGTGTTCCGTTCCTCGAAGTTCGGCAACATCGCCGGCTCGATCGTCCGGTCGGGCATCATCCGCCGCAACACGAGGGCGCGCGTGCTCCGCGACGGCAAGGTCATCGGGGACAACCTCTCCGTGGACTCGCTCAAGCGGTTCAAGGACGACGCCACCGAGGTCCGTACGGACTTCGAGTGCGGTATCGGCCTCGGGTCGTTCAACGACGTCAAGGAAGGCGACATCATCGAGACCTTCGAGATGCGGGAGAAGCCCCGCGTCTAGCACGTCGGTCTGCGCAGGCGTCCCGGTTCTCCGGGGCGCCTGCGCCATTCGTACCGGGCCCGGAAGGGTCCCCCCAGTCCAGTAGGAGTATCAGCAATGGCAGATCCGGCCCGCGCCGCGCGGCTCGCGCAGCGCATCAAAGTCATCGTCGCCGAGGCGCTCCGGCGCCGCGTGAAGGACCCGCGGCTGGAGGCGGTCACCATCACGGATGCCCGCGTGACCAACGATCTCCAGCACGCCACCCTGTACTACACGGTGCTGGGCGACGCCGAGGAGCAGCAGGCCACCCGCACGGCGCTCGAGTCCGCGCGCGGCGTGCTGCGCTCGGAGGTCGGCAAGAACATCACCGCGCGTCTGACGCCGACGCTCGAGTTCGTGCCCGACGAGGTGCCGGTCAACGCCAGCCACCTCGAGGAGCTGCTGCAGAAGGCCCGCGAGCGCGACGCCGAAGTGGCGGCGATCGCCCAAGGCGCCGACTTCGCGGGAGACGCGGACCCGTACCGCACGTCGGAGGACGACGAGGCGGGACGCTAGTCAGCCCGCGCGGGCACCGCACGGAAAGGCAGCCGGCCCTCGGGGGCGGCTGCCTTTCGCGTTCCCGGACCGGGCCGGGTCAGGCGGGAGGGGACGGGAACCGCGAGAGCCCCTCGACGAGTTCCTCCGTCCCGCCGCAGAGCGCGATCCTGACCCACCCCTCGCCCATCGCGCCGAACGCCGTGCCGGGGGCCACAGCGACACCCCGCTCGGCCAGGAAACGGCGGGTCCAGCCGCGCACGTCCCCGCCCGTCGCGTGGGACAGATCCGCCCACAGGTAGAACGCCCCGCGCGCGTCGAGGTAGCCGATGCCCAGGGCGTCGAGGACGGCCGTCGCCGCGTCCCGGTTGTGGCGGTAGTGCTCCAGGGCCGTGGACACATAGTCCTGCGGCCCGGTGATCGCGGCCAGGGCCGCGTACTGCGACGACGCCGCCACGCAGGAGACCGTGGCCTCCATGACGTTGCTGAGCAGCTGCTCCATGCCCGGCGGCGTGACGAGCGCGCCGATGCGCAGCCCGGTCAGGCCGTAGGTCTTGGACAGCGTCAGGGAGGTGACCACCCGCGCCTCGCGCGCCTCCGGCACGGCCTCGGGGCCGCCCGCGTCGAACCGCGCGGGGCTGACGTGCGGCACGTCGTACGTGAAGGCCTCGTAGCACTCGTCCGAGATGATCCACAGGTCGTTCCGGTGCGCGAAACGGACGAGCTCCCGCGTGAGGTCGTGGTCGAACACCGAGCCGAGCGGGTTGGACGGCGAGTTCAGCATGAGCACGCGGGTGCGCGGGGTGACGAGCCGCTGCAGGTCCTCGATGCGGGGCTGGAAGCCGTGGTGCGGCACGAGGGGGTAGGGCACGGGGACGCCGCCCAGCAGGCCGACCGTCATGGTGAACGTCGGGTAGCCGGGGTCCGGGATCAGGACCTCGTCGCCCGACCCGATGAGGGTGCTGAGGGCCAGGTGCAGGCCCTGCTGCGCGCCGGCCACGACGAAGACGCGGGAGGGGTCCTCCGCCACGCCGGACAGGCGCGAGAACCGCTCGGCGAACGCGGCCCGCACCGGGGCGAGCCCCGCGTTGGGCGTGTAGTTCGTGTCGTCGCGGTCGAGCGCGGCCATGCCCGCCTCGAGCACGTGCCGTGCCACGGGGAACCCGGGTTCGCCGATGCTGAGGACGATGGAGTCGGGCGTCGCCCACGCCAGCTGCGTGATCTCGCGGATCTGGTTGACCGGGACGTTGACCACACGGGACGGAGCGGAAGGCATAGGCAGGATCGTATCGCGCACCCAGGGCACCGGCGTCGGGGGCGCGGGACCGCGCAGCCGCGGGCCGGACGGGCCCATATACTGGGAGGCGTGAATTCCGGGCAGGTCCACTCAGGGCTGATCATCGTGGACAAGCCTCAGGGCTGGACCAGTCATGACGTCGTGGGCCGCCTCCGCCGGCTCGCCGGGACCCGGAAGGTGGGGCACGCCGGGACCCTCGATCCGATGGCCACCGGCGTCCTCGTGATCGGGATCAACCGGGCCACCCGCCTGCTCACCTTCATCGTGGGGACGTCGAAGACGTACACCGCCACCATCCGCCTCGGCCAGTCGACCCTCACGGACGACGCCGAGGGCGAGGTCACGGGCGGCAGCATCGCCGCCGCCGTCACCGAGGAGGACATCCGCGCCGCGGTGGCCGCCCTCACGGGCGACATCCAGCAGGTGCCGAGCAGCGTGAGCGCCATCAAGGTCAAGGGGGAGAGGTCCTACGCCCGCGTGCGCGCCGGCGAGGACGTGGACCTGCCCGCACGCCCCGTGACCGTCCACCGCTTCGACGTCCACGCCGTCCGCAGGGTCAGCAACGGACGGCTGCAGGACCTCGACGTCACGGTCGACTGCAGTTCCGGCACCTACATCCGCGCCCTCGCCCGCGACCTGGGGGACGCGCTCGGCGTCGGCGGGCACCTGACGGCCCTGCGCCGCACGAAGGTCGGCCCGTACTCGATCGAGCAGGCCCGCACGCTGGACGAGCTCGCGCAGGACCTGGAGGTCCTCCCGCTCGACGACGCCGGCCGCGCCCTGTTCCCGGTCCGGGAGCTGACGGACGCCGAGGCCGCCGACGTCTCCCACGGCCGGCGGATCGGGCCCAGCAGCGAGACCGACGCGCCCGTCGCCGCGTTCGCCCCGGACGGCACCCTCGTGGCGCTGCTGGAGAACCGCGGCGGGGCCGCCCGGACCACGCTGGTGTTCGCGCCGGGCGGGCAGGACTAGCCGTGGATCCCTTCCTCCTCGTCGGATCGCTGGTGTGCGTGCTGGCCGCCCTCCTGTGCATCGGCGCCGCCCTGCTGCGGCAGCCCCCCAACGACATCACCATCCTGTCCGTCGCGGCCGTCGAACTCTTCCTGCTGGCCTACGCGGTCGGCGCGGTGATCCGGCAGCTCACGGGAGACCCCGTGCTGGGGGAGGCCTGGGAGTTCTGGGGCTACCTCCTCACGGCGCTCCTGGTGCCGGTCGGGGCGTTCTGGTGGGCGATCCTCGAGAAGACGCGGTGGAGCAACTACGTGCTCGCGGCGGCGGGGCTGACGGTCTTCGTCATGCTCGTCCGCATGGAGCAGATCTGGGACGGGGTGGCGGGACTGTGACGGAGCGGGGACAGAGGCCGGACGGCGTGGCGGACGTCGAGGGATCGAGCCGGGCCGGCGGGCCCGGGCGGCTCCTGGTCGCCGTGTACGGGGTGTTCGCCCTCGCGGCGACGGCGCGCGCGGCCTTCCAGATCGCGACGAAGTTCGGCGAGGCGCCGCTCGCGTACCTGCTCTCGGCGGTCGCAGCCGTGGTGTACGTCGTGGCGACGGTGTCCCTCGCCCGGCCGGGTGCGCGCGCCTACCGGGTGTCGGTCGTGGCCGTCACCACTGAGCTCGTGGGCGTGGTCACCGTCGGACTCCTCAGCGTGTTCGACGCCGAGGCCTTCCCCCACGAGACGGTCTGGTCCGCCTTCGGCCGGGGCTACGGCTTCGTGCCCCTCGTCCTGCCGATCCTCGGACTCGTCTGGCTGCGCCGGAACCGACCCGGCCGCGCCACCGCCTGACCGGCGTCGCCCACCGTCGGCATCCACCGCGATCCGCCCCCGACGGCGGGCGGCACCGTGAGAGTATGGCCGGAGAGCATCATCCGGCCCGCCCCCAGGGAGTGACATGACCAGCAACAGCCCCGAGCACGAGAACCCGACGGCTTCCGGCGGGCGGCCCGTGGGACCGGACGCCCGGCCGCGGCAGGGGGCCGGGACCGGAGCGGCGCCCACCTCCAGTCCTGCCTCCGCATCCTCCACCCCCGCTTCCACCCCGGCCGGCACGTCCTCCACGGCCCCCACGACCTCCACGCCCGCGAAGGGTGGCACCACCCCGGCCAGGGGTGGCACCGCCCCCGCCAAGGGGAAGAAGCCCGGCAAGGGCTCGGGCGAGGACTGGAACGTCTTCCGGACCGTCGTCGTGCTGGTGGGCCTCGTGCTCGCCGCGTTCGGCGCCTACTACCTGATCCTCGGGACCGCGGGACTGCCCGACACCGAGGCCAGCCCCGCGAACCCCACGCTCGAGAGCCAGTTCAGGTTCTTCTCGGCCATGATGGTCGGCGTGGGCGCCGCCTTCATCACCATCGCCATCAAGTTCCAGTGGGCCAACATGCTCTGGCTCGTGTGCCTCATGGTCTTCATCGGCGGGATCGGCCGGGTGCTGTCCTGGGCCTTCTCCGGCACACCCAACTACGTCCTGATCATCCTCATGGTCGTGGAACTGGCGTTCCCCCCGGCCCTGCTCGTGTGGCACAAGTACATCGCGAAGACCAGCGACCTCCGCAGGGAGTTCGCGCAGCGCGGCTGACCCCGCGTCCCTCCGCCCGCTGACCGCCGCGCACGGCGCCCCCGCCCGTGCGCCCGGAGCGATGCCGTCCGCGGCAGGGCTTTCGGCCATAATGGGAGAGGCGATTCCCCCCGCCGGAGTTCATCCGCGGCCCCGGGGATCAGCCGGATCCCGAAGGAGATGCGTGTACTACTGGAGAGACCTGGACAGCGTGCCCCGGGAGTTCGGGCCCTCCGTCCTGACGCTCGGCAACTTCGACGGCGTGCACCGGGGCCACCAGCGCGTCCTGCAGCAGGTCGTCGAGGCGGCACGGCAGCGTTCCGCGGCCGCTGTCGTCGTGTCCTTCGACCCGCACCCCGCCCAGGTGCACCGCCCCGACGCGGCCCCCGAACTGATCATGGGCCTCGAGGACCGCGTGGCCACCCTCGCCGAGACCGGCATCGACGCGCTGCTCATGATGCACTACACCCTCGAGCTGGCCTCCAACACCCCCGAGGAGTTCGTGGAGCGGGTGTTCGTGCGGACCCTGAAGGCCAAGGCCGTGGTGATCGGGCACGACGTCCGGTTCGGGCGCGGCAACAGCGGCGACCTCGACACGATGCGCGCGCTCGGCCGGAAGCTCGGCTTCGAGGTCATCACCATCGACGACTTCGGCGCGAGCTTCCCCATGGACGCCACGGACGCCGACGGCGACCGCCGCTGCTCGTCCACCTGGGTGCGGGAGGCCCTGGAGGCCGGCGAGGTGGGGACGGCGGCGCGTGTGCTCGGCCGATCCCACCGCATGCGCGGCGACGTGGTGCACGGGGCGGCGCGCGGACGGGAGCTCGGCTACCCGACCGCGAACCTCGCCGCGTCCGCCCAGGGCTACATCCCCGCCGACGGCATCTACGCCGGCTGGCTGATCGACGAGGCGGGCACGCGGTGGCCGGCGGCCATCTCCGTGGGCTCGAACCCGACGTTCGACGGCGTCGACCGGCAGGTCGAGGCGCACGTCATCAACAGGCCGCCTGAGCGCGTGCAGGATTTCGACCTGTACGGGCAGGCCGTCGTCGTCGAGTTCGTCGAACGCCTGCGCGGGCAGGTCGCCTACACCGGGCCCGAGGCGCTCATCGAGCAGATGAAGCTCGACGTCGAGAACGCGCGCGGCCTGCTTTCGACAGAACCCCAGCCCAGACGCTAAACTGGTCAAAGATCCGGCTGCAGTCCGTGGTGGCTGGATTTTTCTGTGTCGTCGTGCAAGCGATGCTCAGCACTTGTTCACGGTACAACTCTAGGAGTTACTCGTGGCCCTTGACGCCGCCATCAAGCAGGAAATCATCAAGGAATACGCCCTGGCCGAAGGTGACACCGGTTCACCCGAGGTGCAGATCGCGATGCTTTCCCGTCGTATCCTCGACCTGACCGAGCACCTGAAGATGCACAAGCACGACCACCACACGCGTCGTGGCCTGCTGCTTCTCGTGGGTCGCCGCCGTCGCCTGCTGGACTACCTGCGGGACACCGACATCACGCGCTACCGTTCGCTCATCGAGCGCCTGGGTCTGCGTCGATAAGTAGCATCGGAAGGCGGCACCTTCTCTCCGGAGAGGGCGTCGCCTTCTCTCGCTGACGGGCATCGTCCGTCGGCGGATCGCAGGACAGCAGTACGGCAGGAACAGCACCACCAGCAGCAAAGACCGCACAACAGGGGTCAACCGGCACCGCGCATTCGCGGTCCTCGGTAGTGGTCCCCGGAAAGCATCGAGACGATGCCGCTCCGTGGATCTCGATCGAAGACCGGATGCTGTGGACCGTCCAGCGGGGACGGGACCACGACGGGTGCCGATTGCCTCCGATACCTGAGAAACGGAGGTGACTCTCTTGGAGGGTCCCGAAATCCAGTTCGCCGAAGCAGTGATCGACAACGGTCGCTTCGGAACACGCACCGTCCGCTTCGAGACCGGGCGTCTCGCCCAGCAGGCCGCCGGCTCCGCCATGGTCTACATCGACGAGGACACCGCCCTGCTCTCGGCCACGACCGCGGGCAAGCAGCCGCGCGAAGGGTTCGACTTCTTCCCCCTGACGGTCGACGTCGAGGAGCGCATGTACGCCGCGGGCCGCATCCCGGGCTCGTTCTTCCGTCGCGAGGGCCGCCCCTCCACCGAGGCCATCCTCGCGTGCCGCCTCATGGACCGCCCGCTGCGCCCCGCGTTCGTCAAGGGACTCCGCAACGAGGTCCAGGTCGTCGTGACCGTCCTCGCGATCAACCCTGACGTCCGCTACGACGTCGTCGCCATCAACGCGGCCTCGATGTCCACCCAGCTGTCCGGCCTGCCCTTCTCGGGCCCGATCGGCGGCGTCCGCGTGGCCCTCGTGTCCGACGGCAGCGGTTCCGACCAGTGGATCGCCTTCCCGAAGCACTCCGAGCTCGAGAACTCCGTCTTCGACATGGTCGTCGCCGGACGCATCGCCGGTGACGACGTCGCCATCATGATGGTCGAGGCCGAGGCCACCGACAACTCGTGGACCCTCATCAAGGAGAACGGCGCCACCGCCCCCACCGAGGAGATCGTCGCCGACGGCCTCGAGGCGGCGAAGCCCTTCATCCGCGCGCTGTGCGAGGCGCAGGCCGACCTCGCGGCGCGTGCCGCAAAGCCGACCGTCGAGTTCCCGATCTTCCTCGACTACCAGGACGACGTGTACGAGGCGATCGAGGCCGCAGGCTCCGAGAAGCTCGCCCAGGTCTTCCAGATCGCCGACAAGCAGGAGCGCAACACCGCCACCGACGCGCTCAAGGCCGAGCTCATGGACGCCCTCGGCGCCCAGTTCGAGGGACGCGAGAAGGAGCTGTCCGCAGCCTTCCGCTCGCTCAACAAGGCCGTGGTCCGCCAGCGCATCCTCAAGGACCAGGTCCGCATCGACGGCCGCGGCCTGAGCGACATCCGCAAGCTCACCGCCGAGGTCGAGGTCCTGCCGCGCGTGCACGGCTCCGCGATCTTCGAGCGCGGCGAGACCCAGATCATGGGCGTCACAACGCTGAACATGCTCAAGATGGAGCAGCAGATCGACTCGCTGTCGCCCGTCACGCGCAAGCGCTACATGCACAACTACAACTTCCCGCCCTACTCCACCGGCGAGACCGGCCGCGTCGGTTCGCCGAAGCGCCGCGAGATCGGCCACGGAGCCCTGGCAGAGCGCGCCCTCGTGCCCGTCCTGCCGACCCGCGAGGAGTTCCCCTACGCGATCCGCCAGGTGTCCGAGGCGCTGAGCTCCAACGGCTCGACGTCGATGGGCTCCGTGTGCGCCTCGACGCTGTCGCTGCTCAACGCCGGTGTGCCCCTCCGGGCGCCGGTCGCCGGCATCGCCATGGGCCTCGTGTCCGACGTCGTCGACGGCCAGACGCGCTACGCGGCGCTGACCGACATCCTGGGAGCCGAGGACGCCTTCGGCGACATGGACTTCAAGGTCGCCGGTACGTCCGAGTTCGTCACCGCGATCCAGCTGGACACCAAGCTCGACGGCATCCCCGCGTCGGTGCTGGCCGCCGCGCTGAAGCAGGCCCGCGAGGCACGCCTGCACATCCTCGGTGTGCTGCAGGCCGCGATCGACGCACCGGACGAGCTCTCCGAGTTCGCGCCGCGCATCATCTCGGTCAAGATCCCCGTGGACAAGATCGGCGAGGTCATCGGCCCCAAGGGCAAGATGATCAACCAGATCCAGGAGGACACGGGAGCCGACATCTCGATCGAGGACGACGGCACCGTGCTGATCGGCGCCACGAACGGCGAGTCGGCCGAGGCCGCCCGCGCCGCCGTGAATGCCATCGCCAACCCGCAGGTCCCCGAGATCGGTGAGCGCTACCTGGGCACGGTCGTCAAGACCACGACCTTCGGCGCCTTCGTGTCGCTGACCCCGGGCAAGGACGGCCTGCTGCACATCTCCGAGCTGCGCAAGCTCGCCGGCGGCAAGCGCGTCGACAACGTCGACGAGATCGTGTCCGTGGGCCAGAAGGTCCAGGTCGAGATCACGAAGGTGGACGATCGCGGAAAGCTCTCGCTCTCGCCCGTCGTCGCCGACGAGCAGCCGACCGAGGACGCCGGGATCGAGATCCCCCTCGCCGAGGGCGACGACGACTAGTCCGTCCAGAGCAGCCCACGGCCCGCGGCCCCGGCACCGACCGAACGACTCGGTCGGTGCCGGGGCCGTCGGCCTTTCCCCCCGAACTCCCAGAAAGACCAGGATGCCCCTGTCCTCCGTAGTGTCCCTTCCCCTGCTGCCGACGCCCCGTGCGGGCGCCGACGGCCTCGATCCCACCTTCGTGGCCGGGGATCCGGGCGGCAACGTCGTGCGGCGCAGCGTGCTGCCCGGCGGGGTGCGCGTGCTCACCGAGGCCATGCCTGGCCAGCGGTCCGCGACCATCGGCTTCTGGGTGGGCGTCGGCTCCCGCGACGAGGCCGACGGCGAGCACGGCAGCACCCACTTCCTCGAACACCTGCTCTTCAAGGGCACCACCCGCCGCTCCGCCATGGACATCGCGTCGGCCTTCGACGAGGTGGGCGGTGAGTCGAACGCGGCCACCGCGAAGGAGAACACCTGCTACTACGCGCGGGTGCTCGACTCCGACCTGCCCATGGCCATCGATGTCATCGCGGACATGGTGACCTCGGCCGTGCTGGACCCGGAGGAGCTCGAGCAGGAACGCGACGTGATCCTCGAGGAGATCGCGATGGACAGCGACGACCCGGCGGACGTCGCCCACGAGCGGTTCGTCGAGCTGGTGCTGGGGGACCACCCCCTCGGCCGCCCGATCGGCGGGACCCCCGAGGCCATCCGGGCCGTCCCGCGGGACTCCGTCCTCGCGCACTACCGGCGCTACTACACGCCCGGCGAACTCGTGGTCACCGCCGCGGGCGGCCTGGACCACGACGTCGTGTGCCGGCTCGTGCAGGAAGCGCTCGAGACCGCCGGCTGGGCGCTCGACGAGGGCGCCCTGCCCGTGGCACGCCGCTCCACCGCCGTCGCCCCGGTGACGGGGGAGACCGGCACGCACGTGATCCGCCGGGCCGTGGAACAGTCGAACATCCTCATCGGCTGCCCCTCCCTCACCGCGACGGACGAGCGCCGGTTCGCCATGAGCGTGCTGAACGCCGTCCTCGGCGGCGGGATGTCCTCCCGCCTGTTCCAGGAGATCCGGGAGAAGCGCGGCCTCGTCTACTCCACCTACTCCTTCTCGGCCGCCTACGCCGACGCCGGGTACTTCGGCATGTACGCCGGGTGCTCACCCGCCAAGACCGGGCAGGTCATCGAGCTGCTCGGGGCGGAGCTGGACCGGCTGGCGGCCGACGGCATCGACGCGGAGGAGCTCCGCAAGGCCGTCGGGCAGCTCTCGGGCGGGCTCGTCATGGCCCTGGAGGACAGCAGTTCCCGGATGTCCCGCCTGGGACGCTCGGAACTGGTCTCGGGGGAGTTCGTCGACATGGACACGTCGCTCGACCGCATCCGGTCCGTCACCGCCGAGGAGGTGCAGTCGCTCGCGCGTGAGCTGGCCGCCGCGCCGCGCACCACGGTCGTCGTCGGGCCGTTCGACTCCGCGGCGGACTTCGCGCGCTAGCCGCCGGCGAACGGCGGCAGGACGTCGAGCACGTCGTCGTCCTGCAGCACCGTCGCGGGATCGCGCAGCGCCACCTCGTTGAGGAGGAAGCTGCTGCGGTCCAGGACCTTCGCGAGCGACGGCCCCGCCGTCGCCGCGGGGCGTGCGCGCAGGTCCGCGAGGACGGCGGAGAGCGTGCGGCCGCCCGGCAGGCGCTCCTCGTCGACGCCGGTCGCGGCGCGGGCCGCACCGAAGTACCGCACCAGCATGTCAGCCACCGATGGCGCTCATCGACCGGTCGGGCTGCACGAAGTCGTCGGAGCCGAGGCCCGTGTGGTCCATGCCGTGCGCGCGTGGCTTCAGCCACATGGCCTCCCGCCACCGCTCGGCGACGGCGTCGTCGTCGGCCCCGGAGCGCAGGAGCCCGCGCAGGTCCGTCTCCTCGCGGGAGAACAGGCAGCTCATCACCTTGCCCTCCGCGGTGACGCGGGTACGGCGGCAGTCGGCGCAGAAGGGCTCCGTGACGGACGCGATGATCCCCACGATCCCGAGGACGGTGTCGGGGTCCTCCTTCGCCCGGACCTCCCACCGCTCGGCGGGGGCGCCGTCGCGGGTGCGGGGATCCGGCGTGAGGACGAAGCGCGTCTCGACGAGTGCGCGCATCTCGGCGGCCGTCACCATGCCCTCCTTCGTCCAGCCGTGGTCGGCGTCCAGGGGCATCTGCTCGATGAAGCGCAGCTCGAAGCCGCGGGCCACCGCCCACGCCACGAGGTCCGGGGCCTCGTGGTCGTTGATGCCGCGCATGAGCACGGCGTTGATCTTCACGAGGCCCAGACCGGCGTCGGCGGCCGCCTCGATTCCCTTCAGCACCCGGTCGAGGAACGGCCGGCGCGTCAGTTGCGCGAACGTCTCCGGGTGCAGCGAGTCCATGGAGACGTTGATGCGGGTCAGCCCGGCGTCCTTCAGCTGCACGGCGCGCCGGTCCAGGCCCAGGGCGTTCGTCGTCATGGAGATGGGCAGGTCGGCGTGGTCGGCGCGGATGTCCCGGATGATGTCGAGGAGGTCGGCGCGCACGAGGGGCTCACCACCCGTCAGGCGCAGCTCCCGGATGCCGAGCCGGTCGACGCCGATGCCCACCAGGCGCACGATCTCCGCGCGGGTGAGGACCTGGTCCTTCTGCAGCCAGTTGAGCCCCTCCGCGGGCATGCAGTACGTGCAGCGCAGATTGCACTTGTCCGTGAGGGACAGGCGCATGTCCGTGGCGCGTCGGCCGTGGATGTCGAGGAGCCCCTGCGCGGCCCCGCGGGCGTCGCGCGGCATCCCGAGGTGAACTCCCATGGGACGAGCGTACGCCTTCCGGCTCCGCGGCCCTACCGCGCGGACAGGGAAACGGACAGGGAACCAGCCCGCGCCCGCGGTCGTGTAAGGGATGGTCCTTTTCGGCGGCGCACCGTCGGGACCGGAAAGGCAGCAATGATCCGACGCCGCACCTGGGCAGCACTCTCCGGAGCCCTCGCGGTCGGTCTCGGTGTGATCGGCGGCGAACTGGCCGCCGCTGCCCTGAGCCCCTCGGTGACCCCGGTCAGCGCCGTGGGCTCCGCCGTGATCGACCTCCTGCCGTCCGGTGTCAAGGACTGGGCGATCGCCTGGTTCGGCACGGCGGACAAGGCCGTCCTCCTCACCGTCATCGCCGCGGCGATCGCGGTCCTCGCGTCCGCGGCCGGTGTCCTCGAGGACCGCCGGCCGTACGCGGGGCGCGCCGTCGTCGTGGGGTTCGGCGTCCTCGGCGCCCTTGCCGTCGCCTCGCGGCCGCAGTCGTCCCTCGTGTCGTTCGCCGCGCCCGTCCTCGCCGTGGTGCTCGCGGTGCTCGTGCTCGACGCCCTCGTGCGGGCGCTCGGCACCTGGGCCCGCACCTTCGACGGCGACGGCGGCGGCGCCGACCCGCGTCCGGCCCGCCGCCGGTTCCTCCAGGGAGCATCGGGGGCAGCCGTCGTCGCGGTGGCCACGGGCGCGGTGGCGGCCGGCGTGCGCTCCTCGCAGTCGGCCGTGGCCGGGCAGCGGGCCGCCGTGCGGCTCCCCGCGCCCGCGGCCGCCGGCACGCCGCCCCCGGCGGGGTCGGTCATCCCCGCCGGCGCCGCACTGGAGGTCGAGGGCATCACCGGCCTCGTGACACCGTCGGAGGACTTCTACCGGATCGACACGGCCCTCGTGGTGCCGGTCGTCGACCCGGCGCAGTGGTCCCTGAGGGTCACCGGGCTCGTGGACCGCGAGATCGAGCTCACCTTCGACGAGCTCCTCGCCCTGCCCCTGGTGGAGCGCCACATCACGCTCGCCTGTGTCTCCAACACCGTCGGCGGGGACCTCACCGGCAACGCCCGCTGGCTCGGCTGGCCGGTCCGGGAGCTCCTGGCCCGCGCAGGCGTGCAGCCGGGAGCGGACATGGTCCTGTCGCGGAGCGTCGACGGGTTCACCGCCGGAACGCCGCTCGAGGCGCTGACGGACGCGCGGGACTCCCTCCTGGCGGTCGGCATGAACGGCGAGCCCCTGCCCGTGGAGCACGGCTTCCCGGTGCGCCTCGTGGTGCCGGGCCTCTACGGCTTCGTGTCGGCGACGAAGTGGGTGAGCGAGCTGAAGGTCACCCGCTTCGCCGACGACAGCGCCTACTGGTCCACGCGCGGGTGGTCCGAGCGCGGTCCCGTCAAGACGTCGTCCCGCATCGACGTGCCGCGTGCCAACGCCCGCGTGCCGGCGGGCGACGTCGTCGTCGGGGGAGTGGCCTGGGCGCAGCACACGGGCGTGGAGGCCGTCGAGGTGAGGGTCGACGGCGGCCCGTGGGAGCGCGCGACGCTCGCGACGGCCATCTCCGCCGACACCTGGTGCCAGTACCGCGCCACGCTGCAGCTGGAGGCGGGCACGCACACCCTGCAGGCGCGGGCCCTGGACCGTGCGGGAGGCGTCCAGTCGGAGGCCTCCGTGGCGCCCGCGCCTGACGGTGCCGAGGGCCTGCACACGGTAACGTTCACGGTGACCTAGACCGGATCCGCGGAGGGCTGTCATGAGAAGAACCGTCGCCGAACACCGGTCCGCCGTCGCCGGCCTCCTGCGCTGGAGCAGCGGCTACGACGGCTCCGCCCCGGAGGTCCTCCCGCTCGTCGAGGCGCAGGGCCGCGCCCTGGCCGAGGACCTCCGGGCACCCGTGAGCCTGCCGCCGTTCGACAACTCGCAGATGGACGGGTACGCGGTGCACGCCGACGACCTCGGGGACACCGCAGCCCTCCTCGTCGCCGACGCCATCCCCG
The DNA here is from genome assembly GCF_036867195.1 of Arthrobacter sp. Soc17.1.1.1. Lineage (NCBI taxonomy): Bacteria > Bacillati > Actinomycetota > Actinomycetes > Micrococcales > Micrococcaceae > Arthrobacter > Arthrobacter sp. Soc17.1.1.1. Next base: position 1,309,266 of record NZ_JBAJII010000001.1, read on the forward strand.
CCGGTTCGGTGCCGCCGCCCCTGCAGCCGGGCACGGCCGCGCCCATCATGACGGGCGCCATGCTGCCCGACGGCGCGGCCGCCGTCGTGCCCATCGAACGCGCCGACCCGGCGCAGTTCCACTCCCCGGCGGAGCGGGCCGCCGGGCCGGTCACCGTCCGGCTGCCCGGGGACGCCGCGCCGGGCCTGTTCGTCCGGCGGGCCGGCAGCGACATCGCCGAGGGGGCCACGGCCCTGCCGGCGGGCACGCTGCTCGGCCCCGCCCAGCTGGGCCTCCTCGCCGCCTGCGGCGTCGGCACGGTGCGCGTGCGCCCCCGCTTCCGCGTGCTGCTGCTCTCCACGGGCGACGAGGTCGCCGAACCCGGCACGCCGCTGGCTCCCGGCGCGATCTACGACGCCAACTCCACCCTCCTCGAGGCGGCCCTGCGCGAGGCCGGAGCCCTGGTCACCCGCCACCGGCTGCTCGGCGACGATCCCGCCGTGCTGCAGGAGGCGTTCGCGGCGATCCCAGCGGGCAGCACCCACCTCGTGCTCAGCACGGGCGGGATCAGCCAGGGCGCCTACGAGGTGGTCAGGCAGGCGCTGGCGGACAGCGCCGTCGAGTTCTCCTCGGTGGCCCTGCAGCCGGGCGGCCCGCAGGCCCACGGCACCCTCTCGGGCATCCCGTTCCTCGGCTTCCCCGGCAACCCCGTGAGCGCCCTCGTCTCGTTCGAGATGTTCCTCCGCCCCGCCCTCCACCAGCTGACCGGCTCCCCGGCCCCGCGCCCCGTGCTCGACGCCGTCCTCGTCGACGGCCTCGACAGTCCCGCCGCCAAGCACCAGGTGCGCCGCGGGCTCTACCGGGACGGGAAGGTGGCCCTCGTGGGCGGGCCCGACTCCCACCTCCTGCACGCCCTCGCCGCCTCCAACTGCCTCGTCCACGTGCCCGCCGGGGTCACGGCCCTGGCGGCGGGGGACGCCGTCGAGGTCACGCTCACCGGCCCCGTGCCCACGGACCCCTTCGCCGTCGAGGACGTCCTCGTGCTGGAGGACGCCGCGACCGATGCCGCCGGCACTGGTTGAATGGTCTCCGCAGAAAGGATCCATCCATGAGCACGCACCCGCCCGGCCCGCCGTCCGCCGGCCTGTCCCACGTCCGCGCCGACGGCACCGCCCACATGGTCGATGTCTCCGGCAAGCAGGCCACCGTCCGCGAGGCCGTCGCCGAAGCCGTCCTCGAGACCCGGGCCGACGTCGTCGCGCTCATCGCGGAGGGGGACCTGCCGAAGGGCGACGCCCTCGCCGTCGCGCGGATCGCCGGCATCATGGCCGCCAAGCAGACCTCGTCGCTGATCCCGCTGTGCCACCCGCTGCCGCTCTCGAAGGTCACCGTGGACTTCGAGCCCGCCGGCGGACGTGTCAGGATCAGCGCGCTCGTCCGGACGACCGCGCTCACCGGGGTGGAGATGGAGGCCCTCACGGCCGCGTCCGTCGCGGCCCTCACCCTGTACGACATGATCAAGGCCGTGGACCGGCACGCCGTCATCAACGGCACCCGCGTGCTCTCCAAGTCCGGCGGGAAGAGCGGGGACTGGACCGTATGACGACGCTGCGCACCGCCGCCGTGGTCATCGCCTCGACCCGCGCCGCCGCCGGCACCTACGAGGACGAGTGCGGGCCCGCCATCGCCGACTGGCTCTACCGGCACGGCTTCGCCGTCGCCGACGCCGTCGTGGTGCCCGACGGCGAGGCCGTGGGAGCCGCGATCGGCGCGGCGCTCGAGGCCCGCCCGGCCGTCCTCATCACGAGCGGCGGCACCGGGCTCAGCCCCGACGACGCCACCCCCGAGCAAACGGCCCCCTACCTGACCCGCAGCCTGCCCGGTGTCATGGAGGCGATCCGACGCGCCGGCGCGGAGGCGGTCCCCACCGCGGCCCTCAGCCGCGGCCTCGCCGGCACCGCGGGGTCCACCTTCGTGATCAACCTGCCCGGGTCGCCCGGCGGCGTGCGCGACGGGCTCGCCGTGCTCGCACCGCTCATCGACCACATCTGCTCCCAGCTGGAGGGCCACCATGACCACCGGTGAAGTCGTGCATGCCGCCGTCGCCGCCACCCCGATCACCCCGGAGGAGGCCCACGCCGGCGTCGACTCCCCGTCCTGCGGGGCCGTCGTCGGGTTCAGCGGCGTGGTCCGGGACCACGACGGCGGGCGTTCCGTCACGTCCCTGAGCTACTCCGCGCACCCGAGCGCTGCGCGGGTCATCCGCGAGGTCGCCGAGGAGATCGCCGCCCGCCACGACGGCGTCCGCATCTGGGTGGCGCACCGCATCGGGCCCCTCGCCATCGGGGACCAGGCGCTCGTCGCCGCCGTCGGTGCCGCACACCGGGGGGAGGCGTTCCGGGCGTGCTCGGACCTCGTGGACCTCGTGAAGGAGCGCGTCCCCATCTGGAAGGAGCAGTTCTTCACGGACGGGACCGTGGAGTGGGTCGGCGCAGGGGCTGAACAGTAGGGTTGACCGCATGACCGAACACCTGCCCGTCGCCGTCCTCGGAGCCCGGGGCCGCATGGGCTCCGAGGCCGTCCGCGCCGTCGAGGCGGCACCCGACCTCGAACTCGTCGCGGCCCTCGGCAGCAGCGACCCGCTCGATTCCCTCGTGTCCGCCGGGGCGCGCGTCGTCGTCGACCTGACCGTGCCCGACGCCACGTTCGACAACGTCGCCTTCGCCGTGGAACACGGCATGCACGCCGTGGTCGGGACCACGGGCTGGTCCGCGGAACGGCTCGGACGCCTCCGGTCCCTGCTGGCGGCCTCGCCCGCCACGGGGGTCCTGATCGCCCCGAACTTCGCCCTCGGGTCCGTGCTCGCCACGGCGTTCGCCGCCACCGCGGCCCGCTACTTCGAGTCGGTCGAGATCGTGGAGCTGCACCACCCGGACAAGGTGGACGCCCCCTCGGGCACCGCCGTCCGGACCGCGCAGCTCATGGCCGACGCCCGGGCCGCCGCCGGCGTCCCGACCGGACCCGACGCCACGCGCGACACGCTCGACGGCGCCCGCGGGGCCACGGTCGACGGCATCGCCGTGCACTCCGTGCGCCTCCGCGGGCTCACCGCGCACCAGGAGGTGCTGCTCGGCGGCCCGGGGGAGCAGCTGACCATCCGGCACGACTCCTACGACCGCGCGTCCTTCATGCCCGGGGTCCTCCTCGGGATCCGGTCCGTGGCCGACCACCCCGGCTTGACGGTCGGCCTCGACGGCTACCTCGACCTGCAGGCCGGCGGGAGCCGGTGACCGTGCTGGAGTTCTACCGGAAGTACAAGGTCCGGCTCGGCGTCCTGCTCATCACGGCCCTGCTCGTCTTCTGGCTCGCCGTGGCCTTCCAGCGCAGCTTCCTGCTCCTTAGCGACCCGGAGCCGGTGGCGAAGGCCATCGGTGCCGGCTACCTCCTGCTGCCCTGCATCGGCGCGTGGGCGCTGATCCGCGAGCTGCTCTTCGGCGCGCAGACTCAGCGCATGGCGCGGCAGCTGGAGGGCGAGGGCGGGCTCCCCGTCGACGACCTGCCGAGGACGCCCTCCGGCCGGATCGTGCGCTCCGCCGCGGACGAGGCGTTCCCCGCGTACCAGGCCGAGGTCGAGGCCGATCCCGGGAACTGGCGCAGCTGGTTCCGGCTCTCGTGCGCCTACGACGCCGCCGGCGACCGCAAGCGGGCGCGCAAGGCGATGCGCGATGCCGCGAAGCTGTACCGGCAGGACGCAGCGGCCTAGCTGCAGGTCGAGCGGGAGCTCGAGCGGTACGGGTACGTCCTGCGGGACCTCTAGCGCCGCACCTCCGCTCGGCCCTCGCGCGCCGCGTTCGCGGCCCCGGAGGCGAGGAGCTCCAGCGGGCCGCGCGAGTGCACGCGCTGGAACAGGACGCCGATCGCCACCGCGACGACCACCTGCGCCCAGAACAGCTGCACCGGGTCGGGCAGGGGCACCAGCTGGTCCGCCCAGCTCATCACGCAGACGTGGAGCGTGTAGAGCGTCAGCGTCATGGCACCCGGCGCCGAGAGGGGCAGGAGCGCCTGCCGGAACCGCCGCGTCAGCAGGAGGCACACCGCGATGACGGCCGCGGCGGACCCGGCCACGTGCACCAGGTCCAGGGTGGTGCCCGAGTGGGGTGCGCTGACGGCCAGCCACCACCAGGACCCCGACTGCTCCACACCCGCGAGTCCGACGTCGAGCATCGCCTCGAGCGGGTAGCGGCTGCCCTCGGGTGTCGCGAGGAGCGCGGCGAGTCCGCCCCCGGGCCCCAGCAGCTGGGCGCTCACGAACCGCGCGCCGACCGCGGCGACGATCCCCGCCCCGAGCAGGGCCAGCTGCACGCCCAGCCGGGAGAGGTCCAGCCGCCCGATGAGCATGCCGACGAGGAGGAAGCCGAGCCACTGCAGCACCGGGTAGTAGCCGGTCAGGAAGGCGTCCGCGGCCAGCGTCCGCGGCTCGAGGAAGTGCTCGAAGAGCGGGTTGCCGCCGACCGACGACGGCGCGACGCCCTCCGTCACGACCGGGCGCAGCAGGTACGCCGCGACGGGCGCCAGGAGCACCCAGCCCGCGGCCCACGCCGCGAGCGGCCGGACCCGGAGGCCCGTGAAGGGCAGGGCGACGAGGAAGAGCACGCCGTAGTGGAACAGGATGATCGCGATGTTCGTCTCCACCCCGCCGAGGACGAGGCCGATCAGCGCGATGATCACGGCCCGCACGGCGATGCCCGTCCGGTCCGCGGACAGCAGCCGGTCGCGGTGCGGCGAGCGGCCTCCCGTCAGGAGGGCCAGGCCGATGCCGGCGACGACGGCGAACAGCCCCGAGGCGCGGCCGGAGAAGACCTGCGCCGTCCAGGTGGCATCGATGGTGCCCGGCGCGTAGAGCGGCAGGACGTGGGTGCTCATCATGCCGAAGAGGGCCACGCCGCGGGCGGCGTCGATCCCGGTCAGCCGCCGGGGAGCGGACGTCGTGTGCATCCCGCCATGGTCCCACAGGCACCCCCGGTGGTCCTGTGCGCGCCGCATGCATGCCGTGTGCCCGCAGGCGCCCCCAGGCGCCCCCGGGTACCCGTCCCACCCGGCACCGCGCGAGCGGGTAACGTTTTCCCCATGGTCGACACCCCCTCGCGCACGCTCCCGTTCGGTTCCCTCGTCACGGCGATGGTCACGCCCTTCACCGCCGACGGCGCCGTGGACTTCGACGCCACCGCCGCCCTCGCCGCCCGCCTGGTCGACGACGGCTGCGACGGCCTCGTGGTGTCGGGCACCACGGGGGAGACGTCCACGCTGGAGGACTCCGAGAAGGAGGACCTCTACCGTGTGGTCGCCGAGACGGTGGGAGACCGGGCGCGCGTCATCGCGGGCACCGGAACGAACCACACCTCGCACTCCGTCGAGATGGCGCGGCGCGCCGAACGGGCGGGCGCCCACGCGCAGCTCGTCGTCACGCCCTACTACAACAAGCCCACCCAGGCCGGTGTGCTGGCCCACTTCGAGGCCGTCGCCGCGGCCAGCGACCTGCCGGTCATGGTCTACGACATCCCCGGCCGCTCCGGGATCCCCATCACCACCGAGACGATGCTGCGGCTCGCCGAGAACCCGAGGATCGGCGCCCTGAAGGACGCGAAGGCGGACTTCGCCGCCATCACCCGGGTCCTCGCCTCCACCGACCTCGACGTCTACTCCGGCGACGACGGCCTCACCCTGCCGTGGATGGCCGCGGGAGCCGTCGGCGTCGTCAGCGTCACGGCGCACGTCGCCACACGGGCCTTCCGGGCCCTGGTGGACGCAGCGGCCGCCGGCGACTTCGCGGAGGCCCGCCGGGTCCACTTCGAGCTCGACCCCGTGATCCGCGCGGTGATGACGCACATCCCGGGCGCGGTCTCCGCGAAGGAGATCCTGCACCGGCGGGGCGTGCTGCCGAACGCCGTCGTGCGCCTGCCCCTCGTCGGACCCGAGCCCCACGAACTCGAGGCGGTCCTCGCCGATCTCGCCGGCACCGGCTGGGACCCGGCGTCCGCCCGGGAGCCGCGCGCATGAGCGACACCCCTCCCGCCCTGCTGCCGGCCCTCCCGCCGCCGCTCGAGCCGGGCACCCTCCGGGTGGTGCCGCTCGGCGGCCTCGGGGAGATCGGCCGGAACATGGCCGTCTTCGAGATCGGCGGCAAGCTCCTGATCGTCGACTGCGGGGTGCTGTTCCCCGAGGAGAACCAGCCCGGCGTCGACCTGATCCTGCCCGACTTCTCCTACTTCGAGGACCGGCTCGACGACGTCGTCGGCCTCGTCCTCACGCACGGGCACGAGGACCACATCGGGGCGGTCCCGTACCTGCTGCGACTCAAGGCCGACATCCCGGTCATCGGCTCCCAGCTGACCCTCGCCCTCGTCGAGGCGAAGCTGCAGGAGCACCGCATCCGCCCGTACACGCTCACGGTGTCGGAGGGGCAGATCGAGCAGCTCGGCCCCTTCGAGTGCGAGTTCGTCGCCGTCAACCACTCCATCCCGGACGCCCTGGCCGTGTTCCTCCGCACCGAGGCGGGCACCGTCCTGCACACGGGCGACTTCAAGATGGACCAGCTGCCCCTCGACGGCCGCATCACGGACCTGCGGGCCTTCGCCCGCCTCGGCGAGGAGGGCGTGGACCTGTTCATGGTCGACTCCACGAACGCCGACGTCCCGGGCTTCACGACGGCCGAACGCGAGATCGGCCCCGTGCTGGAGAACCTGTTCGGGCAGGTGCGCAAGCGCATCATCGTCGCCTCGTTCTCCTCCCACGTGCACCGCGTGCAGCAGGTCCTCGACGCCGCCCACGCCCACGGCCGCTTCGTCTGCTTCGCCGGCCGGTCGATGGTGCGGAACATGGCCATCGCGGAGAAGCTCGGCTACCTCCGGGTGCCGGACGGCATCCTCGTGGACATCAAGAACGTGGACGACCTGCCCGACGACCGCGTGGTCCTCATGTCGACCGGCTCCCAGGGCGAACCCATGGCCGCGCTGTCCCGGATGGCCAACGGCGACCACCGCATCACGGTGGGGGAGGGCGACACCGTGATCCTCGCGTCCTCGCTGATCCCCGGCAACGAGAACGCGGTGTACCGCGTGATCAACGGACTCCTGAAGCTCGGCGCCGACGTGATCCACAAGGGCAACGCGAAGGTGCACGTGTCCGGCCACGCCGCGGCCGGCGAACTGCTCTACTGCTACAACATCCTCCGCCCGCGGAACGTCATGCCCGTGCACGGCGAGACACGCCACCTCATCGCGAACGGCAGGCTGGCGCAGCAGACCGGCGTGCCGGCGTCGAACGTCCTGCTGACGGAGGACGGCTCCGTGATCGATCTCGTGGACGGCACCGCCCGCATCGTCGGAGCCGTCGAGTGCGGCTACGTCTACGTGGACGGCTCCAGCGTCGGCGAGATCACGGACGCCGACCTCAAGGACCGCCGCATCCTCGGCGAGGAGGGCTTCATCTCGATCATCACGGTCGTCAACCGCACCACGGGCAAGATCGTCTCCGGGCCGGACATCCACGCGCGGGGGTTCGCCGAGGACGAGTCCGTCTTCGACGAGATCAGGCCGAGGATCAGCGCCGCCCTCGAGGACGCCGTGACGAACACCACCGAGCACACCACGTACCAGCTCCAGCAGGTCGTCCGGCGGACCGTCGGCACCTGGGTCAACCGGCGCTACCGCAGGCGCCCCATGATCATCCCGGTGGTCCTGGAGGCCTGACCCGGGCACGCTGCCGGTCGGTGACCGGCCGCCGGCCGGCGCGTCCCCGGCCGGTTCCGCCGTCCCGGCGGGCGGCCGGGATCCGCCGGTTCGGCGACGCCGTCCGGTACCGTGGAGTGCATGGCCACTCGAACCTCCCCTGCCCCGCGGGGCCAGCAGCAGACCCGCAGCAGGGGAGCGTCCGCCGCTGCCGGGACCTCCCGCGGCAAGGCGCCCGCGAAGGGCGCCACCCGCGCCCCGGCGAAGACCCGGCAGGTGCCCGTCGCCCCCGAGCCGCGGCAGGACGACCGCCCCGCCCTCCCCGTGCGCGCCGTCCAGGCCGCGTGGATGGGTGCGGCCGGCGTCGTCGGAGCCGGCGTCCGGGCCTTCGGCCACACGGTGAACCCCGAGCGGGACATCCGGCGTGACGGGTCCGGCCTGTTCCTGCTCCTGCTCGCCCTCGCCGTCGCGGCCGTCGAGTGGTGGGCCCTCGGCGGGACGCCCGCGGACATCGTGCACGCCGCAGCCGGAGGCACCTTCGGCTGGATGGCCCTGCTCGTGCCCTTCCTGCTCGGCATCGGCGCGGTCCGCCTGTTCCGGTATCCGGAGCGCCACCGCGCCAACAACCGCATCAGCATCGGCCTGCTCGTCATCCTCTTCGCCGGCTCCGGGATCGCCCACCTCGTCGGCGGGCAGCCGGGGCTCTCGGACGGGCTGGACGCCCTCTGGCGCGCGGGCGGCGTCGTGGGCTTCCTCGTCGCCGGGCCCCTCAGCAGCGTCCTGACGGCATGGCCGGTCGGCCTGCTGCTCGGTGCAGCCATCTTCCTCGGCCTGCTGATCGTCACCGCGACGCCCTTCCGCCACATCCCCGCCCGCCTGCGCACGCTCTACGAGCACCTGATGGGCCAGGACCCCGACGACGCCCGGCACATGCGCGACGACGGCCACGACCAGAGCTACCTCTACGAGGCGCACGGCGCCACGGCGAAGCCGGAGCCGAAGAAGCGCAAGCGCCTGTTCGGCAAGGAGAAGACGGACGCGCCCTTCGACGCCGAGCACGGGGAGCACGGTCCGGACGCCGACGGCTACGTGGGCGACGAGGCCTTCGAGCGCGCCGTCATCGAGGACGAGGAGCGCCGCGCCCGCGAGGCCGAGGCCGCCGTCCCGCCCGGTGTCCGCCGCCCGACGAAGCAGGAACTCGCCGCCGAGGAGCTCAAGCGGTCGCAGGCGAGCCGCGTGCCGCCCATGGAGGCCCCGGAACGGGCACCGGAGGGCGCCACCGAGGCCATCGACGTGGTCCCCGCCGCGAAGGCGATCATCGTCCCCTCCACGCCGGTGCAGCCGCAGGTCCCGCCGACGCCGATCCCGCAGCGCACCGAGCAGCTGCAGCTCGCCGGCGACGTCGCCTACACGCTGCCGCCGTCGGACTACCTCCCGGCCGGCACCCCGCCGAAGGAGCGCTCCGAGGCCAACGACGCCGTCGTCGCCGCGCTCACGCACACGCTGGACCAGTTCAACGTGGACGCGAAGGTCACCGGCTTCTCGCGCGGCCCGACGGTCACGCGCTACGAGATCGAACTCGCGCCGGGCACGAAGGTGGAGCGGGTCACGGCCCTGTCGAAGAACATCTCCTACGCCGTCGCCAGCTCCGACGTGCGCATCCTCTCGCCCATCCCCGGCAAGTCGGCCATCGGCATCGAGATCCCCAACACGGACCGCGAGACGGTGTCCCTGGGCGACGTGCTGCGCTCCGGCAACGCCCGCAAGACCGACCACCCGATGGTCATGGGCGTCGGCAAGGACGTCGAGGGCGGGTTCGTCGTCGCGAACCTCGCCAAGATGCCGCACCTCCTCGTCGCCGGCGCGACCGGCGCGGGCAAGTCCTCCTTCGTGAACTCGATGATCACCTCCATCCTCATGCGGTCCACACCCGACGAGGTGCGCATGGTCATGGTGGACCCCAAGCGCGTGGAGCTGACGGCCTACGAGGGCGTCCCGCACCTCATCACGCCGATCATCACGAACCCGAAGAAGGCCGCCGAGGCGCTGCAGTGGGTGGTCCGCGAGATGGACACGCGCTACGACGACCTCGCGAACTACGGCTACAAGCACATCGACGACTTCAACAAGGCGGTCCGGAACGGCAAGGTGGTCCCGCCCGAGGGCTCCAAGCGCGTGGTCCGTCCCTACCCGTACCTCCTGGTCATCGTGGACGAGCTCGCCGACCTCATGATGGTGGCGCCCCGCGACGTCGAGGACTCGATCGTGAGGATCACGCAGCTCGCGCGCGCCGCCGGCATCCACCTCGTCCTCGCGACCCAGCGGCCGTCGGTGGACGTCGTCACGGGCCTCATCAAGGCGAACGTGCCGTCGCGCATGGCCTTCGCGACGTCCTCCGTCACGGACTCCCGCGTGGTCCTCGACCAGCCCGGCGCCGAGAAGCTGATCGGCCAGGGCGACGCCCTGTTCCTGCCGATGGGCGCCTCCAAGCCCATGCGCGTGCAGGGGGCCTGGGTCACCGAGTCCGAGATCCACCGCGTCGTGGAGCACGTGAAGGGCCAGCTGCAGGCTACCTACCGCGAGGACGTCGCCGTCGAGGCGCCGAAGAAGCAGATCGACGACGACATCGGGGACGACCTCGAGGTGCTGCTGCAGGCCACCGAGCTCGTCGTCACCACCCAGTTCGGCTCCACCTCGATGCTGCAGCGCAAGCTCCGCGTGGGCTTCGCGAAGGCGGGACGGCTCATGGACCTCCTCGAGTCACGCGGCGTCGTCGGACCGTCGGAGGGCTCCAAGGCCCGCGACGTCCTCGTCAAGCCGGACGACCTCGAGCCGGTCCTCGCCGCGATGCGCGGGGACGAGCCGCCGGCCGCGCCCCGCCCCGCCCCGGGGCCCGTGGACCTCGTGGCCGAGGACCTCGCCTCGCGGCCGCAGGCCGTCGACTATTACGACGGCGACGCCTCCGGCGGATCCGACGACGACGGCGGCGAGGACGCCTGGAACCTGACCGGCAGGTAGCCTGACATGGTGAACAGCTCCCCGAGCCCGGCGGTGCCGGTCCTGAACATCGCGAACGTCCTCACCGTCCTGCGGATCGTGCTCGTCCCGTTCTTCATCTGGTTCCTCCTGCTCGACGACGGGCAGGCCGGACTGTTCCGCTGGCTCGCGGTCCTCACCTTCGTGGTCGCGATCTACACGGACAAGCTGGACGGCGACCTGGCGCGCAGCCGCGGGCTCATCACCGACTTCGGCAAGATCGCCGATCCCATCGCCGACAAGCTCCTCATCGGGTCCGCGCTCGTGCTGCTCTCCGCGCTGGGGGAGCTCTGGTCGTGGGTGACGATCGTCATCCTCGTCCGTGAGCTCGGCATCACGCTCCTGCGCTTCGCGGTCATCCGGTACGGCGTGATGCCCGCCTCCCGCGGCGGCAAGCTGAAGACCGTCGTCCAGACCGTCGCCATCCTGCTCTTCCTGCTGCCGCTGCAGGCCCTGCTGGGCGAATGGGCGTGGTGGCTCTCCGCCTCGGTCATGGCGGCCGCCGTCGTCATCACCGTGGTGACCGGCGTGGACTACGTCGTCCAGGCAGTCCGCCTCCGGGCGGGCGCCCGGAGGTGAGCGGCGCGCAGCTCGCGTCCGACGTCGTCGCCCTCGCCACCCGGCTGGGCCTCACCGTGGCGACGGCCGAATCCCTCACCGCCGGGATGGTCGCCGCGGCCATCGCGGAGGTGCCCGGCGCCTCGTCCGTCCTGCAGGGCGGCATAGTGGCCTACCAGGTATCCGTCAAGCAGAACCTCCTGGGCGTCGACGCCCGGCTCCTCGCCGAAGCGGGCGCCGTCGATCCGCGCGTCGCCGAGGCGATGGCACGCGGGGCGCGGGAGGCCCTCGCGGCCGACATCGGCGTCGCGACCACCGGCGTCGCCGGGCCCGCCGCGCACGAGGGCAAGCCCGTGGGCACCGTGTTTACGGCGATCTCGTCGTCCTCGGGCGCGGAAGCGTTCGAGCACCACTTCTCCGGCGGCCGCGACGAGATCCGCAGCGCCTCCCGCGACGCCGCGCTCTCGGAGCTCCTCGGGGCCCTGTCCAGGGGAACAAACCGTGCGTGGGGGTAGTTATAAACAGTGCCTGCCGTTGATAGGGTGGGCGACTTAGGCTCAAGCAGTACGGGCAGGTCATCATCACGGTGCAGACGTCCGTCCGGACGGTGCCCATTCATGAGGGAGCAAGGCGATACAGATGGCAAAGCAACCCGTATCCGTAAACGGCGTGGTCCGTTGGCGTGATGTGGGGTTGGCAGATGATGCACAACGCAAGCCTAAGGAGCGCAAGATGGTAGTTCTTCGCCATGAGATCGGCGACGTCCTGCGTGACGTCCGTCAGCGCCAGGGCCGTACCCTGCGAGAGGTGTCGCACAGTGCGAGGGTCTCCCTCGGATACCTCAGCGAGGTTGAGCGTGGCCAGAAGGAAGCATCCTCTGAACTCCTCTCATCGATCTGCAGCGCACTCGAGGTGCCCCTTTCCTCGATGCTGCGGGAAGTCAGCGACCGACTGGCAGTAGCAGAAGGCGTCTCCATCCCGGACACCATCCCGCAGGAATTCTCCCGGGAGTTCGGGGACGACCTCACCGACGAACTGAACGACGACTTCCGTCGGGGACTCGCGGCCACGAACCGCTGATTCCCCGCACGACCCACAAGGAAGGCCCGTCCCCGAGGGGACGGGCCTTCCTGCCGTCCGGTACCGGACGGCCGTCCGCTACCAGTTGTCCTTGGTGTAGGTGTTGTTCAGCTGGGCGATCAGCGTGCCGAGGCGCGTCAGGTCGTCCACGTCCCAGTCCTCCATGAGCTGGTGGAACGCCTGCTTGCGCGCGGACTGCGCCGCCACGAGCTGACGCGTGCCGGCCTCCGTCAGCGAGATGGCCTGCGCACGGCCGTCGAGCGGATCCGCCTCCTTCTGCACCAGCCCGAGGTGCTCGAGCATCGCGATCTGGCGGCTCACGGACGGCTTCCCGACGCCCACGCTGGCGGCGATGTCCGTGAGGCGCATGGAGCCCTCGCGCTGGAGGATCACGAGGAGCCCGTACGCCGCCGGCTCCATGTCGGGGTGCACGCGGCGGGCCACCTTGTAGGAGTTGGACCGCGCGCGGCGCCACAGCATGCTGAGCTGCTGCTCCAGGGCCTCGATGGCCGCATCGGTGTCGGCATCGTCCCCGGGGTACGCGGCGAGGCCCGGCTCGGTGTCTGTGGTGCTCGGCTTCGCGTTCATGGGGCAATTGTAGGGTGACGCGTCCGCGGGGCACCATGCGGCGGGACGGTGCTTTCGGCCGCCCGGGCTCCCTGGTCCGGCCGCCGGCCGACGGGACGGCCGCCCCGGCGCCCGCGCGCGGCGGCGGAGCGCGCAGAATGGAGGAGACGTGGACGGCGGTAGGCGCGGACGCGGCGGCCGGCGGCGGCGGAGCGAAGAGACGACGAGAGCAGGGAACGGCACATGCGGTTGAGCGACTTCTGGCGGTTGATGGACGACGAATTCGGGGCGGGGTACTCGAGGACGCTCGCCCGGGACCTGGTCGTCGACCGACTGGGCGACAGGACGGCGGTGGAGGCCCTCGCCGCGGGCACCGAACCGAAGACGGTCTGGGAGGCGGTGTGCCGCATCCAGGACGTGCCGCGGGAGCGCTGGCTCGGCCGCGACATCAAGCCACGGTGACCGCCGGCAGCGCGTCCCCGGACCGGGCTCGAGGGACACGCGCGGGGCGGTGGATAATCGAATATCTGTTCGGATCGCGATATGATGATCGTGGCGGTGGCCCGCTCCTGTGCACATACCGGCGGCTCCACCTCAAACTGTCGGCGCAGGCCCATACAGTCGTACCGAACACGTAAACAGGCCAGTTGGCCATGAAAAACCGAGGTGAAGAATGGCCGCTCCAGACCGCGAGAAAGCCCTCGAAGCTGCTCTCGCCCAGATCGACAAGCAGTACGGCAAGGGATCCGTCATGCGTCTCGGAGACGAGACCCGTGCCCCCATCGAAACCATCTCCACGAGCTCCATCGCCCTGGACGTCGCCCTCGGCATCGGTGGACTGCCGCGCGGCAGGGTCGTCGAGATCTACGGCCCGGAATCCTCCGGCAAGACCACCGTCGCGCTCCACGCCGTCGCCAGCGCCCAGCGCAACGGCGGCATCGCGGCCTTCATCGACGCAGAGCACGCGCTCGACCCCGAGTACGCGAAGAAGCTCGGCGTGGACACCGACGCACTCCTCGTCTCGCAGCCGGACACCGGCGAGCAGGCGCTGGAGATCATGGACATGCTGATCGGCTCGGGATCGATCGACATCATCGTCATCGACTCCGTCGCAGCCCTCGTCCCGCGCGCCGAGATCGAGGGCGAGATGGGTGACAGCCACGTGGGTCTGCAGGCCCGCCTGATGAGCCAGGCGCTCCGGAAGATCACCGGGCGTCTGAGCCAGACCAAGACCACCGCCATCTTCATCAACCAGCTGCGCGAGAAGATCGGTGTCTTCTTCGGGAGCCCCGAGACCACCACGGGCGGCAAGGCGCTGAAGTTCTACGCGTCGGTCCGTATCGATGTGCGGCGCATCGAGACCCTGAAGGAAGGCGTGAACCCGGTGGGTAACCGGACCCGCGCGAAGATCGTCAAGAACAAGATGGCCCCGCCGTTCAAGCAGGCCGAGTTCGACATCCTCTACGGTCACGGCATCTCCCGCGAGGGCGGCCTGATCGACGTGGGCGTCGAGAACAACCTGGTCAAGAAGTCCGGCGCCTGGTTCACCTACGACGGTGACCAGCTGGGCCAGGGCAAGGAGAACGCCCGGAAGTTCCTCAAGGACAACCCTGACCTCGCGGACGAGCTCGAGCAGAAGATCAGGGTCAAGCTGGGCATCGGGGTGCAGCCCGCGGCCGATGAGGCCGAGGCTCCCAAGCTCAAGGCCGTCAGCGGCGAGTAGGCCCGGTGCCGTCCGATACCGGAGCGGACCCGGTCGAGTGGGGGGCCTCGTCCGGGCTGTTCGGTGCGGACGGCTCCGATCCTGCCGCTGATCCTCCCGATGCCGCGGAACCCCGGCGCCCGTCGTTCGGGCGCCGGGGTTCCTCGCTATCCTCCTCGTCCTCCTCGTCCTCCTTCGGGCGCCGGGGTTCCGCCCTGTCCTCCTCGTCGTCCTCCTCGTCCTTCGGGAGTCGACGTTCAGGCGGGGGGCAGCGGAAGACCCGTTCGGGTGGCCGGCCCAGCGGCTCCCGCCGTGAACCGTCGGACGACCCGTTCGGACCGGTCGTCGGCTCGTCCGCCGATGCCCCGCCGGTGGAGTACGCGCCGGAGGCCCCGGGTGACGACACGGCGCCGGTCGATACCGGGCACGGCTCGGAGAGCCCGGAAAGCTCGGACGGCCGCCGGTCGGGTGGCCGCTCGGGCGGCCGGCCGTCCCGGGGCGGCCGCACCGGGGCCGGGAGGCCCGACGCGCCGGTCGCCGAGAAGAGTGACGAGGAGTGGACGTCGGAAGCCAGGTCCGTCCTGCTGCGCCAGCTGGCCCTCGGCGCCAGGAGCCGCCACCAGCTCGACCAGAAGCTCGCCGAGCGGTCCGTCCCGCCCGCCGTCGCCGCCTCCCTCCTCGACCGGTTCGAGGAGGTGCAGCTGATCGACGATGCCGAGTTCGCCCGGATGTGGGTACGGACGCGGACCGCCGCGAAGGCGCTCTCCCGCTCCTCCCTGCGCCGGGAACTCGCCGAGAAGGGTATCGACGGGGAGCTGGCCGAGGACGCCCTGCTGCAGCTCTCCGACGAGGACGAACACGAGCAGGCGCGCGACGTGGTCCGCCGCAGGCTCCGCCGGAACGCCGACCTGTCGGACCGCGCCGTCCGGGAGAAGGAGGTGCGGCGCCTCGTCGGGATCCTCGCACGCAAGGGCTACAGCCCGGGGACCGCCTTCTCCCTCGTCAAGGGCGTCCTCGCCGAGGCGGACAGCGACTGACCCGCGATTGTGGACGTCCGCGCCGCCCGCCGTACGCTGGATGACGTGAGCATCACAGTCCCGGGTCCAGCCAGCGCGACCACCAGTGAGACCGGCGGCACCCCCTCCGTCCCCGACCGGCGCACCTACGAGGTACGCACCTTCGGCTGCCAGATGAACGTGCACGACTCCGAGCGCATCTCCGGCCTGCTCGAGGACTCCGGCCTCGTCCGGGTGCAGCAGGGTCAGGCGGACGTTGTCGTCTTCAACACCTGCGCCGTGCGCGAGAACGCCGACAACAAGCTGTACGGCAATCTCGGCATCCTCAAGGCCGTGAAGGAGGCCCGCCCCGACCTGCAGATCGCCGTCGGTGGCTGCCTCGCCCAGAAGGACCGCGAGACCATCCTCCGCCGGGCGCCCTGGGTGGACGCCGTCTTCGGCACCCATAACATCGGCGCGCTGCCCGCCCTGCTGCAGCGCGCCCGGCACAACCAGGACGCCCAGCTCGAGATCCTCGAGTCCCTCGACGTCTTCCCGTCCACGCTGCCCACCAGGCGCGAATCGGTCTACGCCGGCTGGGTGTCCATCTCCGTCGGCTGCAATAACACCTGTACCTTCTGCATCGTCCCGTCCCTGCGGGGCAAGGAGCGCGACCGGCGGCCGGGGGAGATCCTCGCGGAGATCGAGGCCCTCGTGGCCGACGGCGCCGTCGAGGTCACGCTGCTCGGTCAGAACGTCAACTCCTACGGTGTCGAGTTCGGGGACCGCGGGGCCTTCGCGAAGCTGCTGCGCGCCTGCGGGTCCATCGAGGGACTCGAACGCGTCCGCTTCACGAGCCCCCACCCCGCAGCCTTCACCGACGACGTCATCGATGCCATGGCCGAGACGCCGAACGTGATGCCGCAGCTGCACATGCCCCTGCAGTCCGGGTCGGACACCGTGCTGAAGGCGATGCGGCGGTCCTACCGGTCCGCACGCTTCCTCGGCATCCTCGACCGTGTCCGCGACCGGATGCCGCACGCTGCCATCTCCACGGACATCATCGTCGGGTTCCCCGGCGAGACGGAGGAGGACTTCCAGGCGACCCTCGACGTCGTCGAGCAGTCACGCTTCGCCACCGCCTTCACGTTCCAGTACTCCAAGCGCCCGGGCACCCCGGCGGCCGATCTCGCCGACCAGCTGCCGAAGGCCGTGGTGCAGGAACGCTTCGAGCGGCTCACCGCCCTGCAGGACCGCATCGCCCGCGAGGAGAACGCGCGCCAGGTCGGCGCGACCGTGGAGGTGCTCGTCACCGACCAGCAGGGCCGGAAGGGCTCCGAGACCCACCGGCTCACCGGCCGTGCACGCGATCAGCGCCTCGTGCACTTCTCCGTCCCGGCAGGCGCCGAGGCCCCCCGTCCGGGTGACTTCGTGACGCTTCCCGTCACCGAGGCCGCCTCGTTCCACCTGCTCTCCGATCCGTCGCCCGCGCAGTACTCGCTCCGCCGGTCGCGCGCCGGCGACGCCTGGGACCGGAGCCAGGCAGACTCGTGCGGGGTCCCCGCGGCATCGGACGGCGCCCCCCGCGCGGTCTCCCTCGGGATGCCGTCCCTGCCCGTCCGCGCGAGCGCCCCTTGACCCTTCCGGTCGGCCGCCCGGCCGTCCTCCCGGTCGTCGCGGTGGTCGGTCCGACGGGCTCGGGGAAGTCCGACCTGGGCGTCGCCCTGGCGCAGCGCCTCGGCGGCGAGGTGGTGAATGCCGACGCCCTCCAGTTCTACCGGGGGATGGACATCGGCACGGCGAAGCTGCCCCGCGAGGAGCGTCACGGCGTCGAGCACCACCTGCTGGACGTCCTCGACGTCACCGAGGAGGCCAGCGTCGCCGCCTACCAGGAGGACGCCCGCCGGATCATCGACGGTATCCGCGAGCGCGGCAGGGTCCCCGTCCTGGTCGGCGGGTCGGGCCTCTACGTGCGGGCCGCCCTCGATCGCCTGGAGTTCCCTCCCACCGACGCGGGGGTCCGCGCGCGGCTCGAGGCGGACCTCGCCGCAGGAGGCAGCGCGGCATTGCGGGCGCGTCTGCGCGCCGTCGATCCCCTCTCGGCCGATCGGATCGACGACGACCGCCGCCTCGTGCGGGCGCTCGAGGTGCACGAGCTCAGCGGGCGACCCTTCAGCGCCTTCATGCCGCGGCGCGAGTACCACCGGCCGGCGGTGCAGATCGGCCTCGCGGTCGACCGGGAGGTGCTGCGGGCGCGCCTGGCCGAGCGGGTCCATGGGATGGTGCGGGCAGGTCTCGCCGACGAGGTCCGACGGCTCGCCGCGGCGGGCCTCCGCGACGGGAGGACGGCGTCGCGCGCCCTGGGGTACGGGCAGTTCCTCCGGGTCCTCGACGGGACCCTGACGGAAGCGGAGGCCGTGGAGGACACCATCGCCGCGACCCGCCGCTTCGCCCGCCGCCAGCTCACCTGGTTCCGCGGCGACCCGCGCGTCGCCTGGCTCGACTGGCAGGCGCCGGACCTGGCGGAGGCAGCCACCGCGCTCGTCGCCCGCGCCGCGGCACCTATCCTAGAAGGGTGACTGACTTCCCCGGCGAGACGCCCACGCACCCCGCACCGCAGCCCTCGGGGCTCCCCTTCACGAAGGGCCACGGGACGGGCAACGACTTCATCCTGACGCTCGACCCCGACGGCGACGCACCGGTCCACCCGGCATTCGTCGCCGCCGCGTGCGACCGCCACCGGGGGATCGGCGCCGACGGCTACATCCGGGCCGTCCGCTCCGCCGCGCTGCCCGAGGGACGCGCCCTGCTGCAGACGGAACCGCGCGCCGAGTGGTTCATGGACTACCGCAACGGCGACGGGTCGGTGTCGGAGATGTGTGGCAACGGGGTCAGGGTCTTCGCGCACTTCCTCCTCGCGAAGGGTGTCGCCGAGCTCCCCGCGGGCGGCGAACTGGCCATCGGCACCCGTGCGGGCGTGAAGCGCGTGACGCGGTCCGGGGACGGCTACGCCGTGGACATGGGGCCCTGGGAGTTCATCTTCCCGGACGCGGCCGTGGCGCGCGGCATGGACTCCCTCGTCTCCATCGGAGGGCTCGACGTCGACCGGCCCGCCCTGTCCATCAGCATGGGCAATCCCCATACCGTCGTCGCGCTGGCCGAACAGGCGGAGCTGGACCGGACGGAGCTGCACCGCCCTCCCGCCGTCCAGCCCGTGCCGCCGGAGGGCACCAACGTCGAACTCGTCGTCCCGGCGGATCCGCTCGTGGGGGCCGACGGCGTCGGACGCCTCACCATGCGCGTGCACGAGCGGGGCGTCGGCGAGACGCAGTCCTGCGGTACGGGCGCCTGCGCCGCCGCGGCCGGCACCCGGTTCTGGGCGGGCGAGGGCGCCCCGGCCCAGTGGCTCGTGTCCGTGCCCGGGGGAGTCGTCGGCGTGACCTTCTTCGCCGGTCCCGACAGCCGTGAGCACGTGCAGCTCAGCGGACCCGCCGTCCTCGTGGCCGACGGCGTGCTGCTGCCCGCAGGCTGAGCCCGCGGCACGACAGGCCGCCGGCCGACCTCACGCGGGCCGCCGCACCTCCAGGATGCGGAACGACTTCGACGTCTCCGCACGGCGCACCGCGAAGCCCGGGGGCAGCTCCTCGGCCAGCCACCGCTGCAGGGAGTCGGCGCCCAGGTTCTTCTGCACCACGAGCCAGGCGCTCCCGCCCGGGGCGAGGCGCGGCAGCCAGCGCAGCAGCAGGGCGTGCAGTTCCTGCTTCCCGATGCGGATCGGCGGGTTGGACCAGATGGTGTCGAACTCGAGGCCCGGGTCCACGGCGTCGGGCGTGGTGGCCGTGACATTGCCGAGCCCCAGCCGCCGGGCGTTCTCCGTGGTCAGCGCGATGCACCGCTCGTTGACGTCGACGGCCAGGACCTCGGCGTGGGGTGCCCTCAGGGCCAGGGTGAGGGCGATCGGGCCCCAGCCGCAGCCCACGTCGAGCAGGCGCCGCCCCTCGGGATCGGGGACGGTGTCCAGGAGGATCGCGGTGCCCTTGTCCACGCCGTCCGGACTGAAGAGGCCCGACGACGTCACGAGGTCCCGTCGCTCGCCCGCCAGGACGACCGAAAGGGGCCTCCGCGTGTCCGGTCCTGCCGGCCGGGCGCTGAAATAGTGCTGCGGCTCCTGCTGTGAATCCATGGGGGAAAGCCTAGTGGCACGCACACGGCGACCCCCACCCGGCTCCGCGTCCCTGCCGTCGTCCACACCTGGTCACCGGTCGGGCGCCTCAACGGTTTCGCCGGGGGAGAATCCGATGGAACGCCCCGGAGGACAGCCGTAGAATCGACAGACAGCCACCTAGGGAGAACATGACCGAGAACCACGGACATTCCACCGGAGCCGACATGGGCCCCGAGGAGATCCAAGCCGTCATCGACCGCATCCTGGCAAGCGACGAAGCTGCCGCGGCGAAGGCGAAGAAGGGGACGAAACCGGGGGCCACCAGCGCACCCGCCGAGACCAACTGGCGCTCGCGCGCCCTCGCCCTGTCGGGCGACGACGAACGGTCGGACGCCGACGGGGACCAGCAGGACCTGGCCGAACGCCGAGCCCTCCGCCGCGTCGCGGGGCTCTCGACCGAACTCGAGGACGTCACCGAGGTCGAGTACCGGCAGCTGAGGCTCGAGCGCGTCGTCCTCGCCGGTCTGTGGAGCGAGGGGACCGCGCAGGACGCCGAGAACTCGCTGCAGGAACTCGCGGCCCTCGCCGAGACGGCGGGCTCCGAGGTGCTCGACGGCATCGTGCAGCGCCGGCTGAAGCCGGACCCCGGCACCTTCCTCGGCTCCGGCAAGGCACAGGAGCTCAAGGGCATCGTGCAGGCGACCGGTGCCGATACCGTCATCGTCGACAGCGAGCTCTCGCCGTCCCAGCGACGCGGCCTCGAGGACATCGTCAAGGTCAAGGTCATCGACCGCACCGCATTGATCCTCGACATCTTCGCCCAGCACGCCAAGAGCCGCGAGGGCAAGGCCCAGGTGGAGCTCGCGCAGCTCGAGTACCTGCTGCCGCGCCTCCGGGGCTGGGGCGAGTCGATGTCCCGCCAGGCCGGTGGGCAGGTCGGCAGCGCGAGCGCCGGCATGGGCTCGCGTGGACCCGGTGAGACGAAGATCGAACTCGACCGCCGGAAGATCCGCACCCGCATGGCGAAGCTGCGCCGCGAGATCGCCGCCATGAAGCCCGCGCGCGAGACGAAGCGGTCCAACCGGCGGCGCAACCAGGTGCCCTCCGTCGCGATCGCCGGGTACACCAACGCCGGGAAGTCGTCCCTGCTGAACCGCCTCACCGACGCGGGCGTGCTCGTGCAGAACGCGCTGTTCGCGACCCTCGATCCCACGGTGCGCAGGGCGGAGACCCCCGACGGCATCGGGTACACGCTCGCCGACACCGTGGGCTTCGTCCGCTCGCTGCCGACCCAGCTGGTCGAGGCGTTCCGCTCGACCCTCGAGGAGGTGGCCGACTCCGACCTGATCCTCCACGTGGTCGACGCCTCGCACCCGGACCCGGAGGGGCAGATCGCGGCCGTCCGTGCCGTGCTCACCGAGATCGACGCCCGCAAGGTGCCCGAGATCATCGTGTTCAACAAGGCGGATGCCGCCGACCCGTTCGTCATCGAGCGGCTGCGGCAGCGCGAGCCGCGCTCCGTCGTCGTGTCCGCCCGCACGGGTGCCGGGATCACCGAGCTCCGGCAGCTCATCAGCACGAACATCCCCCGCCCCGGGGTCAAGATGGACCTGCTGGTGCCCTACGAGCAGGGACAGGTCCTCAGCCGGCTGCACGAGGAGGACGTCGAGATCCTCGGCCTCGAGCACGTCGACGAGGGGACACGCCTCGAGGTCATGGTCCGCGAGGGCCTGGCCGCCGATCTGGAGCCGTATCTGCAGCATGAGTGACAGCACGCCGTCCGGCGCCGCCGTCGTGGCGCCGGACCCGGCGCGCCACACCGCCGAGGCCCGGCAGGCACTCGAGCTGCTCGACGCCGCCGTAGGGGCCATGGGCGGTGAGATGCGCGCCGGCCAGCACGAGATGGTGCGGCAGGTCAGCGAGGCCATCCGCTCCGGCGACCACCTGCTCGTGCAGGCCGGCACCGGCACGGGCAAGTCGCTCGCCTATCTCGTCCCGCTCATCGCGCACGCCATGGACAGCGACCGCCCGTCGGTCGTGTCCACGGCGACGCTCGCCCTGCAGGCGCAGATCGTGGGCCGGGACCTGCCGCGCCTGCTCGACGCGGTGCGGCCCGCCCTCGCGCGTCCCGTCGACGTCGCGCTGCTCAAGGGCCGCTCGAACTACGTCTGCCTCCACAAGACCGGCGGTGGCTTCCCCGAGGAGGACGCCCCGGATGCCCTCTTCAGTCTCGGGG
Source organism: Arthrobacter sp. Soc17.1.1.1 (assembly GCF_036867195.1). Lineage (NCBI taxonomy): Bacteria > Bacillati > Actinomycetota > Actinomycetes > Micrococcales > Micrococcaceae > Arthrobacter > Arthrobacter sp. Soc17.1.1.1. The sequence continues at coordinate 1,331,311 of NZ_JBAJII010000001.1, forward strand.
AGGACGCCACCCCGCACCCCGCCCCCGCGCCGGGCGGCGGCGGTCCCTCCTCCGCCCTCGGCCGTGAGGTGGTGAGGCTCCGTGAGTGGGCGGACAAGACCTCCACCGGTGACCGCGACGACCTCGTGCCCGGCGTGAGCGACCGCGCGTGGCGCCAGGTGTCCGTGTCCAGCATGGAGTGCGTCGGTGCCGCCCGCTGTCCCATGGCGCAGGAGTGCTTCAGCGAGAAGGCGCGCGCAGCGGCCGCGGACGCCGACATCATCATCACCAACCACGCCATGCTCGCCATCAGTGCGTTCGAAGGCCTCGCCGTGCTGCCCGAGTACGACGTCGTCGTGATCGACGAAGCCCACGAGCTGCACGACCGCGTCACCGGGGCGGTGTCCGGGCAGCTGTCCGCCTCGATGGTCGGCGCGGCCGCCACGGCGCTGCGCCGCCACGCCTCGATCGGCACCAGCGGACTCGACACCGCGGCGTCCGCCTTCGAGGCGGCGTCGGAACTCGTCCCCTCCGGGCTCCTGCCCGGCGGCCTGCCGGAGGACCTCGAGCAGTCGCTGGAGCAGGTCCGCGACGCGGCACGGGCCGCGCTGTCCGACACGAAGACCGACGGCAAGTCCGAGGCCGACGCCGACGGCGGCCGGCAGGTGGCCCGCTCGCGCGCCACCCTGGTCTTCGACCTCGCGGAGCGGATCCTCGCGGCCTCTACCGCCGGCGAGGTGGTGTGGGCGTCCCGCCCCAGCACGTTCACGCCCGGCTCCGGCTATGCCCAGCCGGACGAGACCGCGCCGGCCACGCTCAACGTCGCGCCGCTGTCCGTCGCGGCACGCCTGCGGGAGGGACTGTTCGAGGACCACACCGTGATCCTCACCTCCGCGACGCTCGCCATCGGCTCCGAGTTCGGCCCCGTCGCCGGGTCGCTGGGACTCAGCGGACCGGGTGCGCCGGCGTGGACCGGCGTCGACGTCGGCAGCCCGTTCGACTACCCGCGGCAGGGCGTGCTGTACGTGGCGAAGGACCTGCCGAAACCGGAACGGGGAACCTCCGCTGCGCAGCTCGAGGAGCTGCTGGCGCTCCTGAAGGCCTCCCGCGGGGGTGCGCTCGGGCTGTTCTCCTCACGGCGCGCCGCCGAGGAGGCGGCCGAGGCGCTGCGGCCGCAGGTCGACTTCGAGATCCTCTGCCAGGGCGAGTCCTCGCTCAGCGGCCTCGTGGACAGGTTCGCGGCCGAACCGGACACCTGCCTGTTCGGCACGATGTCCCTGTGGCAGGGTGTCGACGTGCCCGGCGCCTCCTGCCGCCTCGTGGTGATCGACCGCATCCCGTTCCCGCGGCCCGACGACCCCCTGATGACCGCGCGCACGCGGGCGGTCGCACGGAACGGCGGCAACGGCTTCATGAGCGTCTCGGCCACCCACGCAGCGGTGCGGCTCGCGCAGGGGGCGGGGCGGCTCATCCGTTCGGCGGGGGACCGGGGCGTCGTCGCCGTGCTCGACAGCCGCCTCGCCACGGCCCGCTACGGCGGCTTCCTCCGCGCAGCGCTGCCGCCGTTCTGGGCGACGACCGACAGGGCCACTGTCACCGGGATCCTCGAACGGCTCTCCGCCCGCTGACACGCCTGCCCCGCGGTACGCGGAGGGCGCCGCAGTCGGGGACTGCGGCGCCCTCCGCGCACCGGTGGAAGCGGGCTGCTAGAGCGCGCGCATCACCGAGACGACCTTGCCCATGATGCTGGCGTGGTCGCCGAGGATGGGCTCGTAGCGCGTGTTCTGGGGCAGGAGCCAGGTGTGGCCGTCGCGCTGGCGGAACGTCTTCACGGTGGCTTCGTCGTCGAGCAGCGCCGCGACGATGTCGCCGTTCTGGGCGCTCTGCTGCTTGCGGACCACTACCCAGTCGCCGTCGCAGATCGCGGCGTCGACCATCGAGTCCCCGGAGACCCGCAGCATGAAGAGCTCGCCGTGGCCCACGAGCTGCCGGGGGAGGGGCATGACGTCCTCCACCACCTGGTCCGCGAGGATGGGCCCGCCCGCTGCGATGCGGCCCACGAGCGGCACCAGCGCCGTGTCCACCGCGACGCGGTGCTCGGCGGAGGTCTTCCGCTCCGCCGATCCGTCCGCGCCGGCCGGCGCTTCCGGCGGCAGCGTGAGCGGGAGCAGGACCTCCATGGCCCGGGGGCGCTTGGGGTCGCGCCGGAGATAGCCGAGCCGCTCCAGCTGCGACAGCTGGTGCGTCACGCTCGAGAGGCTCGCGAGGCCCACCGTGTCGCCGATCTCGCGCATCGACGGCGGGTACCCCTTGTCCGCGATCGAACGCTGGATGGTCTCGAGGATCGTCAGCTGGCGCGCCGTCAGCCCCTTGGACACCGAACGGCCGCGGGGACGGCCGCGACCGGCCGAGATGGGCACGGCGTCCGCCGGCACCGTGTTCGAATCCGGCCGGTCCGTCCGTGTTGGTTCCGCCACTGTTGCGCCTTTCGCCCTGGACTGGAGATCCCGTTGTGCCCGCCTGCCGCCCCCCGCCTGCGCGGGAAACGGTTCTGTCAGTGGCGGGTGATTGCCTGAGGTATGTCGACGCCGTTCCTGCCGCTCCGTAGCAGCCGGTGACGTCGATGCCCTGCCCTGTTCACGCTAGGGCAGACGGTGGGGCTTTTCAAACATATGTTCGAGCGAGTCTCGACAACGGTCGTCCCTCAGTGCTAGAAATAGGCTCAGATAAATTAGAACACGCGTTCGAAACAGGAGTCCAGCCCTGATCGGCTATTCGAAGGGAAAGAGGCTAGGCAATGGCTGAAGCACCCGCACTGCACGGCAGCACGGCGCTATGGGCGCCGACCCCCACCCGCGGCGGGGGACGCCTGCGTCTCGTCCGCCCCACGGCATCGGAGTTCCCCGCGTCGATCCGTCCGCGTGTCCCCCGACCGTCCCGCAGGACGACGACGTCCACCACCTCCTCCACCTCGAACTCTCCCTACGCCTTCCTCCAGCCCCGTCCCTCCACGCAGCCCGACGGCTCAGTACAGCCCCGTACCTCCACGCAGCGGAGTGCGGAGCGCCCCCTGACCCTGACGCGGCGCGGCCGGTTCGTCCTGGTCGGCCTGCCGATCGCGCTGGGAGTGGCGGCCCTCATCCTGCTCGGCGCCTTCCTCACCTCGCAGGCGCAGGCCGGCGAGTCGCTGCCCGCGCCGTCGTCGACGGTCGAGGTGAGTGTCGCTGCGGGGGAGTCCCTCTGGGACCTCGCCGTCCGGTACGCACCGGAGCGCGATCCCCGTGACGTCGTCGCGGAGATGGTCGAACTCAACGACCTGCGCGGCTCCGTCGTGCAGGCCGGGCAGACCGTCGCGATCCCCGCGGACGGCTAGGCATGCAGCACACTGCGGCGGTGATCGTCGCCGGCCTGCTCCGTTCGCCGCTGCAGCCCGCATCGCTTAAACTCGTGAGGTGCCCTCATCCGTCGACGCCCTCGCAAACCTCCCGCTGCGTGACGACCTCGTGGGGCTGCACCCCTACGGTGCACCCCAGCTGGACGTCCCGATCCTCCTGAACGTCAACGAGAACACCCACGGCGTCCCCGACGACGTGCATGCAGCCATCGTGGCGGCCGTCGCCCGGGCCACGCAGGGGCTGAACCGGTACCCGGACCGTGAATTCACCGAACTGCGGAAGAACCTCGCCGACTACCTCGGCCACGGTCTCACCCCCGACCAGCTCTGGGCGGCCAACGGCTCCAATGAGGTCCTGCAGCAGGTCCTCCAGGCCTTCGGCGGACCGGGGCGGACCGCGATCGGTTTCCCTCCCACCTATTCCATGTACCCGCTGCTGGCCAGCGGCACGGGCACCCGCTACGTCACGGCGGAGCGCGGGGCCGCCTACGCCATGACCCCCGAGGCCACCGCCCGGGCGGTCCGCGGGTCCGGCGCCAACATCGTCTTCCTGTGCTCGCCGAACAACCCCACCGGCACCGCCCTGGGACTCGACGTCATCGAGGCCGCCTACGACGCCGGCGAGGCCGCCCGCGCCATCATCATCGTCGACGAGGCGTACGGGGAGTTCGCCCAGCAGGGCACGCTGAGCGCGCTCACGCTCCTGCCCGGGCGCCCGCGGCTGCTCGTGTCCCGCACCATGAGCAAGGCCTTCGCCCTGGCCGGAGCCCGGATCGGCTACCTCGCGGCCGCGCCCGAGGTCACCGATGCCCTGCGGCTGGTGCGCCTGCCGTACCACCTGTCCGCCATCACGCAGGCTGCGGCGAACGCCGCGCTCACGCACGCCGACACGCTGCTGTCCAACGTCGAGGCGATCAAGGTGCAGCGGGACCGCATCGTGAGGGAGCTGGAGCGGCTCGGACTGTCTCCGGCACCGTCGGATGCGAACTTCGTGTTCTTCTCCGGTCTCGAGGATCCGCACCGCGTCTGGGAGGGACTGCTGGAGGCCGGAGTCCTCATCCGCGACGTCGGCATCCCGGGGTCCCTGCGGGTCACGGCGGGAACAGAACACGAGACCACCGTGTTCCTCTCGGCGTTGACGAAGCTGCTGTAGTCCGCTCCGGCCCTCTCTGGCCCGCGGGCGCAGGTCGCGCACGCGAGTCTCCTAGACTTGGGGGTGGTCCTGCACCGTGCATCGCCCCCACCCACCGCCGAACCCCGATCAGTGCCGGATGCCCGGCAGCGCACAGAAGGAATGCCATGACAGTTGATGCCGCCCGCGGCCGCACGGCCCGGATCGAACGCGTCACGAGCGAGTCCAGCGTCGTCGTCGAGCTCGACCTCGACGGCACCGGGGTGTCCTCGATCGACACCACGGTGCCCTTCTACGACCACATGCTCACCGCGCTGTCGAAGCACTCGCTGATCGACCTCGCCATCACGTCCTCCGGGGACACGCACATCGACGTCCACCACACCGTCGAGGACACCGCGATCGCCATCGGCGAGGCCCTGCGCATCGCCCTCGGCACGAAGGCCGGCATCCGCCGCTTCGGTGAGGCGACCGTCCCGCTGGACGAAGCCCTCGCGAACGCCGTGGTCGACATCTCGGGACGCCCGTACCTCGTGCACGGCGGGGAACCGGCGGGTCAGGAGTACCACCTCATCGGCGGCCACTTCACGGGATCGCTCACCCGGCACGTGCTGGAGGCCATCGCGCTGCACGCGCAGATCTGCCTGCACGTCACCGTCCTCGGCGGCCGCGACCCGCACCACATCGTCGAGGCCCAGTTCAAGGCCCTCGCCCGGGCTCTCCGCGCCGCCGTGGAACCCGATCCCCGGGTCGAGGGCATCCCCTCCACGAAGGGAGCGCTGTGAGCCCCCGTACCGTCACTGTGCTCGACTACGGCTCCGGCAACGTCCGCTCCGTGGTCCGCGCCCTCGAACACGTGGGAGCCGAGGTCGTCCTCAGCGCCAAGCCCGACGACGTCCTCACCGCCGACGGCCTGCTCGTTCCGGGCGTCGGCGCGTTCGCCGCCGTCATGAAGGGACTCAAGGACGTCGACGCGCTGCGCATGATCGGCCGCCGCGTCGCCGGCGGCCGCCCGGTCCTCGGGATCTGCGTCGGGCTCCAGGTGCTCTTCGACGAGGGCGTGGAACACGGCGTGCGCACGCCGGGCATGGGCGAATGGCCCGGTACGGTCGAGCGGCTGAAGGCCGACGTCGTCCCGCACATGGGCTGGAACACCGTCCAGGCCCCCGCGGACACCGTCCTGTTCGACGGCATCGGGGACGAGCGCTTCTACTTCGTGCACTCCTACGGCGTCCAGGACTGGTCCTTCGACGTCACCCAGCCCGCCATGAAGCCTCCGCAGGTCACCTGGTCCCACCACGGCGGGCCCTTCATCGCCGCGGTCGAGAACGGCCCGCTCAGCGCCACGCAGTTCCACCCCGAGAAGTCGGGCGACGCCGGAGCGCAGCTGCTGCGGAACTGGATCGAGGGCCTGCGGTGAACCGATGCTGAGCCTGGTGCTCATGGGAGCCGCCGGGCTCCTCATCGGCGGCGCCTACTCCCTGCGCAGCCAGGACTTCCCGCGCTGGGTGTGGATCGCCTTCCTCGCGCTGGCGGGCCTCTCGCTCGTCGCCGCCTACCTCTTCACCCTCCCCGGCGACTAGCCGGACCCCCCACCCGACCCGTCCCGCGGACCTCCGCAGCCCGCACGAAAGCAGATCATGAGCCCCTTCGCCGAACAGCCCACGCTCGAACTCCTCCCCGCCGTCGACGTCGCCGACGGGCAGGCCGTCCGCCTGGTCCAGGGTGAGGCCGGCAGCGAGACCGGCTACGGCGACCCGCTCGACGCCGCCCTCGCCTGGCAGGAGGCCGGCGCGGAGTGGGTCCACCTCGTCGACCTGGACGCCGCCTTCGGCCGGGGCTCCAACCAGCCCCTGCTCGAGCGCGTGGTGAAGCACCTCGACATCAAGGTGGAGCTCTCCGGCGGCATCCGGGACGACGCCTCCCTCGACGCCGCGCTCGAGCTCGGCGCCACGCGCGTGAACCTCGGGACGGCCGCCCTCGAGAACCCCGAGTGGACCGAACTCGCCATCGCCCGGTACGGCGACGCCGTGGCCGTCGGACTCGACGTGCGCGGCACCACGCTCGCGGCACGCGGCTGGACGGAGGACGGCGGTGACCTCTGGGAGGTCCTGCAGCGCCTCGAGGACGCCGGCTGCGCACGCTACGTCGTGACGGACGTGACCAAGGACGGGACGCTGAAGGGCCCGAACCTCGCCCTGCTCGAGCAGGTCCTGGCCAGGACCACGCGTCCGGTCGTGGCATCCGGCGGGATCTCGAGCCTGGACGACATCGCGGCCCTCCGCGACCTCGTGCCGCACGGGCTCGAGGGCGCCATCGTCGGCAAGGCCCTCTACGCCGGTGCCTTCACCCTGCCGCAGGCACTGGACGTGGCAGGGCTGCCGGCCGCGTGAGCCGGAGGGAGCTCCCCGCCCACATCGCGGCCGCACTCGCGGGCAACACCGCGGACTCCGCGGGCCGGGCGTGGGCCGGCCGGGACCTGTCCGGTCCCGACAACCCGCTGCACGCCTTCGACGACGACGACGGCTCCGCCGACCACGCACTCACCGCCGCCGTGGCGGGGCTCCTGGGAGCCTCCGAGGGCGCGGTGGACCAGCCCGGGCCGCGCGAACGGGCGGTCTTCGCGGCCCTCACCACCGCACGCGTATTCATCCCCATCGTCGCCCGGCTCGGCCAGGAGGCGGAGGGCGTCGCAGGCCTGGCGGCCGACAAGGAAGCCGAGATGGCGCTCGTCACGCTGACCGCGCCGGACGGGCGGAAGGCCCTGCCGGTCTTCTCCTCGACCGCGGCGCTGACGCGGTGGCACGCGGAGGCGAGGCCCGTGGCGGCCTACGCCGCGCGGGCCGCCCTGGCCGCCGCGGCGGAGGACGCCGAACTGATGGTCCTCGACCCGGGAGGCGAGGTGACCGTCGTCCTCCGGCGCCCTGCCGTGTGGGCCCTCGCCCGGCAGATCGGCTGGACACCCTCCTACGAGGACGCCGATCTGGCCTCGCTCGTCGCGACGGCTGCGGGAGCGGTGCCGGACATCCTCTCCGTGGCCCTCCGGCCCGCCGCCGGCGTCCTCGCACGGGCCGCCGACGGTAGCATTGCTTCCGGCGGAGGGCCCGGACCGGAACTGCGGATGGACCTGCGACTCCGCGGCGGGCTGGCCCCGCAGGAGGTGCACGACGTCGTCGCCGCCTTCCGGGCGACGCTCCTGGGCCTCGACGCCTTCGTGGAACGCGTCGACTCGCTCGACATCAAACTCACCCGCTGACGCAGCGCCGTCGGCCAGGAAAGACAGAACCGTGAACTTCGCCGTCTACCGCGACCTGCTGCGGATCCGCTCCGTGCGGACGCTGCTGATCATCGGGATGATCGCCCGCTTCCCCCACTCCGCGGCAGGCGTGCTGCTGACCCTGCACGTGGTGCAGACCCTTGACCGGGGCTACGCGGAGGCGGGCGCCGTGGCGGCCGTGGTCACCATCGGCATCGCCGTGGGTGCCCCCTGGCGGGGCCGGCGGATCGACGACGTGGGGCTGCGCAGGGCGCTCATCCCCTCGGTGGTCGCCGAGGCGATCGTCTGGTCGGTCGCGCCGCACCTGTCCTACCAGTGGCTGCTCGTCGCGGCCCTGATCGGCGGACTCTTCACCCTCCCGGCCTTCTCGGTGATCCGCCAGGCACTCGGCGTCCTGGTGGACGGTGACCGCCGCCGCACGGCCTTCACCCTCGATGCGATCTCCACGGAGGTGGTCTTCATGGCGGGGCCCGCGGTCGGCGTCGTCCTCGCCACGCAGGTGTCCTCCGTGCTCGGCCTCACCCTCGTCGGTATCGCCGCGGCGTCGGCCGGGCTCTTCCTCATGTGGGTCGACCCTCCGACGCGGTCCGAGCAGCTGCACGACGCCGCCCGCGTCACCGGACCCATCACCGAACCCGTCACCGGGCCCGTCCCGGCTCCCGGGCCGGCCGTGCTCGGAGGGGCCCCGGCCGACCTCGTGGGGTACCGGGACACGACGGCGGGGCGCCGGCCGTCGATGCTGCGCAGGGGAGTGCGCCGCGCGTTCCCCTGGCTGACGGGGCCGCTCGTCCTGGTCATGGTGATCGCCGCGGGCGCCGGACTGGCGCTCTCGGGCTCCGAGGTCGGCATCGTCGCGGCCCTCGAGCTCGCCGGGAAGGAGGGGCAGCTGGGGCTCGTGTTCGTGGCGTGGTGCGCGGCGTCGGTCGTCGGCGGCCTCCTCTACGGAGCACTGCACCGGCCGGTCCCGCCGTCGCTGCTGCTGCTCGGCATGGGACTGCTGACGCTGCCCATGGGGTTCGCCCAGGACACGCTGTCACTGGCACTGCTGTCCATCCCACCGGGCCTGCTGTGCGCACCGGTCCTCTCCGCCGCCTCGGAGAAGGTCGCCGACCTCGTCGCGGAGGACCGGCGGGGGGAGGCCATGGGCTGGTACGGGTCCGCGCTGACCTCCGGCGTGGCGCTCGGGGCGCCCGTCGCCGGGCTGCTCATCGACGCGACCGGGCCGTGGGGCGGCTTCACCGCCGTGTCCGTGGTCTCCGCGGCCATCGGCGCCGTCGGCTACCTCGCCGGCCGCCGGAGCCTTCGGTCCCCGGCGGCCTCGGGGCAGCCCGCGCGGTAGCGGGCTGCCGGGAGGCGCTAGTTGACCGGGCCGGTGTACTTCTCGCCCGGACCCTGACCTGGCGGGTCGGGGATGATCGACGCCTCCCGGAAGGCGAGCTGCAGGGAGCGCAGCCCGTCGCGCAGCGGTCCGGCGTGCTGGGAGCCGATCTCCGGCGCCGCGGCCGTCACGAAGCCGGCGAGGGCGGTGATGAGTTTGCGTGCCTCGTCGAGGTCCTTGAGCTGCTCGGCGTTCTCCTCGTGGCCGAGGCCGCACTTCACGGCCGCGGCACTCATGAGGTGGACCGCGGAGGTGACGATGACCTCCACGGCGGCCACCTCGGAGATGTCCCTCATCTGCCGGCGGACGTCCTGCTCGGCGTCGTCCTGCGTGTCGGGGCCCTGCTCCTGCTCGTCCGCGAAGCTGCGGCGGGTCACCGGTGCGGGCACGTCGTCGGGGGCGGGCTGCGGATTGTCGTGTGGGGTGTCCATACTGGTAAGCTTGGCATAGACCAACCGGTCGCCGTTACTTGCTGTGCTCCCTCCGGGGGCGGCGGGTGGTGGCCGGGACGCAAGCGGAGTCCTCTCCCACCCGCGTTTGCCTGGTGCGACCGATCGTCGCATTGCAGGTAGCCGGGTCACCTGGTCGGTTCTGCCGTCGCGCAGGAGGCTTCTGCCTCCCCGACCGTGCATGACCGGTTACCGAGGCCTTCGATTGCGCGTGCAATGGAAGGCCTTCTTTCGTCTGCAGGCGGTTTCAGCTTGAGCATCCACAGGAGTGACACATCAGCGAGCCAAGAATCAACGATCGTATCCGCGTTCCCGAGGTGCGGTTGGTCGGACCTGCCGGCGAACAGGTAGGAATCGTCCGTATCGAGGACGCACTCCGACTTGCCGCCGAGTCCGACCTGGATCTTGTCGAGGTAGCACCGCAGGCCAAGCCGCCGGTCGCCAAGCTCATGGATTTTGGCAAATACAAGTACGAGGCGGCCGTCAAGGCCCGCGAGGCGCGGAAGAACCAGACCAACACGGTCCTGAAGGAGATCCGGTTCCGCCTCAAGATCGACACGCACGACTACGAGACCAAGCGCGGCCACGCCATCCGCTTCCTCGGCGCCGGCGACAAGGTCAAGGCCATGATCCAGTTCCGCGGACGTGAGCAGCAGCGCCCCGAGATGGGTATCCGCCTGCTGCAGAAGTTCGCCGAGGACGTCGCCGAGGTCGGCGTGGTCGAGTCGTCGCCGCGCATCGACGGACGCAACATGGTCATGGTCATCGGTCCCACCAAGAACAAGGCCGAGGCGAAGGCGGAAGCGCGCCGCGCCACGCAGCGCGCCGAGGCGAAGGCGGCGAACGAGGCCGCCAGGAACGGTGAGGCCCCGCCGCGCGTCGATACCTCCGGTGCCGACAACGCGCCGCTGACGCAGTCCCTCGCGGACCTGCTGCCCGAGGGCTACGAGATCAGGAGTACGCCCGAGCCCGTCGAGGCACCGCGGACGGACGCTCCCGAGGCACCCGCCCAGGGCGCACCCGCGGCGGAGGCGACGGGCACGACGCCGGCACAGCCCGTGCAGGCACCGAAGGCGGAGCAGGCTCCGGCAGCACCGGCCCGCACCTCGTCGGCCCCGCGGTCGACGGCGCCGCGTCCGGCCACGGAGCGCCCTGCCACGTCCCGGCCCGCATCGGCCCCGCGCCCCGCGGCGTCCCGCCCCGCCGCGGCTGCCCCGGCACCGAGGTCGGCTCCGGCCGCCCCGGCACCGAGGCCGGCAGCAGCGGCCCCCAAGCCCGCCGCGTCGGCACCGAAGCCGTCCGCGGCAGCCAAGCCCTCGGCCATGCCGAAGCCCGGAGCGCCGAAGCCGTCGGCGACCCCTAAGCCCACCGGCAGGACGGCTCCCTCCAAGAGCCCGACCAGCCGGCCCAAGCCCGGGAGCACGGACTAGGCCTCCAGGCCGGTCCTGACGGGCTCGTTCCACAACCAGCAGGCATCGTCACGGTGCCGAACTCCGGGCGCACACGCCCCGGCTACCAGAAGGAGATCGGTCCCCATGCCGAAGATGAAGACCCACAGCGGCGCCAAGAAGCGCTTCAAGCTGACCGGAAGCGGAAAGCTCAAGCGCCAGCAGGCCAACCGCCGCCACTACCTTGAGCACAAGTCCTCGACCGTGACGCGCCGCCTCGCGAGCGACCAGATCGTCTCGAAGGCCGACACCAAGACCATCAAGAAGATGCTGGGCATCTAACCACCTATCCACCCCGGGGAAAGCGCACGCACGGACCGTGCGGCGCTGCGGCTGCGGCCGTCACCGAAGAACAAAAGGAGTACGCACGTGGCACGTGTGAAGCGGGCAGTCAATGCCCACAAGAAGCGTCGGGTCATCCTCGAGCGCGCCAAGGGCTACCGCGGACAGCGTTCGCGCCTGTACCGCAAGGCCAAGGAGCAGCTGCTCCACTCGTTCGTCTACAGCTACGGCGACCGCCGCAAGCGCAAGGGTGACTTCCGTCGCCTCTGGATCCAGCGCATCAACGCTGCCTCCCGCGCCAACGGCCTGACCTACAACCGCCTGATCCAGGGCCTCAAGGCCGCCGAGATCCAGGTGGACCGCCGGATGCTCGCCGACCTCGCCGTCACGGACGGAGCCGCCTTCGCCGCGCTCGTCCAGATCGCGAAGAACGCCCTGCCGGCCGACACGTCGGCCCCGCTCAAGGCCTCGGCCTAGGCACATCGGCTGGAGCGGGCCCTGCGGCCCGCCCACCGGACAACGATGACTGACGACGGACGCCCCCAGGCGCCACTGATGACCAACACCCAGGCTGATCGGGTGAAGGACGTGGCACGCCTGGCCGGGCGTCCGTCGCGTCTCCGGCGCCGCGAGTTCCTCGCCGAAGGGCCTCAGGCCGTGCGGGAGGCGCTGCGCCTCCACCTCGAGCGGCGTGGGGCGGGCAGGGACGACGTCGTCGTCGCTGCCTATGCCACGCCGGAGGCACTTGAGCGGCACGCCGACATCGCGGCGCTGCTCGCGCGTGACGGCGCGCCCGTGCTCCGGCAGGCCACACCGGAGGTCCTCGCGGCGATGTCCTCCACCGTGACGCCGCAGGGCTTCGTGGCGGTCTGCCGGTTCGTCGACGTCCCGCTCGAGGACGTCCTCGCCGCCGGACCGCGGCTCGTGGCCGTGCTGGTCGAGGTGCGTGACCCGGGCAACGCGGGCACCATCATCCGCGCGGCCGATTCCGCCGGCGCTGGCGCCGTCATCCTGACCGGCGCGAGCGTGGATCCCTACAACCCGAAGACGGTGCGCTCCACCGTCGGTTCGCTGTTCCACCTGCCGCTCGTCCTCGGCGTGGAGCTCGACGGGCTGACCGACCGCCTGAAGGGCGGCGGGATGACCGTCCTCGCCGCCGACGGGTACGGCGCCGTGAATCTCGACGACCTGCAGGACGCAAGTGCTGCCCGCGCCGTGGGCGGACCGCTCCCGGAGCGCGCCGGGTCCGAAGCCGGCGCGGTCGGTCCGGCCGGCACCGTCCGCCTGGAGGGTCCGACCGCGTGGCTCTTCGGCAACGAGGCGCAGGGTCTGCCGCCCGCGGTGACCGCGGACGCCGATGCGAGGGTCGCCGTGCCTGTCTACGGGAACGCGGAATCGCTCAACGTCGGCACCGCCGCCACGGTCTGCCTCTACGCCTCGGCGCGCGCGCAGCGCACCGGCTAGCGCCCGGCCGACCGCCGGGACCGGTGTGCCGCCTCAGGCCACGGGGACGGACCGGCGCTGCGTCCCCGCACCCCGCCGCCGGTCCATCCTGCCGCTGGCGAGGGCCACCCCGAGGCCCAGCACAGCGAGGCCCGCACCCACGAGGGCCGGCGCCGTGAAGCCCCAGCCGGCCGTGATGACGGCGCCCCCGAGCGCCGCCCCGAGCGCATTCGCCAGGTTCAGCGAGGAATGGTTCATCGACGAGGCGAGGGAGGGCGCTCCGGGGGAGACGTCCAGCAGGCGCGCCTGCAGGGGTGGGATCAGGGTGGAGCCGGTCGCCCCGACGAGGAAGACGAAGAGGCATGCCGACCAGGGCGTGCCGGCCGCGAGCGGGAAGACCAGCAGGACCACGGCGATGGCGGTCATCGACCCGTAGATGCTCCCCATGATCGACCGGTCCGCCAGCCGTCCGCCGAGGATGTTTCCGACCACCATGCCGACCCCGTACAGCGCGACGACGAACGGCAGGAGGGAGGCGCCCAGCCCGGCCACCTCGGTCATCACCGGGGCGATGTAGGAGTAGACGGCGAAGAACCCGCCGAAACCCACGATCCCGATGAGCAGTGTCATCCACAGCTGCGGGCGGCGCAGCGCTCCGAGTTCACCCCGGATGCTCGCCCCGGGCCGCACCGGGAGAGCGGGGACGAACACCCTGATGAGCACCAGCGTGGCCGCACCGATCAGCCCCACCAGCAGGAACATGGACCGCCAGCCGAACTGCTGGCCCATCCAGGTCGCGAAGGGCACCCCGACGACGTTCGCGATGCTGAGCCCGAGCATCACCATCGAGATGGCGCGCCCGCGCCTGGCGGGATCGGCAAGGGACGCGGCGATGACAGCGGCCACACCGAAGTAGGCGCCGTGCGGCAGCCCGGACAGGAACCGGGAGGCCAGCATCCACCCGAAGCCCGAGGCGAAGAACGAGGAGAGGTTGGCCAGGGTGATGACCAGCGCGAGGGCGAGGGCGACCGAGCGCTGCGGTCTCTTGGCGCCGAGCGTGGCGAGGACCGGCGCGCCGACGACGACGCCGAGCGCGTAGGCCGAGATGACCTGACCGCCACGCTCGTAGTCGACGCCGAGATCGGCGCGCATCTGCTCGAGCAGACCCATGATGGTGAACTCGGTGGTCCCGAGGGCGAACCCTCCCACGGCCAGCGCCCCGATGGCCAGGGCCAGTGGGCGGCCCGCGAGCCGCTGGGAGGGCGTCGGGGATGGAACGGGGGCAGTCATGGGTGTCCTTGCGGCGTGTTCGTTCGTGAAGGGGGAGGGTCGCCGCCCTCCCAGATGCAGGGGGGACACGCGGCGACGCGGACGCCGTCGTCTCCGTCAAGCCTAGGCGATGACCACATCGGCCCGGAAAGTCAACAGGATGCGGCGCCGCGACGACATCGCCGACGGGATTGCTGCGGCGTCGTCGGCGGTCCTACGGTGGATGGACGACAACGTGGTTCAGCAGCGGCCCGACGATCGTTCCGCTGAGGAGACCCGCCATGCCCACCCTTCCCCGCCCACTGCAGCAGGCGCCGACGTGCTCCGCCCCGACCGGCGGGGTGCGCCCGTGAGGACCTTCGGTGTGGAGGAGGAGTTCCTCCTCGTCCACGCCGAGGACGGCCGTCCGGCACCCCTGGGCCAGGAGGCCTTCCGCCTGTGCCACGACGAGCGGCTGACCTGCGAGATCAAGCAGGAGCAGATCGAGACGGGTACCCACCCCTACGACGACGTGAACTACCTCGCCATGGACATCGCGCGGTGCCGTGCCCTCGCCGACGAGACGGCGCGGCGGGTGGGCGCCCGGGCCGTGGCCCTCGCCACCTCGCCCCAGCCCGCGCGCCCGATCGCCTCGCCGGGTACGCGCTACGAGCAGATACAGGACAGGTTCGCACTGACCGCGAGCGAGCAGCTGACCTGCGGCTGCCATGTCCACGTCAGCGTCGCGGACGACGAGGAGGGCGTCGCCGTCCTCGACCGCATCCGCGCCTGGCTGCCGGTACTCCTCGCGCTCTCGGGCAACTCGCCCTTCTGGAACGGGACGGACACCGGGTACGCCAGCTACCGGTCCCAGGCGTGGAGCCGCTGGCCCATGACCGGGCCGTGCGACATCTTCGGCACGCCCGAGCGGTACCACGCGACCGTCGCCGGACTGCTCGACACGGCGGTGCCGGTGGACCTCGCCCAGATCTACTTCGACGCCCGCCTGAGCCACCACCACCCCACCGTCGAGGTGCGCGTCACTGATGTGTGCCTGTACTCGGACGACGCCGTCCTGATCGCCCTGCTGACGCGGGGACTGGTCGAGACGGCCGCACGTGAGTGGCGCGCCGGCGTCGCCCCGCTCGCCGTGCCCACGGCCATGCTGAGGATGGCGTCCTGGCGCGCAGGCAGGTTCGGCCTGGACGGGAAGCTGCTGCACCCGCTCACCGGGAAGCCGCAGGACGCCGGCGCCGTGGCGCTGGCGCTGCTGCGCCACGTCGGGCCGGCCCTCCGCGACCAGGGCGACGCGGAGATCGCCGAATCGCTGCTGCGCCAGCTCCTGGCGCGCGGTACCGGGGCCCGGCGCCAACGAGCGGCACTGCTGCGCCGAGGCAGCCTCGAGGACGTCGTCTCGGAGGCCCTCCGGATCACCCATCTCGCGCGGGGCGGGATCGCGGACCATCACGAGGCGGCACCCCGGCCCGCGCACAGGATCCTCGCCAGGGCCACGGGTCGAGGACGCACGACAATTTCATGACGGGCCCGGCAGGGCCGCCACGGGCTGCCCTGCCGGGACCACCCGCCGCAAGCCAACCACCGAACGATCGGAGTGCATCATGGGCTGGACGCCGAACTCCTTCCAACTGCCGCAGAGCGAGCACCTGCGGGAGGACATCAACCTCCCCCAGGAACCCGAGAGCGAGAGCGCCGCGGAGTTCTCCGAGGAGACGTACACCTCCACCGAACTCAACGCGGGTCAGCAGGTCCCCGGCCTGAGCCCGCACGGCGAGTACCGCCGCGGCGACAACCCCGAACACCGGACGGCACCCACCGGGGACGGGCTCGCCTCCCCCGAGGAGAGCTGAGGAGAGCTGAGGACCGGACCGGACCGGACCACCTGGCGTACCGCGTGCCGCGGTGGCCCGGTGGCCTGGATAGACTCGGCCGGTGACGCACCCTGCAGAGACGGAACTCCGCCAGATCGTCGGAGCCGCCGTCGTCGACTCCCTCCAGCACCCCACCCGGCTCCTCGTCGCCCGCAGGACGGCGCCCCCGCAGTTCGCCGGGATGTGGGAGTTCCCCGGAGGCAAGGTGGAGCCCGGCGAGACCTGCGAGGCGGCGCTGCTGCGTGAACTCCGCGAGGAACTGGGCATCGAGGCGCGGCTCGGCCCCGAGATCGGCGGCCCGGGTCCGCAGGGCTGGCCGCTCCACGCCACGGCGGCGATGCGCGTGTGGCTCGCCGAGACGGAGGCCGGTGAAGCGGCGCCCCTGCAGGACCACGACGAACTGCGCTGGGTGGCACTCCACCCCGCCCGCGACCTCGACGCCCTGCCGTGGATCCCGGCCGACCGGCCCATCCTCGCTGCGCTGCGGGCCGTGACGGACCGCCTGTCGGGTGCGGCTAGAACAGCGCCGCCTGGACCGGCGTAACCGCGGGCCGGGCGTCGACCGGTTCCTGCTGTCCTGCGGGCGAGAGGTTGCGGAAGAACCCGGCGCCGGCCGTCAGCCCGTGCTTCCCGCGGAACAGACGGATCCTGCCGGACAGCCAGTCCCGGTACTCCTTGGAGGCATAGCTCCCGCCGCGGTAGAGCTCCTCGTAGCGTGGAACCAGACGCGGGTGGTGGGTTGCCAGCCACTGCATGAACCACTCCCGTGAGCCCGGCCGCAGATGCAGGGGACCCGCGGTCACCCCCGTGGCCCCCGCCGCTGCCAGCGCCCCGAAGAGGCGGTCCAGCGACTCGTCGCCGTCCGAGAGCCAGGGCAGGACCGGCATGGCCAGGACGCCGCACGGCAGGCCCGCCTCCCGCAGGCGGGAGATCAGGGCCAGGCGTGCCTTCGGGGCCGGGGTGCCGGGTTCGATCGCCTCGGCGAGGACCGGGTCCACGAGCGCGAGGGAGATGCCCATGCCGACCGGGACCGACCGCGCCGCAGCCTTCAGCAGCGGCAGGTCGCGTGCCAGGAGCGTGCCCTTGGTGAGGATCGAGAAGGGCGTCCCCGAGTCCGCGAGCGCCCCGATGATCCCCGGCATGAGCCGGTAGCGGCCCTCCGCGCGCTGGTACGGGTCGGTGTTCGTTCCCAGGGCCACGTGCTCGCGCTCCCAGGAGGGGCGCGCGAGCTCGCGGGTGAGCACCTCGACGGCGTTGATCTTGACCACCAGCTGCGCATCGAAGTCGAGGCCCGTATCCAGGTCCAGATAGCTGTGCGTCTTGCGGGCGAAGCAGTAGACACAGGCGTGGGAGCAGCCCCGGAACGGGTTGATGGTCCAGGAGAACGGCATCGACGACGTCGGGGGGACCCTGTTGAGGATCGACCGGGCGGCCACCTCGTGGAAGGTGATGCCCGCGAACTCGGGTGTCTGCACGCTGCGGACCAGTCCGGCCAACGGCAGCAGGGCCGGTGCCGACGGCGCGACGCCGTCCACTGTCACTGTCTGCCCTTCCCACCGCATGCCCCCAGTAGAACACGTGTACTAATTCTGCGCCACCGCCCGAGCCTGACCTAGGCTGGGGGCATGATCCTCCTGACCGGCTTCGAACCCTTCGGGGGAGAACCGTCCAACCCGTCCTGGCTCGCCGCCGAGCGGGCGGCGCTGCTCCTGCGGGAGCAGGGGAGGGACGCCGTGGCCGTCGAGCTCCCCTGCGTCTTCGGGCAGAGCCTCGACGCGCTGGAGGCCGCACTGGTCCGTTTCCGCCCCGACATCGTGGTGTGCGCGGGGCAGGCGGGCGGGCGGAGCCGCGTCTCGGTGGAACGCGTCGGCATCAACGTCGACGACGCCCGGATCGGCGACAACGCCGGACGGCAGCCCATCGACGAACCGGTGGTGCCCGGTGGTCCCGCGGCGTACTTCTCCTCGCTGCCCATCAAGGCGTGCCGCGAGGCGGTGGCGGCCCTCGGCATCCCGGTGGAGGTCTCGCAGACGGCCGGGACGTACGTCTGCAATCACGTCTTCTACGGGCTCATGCACCTGCTCGCCCGGCGGGAGAACTCCCGCGGGGGCTTCGTCCACGTCCCGTTCTCCACCGAGCAGGGCGAGGCGCACGGGCAGCCGGGACTCGCGATCGACCTCATGGCCGAGGCCCTCGCGACCATCGCGACGACGGCGGCGGACACGGGGGCCGACCTGCGGGCCACCGCGGGCGCCGAGCACTGAGCGGGGGCAGCCCTGCCCTCACCGTCGCCGCGCGCTCCTCGCGCTCCTCGCGAGGGCGGCGACCGAGGCCCGGACCGTCCCGGCGAGCGGCCGGACGGGACGCTCGCGGTAGCCGCCGTCGGACAGTCCCGCTCCGCGTTCGAAGGGGTTGCGCGAGGCCGGGTCACCGGTGCGCAGGAGCGAATAGCCTGCCGCCGCGAGATAGGCGGGCAGGAAGGGGAGCCCGAGGCACGCGGCGTACTGGCGGGTGTGCCGCGCCTCGTGCTCGAGCAGCCGGGTGAAGCCCGCAGGGGCGTGGCGCGGTACGGTCCCCCGGAGGAGCACCACGCTGCCCACCGTGAAGGCCCGTGCCTTCGGGAGGCGCCGCCGGTAGCCCTCGGCGAGCAGGATCCCGCCGGGTCCGGCGGAGACCCGGCAGCCGGAGAGGACGGCGACCGCGAGACCGCACGGTGTCGACAGGTTGATCCAGTTGAGCAGCGGTACGAGCCTCCGGTCCATGCGGTCATCGTACGCGCGGCGGACCGCGCCCCCGCCCCGAGGGCGGGGACGATCGCCGGACGTTGCGGCGGCGTCGAACCGGTCGCCTAGACTTGACACGCCGGTGCGCGCTCGCTGCGAGCCGGCCTTTTCCTGTTCCCGCCAGAGGCGCGGCCCGCTCCGGCAGGCCGCCCGCCGTCCGAGAGTGCAAGGTAAGCCACCCCCATGTCCGAAACCCCAGAGCACACCGGGCCCGACGGCCCCGATGCCCCCGAGGCTCGCGTCCCCGATCCGCTGGACGCCTCGTCGGTCGCCGCGGCCGTGGACGCCGCGCTCGCCGCCATCGCGGCGGCCGCAGACCTCGACGGGCTGAAGGGGGTGCGGATCGCGCACACCGGCGAGAAGTCGCCGCTGAGCCTCGCCAACCGGGGGATCGGCGCCCTGCCCAAGGACCAAAAGTCCGCCGCCGGCAAGAACATCGGCCCGGCCCGCGGCCGGATCAACCAGGCGCTCGCCGCCCGCACCGTGGAGCTCGAAGCCGAGCGTGACGCGCGGATCCTCATCGAGGAGGCCGTCGACGTCACCGCGGCCCCGCGCCGTCGCCGGACGGGAGCGCGGCATCCGCTGTCGACGCTGCAGGAGCGGGTCAGCGACGTCTTCGTCGGCATGGGCTGGGAGATCGCCGAGGGGCCCGAGCTCGAGTCGGAGTGGTTCAACTTCGACGCCCTGAACTTCAAGCCGGACCACCCGGCCCGCGAGATGCAGGACACCTTCTTCGTGGAGCCCCCGGAGGCCCACCTGGTGCTGCGCACGCACACGTCGCCGGTCCAGGTGCGCTCCATGCTCGAGCGCGAGCTGCCCATCTACGTCCTGTGCCCGGGCAAGGTGTTCCGCACGGACGAACTCGACGCCACCCACACGCCCGTGTTCCACCAGTTCGAGGGCCTCGCCATCGACAAGGGCCTCACCATGGCCGACCTCGTGGGCACGCTGGAGCACTTCACGCAGCAGCTGTTCGGCGACGACGCCCGGGTGCGGCTGCGCCCCAACTACTTCCCCTTCACCGAACCGAGCGCGGAACTGGACATCTGGCACCCCGGTGCCAAGGGCGGCCCACGCTGGATCGAGTGGGGCGGCTGCGGCATGGTCAACCCCAACGTCCTCCGCGCCACCGGGATCGACCCGGACGTCTACTCCGGCTTCGCCTTCGGCATGGGGATCGAGCGGGCCCTCATGTTCCGCAACGAGGTCGGCGACATGCACGACATGATCGAGGGCGACGTACGTTTCAGCGAACACTTCGGGATGGAGATCTAGGTGAGAATCCCACTGTCATGGCTGCGCGAATACGCAGCCGTCCCCGCGGACGCGACCGCGGAAGAGGTCATGGCCGAGCTCGTCAAGGTGGGGCTGGAGGAGGAGGACGTCCACCGTCCCACCGACGGGCTGAGCGGCCCGATCGTCGTGGGCCAGGTGCTCAGCGTCGTCAAGGAGCCCCAGTCCAACGGCAAGACCATCAACTGGTGCCAGGTCCGCGTGGTACCGGAGGGCACCGAGCAGACGCTCACGGGCGACGGCATCGACCCCTCCGGCGTGCAGGGCATCGTCTGCGGCGCCCACAACTTCGTCGAGGGTGACAAGGTCGTGGTGACACTGCCCGGCGCCGTCCTGCCCGGCGACTTCCGCATCAGCCCCCGCAAGACCTACGGCCACGTGTCCGCGGGCATGATCGCGTCGGTGCGTGAGCTCGGGATCGGCGACGACCACGACGGCATCCTGGTGCTCTCCACCCTGGGGCTCGACCCCGAGGTGGGCACCGACGCCATGGAACTGCTCGGCCTGTACGACGAGGCCGCGGAGATCAACGTGACCCCCGACCGCGGGTACTGCTTCTCCATCCGCGGCGTCGCCCGCGAGTACGCGCATGCCACCGGGACGGCGTTCACCGATCCGGCCGGTACCGTCGTCGTGCCTCCCGCCGCCGGCCCCGGGTACCCGGTGCGCCTCGAGGACGCGGCGCCCATCTACGGCACGCCGGGGTGTGACCGCTTCGTGGTGCGGACGGTGCGCGGCGTCGACCCGACGCGGCCCACGCCCCCCTGGCTGTCCGCGCGCCTGCGCCTCGCCGGGATCCGCTCCATCTCCCTCGTGGTCGACATCTCCAACTACGTGATGCTGGAGCTCGGCCAGCCGCTGCACTTCTACGACCTCGACAAGCTGTCGGGCGACATCGTGGTACGGCGCGCCGGTGCGGGGGAGACCCTCCGCACCCTCGACGACAGGGAGCGCACGCTCGACCCCGAGGACCTCCTCATCACCGACGCGTCCGGGCCGATCGGCATCGCGGGCGTGATGGGCGGCGCCTCCACCGAGGTGTCCGACGGCACCCGCAACGTGCTCATCGAGTCCGCCCACTTCGACGACGTCAGCATCGGACGCTCGCGTCGCCGCCACCGGCTCCCGTCCGAGGCGTCCAAGCGCTTCGAGCGCGGCGTCGACTGGCGAATCGCGGACATCGCCGCGCAGCGAGCCGTCGGACTCCTCCTCGACCTCGCCGGCGGCACCGTGGACGAGGCCGCGACCGACGTCGGGCAGGAGCCCGCGCCGCGCGTCATCGACCTCGCCGCCGATTTCCCGGCGCGCCTGGTCGGACGTGCCTTCACCGACGAGGAGATCACCG
Organism: Arthrobacter sp. Soc17.1.1.1; assembly: GCF_036867195.1. Lineage (NCBI taxonomy): Bacteria > Bacillati > Actinomycetota > Actinomycetes > Micrococcales > Micrococcaceae > Arthrobacter > Arthrobacter sp. Soc17.1.1.1. The sequence goes on from NZ_JBAJII010000001.1 coordinate 1,352,651, forward strand.
GGACGCTCACCGACCTCGGGGCCGCCGTGGAGGCGACCGACGGCGGCTACCGGGTCACCGCGCCCAGCTGGCGCACCGACCTCGAGACGCGCGAGGACCTGACCGAGGAGATCATCCGCCTCGTCGGCTACGACACGATCCCGTCGACCCTGCCCGTCGCGCCGCCCGGTCGCGGGCTGACGCGTGTCCAGCAGCAGCGCCGCCGGCTCCTCAACGCGCTGGCGGCGGCCGGCCTCACCGAGGTGCTGTCCTACCCGTTCGTCGGGGCACGCGCCAACGCCGTCTTCGGCAGCCCGGAGGAGGGCGCCGACGTGCCGTCGGTGAAGCTCGCCAACCCGCTCAGCGCGGAACGCGGCTACCTCCGCCGGTCGCTCCTGCCGGGCCTCGTCGAGCTGGCGAAGCGGAACCACTCGCGCGGGTTCCGCGATCTGGCGCTGTTCGAGTCCGGCGCGGTCTTCCTGCCGGCCGGGCCCCTGGGGACGGAGTCCATCCCGCCGCTGGGCGTCAGGCCCGACGACGGCGTGCTCGACGCCCTCTACGCCGGGATCCCCGACCAGCCGCAGACCGTCGCCGCGCTGTTCACCGGCCACGAGACCGCCCCCTCGGCCGGGGTCGCAACGCGCGCCTGGGACTGGGCCGATGCCGTCGACGTGGTGCAGCTGATGGCTCAGGTCACCGGCGTCGACGTCGTGGTCCGGCAGGGGAGCCACCAGGCGTTCCATCCGGGCCGGACCGCGGAGATCTCGCTGCGCAGCGGTGAGGTGCTCGGCTACGCGGGCGAGCTCCACCCGAAGCTGATCGCGGCCGAGGACCTCCCGGCACGCACGGTCGCGCTCGAGGTGGACGTCGACCTGCTGTTCGAGGCCGCCGCCGACGTCATCGTCGCGCGGCCGCTGTCCACGTATCCGCCGGCCACGCAGGACGTCGCGCTCGTGGTGGACGCCGCCGTGGTCGCGGGCGACGTGCTCGAGACACTGCGCGAGGGCGCCGGCGAGCTGCTCGAGGACGTCAGCCTGTTCGACGTCTACACGGGACAGGGCATCGGGGAGGGCCGGAAGTCGCTGGCCTTCGCCCTGCGGTTCCGGGCGCCGGACCGCACGCTGACCGCGGAGGAGGCGAGTGCCGCACGTGATGCCGCCGTGGCCCTCGCCGCCGACCGGTTCGGTGCCGTGCAGCGCTGATCTCCTGCGTGGAGGCCCGTCCCGTGCAGAGGGGCGGGCCTCCCCGGCTGGAGCACCACGCAGACGCAGGTGGAGGCATCCCTGCCGGAACGCTCAGGGGATCAGCAGGACCTTGCCGGTGGTCCGCCGCGCCTGGAGGTCCTCGTGGGCGCGGGCCGCGTCGGCCAGTGCGTACCGTGCGCCGATCCTCACGTCGAGCTGACCCGCCGCGACGGCGCCGAACAGCTCCTCCGACCGCCAGCGCCGCTCCTCGGGGGTGAGCAGGTAGTGGGCGAGCGTCGGCCGCGTCACGAAGAGCGAGCCCCCGCTGTTCAGGCGCTGCAGGTCCACCGGCGGTACCGCCCCGGACGCGGCACCGAAGAGGACCATCGTGCCGCGGATGCGCAGCGAGCGCAGCGATTCGTCGAAGGTGGCCTTCCCGACCCCGTCGAACACGACATCCACCCCGGTGCCGCCGGTCGAGGTCCTCACCGCGTCGGCGAAGCCTTCGTACCGCAGCACCTCGTCGGCGCCGGCGCCCCGCGCCAGATCCTCCTTCTCGGCGGTGGACACGGTAGTGATCACCCGGGCGCCCCTGGCCTTGAGCAGCTGGATCAGTAGCAGACCCACGCCACCGGCGCCGGCATGCACGAGGACGGTGTGTCCGGACCGGACGGGGAACGTCGAGGTGATGAGGTAGTGCGCCGTCATGCCCTGCAGGGGGAGGGCGGCCGCGGTCTCGAGGTCCACGCCGTCGGGTACGGGCAGTGCACGATCGGCGTCCACGAGGGCGTACTCCGCGTAGGTGTTCCTGCCTTCGGCGAACGCCACCCGGTCACCCGCCTCGAAGTCCGTTACGCCCTCGCCCAGCGCCTCCACGGTCCCCGCCGCCTCGGCTCCGGGGGTGAATGGATGCTCGACGGCGTAGACGCCGCTCCGCTGGTAGGTCTCGATGAAGTTGACCCCGGCGGCCGCCACCTTCACGAGGAGCTGGCCGGGGGCGGGTTCCGGGCGTTCGACGGTTGCGAGGGTGAGGACGTCCGGACCGCCGGGTGCGGTGACGACGATGGCTGAGGGCATGATGGTTCCCTTTCGGTGGCGTTCCCTCATGCTATTCCCGGGCGGACCGACGGTGCGCTGATCGCCACCCACTGCCTGCATAACTATGTGAAGTAACGCATGGAGTTGCTGTAGGATCGACTCCATGACGTTCACAGCAGCTGTTTCCGGCGCCAGCGGCTACGCCGGGGGCGAGCTCCTGCGCCTCCTCGCCAACCACCCCGACATCGAGGTCGGGGCGATCACCGCCCACAGCAATGCCGGGTCCCGCCTCGGTGAGCTGCAGCCCCACCTGCACTCCCTCGCCGACCGCGTGCTGCAGGACACCACGCCCGAGGTCCTCGCGGGGCACGACGTCGTCTTCCTCGCCCTGCCGCACGGCACGAGCGCGGAGCTCGCTGCGCAGCTGTCACCCGACACCCTGGTCATCGATGCCGGCGCGGACCACCGGCTGCAGGATCCCGCCGCGTGGGAGAAGTTCTACGGTTCCGTCCATGCCGGCAGCTGGCCGTACGGGCTGCCGGAGCTCCCGGGCTGCCGGAGCGACCTCTTGGGGGCCCGACGCATCGCCGTGCCGGGCTGCTATCCCACGAGCGTGCTGCTCGCCCTGACCCCCGGTTTCGTCGCCGGTCTCCTGGAGCCGGACGACGTCGTCATCGTCTCCGCCTCCGGCACCTCCGGCGCAGGTAAGGCGGCCAAGCCGAACCTGATCGGCTCCGAGGTCATGGGCGGCATGAGCCCCTACGGCGTCGGCGGCGGCCACCGGCACACCCCCGAGATGGAGCAGGGACTCAGTCTCGCGGCCGGCGAGCGCGTCTCGCTGTCGTTCACGCCGACCCTCGCACCGATGGCCCGCGGCATCCTCACGACGGCGACCGCACGTGTGAAGCCCGGCATCGGGTACGCGCAGCTGAGGAACGCATGGGAAGCCGCCTACGCGGACGAACCGTTCGTGCGGGTGCTCCCGGAGGGCCAGTGGCCCTCGACGAAGTCGGTGCTCGGCAGCAACCACGCCGCCCTGCAGCTCGCCTTCGACGAGCATGCCGGCCGCGTGATCGTCAGCAGCGTCATTGACAACCTCACCAAGGGGACCGCCGGCGGCGCCGTGCAGTCCATGAACATCGCCCTCGGACTCGATGAGACCGCGGGCCTGACCATCCAGGGGATCGCACCGTGAGCATCACCTATCCGGGCGGGTTCCGCGCCGCAGGCGTCGCAGCCGGCCTCAAGAGCACCGGCAAGCCCGACGTCGCCCTCGTGGTCAATGACGGGCCGCTGCACAACGCCGCGGCGGTCTTCACCTCGAACCGCGTGGCGGCCGCCCCCGTCCTGTGGTCGCGCCAGGTCGTGTCCGACGGACGCGTCGACGCCGTCGTGCTCAACTCGGGGGGCGCCAATGCGTGCACCGGGCCGGAGGGGTTCCAGAACACCCACCGGACGGCGGAGGTCACCGCCGAACTGCTCGGCGTCTCCGCGACCGACGTGTTCGTGTGCTCCACCGGCCTCATCGGTGAACAGCTCCCGATGGACAGGCTCCTCCCCGGGGTGACGGAGGCCGCCGGGTCGCTCGGCAGGGGAGGCGGGCCCACCGCGGCCGAGGCGATCATGACCACGGACACCGTGTCCAAGGAGGCGCGTTACCCGGCCACCGCCGACTCCCCGAGCGAGGGGTACGCCATCGGCGGCATGGCCAAGGGCGCCGGCATGCTCGCGCCGGGACTCGCCACCATGCTCGTGGTCCTGACGACGGACGCCGCCCTGGACGCCGCAGCCCTCGACGCGGCCCTCCACGACGCCACCCGCGTGAGCTTCGACCGGACCGACGCGGACGGCTGCATGTCCACGAACGACACCGTGGTGCTGCTCGCCTCCGGCGCCGCCGGCGTCGCCCCCGACCAGGCGCAGTTCACGGCCGCGCTCACGCAGGTCTGCCTCGACCTCGCCGCACAGCTGATCCACGACGCCGAGGGTGCGAGCCACACCATCGCCGTGACCACGGTCAATGCGGCCAGCGAGCGCGACGCCGAGGTGGTCAGCCGCGCCGTCGCCCGCTCCAACCTCTTCAAGACGGCGATCTTCGGCAACGACCCGAACTGGGGACGCGTCCTCGCCGCCGTCGGCACGACGGACGCCGCGTTCGAACCCGACCGGCTGAACGTGTCCATGAACGGCGTGCAGATCTGCCGCAACGGCGGCATCGGGGAGTCCCGCGATCTCGTGGACCTCACCGCGCACGACGTCACGGTCGAGATCGACCTCGCCGCCGGGCCCGCGAGCGCCACGATCTGGACCAACGACCTCACGCACGAGTACGTGCACGAGAACTCCGCGTACTCGAGCTGACGGGAGCCACCATGAACGGCACGCCCCACACCTCCACGCTCCAGGCCCAGGACAAGGCCGCGACGCTGATGGAGGCCCTGCCCTGGATCCAGCGCTTCGCCGGGACCACGATGGTCATCAAGTACGGCGGCAACGCCATGGTGGACGACGCCATGCGGCGCGCCTTCGCCGAGGACATCGTCTTCCTGCACCACGTCGGCATCCGTCCCGTCGTGGTGCACGGGGGAGGACCGCAGATCAACGCGATGCTGGAGCGCCTCGGGATCGAGTCCGAGTTCAAGGGCGGGCTGCGCGTCACGACCCCCGAGGCCATGGACGTGGTGCGGATGGTCCTCACCGGCCAGGTCGGCCGTGAACTCGTGGGCCTCATCAACTCGCACGGACCCTACGCCGTCGGCCTGTCGGGGGAGGACGGCGGCCTGCTCCGCGCCGTCCGCACCGGCACCGTCGTCGACGGCGAGCCCGTGGACCTCGGGCTGGTCGGCGAGGTGACCGCCGTGCACCCGGGCGCCATCCTCGACATCCTGCAGGCCGGCCGCATCCCGGTCATCTCGACCGTCGCCCCCGAGTACGACGGCGACGGCGAGGCGACGCAGCAGGTGCTCAACGTCAACGCCGACTCCGCGGCCGCCGCGCTCGCCGCAGCCCTCGGCGCGTCGAAGCTCGTGATCCTCACCGACGTCGAGGGCCTCTACGCCGCCTGGCCGGACCGCGGCTCCCTCATCTCCTCCCTCTCCACGACGCAGCTGCGCGAGCTCCTGCCGGGCCTGGAATCGGGCATGATCCCGAAGATGAAGGCCTGCCTCCAGGCCGTCGAGTCCGGCGTCGAGCGCGCGCACATCGTCGACGGGCGCCTGGCCCACTCCATGCTGCTGGAGATCTTCACCACCGCGGGCATCGGTACGCAGGTCGTACCGGACGCCGCCGCCGTCATCGACACCCCGGGAGCGCCCTCGTGAACGACACCGCGACAACCCCGACCCCTCCGGGCGCGGCGACAGACGGGACCGGGCGCGCCGCCGACGCGCTCACGGGTGCCGCGTCCGGCGCGGACTGGCTCGCCCGGTACACCGGGTCGCTGATGGGCGTGTTCGGCACGCCGCAGCGCGTCCTCGTGCGCGGTGCGGGCTGCACGGTGTGGGACGCCGACGGCAACGAGTACCTCGACCTCCTCGCGGGGATCGCGGTGAACGCCCTCGGCCACGCGCACCCGTTCGTCACGTCCGTCATCTCGAGCCAGCTGGCGACCCTCGGCCACATCTCCAACTTCTTCACGAGCCCCACGCAGGTGGCGCTCGCCGAGAAGCTGCTGGAGCTCTCCCAGGCACCGGCCGGATCCCGCGTCTTCTTCACCAACTCCGGGGCCGAGGCCCTCGAGGCGGCCATGAAGCTGGCGCGCCGCAACAGCACGCCTGCGCGCCACCGGATCCTGGCCCTCGACGGAGCCTTCCACGGCAGGACCATGGGCGCTCTCGCGCTCACCTCCAAGAAGGCCTACCGCGAACCGTTCGAACCGCTGCCCGGCGGCGTCGAGCACATCCCGTTCGACGACGTCGACGCCCTGCGCACCGCCATGGACGGGTCCGTGGCGGCCCTCGTGATCGAACCCATCCAGGGGGAGGCGGGAGTCCGCCCGCTCTCCCCGGAGTACCTCCGCGCCGCACGGGACCTCACCCGCGAGCACGGTGCCCTGCTGATCCTCGACGAGGTCCAGTCCGGGATCGCCCGGACGGGCCGCTGGTTCGCCCACCAGTGGGTGGACGGCGTCGTGCCGGATGCCATGACCCTCGCCAAGGGCCTCGGCGGCGGCTTCCCCGTCGGCGCGCTCGTCACGTTCGGCGAGGACGTCTCGACGCTGATCTCCGCGGGCCAGCACGGCACCACGTTCGGCGGCAACCCGGTGGCGACGGCGGCAGGGCTCGCGACCCTCCACACGCTCGAATCGTCGGCCGCGCTGCAGCACGTGGCCGACGTCGGCGCCTACCTGCGGGAGCACCTCGCCGGCGTGCACGGCGTCACCTCCGTGCGCGGGGAGGGGCTGCTCATCGGGTTCGATCTCGACGGCGCCCACGCACCGGCGGCGGTGCAGGCCGCGCTCGCCGCAGGATTCATCATCAACGCGACCGGTCCGGGCACCATCCGCCTCGCCCCGCCGCTGATCCTCACGCGGGAGCAGGCCGCGACGTTCATCGACGCCCTGCCCTCGATCCTCACGACCGCCCGCACGACTGCCCGGGAGGCAATCTCATGACGCGCCACTTCCTCGTCGACACGGATCTCTCGCCCGCCGAGCAGGCCGAGGTGCTCGACCTCGCCGCCGAGCTGAAGTCGAAGCCGTACTCCCACGCGCCCTTCGCCGGGGAGGGGGCGGGACGGAAGACCGTCGCGGTGATCTTCGACAAGACCTCCACCCGCACCCGGGTCTCCTTCGCCGCGGGGATCGCCGACCTCGGCGGGGTGCCGCTCATCATCGGGGCGGGCGACTCCCAGCTCGGGCACAAGGAATCCATCACGGACACGGCGAAGGTGCTCGAGCGGATGGTCGCCACGATCGTCTGGCGCACCTACGCCCAGGCGGGCCTCGAGGAGATGGCCGCGGCATCGAGCGTCCCGGTCATCAACGCCCTGTCCGACGACTACCACCCCTGCCAGCTGCTCGCTGACCTCCTGACCATCCGCGAGCACAAGGGCACCCTCGCCGGACTGACCATGACCTACCTCGGGGACAGCGCCAACAACATGGCCAACTCCTACCTGCTCGCCGGCGCCACGGCCGGCATGCACGTCCGGGTCGCCGGGCCCGACGGCTACCTGCCCGACGCCGCGGTGGTGGCCGCCGCCGAGCAGCGCGCCGCGCAGACCGGCGGTTCCGTCCTCGTGACCACGGACGCAGCCGCCGCTCTCGCGGGCGCGGACGTCGTGGCGACGGACACCTGGGTGTCCATGGGCCAGGAGGACGAGAAGGCCGCGCGGCAGGACCTCTTCCGGGCGTACGCGGTCGACGCGGCGGCCATGGCGCAGGCCGCTCCCGACGCCGTCGTGCTCCACTGCCTGCCCGCCTACCGGGGGTACGAGATCAGTGCGGACGTCATCGACGGCCCGCAGTCCCTGGTCTGGGACGAGGCCGAGAACCGGCTGCACGCGCAGAAGGCCCTCATGGCGTGGCTCGTGGCGAAGTCGGTGACCCCGGGGACCCCGGGGACCCCGGAGTCACCGGGGACGCGGTCGTGACCGTGCAGCGCGATTCGGCCCGACCCACCACGAAGACGGCGCGGCACGCCCGCATCACGGACCTGCTGACGGCGCAGTCCGTGCGCTCGCAGGTCGAGCTCGCCACTCTCCTCGCGGCCGAGGGCGTGCAGGTGAACCAGGGGACGCTGTCACGGGACCTCGTGGAACTCGGCGTCGTGCGCGTGCGGGGGGCCGACGGCGCCCTGGTCTACGCGGTCCCGGTGGAGGGCGGCGGGCGCCACGTGCAGAGCGCCGTCTCCCAGGAGCTCCTCGATGCACGGCTGGCGAAACTGTGCACCGAACTGCTCGTGACCGCCGAGGCCTCGGGCAACATCGTCATCCTGCGCACCCCGCCGGGAGCGGCGAACTTCCTCGCCCTGGCCATCGACCACTCCGTGATGCCCTCGATCCTCGGCACCATCGCGGGCGACGACACCGTGATGCTCGTGAGCCGCGACCCGGACGGCGGAGCGGCCGTCGCCGAGCGGTTCCTCGGGCTCGCCCGGGAGCCGCAGGGCCCCGCCGACCCCTCCTGACCCCACCCGGCCGTCCCGCAGGGACCGGCCCAGCGCCGGCCGTGCCCGGCATGACACCCTGAACACCTACAGACCACCTACAGACCACCCACAGACCACGGGCACCCGCCCGGACAATCGAAGGAGCATCTCCCGTGACAGAACGCATCGTCCTCGCCTACTCCGGCGGACTCGACACCTCCGTCGCCATCGGCTGGATCGCCGAAGCAACCGGGGCCGAGGTCATCGCCGTGGCCGTCGACGTCGGGCAGGGCGGCGAGTCCCTCGAGACCATCCGCCAGCGCGCGCTCGGCTGCGGTGCGGTCGAGGCGTACGTGGCCGACGCCCGCGAGGAGTTCGCCACCGACTACTGCATGCCCGCCCTGAAGACCAACGCCCTCTACATGGACGCGTATCCGCTGGTCTCGGCCCTGTCGCGGCCCGTCATCGTCAAGCACCTCGTCGCCGCGGCGCGGGAGTTCGGCGCCACGACCGTGTCCCACGGCTGCACGGGCAAGGGCAACGACCAGGTGCGGTTCGAGGTGGGCATCCAGACCCTCGGCCCGGACCTGAAGTGCATCGCGCCCGTCCGGGACCTCGCCCTCACCCGCGACAAGGCGATCGCCTTCGCCGAGGAGAAGGGCCTGCCGATCGAGACCACCAAGAAGAACCCGTTCTCCATCGACCAGAACGTGTGGGGCCGCGCGGTCGAGACGGGTTTCCTCGAGGACATCTGGAACGGTCCCACCAAGGACGTCTACGACTACACGGCGTCGCCCGAGTTCCCGCCCGCCGCGGACGAGGTGACCATCTCCTTCAGGGAGGGCATCCCCGTGGCGATCGACGGCCACGCCGTCACACCGCTGCAGGCCATCGAGGAGCTCAACCGCCGCGCCGGCGCGCAGGGCATCGGCCGCATCGACATCGTCGAGGACCGCCTCGTCGGGATCAAGAGCCGCGAGATCTACGAGGCCCCCGGTGCCATGGCCCTCATCGCCGCGCACCGCGAACTCGAGAACGTGACGATCGAGCGCGAGCAGGCACGCTTCAAGAAGACCGTCGACCAGCGCTGGACCGAACTGGTGTACGACGGCCAGTGGTTCTCCCCGCTGAAGCGCTCGCTCGACACCTTCGTCGACGACACCCAGAAGTACGTCACCGGCGACATCCGCATGGACCTCCACGGCGGCCGCGCGACCGTCACGGGTCGCCGGTCCGACGTCGCCCTGTACGACTTCAACCTCGCCACGTACGACTCCGGCGACACCTTCGACCAGTCGATGGCCCGCGGCTTCATCGAGATCTTCGGGCTGTCCTCCAAGGTCGCCTCGAGCCGGGACCAGCGGGCGGGCGCCTGATGGCTCCAGCGCAGGACGGCGGGCGCCCGGTGCGCCCGGTGGGCCCACGAGCGCAGGGGTCCCCGGCCGAGCGAAGCGAGGTCGGGGTGCGCCCGGTGGGCCCACGAGCGCAGGGGTCCCCGGCCGAGCGAAGCGAGGTCGGGGTGCGCCCGGGGACCAACGAGGGGTCGCTGTGGGGCGGGCGGTTCGCCGGCGGCCCCGCGGACGCCCTCGCCGCCCTGAGCAAGTCGACGCACTTCGACTGGCGGCTCGCAACGTACGACATCGAGGGATCCCGTGCCCACGCGCGCGTGCTCCACCGGGCGGGCCTGCTCGACGACGCCGAACTCGCCGGCATGATCGACGCCCTCGACCGGCTGGACACCGACGTGCGGTCCGGCGCCTACCTGCCGGCCGAGACCGACGAGGACGTGCACGGCTCGCTCGAGCGCGGCCTGATCGAGCGCGCTGGCCCGGCCCTCGGCGGCAAGCTGCGCGCCGGCCGGTCGCGCAACGACCAGGTGGCGACGCTGGGACGCATGTACCTGCGAGACCACGCCCGCATCATCGCCGGCGGCGTCCTCGCGACCATCGGCGCGCTCGTCGACCAGGCGGAGGCGCACCTCGAGGTGGCGATGCCCGGCCGCACGCACCTGCAGCACGCCCAGCCCGTGCTGCTGAGCCACCACCTCCTGGCCCACGCGTGGGCGCTGCTGCGCGACGTGCAGCGCCTGCAGGACTGGGACCGGCGCGCCGGCGTCTCGCCCTACGGCTCCGGCGCCCTGGCCGGGTCGTCGCTGGGCCTCGACCCCGAGGCCGTCGCCGCCGACCTCGGCTTCTTCTCCGCCACGCACAACTCCATCGACGGCACCGCCGCGCGGGACGTGTACGCGGAGTTCGCGTGGGTGACGGCCATGATCGGCGTCGACCTCTCCCGCGTGAGCGAGGAGATCATCCTCTGGGCCACGAAGGAGTTCTCCTTCGTCACGCTCGACGACGCCTACTCCACGGGCTCGTCGATCATGCCGCAGAAGAAGAACCCCGACGTCGCAGAGCTCGCGCGCGGCAAGGCGGGCCGGCTGATCGGGGACCTGACCGGACTGCTCGCGACGCTCAAGGGCTTGCCCCTTGCGTACAACCGCGACCTGCAGGAGGACAAGGAGCCCGTGTTCGACGCCGTCGACACACTGGAGGTCCTCCTGCCGGCGGTGTCCGGCATGATCGCGACGCTCGTCTTCAACACCGGGCGCATGACGGCGCTCGCCCCCCAGGGATTCGCCCTGGCCACGGACATCGCCGAGTGGCTCGTCCGGCAGGGCGTCCCGTTCCGCGAGGCGCACGAGCTCTCGGGAGCCGCCGTGCGGGTCGCCGAGCAGCGCGGCGTCGAGCTGTGGGACCTGACGGACGAGGAGTTCGCGGGAATCTCCGCGCACCTCACGCCTGCCGTCCGCGAGGTCCTGACGGTCGAGGGTTCCCTGGCCAGCCGCGACGCGCAGGGCGGCACGGCCCCCGCCGCCGTGCGGCGCCAGCTCGCCGTGCTGCGCGGAGAGCTCGACGACGTCACGGGGTACGCGGGTCCGTGACCCGAGCGGCGTGGCTCCCGCCCGGAGCCACGCCGCCCCGGGCGTCCGGGTGGTCCCGATGCCCCGCTACGCCGGCCGCGAAAGTCCTTTGACACGCCCCCGCCCCCGGCGCAGTGTGAGTCCATGCAGCCCACCGACCAGCGCGCGACGCTCCGCGAGTTCTTCCCCTACCTGCGGGGGCACGTCCGCGTGCTCGTGGTGGTCGCCGCCGTCTCCCTGATCTCGACCGGCCTCGCGATCGCCCAGCCCCTCATGGTCCAGCAACTCGTCAACGCCGTCTCTGCCGGCCGTGCCGCCACGATGTTCATCTGGCTGCTCGTGGCCATCACCCTCGGCGGCGCGGTGTTCGGTGCCGCCCAGTCCTACCTCCTGCAGCGGACCGCGGAATCGGTGGTCCTCGGGGTCCGCCGGTCCCTGGTCGGCCGGCTGCTGGCCCTGCCGATCCGCGAGTTCGACCGGCGCAGGGTCGGCGACCTCATGTCGCGCGTCGGGTCCGACACCACACTGATGCGCAGCGTCATCACCTCGGGGCTGTTCGAGATCGTGTCCTCGGTGCTGATGTTCTTCGCCGCCGTCGTCCTGATGGTGCTCATCGATCCGCTGCTGTTCGGCATCACCCTGGCCGCCGTCCTCCTCGGCGCGGGAGGCGTGCTGTTCCTGGGCCGGCTCATCCGCAAGCGCAGCCGGGACGTGCAGGACGCCGTCGGGTCCATGACCGCGGCCGTCGAGCGGGGCCTCTCGGGGATCCGCACCATCAAGGCCTCCGTGGCCGAGGAGCGCGAGGCCGCCGTGATCGACGTCGAGGCCACGATGGCCTACCGGGCGGGTATCGCGATGGCCCGGCTCCAGGCGGCGGTCCAGCCCATCATGTCGATCTGCATCCAGGGTGCCTTCATCGTGGTGCTCGCCGTCGGCGGTATCCGCGTCGCTGCGGGGGAGCTGCTGCTCGGCGACCTCATCGCGTTCATCCTCTACCTGTTCCTGCTCGTGATGCCCATCGGCTCCGCCATGAGCGCCTTCGTGCAGATCCAGTCCGGGCTGGCCGCGCTGGACCGCATCCAGGAGATCGCGCGGCTCGAGCCCGAGCGGACGGACGAGGAGCAGCCGCTCCCGGCGGGGCCCGCCGTGCCTGCCGGGGCGGTCCCGGCGCCCCAGCCCCCGCCGCGCGCACCGGCTGCCGCGGCGAGCGCGAGGGGCACGATCGAGCTCCGCGATGTCAGCTTCCGCTACACCGCGACGGACGCGTCCACCGGCGGAACGGCCGCAGCAGGGGGAGCCGCGGGTCAGGCGGCAGGTCAGGCGGCGGGTCAGGCGGCGGGTCAGGCGGCAGGGCGGGACGGCCGGCAGGGACCCGTGTCGCCCGATCCGCTGGAGGAACTGGACCCCTTCGAGGGCGAACCCCTCGTCCTCGACGGTGTCAGCTTCTCCGTCCCCGCGGGCAGCAGGACGGCACTGGTCGGGCCGTCGGGCGCCGGCAAGTCCACCGTGCTCGCACTCCTCGAACGGTTCTACGAGCCGACGGACGGCAGGATCATCGTCGACGGCACCGATCTGTCCCGGATCCCGCGGTCCGAGCTCCGCTCCCGCATCGGCCTCGTGGAACAGGAGGCCCCCGTGCTCAGCGGGACGCTCGCGGACAACCTGCGGCTGGCCGCTCCGCAGGCGAGCGACGACCAGCTCCGGCGCGTCCTCGCCGCCGTGGGCCTCGACGAGCTCGGGGAGCGGTCGGACGACGGCCTCGACCTCAACCTGGGGGAGGACGGCATCCGCCTGTCCGGTGGACAGCGGCAGCGCCTGGCCTGGGCGCGGGTGATCCTCGCGGACCGGCCCGTCCTGCTGATGGACGAGCCGACGTCCGCCGTCGACTCCCGCACCGAGCAGCTCCTCCAGCGGACGCTGGGGGAGGCCTCGCGGAACCGGACGGTCGTCGTGGTGGCCCACCGACTGTCGACCATCGCGGACTTCGACCAGATCGTCGTGCTCGACCAGGGGCGCGTGGAGGCCGTCGGCACGCACGAGGAGCTCCTCGGGAGCAGCGAGCTCTACCGCGACATGGCAGCCCGCCAGCGCCTCGTGGCGCACGCCTGAGCGATCAGACCAGGGGAGCGCGCCCGGCCTCGCGGTCGAGCAGGCGCTGCTTCACCGGCAGCCCCCACCGGAACCCGCCGAGCGTCCCGTCCGTGCGGATGATCCTGTGGCACGGGACGAAGAGCGCTGCGGCGTTCCGGGCGCAGGCGGCCGCGGCGGCCCGGACGGCGGCGGGGTTGCCGGCACGCTCGGCGTACTGGAGGTAGGTGACCGGCGCCCCCGGTCGGACGGCGCGGAGCACCTCCCAGGCATGCACCCGGAACGGTCCCGAGGCCTGGCGCACCCGCACCGTCCCGATCGCGTCGAAGTCGCCGTCGTAGTAGCGGGAGACGGCGTCGAGGATCGGACGGACCGAGGAAGCGGCAGGATCGAAGGCCGCCGCCCGGATGCTCGGGTGGATCTGCCCCGTCAGCTCGGAGGCGAGCTCCGTCCACCCGGAGGCGAGCACCGTGCCCTCCGCCTCGATCACGGTGAAGGGGCCGTCGGGCGTACCGACGGTCGTGGTGGTGGTGCCGCGCAGCGCGGTCGGGGGAGTGAGGATGGCGGTCATGGTGGGGATCCCTTCGGTGGTCACAGGATAGGCGGGGCAGGGTCAGGCGACGACATCGGGCGGTTCTCCGCCGGTCCTGCCGGCGCTCCTGCCGGCGCTCCGCAGGGCGGCGCGCCAGAGGTGGAGGGTCGCGTACGAGCGCCAGGGGCGCACCGTTGCCATCGCGTCATCGAGAGACGGAGCGGGCGACGGTGCGGGAGCCGGTGCGGGAGCCGGCAGGGCGTCGGGCCCGACGGCTCCCCGGGCCACGAGACGCCAGCCCGCGTGCACGGCGGCGTCGGTCGGCAGGTGCGTGTCGGGATGGCCGAGGACGCGCATGGTGACGTAGTCCGCAGTCCATGGATCCACTCCGGGCAGCTGCAGCAGGTCGGCGCGCAGCGTCTCCGGTCGCGCTCCCACGCCCACCTCGAGCGCGCCCGACACCAGGAGGCGCGCCGCCGTCCGCAGGACGTCGTTTCGGCGGAGCGGCCCGCGCAGCAGCGGTCCGGGCGCGTCCGCGAGCTCCTGGGCGGACGGGAACATCCTCGACAGGCCGGTGCCGGGGACGTCGACGGAAGGGCCGATCCGGGCGAGGCGGCCGAGGGCTGCCGTGGCCGACGTGGCCGATGCGGCCGCCTGACGGCCGACGATCGCCCGGACGAGGATCTCGTGGGGGTCCACCGCACCGGGAAGACGGAGACCGGGGGTGTCGGCTGCGAGGCGACCGAAGACGGCGCTCCGGGCGAGGGCGGCATCGATGGCCACGGGGTCGGCGTCGAGGTCGAAGAGCCGCCGGATCCGGCTCAGCAGCGCCGGCAGGTCACCCAGTCCGGCCACCGAGACCGTCACCGGTAGTGCGGCCTGCCCGGTGCCGCGCGCCACCGCGGGGTCCGCTCTGAACCAGGCGGGGCCGGCGGGCAGGCGCAGCAGCCTCTCGTACCCCGCATCGGTCGCCTGTTCGACACCGGCCACGGCGCGCGCGGCGAGGAACCGGAAGATCCCGTTGTCGTACGGCAGCCGCGTAGGCAGGAACAGAAGGAGGCGCACGGGGCCGCCGGGCGCGGCATCCCGTGCGGGGGCGTCCTGCGGCTGCCGCGACGCGTCCCTCAGCTGTCCCGGTGTGAGGTCGAAGACCTGCTGGACGGTGTCGTTGAACTGGCGGATGCTCCCGAAGCCGGCCGCGAACGCCACGTCGGAGAAGCGCAGCGTCGAGGCGGTCAGCAGCGTCCTCGCGGTCTGTGCGCGGTGCGCGCGGGCGAGGGCCAGCGCGCCCGCTCCGAGCTCGTCCTTCAGGATGCGGTTGAGGTGGCGCGCCGAGTACCCGAGCCGCGCTGCGAGGCCCGCGACGCCCGACCTGTCCACCTCGCCGTCGGCGATGAGCCTCATGGCGCGGGCGGCGGCGTCGCTGCGGAGATTCCACTCCGGGTCGCCGGGCACCGCCTCCGGCAGGCACCGCTTGCAGGCGCGGTAGCCGGCCTCGTGCGCGGCGGCGGACGTGCGGTAGAAGGTGACGTTGGAGGGCTTCGGCGTGCGCGCCGGACACGAGGGGCGGCAATAGATGCCGGTGCTCGAGACGGCGGTGACGAACTGTCCGTCGAAGCGCACGTCGCGGGCGTCGATCGCCCGGTACTGCTGCCAGAAGTCCATGCCGTCATCCTTCCACCCGCCGGCAGCGCCTACTAGCGGGTTTCGGACACGACGGCGGGAACGTCCCTCCCGGGCTTGCTACGGTCGACGGGTGGAACAGAGCGGGGCGGCAGACGTACGTGCGAGGCTGGGCGGCAGCGCCCTCGACGTCGCCCCCTGGCTTCTCGGCGCACACCTGACCCACACGGACGACGACGGCCCGGTGACCGTCCGCGTCACCGAGGTGGAGGCCTACCTCGGCCCCGACGACCCGGGCTCGCACGCGTTCCGGGGGAAGACGGCACGGAACGCCACCATGTTCGGCCCGGCCGGCCACCTCTACGTCTACTTCACCTACGGCATGCACTACTGCGCGAACGTCGTGTGCGGCACCGAGGGGTGGGCCACGGGCCTGCTGCTCCGCGCGGGGGAGATCACCGAGGGCAGGGACCTCGCCCGCGAGCGGCGCTCGCGGCCCGCCACGGACCTCGACCTCGCGCGCGGCCCGGCCCGGCTCGCGCAGGCGCTGGGCCTAGATCGCCGGTCCGACGGCGCCGACGTCCTCGCGCACCCCTTCCGGCTCGTCCTGCCGGAGTCACCTCCCTCGGACGTCGGCCGTGGCCCCCGCGTCGGGGTGAGCGGTGTCGGCGGGACCGGGGAGTATCCGTGGCGTTTCTGGTTGCCCGGGGACCCGACCGTCTCGCGCTACCGTCCCGGCAAGCCCCCCGCAGCACGTAGTGTTGATCCGTGACAATCAGCGGAGCGGACGCCGGCAGCACCCCGGGGACCACAGCAGGACCAGCCGGACCCGCAGCGGATGCGGCGGGCGCGATCGACCGCCTGTGCGCCGTCGTCCCCGACTTCCCGTCGCCGGGCATCATGTTCCGCGACCTCACCCCCGTCTTCTCGGATGCCGAGGCCTTCCGGACCGTCGTCGACGCCGTCTCCGCACCGTTCGCCGGGACGTTCGACGCGGTCGCCGGCGTGGAGGCCCGCGGCTTCCTCCTCGCCGCCGCCGTCGCCTACGCGACCGGTACCGGCGTCGTCACCGTCCGCAAGGCGGGCAAGCTGCCCCGCGCCGTGTACAGCGAGTCCTACGACCTCGAATACGGGCAGGCGACGCTCGAGATCCACCAGTCCGACCTCCCCGCCGGGGCGCGCGTCCTGGTGCTCGACGACGTCCTGGCCACGGGTGGAACGCTCGTCGCCGCCTGTGCGTTGCTCGAAAGGGCCGGAGCCGCCGTCGTCGGCTGCGGAGTGGTCCTCGAACTGGGCGGGCTGGGCGGCCGGGACACCCTGGCAGGCCGCACCGTCCACGCGCTGAAGACCGTGTAGCGACGCGCTAGACTTGACGGTCCGTCTTTGAAGGAAGGTAGTGTCCGATGCACGAGACGCCCCATGCCAGGGCCGAGCTGGACCATGAGCGCCGCTACGTCGACGGGCTGTATCGCCGCCTCGACGAACTCCGCGCGGAGAAGGTCGAGCAGCTCGCCGAGGTCCGGCGCACGCAGGCGGCGGGCTCCCACCAGAACCGGTCGGAGCGGGACGCCTTCGCCACGATGTACGAGGACCGCCTCGCCCAGCTGAACGCCGTCGACGACCGCCTCGTGTTCGGCCGCCTGGACCTCGACAGCGGCGAGGAACGGTACATCGGGCGCATCGGCCTCTCGGACGACGACCTCCGGCAGCTCATGGTGGACTGGCGCGCACCCGAGGCGGGCACCTTCTACCAGGCCACCGCCTTCGAGCGCATGGGCGTCCGGCGCCGGCGCCATCTCATCCTGTCGCGGCGCGACGTCGTCGCCATCGAGGACGACGTCCTCGACGCGGACCTCCTCGGCGACGACGCCTCCCTGCAGGGCGAGGGCGCACTGCTCGCGGCGCTGAACTCGCGCCGCACCGGACAGATGTCCGACATCGTCGGTACCATCCAGGCCGAGCAGGACCGCATCATCCGGGCACCGCTCCCCGGGGTCACCGTGGTGCAGGGCGGCCCGGGGACCGGCAAGACGGCCGTGGCCCTCCACCGCGCCGCCTACCTCCTCTACACCCACCGCGACCGGCTGAAGTCGGCCGGCGTCCTCCTCGTCGGACCGACGGACGCCTTCATGAAGTACATCGAACGCGTGCTGCCGTCCCTCGGTGAGACCGGCGTGGTCATGGCCGGTATCGGCACCCTGATGCCGGGCGTGACGACGGTCCAGGAGGTGAGCGACGAGGTAGCGGCCATCAAGGGCCGCCTGCAGATGGCCGAGGTCCTCCGGGCCGCCGTCGCCAACCGGGAGCGTGTGCCGGCGGAGAACAAGCGGCTCAACGTCGAGGGGACCATGCTCACGCTCACCCCCCGGCAGGTGGCCCGAGCGCGCGACCGTGCGCGGGCGACCGGCAAGCCGCACAACGAAGCGCGCGTCACGTTCGTCAAGATCCTCCTCCGCGAGCTCACCGAGCAGCTGCTGGACAAGCTCGAGGAGTCGTCGGGCGGCGGGAACAATGCCGACCGCTCCTATCTCGCCGAGGACGTCCGCAGCTCGCGCGACGTGAGGATCGCGCTCAACCTCGCCTGGATGCCGCTCACCCCGCAGAAGCTCGTCTCCGAGCTGTTCGCCCGCCCCGGGCTGCTCCGTGCGGCGGCCCCCTCCTTCACGGACGCCGAGGTGGCCGCCCTGACGCGGCCGGCCGACGCCCCCTGGACCGAGGCGGATGTCCCCCTCCTCGACGAGGCCGCGGAGCTCCTGGGAGAACTGGACGCCTCGGCCGGACGGGACACCTCGGCCCGGGAGCAGGAGCAGAAGCGCGACCTCGCCAACGCCGAACGCGCCCTCGAGAACGTCAACGCCTCGCTCGAGGACGCCGGCGTGGACGGCGTGCTCACGGCGGAGGATCTCGCGCAGCACAACGCCGTGACCGCCACCCGCCTGTCCGCGGCGGAACGAGCCTCCGGCGACCGCACCTGGGCCTACGGACACATCGTGGTGGACGAGGCGCAGGAGCTCTCGCCCATGCAGTGGCGCCTCCTGATGCGTCGGTGCCCGCTGAAGTCGTTCACGATCGTCGGCGACATCGCCCAGACGAGCTCGGCGGCAGGGTCCAGGTCCTGGCAGCAGGCGCTCGAGCCGTTCGTGGGGGAGCGCTGGCAGCTGGAGGAGCTGACGGTCAACTACCGCACCCCCTCGCAGATCGCGGAGGCCGCGGTCCGGATGGCCAATGCCGCCGGCCTGGTCGTCTCCGCCCCGAAGGCGGTCCGTGAAGGTCGCTTCCCGCCCGTCCTCGACACCGTCCCGGATCTCCTGCCCGCCCTCGTGGAGGCGATGCCGGAGGAGCTGGCCGCGATCGACGGCGGGCTGCTCGCCGTCATCGCTCCCGAACACCTGGTGCACGATGTCCGCTCCGCCCTGCACCCGGTCTACGGCAGCCGCGTGGGGACGGGAGCCGGCGGGCCGGGCCAGGACATCGTGGTCATCGGACCCCGCGAGTCGAAGGGCCTGGAGTTCGACGGCGTCGTCATCCTCGAACCGCAGGAGATGCTCGACTCGGCGACGGCCCGGGTGGGCGATCTCTACGTCGCCATGACCCGCCCCACGCAGCGGCTCCGCGTCATCTCGAGCGGTCGGATTCCTGCCGGTATCGCCGGCTGATAATTTGGAGGGGTGTCCCAGCGAACAGAAACCCCGGTCAGTGGCCTCGACAGCCAGCGCAACGATCCGTCCTTCGACGGCGTGTACGACGAGCTCGTGTGGCGGGGCCTGGTCTATGTGTCCACCGACGAGGCCGAGCTGAGGGAACTGCTGGCCGGTGCGCCGATCACGTTCTACTGCGGCTTCGACCCGACGGCCCCGAGCCTGCACCTGGGCAACCTCGTCCAGCTCCTCACGATGCGCCGGCTGCAGCTGGCCGGTCACCGGCCCCTGGGCCTGGTCGGCGGGTCCACCGGTCTCGTCGGTGATCCCCGGCCCACGGCCGAGCGCACCATGAACACCAAGGAGACCGTCGCCGAGTGGGTCGGCTCCCTCCAGGGGCAGGTGCAGAGGTTCCTCGACTTCGAGGGCGGGAACGCCGCGCGGATGGTCAACAACCTCGACTGGACCGGGCCGATGAGCGTCATCGACTTCCTGCGCGACGTCGGCAAGTACTTCCGCGTGGGCACGATGATCAAGAAGGAGACCGTCGCCAAGCGGCTGAACTCCGACGAGGGCATCAGCTACACCGAGTTCAGCTACCAGATCCTGCAGGGCATGGACTTCCTCCAGCTGTTCCGCGACTACGGCTGCGTGCTGCAGACCGGCGGCTCCGACCAGTGGGGCAATCTCACCAGTGGCACGGACCTGGTGCGCAAGGTGGAGGGTACGAGCGTCCACGCCATCGGCACGCCGCTGATCACGAACTCGGACGGCACGAAGTTCGGCAAGAGCGAGGGCAACGCCATCTGGCTCGATGCCGCGATGACCAGCCCGTACGCGATGTTCCAGTTCTGGCTCAACACCTCTGACGCCGACGTGGCCGAACGGCTGCGGATCTTCACCTTCCGCACCCGCGCCGAGATCGAGGAGCTGGAGCGGGCGACGGCTGAGCGGCCGCACGAGCGGGCGGCGCAGCGCGCGCTGGCCTACGACGTCACCTCCCTGGTGCACGGCGTCGACGCGACCGAGAAGGTCATCGCCGCATCGGCCGCGCTCTTCGGACAGGGGGACCTCACGGCACTGGACCTCCCCACCCTCGAGGCCGCGACCGCGGAACTAAAATCCGTCGTCGTCACGAAGGAGGCCCTGGGGATCATCGACCTGCTGGTCGCCTCCGGTCTCTCGGCGAGCAACTCGGCCGCACGACGGACGGTGGCCGAAGGCGGTGCGTACGTGAACAACGCGAAGATCGCCGATGCGGACCACACCATGGACAGCGCGGATCTCCTCCACGGCCGGTACCTGCTCGTCCGCAGGGGCAAGCGCAATCTGGCCATGGTCGACGTCGGCTGACAGGTCGTCCCTCGGGGCCGGCATCCTCCTCCGGAGGGTGCCGGCCCTTCGCGTCCCACGACCCTGTGGGGTGCGGGTGTGGGTGGATTTGGTGTTGGGGTGGGGGGTCTCGTATAGTTATGGAGTTGCCCCGGTGAGGGCGGCAAACCCCCTTGCAGAGTTGAAGTTGTTTCAGCGTGTGCGGTGCATGTCGTTGGGATGGGCTTCTGGTTTGTTGTCGGTTGTGTGGGTCTGTTGGTGGGTCGTGGTTCGTCTTTCGGGGCGGAGGAGCGGTTCGGGACGGATTTGCGGGATCGGTTCGGTGGGGGTAAGCTTGTGAAGTTGCTTCGGAGCGAGGACATGACGGTTTGGTTGTGTTTGGTGCCGGTAGCTCCTGTTGTTTGAGAACTCAATAGTGTGCCAAGTTTGTTGATACCGATTGTTTTTTGATTGGTTGAATTTGCTGGTTGCCGCACCCCGTGTGGTGGCTGGTTTTTTTGGCTGGTTTCGAATTTTGTGCAGCATGGTTCCCCGTTTTCCCGGGGTTCGGTGTTGTGTCTGTGAATCATTTACGGAGAGTTTGATCCTGGCTCAGGATGAACGCTGGCGGCGTGCTTAACACATGCAAGTCGAACGATGAAGCCAGCTTGCTGGTGGATTAGTGGCGAACGGGTGAGTAACACGTGAGTAACCTGCCCTTGACTCTGGGATAAGCCTGGGAAACCGGGTCTAATACTGGATACGACCTTCCCACGCATGTGGTGTTGGTGGAAAGCTTTTGTGGTTTTGGATGGACTCGCGGCCTATCAGCTTGTTGGTGGGGTAATGGCCTACCAAGGCGACGACGGGTAGCCGGCCTGAGAGGGTGACCGGCCACACTGGGACTGAGACACGGCCCAGACTCCTACGGGAGGCAGCAGTGGGGAATATTGCACAATGGGCGCAAGCCTGATGCAGCGACGCCGCGTGAGGGATGAAGGCCTTCGGGTTGTAAACCTCTTTCAGTAGGGAAGAAGCTGATCTTTTGGGTTGGTGACGGTACCTGCAGAAGAAGCGCCGGCTAACTACGTGCCAGCAGCCGCGGTAATACGTAGGGCGCAAGCGTTATCCGGAATTATTGGGCGTAAAGAGCTCGTAGGCGGTTTGTCGCGTCTGCCGTGAAAGTCCGGGGCTTAACCCCGGATCTGCGGTGGGTACGGGCAGACTAGAGTGCAGTAGGGGAGACTGGAATTCCTGGTGTAGCGGTGAAATGCGCAGATATCAGGAGGAACACCGATGGCGAAGGCAGGTCTCTGGGCTGTAACTGACGCTGAGGAGCGAAAGCATGGGGAGCGAACAGGATTAGATACCCTGGTAGTCCATGCCGTAAACGTTGGGCACTAGGTGTGGGGGACATTCCACGTTTTCCGCGCCGTAGCTAACGCATTAAGTGCCCCGCCTGGGGAGTACGGCCGCAAGGCTAAAACTCAAAGGAATTGACGGGGGCCCGCACAAGCGGCGGAGCATGCGGATTAATTCGATGCAACGCGAAGAACCTTACCAAGGCTTGACATGAACCGGAATGATGCAGAGATGTGTCAGCCACTTGTGGCCGGTTTACAGGTGGTGCATGGTTGTCGTCAGCTCGTGTCGTGAGATGTTGGGTTAAGTCCCGCAACGAGCGCAACCCTCGTTCCATGTTGCCAGCGGGTTATGCCGGGGACTCATGGGAGACTGCCGGGGTCAACTCGGAGGAAGGTGGGGACGACGTCAAATCATCATGCCCCTTATGTCTTGGGCTTCACGCATGCTACAATGGCCGGTACAAAGGGTTGCGATACTGTGAGGTGGAGCTAATCCCAAAAAGCCGGTCTCAGTTCGGATTGAGGTCTGCAACTCGACCTCATGAAGTTGGAGTCGCTAGTAATCGCAGATCAGCAACGCTGCGGTGAATACGTTCCCGGGCCTTGTACACACCGCCCGTCAAGTCACGAAAGTTGGTAACACCCGAAGCCGGTGGCCTAACCCCTTGTGGGAGGGAGCCGTCGAAGGTGGGACCGGCGATTGGGACTAAGTCGTAACAAGGTAGCCGTACCGGAAGGTGCGGCTGGATCACCTCCTTTCTAAGGAGCGCCTCGAATCTTTCGTCCTCGTCCACTGTGGTGGGGGTGGGGTTCGCAGGAGTCAGCCCATAGCGCGGGCGTTTGTTCCGCGATGGGTGCTCATGGGTGGAATATCAATGAATAGGTGTCGTCGCTGGTGTTGGCCGGCTCGAGTACGCCTGGTGGCCTGTGTCGTGTGTCCTGTCTGTCTTCCTGTGTGGGAGGTGGTGGGGTGTGCGGTGTGGGGTGCGGGGTTGGAATGGGCGGGTTGATGTTTCTGGTGGCGGGTATCGTTTGGCACACTGTTGGGTCCTGAGATAACAGGGCCCTTTCGATCGTGGTTGTCGTCTCTGTCCGGTGCGGGTTGTGCTGGGTGTTCGTGGTGTCTGTGTGGTCTGTCCTTTGCGGGGTGGGGTGCGCGGCTGGTGCGGGTGTCCTGGTGGGATCCGGTGTCCGGGGGTTCGGTGATCGTTGGTTGGGGGGGTTTGGTTGTTTCTGGTTTCCCGCGCATGCTCTGTCCGTGTCCCGTGAGTGGGGGTGGGTGGGGGTGTGACGGGGTTGTTGGTTGAGAACTGCATAGTGGACGCGAGCATCTTAAAAAGAAGCAATTTCTATGAATAATCTGGTTTCGGACGTATGTCCGGTGCCTGGTTTTCTCGATATGTTTTTGATCTTAGTGGTCAAGTTTTTAAGGGCACACGGTGGATGCCTTGGCATCAGGAGCCGAAGAAGGACGTGGGAATCTGCGATAAGCCTGGGGGAGTTGATAACCGAACTTTGATCCCAGGATGTCCGAATGGGGAAACCCCGCCCGGCGCGCGAGTGACCGGGTGACCCGTATCTGAACACATAGGGTACGTGGAGGGAACGTGGGGAAGTGAAACATCTCAGTACCCACAGGAAGAGAAAACAATAGTGATTCCGTTAGTAGTGGCGAGCGAACGCGGAACAGGCTAAACCAGTGGTGTGTGATAGCCGGCGGGCGTTGCATCACTGGGGTTGTGGGACTTTCCGTTCCAGTTCTGCCGGACTGGTGAAATGAGTGCGTGCGTATAGGTGAACGGGTTTGAAAGCCCGGCCGGAGAGGGTGTAAGTCCCGTAACCGTAATGCGTGACGCCGTTTGGAGAGGATCCCAAGTAGCACGGGGCCCGAGAAATCCCGTGCGAATCTGCCAGGACCACCTGGTAAGCCTAAATACTCCCTGATGACCGATAGCGGACCAGTACCGTGAGGGAAAGGTGAAAAGTACCCCGGGAGGGGAGTGAAACAGTACCTGAAACCGTGTGCCTACAAACCGTCGGAGCAGACTTGTTTCTGTGACGGCGTGCCTTTTGAAGAATGAGCCTGCGAGTTAGTGTTACGTCGCGAGGTTAACCCGTGTGGGGAAGCCGTAGCGAAAGCGAGTCTGAATAGGGCGAGTAAGTGGCGTGATCTAGACCCGAAGCGAAGTGATCTACCCATGGCCAGGTTGAAGCGACGGTAAGACGTCGTGGAGGACCGAACCCACTTCAGTTGAAAATGGAGGGGATGAGCTGTGGGTAGGGGTGAAAGGCCAATCAAACTTCGTGATAGCTGGTTCTCCCCGAAATGCATTTAGGTGCAGCGTTGCGTGTTTCTTATCGGAGGTAGAGCTACTGGATGGCTAATGGGCCCTACAAGGTTACTGACGTCAGCCAAACTCCGAATGCCGGTAAGTGAGAGCGCAGCAGTGAGACTGTGGGGGATAAGCTTCATAGTCGAGAGGGAAACAGCCCAGACCACCAACTAAGGCCCCTAAGCGTGTGCTAAGTGGGAAAGGATGTGGAGTTGCCCAGACAACCAGGAGGTTGGCTTAGAAGCAGCCACCCTTGAAAGAGTGCGTAATAGCTCACTGGTCAAGTGATTCCGCGCCGACAATGTAGCGGGGCTCAAGTACACCGCCGAAGTTGTGGCATTCACATAGATCCCAAGCCGGAGACTTGTTCTCCTGGTTCAAGGATGTGGATGGGTAGGGGAGCGTCGTGTGGGCGGTGAAGTCGCGGTGTAAACCAGCGGTGGAGCCTACACGAGTGAGAATGCAGGCATGAGTAGCGAAAGACGGGTGAGAAACCCGTCCGCCGAATGATCAAGGGTTCCAGGGTCAAGCTAATCTGCCCTGGGTAAGTCGGGACCTAAGGCGAGGCCGACAGGCGTAGTCGATGGACAACGGGTTGATATTCCCGTACCGGCGAAGAACCGCCAATACTGATCGAGGGATACTAACCGCCAGAAGCATGACCGCCCACCCTTGTGGTGACGTGGTTTTTTGTGGATCGCGGGACCTGATCTCGGGAGGTAAGCGTATTAACAGGTGTGACGCAGGAAGGTAGCCGAGCCGGGCGATGGTAGTCCCGGTCTAAGGATGTAGGGCGAACCATAGGCAAATCCGTGGTTCTGGTTTAGATACCGTGCTTGAGATCTGATGGGACCCCCGTCAAGGGGGGATTCGGTGATCCTATGCTGCCGAGAAAAGCATCGGCGCGAGGTTCTAGCCGCCCGTACCCCAAACCGACACAGGTGATCAGGTAGAGAATACTAAGGCGATCGAGAGAATTATGGTTAAGGAACTCGGCAAAATGCCCCCGTAACTTCGGGAGAAGGGGGGCCCCAACTGTGAAGGCGACTAGCTCGCCGGAGCGGATCGGGGCCGCAGAGACCAGGGGGAAGCGACTGTTTACTAAAAACACAGGTCCGTGCGAAGTCGCAAGACGATGTATACGGACTGACTCCTGCCCGGTGCTGGAAGGTTAAGAGGACCGGTTAGTTTCACGCTTGCGTGGGACGAAGCTGGGAATTTAAGCCCCAGTAAACGGCGGTGGTAACTATAACCATCCTAAGGTAGCGAAATTCCTTGTCGGGTAAGTTCCGACCTGCACGAATGGAGTAACGACTTCCCCGCTGTCTCAACCATAAACTCGGCGAAATTGCAGTACGAGTAAAGATGCTCGTTACGCGCAGCAGGACGGAAAGACCCCGAGACCTTCACTATAGTTTGGTATTGGTGTTCGGTGTGGCTTGTGTAGGATAGGTGGGAGACTGTGAAGCGTGGACGCCAGTTCACGTGGAGTCATCGTTGAAATACCACTCTGGTCACTCTGGATATCTAACTTCGGCCCGTAATCCGGGTCAGGGACAGTGCCTGATGGGTAGTTTAACTGGGGCGGTTGCCTCCTAAAAAGTAACGGAGGCGCCCAAAGGTTCCCTCAGCCTGGTTGGCAATCAGGTGGCGAGTGTAAGTGCACAAGGGAGCTTGACTGTGAGAGAGACATCTCAAGCAGGGACGAAAGTCGGGACTAGTGATCCGGCGGCACATTGTGGAATGGCCGTCGCTCAACGGATAAAAGGTACCTCGGGGATAACAGGCTGATCTTGCCCAAGAGTCCATATCGACGGCATGGTTTGGCACCTCGATGTCGGCTCGTCGCATCCTGGGGCTGGAGTAGGTCCCAAGGGTTGGGCTGTTCGCCCATTAAAGCGGTACGCGAGCTGGGTTTAGAACGTCGTGAGACAGTTCGGTCCCTATCCGCTGCGCGCGCAGGAAATTTGAGAAGGGCTGTCCTTAGTACGAGAGGACCGGGACGGACGAACCTCTGGTGTGTCAGTTGTACTGCCAAGTGCACCGCTGATTAGCTACGTTCGGATGGGATAACCGCTGAAA
This sequence comes from Arthrobacter sp. Soc17.1.1.1, assembly GCF_036867195.1. NCBI lineage: Bacteria > Bacillati > Actinomycetota > Actinomycetes > Micrococcales > Micrococcaceae > Arthrobacter > Arthrobacter sp. Soc17.1.1.1. The sequence goes on from NZ_JBAJII010000001.1 coordinate 1,378,829, forward strand.
GCATCTAAGCGGGAAGCCTGCTTCAAGATGAGATTTCCATACACCTCGAGTGTGAGAGGCCCCCAGCCAGACCACTGGGTTGATAGGCCGGACGTGGAAGCAGGGACTAACGACCTGTGAAGCTGACCGGTACTAATAAGCCGATAACTTACACCACACACCCACCCCCACCGATGGGAGGACGGGCTGTGACACCAGGGACCCAGGCAACTGGACACCCGGCGCCACACCCACCACCAGCGGTGACACACGGGGAGGGTGAAGATCACATGCTACGCGTCCACTATGCGGTTCCCAACCAACAACAGGAACCACCTCATAACTGAATACATCCACAACTGGAGACATCCAGCACACCGCACAAACCCCTCCAAGGCACCACGCCCCACAGGGTTACGTGCGGGAGCGATGTAACCCCACAGATTTACCACCCGATCCGAACCCCCCTGGGGGCGCCCGGACCGGGACCGGTAGCAAGGGTTACGGCGGTCATAGCGTGGGGGAAACGCCCGGTCCCATTCCGAACCCGGAAGCTAAGACCCACAGCGCCGATGGTACTGCACCCGAGAGAGTGTGGGAGAGTAGGACACCGCCGGACAACCATTACAGGAAACGAGGCCCCACCACCGGTGGGGCCTCGACCCCTTTAACCACCCCCAACACCCCACCCAGGCCAGCGGGCACTCCAAGCACCCAGGCACGTGCTCGCGACGACGTCGTCATCTCCGCTCGTGACTGTGGCAGGGTCCGTCTACGCCCGCCGTGAATTCATACACCCAGGTGTGCATACCGTTGCTCAGCGGCTTCTAGGACGTCCGCTTCAACGGAAGTGGACCGGCCGATATGGCCTCAGCCGTGTATCCAGTGTCCGGAGGGCTCAGCACTGTCGTCGTCGAGTGCGAGGCGCTCGGCGGACAGCCGGCCAGAGCGCCGCTATCGAGACCTACCTCGGGTTTCCGCAGAGCCTCGGCGGCTCCGATCTGACGCAGCGGACTTCGCTCCGGGGAGGGGATCGGTGACACCGGTGCAGGTCTTCCTCGGCCGGTGGTGAAGCGGCTCTCGAGGCGGGCTCCACGACGAAGGACGTCGGTAGAGGGACCGGGCGCAGTCCCGATATAGGCCGCGCGTTCATTACTTCTACACCCACTCCCTCCGCCGCAAGGGAGGTTCCTCCCCTCCAGGGCGCTGCACCAGCACCTGGTTCACGCCGTTCAGCCCCCGCTCGAAGCCGAGCGCGCTCGATGCCATGTACAGGCGCCACACCCGAGCCCGTCCCTCGCTCGTAAGCCTTACCGCCTCGTCCCAGTTCTGCTCGAGGTTGTCCACCCAGGCCCGGAGCGTCAGTCCGTAGTGCCGGCGCAGTGCTTCGACGTCGAGCACCTCCAGGCCTGCTGATTCGAGCGCGCCGATCATGACGGTGAGGCTGAGCATTTCCCCGTCGGGAAAGACGTAGCGGGGGATGAAGGAGTCCGGATCCGGTGGCATCTCGCCGGCGTTCCAGGAGATCGCGTGATTGAGGAGGCGTCCGCCGGGGCGCAGCAGGCTGTACAGGCGGGACGCGTAGTCGCCGATCTGCTCGCGGCCGACGTGTTCGGCCATGCCGATGGAGCTGATCGCATCGAACGGGGTGTCGTGGACATCGCGGTAGTCCTGGACCCTGATCTCGATGCGGTCGGTGAGGCCGGCGCCCGACACCCGCTCCCGCGCGAGATCCGCCTGCTCTCTCGAGAGGGTGACACCGATGACGTCCACCCCGTAGTTCTGCGCTGCGTGCAGCGCGAAACTTCCCCACCCGCAGCCGACGTCCAGCACCCGCATGCCGGGACGAAGACCGAGTTTGCGGCAGACCAGGTCAAGCTTCGCCTCCTGGGATGCGTCCAGGCCGATCGTCCCGTCCTCCCACACGGCGCAGGAGTAGACCATGGACGGCCCCAGCACCAGCGCATAGAACTCGTTCCCGACGTCGTAGTGATGCGAAACCGCCGCGGCGTCACGTTCCTTGGTGTGCTTCCGGCCGGATCTCGCCACATCCATCTCTTCGGGCGGCGGCGCAGGCGGCGGCCCCACTGCTCCGATCCGGATGGCCGTCCGGATGAGCCTGATGCGTTCACTCACTGTGGGAGGGCGGAACGCCTTCAGCTCGGCGAACTTGCCCACCGAGCTGAGCGCCGAGAAGCTCTCGAAGAGGTCGCCGGGTCCGTCGATCTCGCCTGCGACGTACGCGCGGCTCAGCCCGAGCTGATTCGGTGCCCAGAGCATGCGCCGGAGCCCCCGCCGGGAACGGAACTCGATCACCGGTGCATCGCGCGGCCCCGCTTCCGAGCCGTCCCAGGCCTGGAGCCTCAGTGGTATCTCTTCGGTGCCCAGGATGATCCCCAACGCTTCGGCCAACCGCGGCGCCACTCCCTTGTGCCTGCTCATGCCCCCTGTCTACTACGACTTGCCCCCGTGAACCAGAGCACGGCCGGCCGCCACCGTTCGGGGCCGACCCGGACTCTCGCGGATACCGACCACGAAGCCCATCCCGGGAAGGTGCTCGGATGGAGGATGACTCCCGGAATCGCCGCTGTCACCGCTGTCACCGCTGTCGCCGTTGTCGCCGGTCCGGCGCTGCAAGGCGGAGGGGACCGTGGGCCGGCGCCAGGATCGGTGGGGCCGACGACCCCGTGGGGTGGGGTGCGGGTGTGGGTGGATTTGGTGTTGGGGTGGGGGGTCTCGTATAGTTATGGAGTTGCCCCGGTGAGGGCGGCAAACCCCCCTTGCAGAGTTGAAGTTGTTTCAGCGTGTGCGGTGCATGTCGTTGGGATGGGCTTCTGGTTTGTTGTCGGTTGTGTGGGTCTGTTGGTGGGTCGTGGTTCGTCTTTCGGGGCGGAGGAGCGGTTCGGGACGGATTTGCGGGATCGGTTCGGTGGGGGTAAGCTTGTGAAGTTGCTTCGGAGCGAGGACATGACGGTTTGGTTGTGTTTGGTGCCGGTAGCTCCTGTTGTTTGAGAACTCAATAGTGTGCCAAGTTTGTTGATACCGATTGTTTTTTGATTGGTTGAATTTGCTGGTTGCCGCACCCCGTGTGGTGGCTGGTTTTTTTGGCTGGTTTCGAATTTTGTGCAGCATGGTTCCCCGTTTTCCCGGGGTTCGGTGTTGTGTCTGTGAATCATTTACGGAGAGTTTGATCCTGGCTCAGGATGAACGCTGGCGGCGTGCTTAACACATGCAAGTCGAACGATGAAGCCAGCTTGCTGGTGGATTAGTGGCGAACGGGTGAGTAACACGTGAGTAACCTGCCCTTGACTCTGGGATAAGCCTGGGAAACCGGGTCTAATACTGGATACGACCTTCCCACGCATGTGGTGTTGGTGGAAAGCTTTTGTGGTTTTGGATGGACTCGCGGCCTATCAGCTTGTTGGTGGGGTAATGGCCTACCAAGGCGACGACGGGTAGCCGGCCTGAGAGGGTGACCGGCCACACTGGGACTGAGACACGGCCCAGACTCCTACGGGAGGCAGCAGTGGGGAATATTGCACAATGGGCGCAAGCCTGATGCAGCGACGCCGCGTGAGGGATGAAGGCCTTCGGGTTGTAAACCTCTTTCAGTAGGGAAGAAGCTGATCTTTTGGGTTGGTGACGGTACCTGCAGAAGAAGCGCCGGCTAACTACGTGCCAGCAGCCGCGGTAATACGTAGGGCGCAAGCGTTATCCGGAATTATTGGGCGTAAAGAGCTCGTAGGCGGTTTGTCGCGTCTGCCGTGAAAGTCCGGGGCTTAACCCCGGATCTGCGGTGGGTACGGGCAGACTAGAGTGCAGTAGGGGAGACTGGAATTCCTGGTGTAGCGGTGAAATGCGCAGATATCAGGAGGAACACCGATGGCGAAGGCAGGTCTCTGGGCTGTAACTGACGCTGAGGAGCGAAAGCATGGGGAGCGAACAGGATTAGATACCCTGGTAGTCCATGCCGTAAACGTTGGGCACTAGGTGTGGGGGACATTCCACGTTTTCCGCGCCGTAGCTAACGCATTAAGTGCCCCGCCTGGGGAGTACGGCCGCAAGGCTAAAACTCAAAGGAATTGACGGGGGCCCGCACAAGCGGCGGAGCATGCGGATTAATTCGATGCAACGCGAAGAACCTTACCAAGGCTTGACATGAACCGGAATGATGCAGAGATGTGTCAGCCACTTGTGGCCGGTTTACAGGTGGTGCATGGTTGTCGTCAGCTCGTGTCGTGAGATGTTGGGTTAAGTCCCGCAACGAGCGCAACCCTCGTTCCATGTTGCCAGCGGGTTATGCCGGGGACTCATGGGAGACTGCCGGGGTCAACTCGGAGGAAGGTGGGGACGACGTCAAATCATCATGCCCCTTATGTCTTGGGCTTCACGCATGCTACAATGGCCGGTACAAAGGGTTGCGATACTGTGAGGTGGAGCTAATCCCAAAAAGCCGGTCTCAGTTCGGATTGAGGTCTGCAACTCGACCTCATGAAGTTGGAGTCGCTAGTAATCGCAGATCAGCAACGCTGCGGTGAATACGTTCCCGGGCCTTGTACACACCGCCCGTCAAGTCACGAAAGTTGGTAACACCCGAAGCCGGTGGCCTAACCCCTTGTGGGAGGGAGCCGTCGAAGGTGGGACCGGCGATTGGGACTAAGTCGTAACAAGGTAGCCGTACCGGAAGGTGCGGCTGGATCACCTCCTTTCTAAGGAGCGCCTCGAATCTTTCGTCCTCGTCCACTGTGGTGGGGGTGGGGTTCGCAGGAGTCAGCCCATAGCGCGGGCGTTTGTTCCGCGATGGGTGCTCATGGGTGGAATATCAATGAATAGGTGTCGTCGCTGGTGTTGGCCGGCTCGAGTACGCCTGGTGGCCTGTGTCGTGTGTCCTGTCTGTCTTCCTGTGTGGGAGGTGGTGGGGTGTGCGGTGTGGGGTGCGGGGTTGGAATGGGCGGGTTGATGTTTCTGGTGGCGGGTATCGTTTGGCACACTGTTGGGTCCTGAGATAACAGGGCCCTTTCGATCGTGGTTGTCGTCTCTGTCCGGTGCGGGTTGTGCTGGGTGTTCGTGGTGTCTGTGTGGTCTGTCCTTTGCGGGGTGGGGTGCGCGGCTGGTGCGGGTGTCCTGGTGGGATCCGGTGTCCGGGGGTTCGGTGATCGTTGGTTGGGGGGGTTTGGTTGTTTCTGGTTTCCCGCGCATGCTCTGTCCGTGTCCCGTGAGTGGGGGTGGGTGGGGGTGTGACGGGGTTGTTGGTTGAGAACTGCATAGTGGACGCGAGCATCTTAAAAAGAAGCAATTTCTATGAATAATCTGGTTTCGGACGTATGTCCGGTGCCTGGTTTTCTCGATATGTTTTTGATCTTAGTGGTCAAGTTTTTAAGGGCACACGGTGGATGCCTTGGCATCAGGAGCCGAAGAAGGACGTGGGAATCTGCGATAAGCCTGGGGGAGTTGATAACCGAACTTTGATCCCAGGATGTCCGAATGGGGAAACCCCGCCCGGCGCGCGAGTGACCGGGTGACCCGTATCTGAACACATAGGGTACGTGGAGGGAACGTGGGGAAGTGAAACATCTCAGTACCCACAGGAAGAGAAAACAATAGTGATTCCGTTAGTAGTGGCGAGCGAACGCGGAACAGGCTAAACCAGTGGTGTGTGATAGCCGGCGGGCGTTGCATCACTGGGGTTGTGGGACTTTCCGTTCCAGTTCTGCCGGACTGGTGAAATGAGTGCGTGCGTATAGGTGAACGGGTTTGAAAGCCCGGCCGGAGAGGGTGTAAGTCCCGTAACCGTAATGCGTGACGCCGTTTGGAGAGGATCCCAAGTAGCACGGGGCCCGAGAAATCCCGTGCGAATCTGCCAGGACCACCTGGTAAGCCTAAATACTCCCTGATGACCGATAGCGGACCAGTACCGTGAGGGAAAGGTGAAAAGTACCCCGGGAGGGGAGTGAAACAGTACCTGAAACCGTGTGCCTACAAACCGTCGGAGCAGACTTGTTTCTGTGACGGCGTGCCTTTTGAAGAATGAGCCTGCGAGTTAGTGTTACGTCGCGAGGTTAACCCGTGTGGGGAAGCCGTAGCGAAAGCGAGTCTGAATAGGGCGAGTAAGTGGCGTGATCTAGACCCGAAGCGAAGTGATCTACCCATGGCCAGGTTGAAGCGACGGTAAGACGTCGTGGAGGACCGAACCCACTTCAGTTGAAAATGGAGGGGATGAGCTGTGGGTAGGGGTGAAAGGCCAATCAAACTTCGTGATAGCTGGTTCTCCCCGAAATGCATTTAGGTGCAGCGTTGCGTGTTTCTTATCGGAGGTAGAGCTACTGGATGGCTAATGGGCCCTACAAGGTTACTGACGTCAGCCAAACTCCGAATGCCGGTAAGTGAGAGCGCAGCAGTGAGACTGTGGGGGATAAGCTTCATAGTCGAGAGGGAAACAGCCCAGACCACCAACTAAGGCCCCTAAGCGTGTGCTAAGTGGGAAAGGATGTGGAGTTGCCCAGACAACCAGGAGGTTGGCTTAGAAGCAGCCACCCTTGAAAGAGTGCGTAATAGCTCACTGGTCAAGTGATTCCGCGCCGACAATGTAGCGGGGCTCAAGTACACCGCCGAAGTTGTGGCATTCACATAGATCCCAAGCCGGAGACTTGTTCTCCTGGTTCAAGGATGTGGATGGGTAGGGGAGCGTCGTGTGGGCGGTGAAGTCGCGGTGTAAACCAGCGGTGGAGCCTACACGAGTGAGAATGCAGGCATGAGTAGCGAAAGACGGGTGAGAAACCCGTCCGCCGAATGATCAAGGGTTCCAGGGTCAAGCTAATCTGCCCTGGGTAAGTCGGGACCTAAGGCGAGGCCGACAGGCGTAGTCGATGGACAACGGGTTGATATTCCCGTACCGGCGAAGAACCGCCAATACTGATCGAGGGATACTAACCGCCAGAAGCATGACCGCCCACCCTTGTGGTGACGTGGTTTTTTGTGGATCGCGGGACCTGATCTCGGGAGGTAAGCGTATTAACAGGTGTGACGCAGGAAGGTAGCCGAGCCGGGCGATGGTAGTCCCGGTCTAAGGATGTAGGGCGAACCATAGGCAAATCCGTGGTTCTGGTTTAGATACCGTGCTTGAGATCTGATGGGACCCCCGTCAAGGGGGGATTCGGTGATCCTATGCTGCCGAGAAAAGCATCGGCGCGAGGTTCTAGCCGCCCGTACCCCAAACCGACACAGGTGATCAGGTAGAGAATACTAAGGCGATCGAGAGAATTATGGTTAAGGAACTCGGCAAAATGCCCCCGTAACTTCGGGAGAAGGGGGGCCCCAACTGTGAAGGCGACTAGCTCGCCGGAGCGGATCGGGGCCGCAGAGACCAGGGGGAAGCGACTGTTTACTAAAAACACAGGTCCGTGCGAAGTCGCAAGACGATGTATACGGACTGACTCCTGCCCGGTGCTGGAAGGTTAAGAGGACCGGTTAGTTTCACGCTTGCGTGGGACGAAGCTGGGAATTTAAGCCCCAGTAAACGGCGGTGGTAACTATAACCATCCTAAGGTAGCGAAATTCCTTGTCGGGTAAGTTCCGACCTGCACGAATGGAGTAACGACTTCCCCGCTGTCTCAACCATAAACTCGGCGAAATTGCAGTACGAGTAAAGATGCTCGTTACGCGCAGCAGGACGGAAAGACCCCGAGACCTTCACTATAGTTTGGTATTGGTGTTCGGTGTGGCTTGTGTAGGATAGGTGGGAGACTGTGAAGCGTGGACGCCAGTTCACGTGGAGTCATCGTTGAAATACCACTCTGGTCACTCTGGATATCTAACTTCGGCCCGTAATCCGGGTCAGGGACAGTGCCTGATGGGTAGTTTAACTGGGGCGGTTGCCTCCTAAAAAGTAACGGAGGCGCCCAAAGGTTCCCTCAGCCTGGTTGGCAATCAGGTGGCGAGTGTAAGTGCACAAGGGAGCTTGACTGTGAGAGAGACATCTCAAGCAGGGACGAAAGTCGGGACTAGTGATCCGGCGGCACATTGTGGAATGGCCGTCGCTCAACGGATAAAAGGTACCTCGGGGATAACAGGCTGATCTTGCCCAAGAGTCCATATCGACGGCATGGTTTGGCACCTCGATGTCGGCTCGTCGCATCCTGGGGCTGGAGTAGGTCCCAAGGGTTGGGCTGTTCGCCCATTAAAGCGGTACGCGAGCTGGGTTTAGAACGTCGTGAGACAGTTCGGTCCCTATCCGCTGCGCGCGCAGGAAATTTGAGAAGGGCTGTCCTTAGTACGAGAGGACCGGGACGGACGAACCTCTGGTGTGTCAGTTGTACTGCCAAGTGCACCGCTGATTAGCTACGTTCGGATGGGATAACCGCTGAAAGCATCTAAGCGGGAAGCCTGCTTCAAGATGAGATTTCCATACACCTCGAGTGTGAGAGGCCCCCAGCCAGACCACTGGGTTGATAGGCCGGACGTGGAAGCAGGGACTAACGACCTGTGAAGCTGACCGGTACTAATAAGCCGATAACTTACACCACACACCCACCCCCACCGATGGGAGGACGGGCTGTGACACCAGGGACCCAGGCAACTGGACACCCGGCGCCACACCCACCACCAGCGGTGACACACGGGGAGGGTGAAGATCACATGCTACGCGTCCACTATGCGGTTCCCAACCAACAACAGGAACCACCTCATAACTGAATACATCCACAACTGGAGACATCCAGCACACCGCACAAACCCCTCCAAGGCACCACGCCCCACAGGGTTACGTGCGGGAGCGATGTAACCCCACAGATTTACCACCCGATCCGAACCCCCCTGGGGGCGCCCGGACCGGGACCGGTAGCAAGGGTTACGGCGGTCATAGCGTGGGGGAAACGCCCGGTCCCATTCCGAACCCGGAAGCTAAGACCCACAGCGCCGATGGTACTGCACCCGAGAGAGTGTGGGAGAGTAGGACACCGCCGGACAACCATTACAGGAAACGAGGCCCCACCACCGGTGGGGCCTCGACCCCTTTAACCACCCCCAACACACCCACCCGGCACGAGCTCGCGACGATACCGGGCCGCGGCGAAGGGTAGAGCTCTGCATCACATCTTCGGCAACCACCCGTGTGGATGAAGGTCCGGTCCGGGCTTCGTGGTTCCATAGATGGGTAGGACCCACAGCAAAATAGAGACCCGCCGGCGCTTCTTCGCCGGCACCTGACGAGAGGACCGCGCTGCCATGGCTGAGCAGGAGCACACCGCCGGACGAGACGGGGAGTCCCGCCAGCCGGGGGGCGCGAACCGCGGAGATCAGGGTGGGTCGGGTCGGGCAGGCCGTCACTCCTGGGGTTCGAAGTCGGGTGGACACCGCACGCCTTCCTCGTCGGATGGTGCGGACCACGACCGCCGCACCGGGCCGCGTGCCTCCTCCGGTCAGGACAGGTCGGACCGCGGTACTCCTCGCGACGATCGGCGGGGTGCGCGCCCGGAAGGTGGCTCGCGAGGCTCCGGCGGCGGGCGGCCTTCAGGCGGGCGGCCTGCATGGAAAGGCCAGTCGGGCACTGACCGTCCGGGTCGCACCGGCGGTGCCTCCGAACGCGGTGCCCAGGGCGCCGGCCGCGACAGGCCGGCGTACGGACGCGACGACAGGCCGGCGTACGACCGCGGTCCACGGGCGAACCAGGAACGCGGTGGTACCTATGGCCAGCGCGACGAGCGCCCGAGGCGGGACACTGATCGCCCGGGCCGGAGCTCGGACCGCCCCCAGGGAACATCCGAGGGGGGCAGGAACGCACAGCTGCGAGGTGCTGCGTCCCGTGGAGGGTCGGCCGCCGGCTCTGCAGCGGACAAGCACTCCCGGTACCCGGGTCGCGGTGGAGCTGCTGCGGAGCGCACGACGGGTGGTGCAGACAAGCCCTGGAAGTCCCGCACCTCCTCCGACGCGCGCGCCGGCAGTGCCCGTCGCGCGGGCGGACGCACCGACTCCTATCGCCGTCCCGGGGATCGCGAGGACCCTCGGGGCGGAGGGCCCCGCGCGGAGGATCGCCGCGGGCCCCGGACGGACGACGCCTCATCAGCGCCCCGTCCGCACAACGCACGCGATCTCCGCAGCGCCAATCGTCCTGATCGTGAGCGTTCCCCGGAGATCGACGAGGATGTCAAGGGCGACGAGCTGGACCGGGTCACCCGCGCCCAGGTCCGCAATCTCGAGGAGCGCAGCGCTCTGTGGGTGGCCAAACACCTCGTCATGGCGGGGCGGCTCGTCGACGACGACCCCGAACTGGCCTTCCAGCATGCGCTGGCTGCAAGCCGCCGCGGCGGACGTCTCGCGGCCGTACGTGAGGCCGTGGGCGTGACCGCCTACGCTGCAGGGCACTACGGCGAGGCTCTCCGCGAATTCAGGACGTTCCGGCGTATCAGCGGCTCGAACGTGCACCTGCCGGTCATGGCCGACTGCGAGCGGGGGCTCGGGCGTCCGGACAGGGCGCTGGACCTCGCGCGCAGTGAGGAAGCGGCGTCGCTGGACGCCGCAGGCAAGGCCGAGCTCGCAATGGTCGTCTCGGGCGCGCGGACGGATCTGGGTCAGCTCGACGCGGCCGTCGCGGCCCTCGAGATCCCGCAGCTGGACCTGCAGCGGGCGTTCTCCTTCAGTCCGCGGCTCTTCCGTGCCTACGCCGATGCGCTCGACGCCGTCGGGCGCACGAGTGAATCCGGCACGTGGCGGCGCCAGGCCGGTGTGGCCGAGCGTGCGCTCGGACTCGACGACGAGCTGGAACCGGACATCATCGATCTCGGCGAGGACGACGAACCGGCACCCGTGCCGGTCCCACGCGTCGCCGACGTCCTCGGCTCTCCGGCCTCCGCCGGTGCCGGTGAGGGCACCGGGGCCACGGAGACCGCCGAGGGCTCTGAGGACGCAGGTGACGGATCCGGCGCGGCAGGAGGACATGCAGCGGGCGAAGAAGCCAGTGCAGCCGACAGTGCAGCCGACGACGGCGACACCGGGATCGAAGGCGGCAGCAGTGACGCCGCAGATGGTGCCAAGCCTGCGTCCGAGCCTGCGGTCGAGGACGATGTCGAGCCAGGGACGGACCACGACGTCGAGGTCGGGACGGGTGCGGACAGCGCGCCATCGGGCGTGCAGATGCCCATCCCGGTCGACGGCCTCTCCTCCGATAGCGGCTCCTCCGACGAGGAGGACGACCTGGTTCGGCACGACGACCCGACGGAGAAGGGGGCCGGAACCACCTCGGCTGCAGCTCCTTCGTCCGCAGCGCCCGGCGCCGCTGACGAGGCCAATGACGAGGCCGCTGACGAGGCCGCTGACGAGGCCGCTGACGAGGCCGCTGACGAGGCCGCTGACGAGGCGGCTCACGAGACCAAGGTGACGGTCGATGCCGTGCCCGTCGGCGACACCGCGGCGCCGGTCGAGGCCCTCCAGACCGAGATGCTCTTCAGCATGGACGACTCCGGAACCGCCGACATCGTCGACGCCGCCGACACCGTGCAGCAGGCCCGAGGATCAGCGCCGGCCCCCGCCGTCCAGTTCTCGGAGCCCGAGACGATCACGGACGCGGATACGGAGACAGCTACGGACAGGGAGGCGTCGGACGCGGCATCGGGGGCGGCGTCCGAGGACGGTCGGGAGACGAAGGCGGCTGCGCCGAAGCGGAAGCGCGCCACCAAGCCCGCGGTGACCCAGGACGACGGCGTCGATGACTGAGCACGCCACGACCACTGAACCCACCGCCGGGCGCCCCGTTGCCCCGCGCCTGATCGACGGCTACGACGGCGTCCTGAGCGACCTCGACGGCGTGGTCTACGCGGGGCCGCACGCGATCGACGGCGCGAGGGATGCCCTCGAGCGCCTCGCGGGCGAGGGCAAGAGCCTCGCCTACGTCACGAACAACGCGTCGCGGTCCTCCGAGCAGGTCGCGGCTCACCTGCGCGAGCTCGGCGCCCCGGCCACGGCCGAGCAGGTCTTCGGCTCCGCGCAGGCCGGCGCCGAACTGCTGGCCGGCCAGGTGGCACCAGGGTCGACGGTGCTCGTCGTGGGGAGCGAGACCCTTGCCGACGCCGTCCGGGCGCAGGGACTCGCCGTCGTCGCCTCCGCCGACGACGGGCCGGATGCCGTCATCCAGGGCTTCGCCCCCACGGTCGGCTGGAAGGACCTCGCCGAGGCCGCCTACGCCGTCGCCGCCGGGGCCACCTGGGTCGCCACGAACACCGACATGTCCATCCCGCAGGAGCGGGGCATCGCCCCCGGGAACGGCACCCTCGTGGCCGCCGTGGCCGCTGCGACGGGTAAGTCGCCGTCGATCGCGGGCAAGCCCGGGGCCGCGCTGTTCGAGACAGCGGCCCGCCACTCCGGCGTCGACCGCGCCCTCGTGGTCGGCGACCGGCTCGACACCGACATCCTCGGCGGCAACCGTGCGGGCATGGCGACGGCCCTCGTCCTCACGGGGGTCGACACCGTCCGTACCGCCCTCGCTGCGCACGTGACCGAGCGACCGGTCTACCTCATCGGCTCCCTCACCGACCTCTACGCGGAGTACCCGGCCATCACGGTCGAGGACGGGTCCTACGCGTGCCGCGGGGCGACAGCCCGGGTGTCGGGTTCCCGGGTGACCGTCACCGGTCGCGAGGACGACCTCGACAGCTGGCGGGCGGCCTGCGCCGCCTGGTGGGCCGCGCACCCGGACACGGCGCCGGAGTCCCCTCCCGAGGTGGGCTTCGAAACCGCTGGCTAGGCTGGAGGGACACACGATCGACACGGGAGACGAGAGGACGGCGACGGTGCAGGACACCACCGAGGCTCCGGCCGGCAGCAGCACGGGGGACACGCAGGTCGACGCGGTCCTGTCGGCGCTCGACCGGCTCGCGGATCTCCCCGTGACCGGGCATGCCGAGGTCTACCTCGACGTGCTCGAGCGCCTCGACGGCGAGTTGAACCCCGAGGGGAGACTCCGACGGACGGGAGCACATGGCTCGCCTTGACCAGGAACTCGTGACGCGCGGGCTCGCGCGGTCGCGATCCCACGCCGCCCAGCTGATCGCGGCGGGACGCGTGCGGCGTGAGGGCGTCGTCGCGCTGAAACCCTCGGCGCCGATCCTCCCGGCGGACACCCTGCTCGTCGAGGAACGGGGCGAGGAGTACGTCAGCCGCGCCGGCACCAAGCTCGACGGCGCGCTGCGCGCCTTCCCGGCAGTGGACCCGGCCGGCAGGCGCTGCCTCGACGCCGGCGCCTCGACGGGCGGATTCACCGATGTGCTCCTGCGGCGCGGGGCGCGCGAGGTCGCCGCTGTCGACGTCGGGCACGGCCAGCTCGTGCAGCAGCTGCGCGACGATCCGCGCGTGCACGTCTTCGAGGGCATGAACGTCCGCCACCTCGACCCCTCGGCGATCGGTGGCCCGGCGGAGCTCACCGTCGCCGACCTGTCCTTCATCTCCCTCCGCCTGGTCCTGGACGCGCTGGCCGGCGCCACCGTTCCCGGCGGGGAGCTGCTCCTGATGGTGAAGCCCCAGTTCGAGGTGGGCCGCAGCGGACTCAACCGCCTCGGAGTCGTGACCTCGCCCGAGTCCCGCCGCCGCGCCGTCGCCGGCGTGGTGCGCAGCGCGCTTGCTGGCGGCCTGCTGGTCGCCGGGATCGCGAAGAGCGGTCTGCCCGGGCAGGACGGCAACGTGGAGTACTTCGTGTGGATAAAGGTGCCCGCCGACGGTTTGGTGCCTAGGATCGAGGGGGAGCTGGACCGGTTGACCGACCAGGCACTGAACGCGCTCTTCCCACCGCCCGGCACGGCCCGCCCCATAGATCAGACGGAGCTCGATGAGTAGACGAATCCTGGTTCTTGCGCACACCGGCCGCAGGAACGCGATGATCGCCGCGCAGGAAGCGTGCACACGCCTCCACGACCTCGGGCTGCAGCCCGTCATGCGGCCCGAGGAGCTCGCCGACCTGCAGGGGGAGTACGGGGCCCTCGTGGCCCCGGCCGAGGCGCTCGGCGACGGCGTGGACTTCGGCGACGTCGAACTCGTCATGGTCCTCGGCGGCGACGGCACCATCCTGCGGGCCGCCGAACTGGTGCGGGAGGCGGACATACCCCTCCTGGGCGTCAACCTGGGGCACGTGGGCTTCCTGGCGGAGAGCGAGCGTGCCGATCTCGAGGAGACGGTGCGGTGGGTCGCGGACCGCAGCTACACCGTGGAGGAGAGGACCACCATCGAGGTGGTCGTGTGGCACGGCGACACGATGCTCGGGCAGAGCTGGGCGCTCAACGAGGTGGCCGTCGAGAAGGCGGACCGTGAGCGCATGATCGAGGTGGTCATGGAGGTGGACGGCCGTCCCGTGAGTTCCTTCGGCTGCGACGGCGTGGTCCTCGCCACGCCCACCGGCTCCACCGCGTACGCCTTCTCCGCAGGTGGACCGATCGTCTGGCCGGAGGTCGAGGCGCTCCTCATGGTGCCCATCAGTGCCCACGCACTCTTCGCGAAGCCGCTCGTGGTCGCGCCCACGTCGGTCCTCGCGGTCGAACTCCTGACCCGCACCGATGCCGCCGGCGTGATGTGGTGCGACGGACGCCGCAGCATCCACCTGCCGCCCGGCGCCCGTGTGGAGGTACAGCGGTCGGAGCGCCCCGTCCGGCTGGCCCGCACACGGCAGACACCGTTCTCGGAACGGCTCGTCCGCAAGTTCGAACTACCCATCCAGGGCTGGCGCGGCCCCCTGAAGCACCAGGACGGACCCCAGCGATGATCGAGGAGATGCGGATCCGCGACCTCGGCGTCATCACCGACGCCACCCTCAGCCTCGGGCCGGGCCTGACCGTCGTGACCGGTGAGACCGGCGCGGGCAAGACCATGGTCATCACCGCGCTCGGCCTGCTGCGGGGGGCGCGGTCGGACGCCGGTGCCGTCCGCCTGAACGCGAAATCCGCCTCCGCCGAGGCCGTGCTGCGGCTCGAGCCGGGCAGCCCGGCCGCCCTGCGGGCCGCCGAGGCGGGAGCCGAGTTGGAGGAGCACGACGGCGTCGTCGACCTGATCCTCGCCCGCACCGTGACGAGCGAGGGCCGCAGCCGCGCGTACGTCGGCGGCCGCGCGGCCCCCGTGGGCGTCCTCGCCGAGCTGGGGGACGAGCTCGTCGTCGTCCACGGGCAGTCCGACCAGCTGCGGCTCAAGGGCGCTCCCGCGCAGCGGCAGGCCCTGGACAAGTTCGGCGGAAAGCCCCTCGAGGAGGCCCTCCATGGCTACGAGGACGCGTTCCGACGGTGGCGCGACGCCGTCGCCGAGCGCGACCGGCTGAGGAGCGAGGCCCGTGAGCGGCTCCGTGAGGCCGAGGGCCTGGAAGCGGCCCTGACCGAGATCGGCGACCTCGACCCGCAGCCCGGGGAGGACGCGGCCCTGAAGGCGGAATCGATGCGCCTCGGGAATCTGGAGGAGTTGCGCACCGCCGCCCTCGTGGCCCATCAGGCGCTCGTGTCCGAGGACATCGGAGCGAGTGCCGACGCCGTGTCGCTGGTCGACGAGGCGAAGCGCCAGCTCGAGGCGGTCGCCGAGCACGACGCCGACCTCGGGAAGCTCGCCGAGCGGCTCGCGGAGGTCGGGTACCTCCTGGCGGACATCTCCGCGGAACTGGCCGGCTACGGGACGGCGCTGGACTCCGAGGGCGCGGGGCGGCTCGAGGAGGTCGAGTCGCGCCGCGCCGCGCTGTCCGTGCTGACCCGGAAGTACGCCCCGACCATCGACGAGGTCCTCGTCTGGCAGGAGGACGCCGTCAAGCGCCTGCTCGAGCTGAGCGGCGACTCGTCGCGGGTGGAGGAGCTCGACGACGTCATCACGGCCCTCGACGGCGAGGTGCACGGCCTCGCGGCGGCCCTGTCGGCGCTGAGGAGGGCGGCGTCGGAGAACCTCGCCGAGAAGGTCAGCGACGAGCTCACGGCCCTGGCCATGCCCGACGCGCAGCTCCTCATCGAGGTGACGCCGTCCGAGTCGCTGACCGTCCACGGGGCCGACGAGATCGCGTTCAACCTGCAGCCGCACCCAGGGTCCGCGCCGCGTGCCCTGGGCAAGGGGGCATCGGGCGGAGAGCTCTCCCGCGTGATGCTGGCCATCGAGGTGGTCCTCGCGGCCGTCGACCCCGTGCCCACCTTCGTGTTCGACGAGGTGGACGCCGGGGTGGGAGGAAAGGCCGCCGTCGAGATCGGACGCCGGCTCGCGATGCTGGCCGAACACGTCCAGGTCATCGTCGTGACCCACCTGCCCCAGGTGGCCGCCTTCGCCGCGCGTCACATCCGCGTCACGAAGAACGTCTCCCGCGACGGCGACGGGGGAGGCGTCACGGCGAGCGACGTCGAGGTCCTGCCCGACGACGAGCGGGTGCGCGAGCTCGCCCGCATGCTCGCCGGCCAGGAGGACTCGGCCTCCGCCCGCGCCCACGCCGAGGAACTCCTCGCCGATGCCGCCCGCACAACTGCTCGGTGATAGGCTTGAACTCCGTGGCGCAGCAAATAAACTCCCGGTTCCTGAAATCCGCAACGACCAAGCACATCTTCGTGACTGGCGGCGTGGCCTCCTCTCTCGGCAAGGGACTGACGGCATCCAGCCTGGGTCACCTCCTGAGGGCGCGCGGCCTCTCCGTGACCATGCAGAAGCTCGATCCCTACCTCAACGTGGATCCCGGCACGATGAACCCGTTCCAGCACGGCGAGGTCTTCGTGACCGACGACGGCGCCGAGACGGACCTCGACATCGGCCACTACGAGCGGTTCCTCGACGAGAACCTCGACGGGTCGGCGAACGTCACGACCGGTCAGGTGTACTCGACGGTCATCGCCAAGGAGCGCCGCGGTGAGTACCTCGGTGACACCGTGCAGGTCATCCCGCACATCACGGACGAGATCAAGCGCCGCATGCGCCTGCCGGCCGAGGCGACGCCCGGCAAGAAGGCGCCCGACGTCATCATCACCGAGATCGGCGGCACCGTCGGCGACATCGAGTCGCAACCGTTCCTCGAGTCCGCCCGGCAGGTCCGCCAGGACGTCGGCCGGAACAACGTCTTCTTCCTCCACGTCTCCCTCGTGCCGTACATCGGTCCGTCGCAGGAACTGAAGACCAAGCCCACCCAGCACTCGGTCGCCATGCTGCGCTCCATCGGCATCCAGCCCGACGCCATCGTGATCCGCTCCGACCGCGAGGTGCCGGCGGCGATGCGCGAGAAGATCGGCCGCATGTGCGACGTGGACCTCGACGCCGTGGTCAACGCGGCCGACGCCCCGAGCATCTACGACATCCCGAAGACCCTCCACGCCCAGGGCCTCGACGCGTACATCGTCCAGGCGCTCGACCTGAAGTTCAAGGACGTCAACTGGACCAAGTGGAACAAGCTGCTCGAGGCCGTCCACAACCCGAAGCACCAGGTCGAGGTGGCCCTCGTGGGCAAGTACATCGACCTCCCCGACGCCTACCTCTCCGTGACCGAGGCGCTCCGCGCGGGCGGCTTCGCGAACAAGGCCAAGGTCACCATCAAGTGGGTGCCGTCCGACGAGTGCCAGACACCGGAGGGCGCGAAGAAGGCCCTGGCCGGTGTTGACGCGATCTGCATCCCCGGCGGCTTCGGCATCCGGGGCCTCGAGGGCAAGCTCGGCGCGCTGACCTACGCCCGCGAGAACGGCGTCCCCACCCTCGGCCTGTGCCTCGGGCTGCAGTGCATGGTCATCGAGTACGCCCGGAACGTCGTGGGCCTCGAGGGCGCATCCTCGAGCGAGTTCGAGCCGGACACGCAGTACCCCGTCATCGCGACCATGGCGGAGCAGCTCCACATCGTCGCCGGCGAGGGCGACATGGGCGGCACCATGCGCCTGGGCCGCTGGGAGGCGAAGCTCCAGGAGGGCTCCGTCATCGCGGGGACCTACGGGAAGACCACCGTGTTCGAACGGCACCGCCACCGCTACGAGGTGAACAACGAGTTCCGCGACCAGATCGCCGAGGCCGGCCTCGTGTTCTCCGGGACGACGACGGACGGACAGCTCGTCGAGTTCGCCGAACTGCCGAAGGACGTGCACCCGTACTACGTCTCCACGCAGGCCCACCCCGAACTGAGCTCACGCCCCACGCGCCCGCACCCGCTGTTCGCGGGCCTCGTCAAGGCGGCGCTCGAGCGCCGCGGCGCGAAGGTCTGAGCATGGGCCTGCCCGGGCCGGGAGGCGCCGCGTTCAGCGACGAGCAGAGCCCGCGCCGGCTCCTCGGGGCCACCACGGTCTACGAGGGGCGGGTATGGGACGTCGTCAGTGAGCAGTTCAGCCTGACCGACGCCGGTGAGGCGATCACGCGCGACTTCATCCGGCATCCCGGGGCGGTCGCCGTGCTGGTGCTCGACGACGACGGGCAGGTCCTCCTGCTGCGCCAGTACCGCCACCCGGTGCGGATGGCGCTCTGGGAGATCCCCGCCGGGCTCCTCGACGAGGACGGCGAGGAGTTCGTGGACGCCGCCGCGCGCGAACTCGCCGAGGAGGCGGACCTCACCGCGCGCGAGTGGCATGTGCTCGTCGACCTGTTCCTGTCCCCGGGTTCGTCCTCCGAAGCCCTCCGCGTGTACCTGGCGCGGGGGATCGGGGACGTCCCCGAGGCAGACCGGCACACGCGCACCCACGAGGAGGCCGAGATCGAACTGCGGTGGGTGGACCTGGACTCCGCCGTCGACGCGGTGCTCGAGGGACGCATCCACAGCCCGTCCGCGGTCGCCGCGATCCTCGCGGCCCGCGTGGCGCGTGAGAACGGGTTCGCCGACCTGCGGCCCGCCACGACGCCCTGGCCCGAGCACCCGAGCCAGCACGCGACGTGGCCCCACGGTGCCGTGCTCGAGGGCTGACGTCCGTGCCGGAGCCGGCGCCCGCCGACGGGCCGCTGACGTCCCTCATCAGGGACTACCTGCAGCACATGTCCGTGGAGCGTGGCCTGTCCGTGAACACCCTCTCGGCCTACCGGCGTGACCTCCGGCGCTACGAGGCGTTCCTCGACGCACGCGGGATCCGCGCGGTCCCCGCGATCACCCGCCACGACGTCTCCGCCTTCGCGCAGGCCGTCGCCTCCGGGGAGGACGGACTCTCGCCGCTGAGCCCCCGCTCGGCGGCCCGTACGGTCGTCGCCGTCCGGGGCCTGCACCGGTTCTGGGCGCTCGAGGGGATCACCGAGGGCGATCCGGCCCGGGACGTCCATCCGCCGATGACCGGGCAGCGGCTCCCGAAGGCGATCCCGGTCGCGGACGTGGTGCGCATCCTCGACGCCGTCGACACCTCCACGGCGTCCGGGCAGCGCGACCGGGCGCTGCTCGAGTTCCTGTACTCCACCGGCGCGCGCATCAGCGAGGCCGTGGGCCTCGACGTCGACGACGTCTCCGTGAGCGGGGCGCTCGACGGGCCGGCGGTCGTGCGGCTGACCGGGAAGGGCTCGAAGGAGCGCCTGGTCCCGGTGGGCTCGTACGCCGCGCGGGCCGTCGACGCCTACCTCGTCCAGGGCCGCCCGGGTCTGGCGGCGAAGGGCAAGGGCAGCCCGGCCCTCTTCCTCAATGCGCGTGGCGGTCGCCTCAGCCGCCAGAGCGCCTGGACCATCCTGAAGACCGCCACCGAGCGGGCCGAGGTGAAACGGGACGTCTCTCCGCACACGCTGCGGCACTCCTTCGCCACCCACCTGCTCGAGGGCGGGGCGGACGTCCGTGTGGTGCAGGAACTCCTGGGGCACGCGTCGGTGACGACCACCCAGGTGTACACGCTCGTCACCGCAGACACCCTGCGCGAGGTCTATGCAGCGGCACACCCCCGGGCCCGTGCCTGAGCCGGCGGAGCAGGCGTCGGGAGAGCCGGCGGAAAAGCCGGCGGAACAGCCGGCCGGGGTCCCGTCCGGACAGGAGCGGCCCGGCGAGTGGCTGACCGTCGATGGCGTGGCCTACCGCTGCGTGGTGCTGTGCCTGCTGTTCAGGACCGCCGCCCGTGCGGACGGCACGTCCCGGGAGGTGCTGCTCGGCCTGAAGCGCACCGGCTTCGGGACCGGCCGCGTGGTGGCGCTCGGCGGCAAGATCGACGGGCGGGAGTCCGCCCGGGAGGCCGCGGTGCGGGAGGTCCGCGAGGAGAGCGGGATAGACCTCCGGCCCGAGGACGTGCTCTGTGCCGGCCGGATCACGTGGTCCTTCCCGGCCCGGCCGGCGTGGAACATGGCGGCGTTCCTGTTCACGGCCGGGGCCGGTGCCGCGACGCCGGTGCCCAGCGAGGAGATCGAGCCCCGCTGGTACCCCGTCGACGCGATCCCCTGGGACGGCATGTGGCAGGACGCCCCGCACTGGGTGCCGCACCTGCTCGAGGGTCGCACCGTCGACGCCGCCATCGTCATGGACACGGACAACGAGGGCGTGGCCCGCGCCGTCGTGCGCTGACCCGCCCCGCGCGGCGAGGGGAGGTCAGCCCACGTGCCGCTCGTCCGGGCCGTCGTACAGGCTGAGGGGGCGGATGAGCGAGTTCGACGCCGCCTGCTCCATGATGTGCGCCGTCCAGCCCGTGATGCGCGCTGCGATGAAGAGCGGCGTGAACATCTCGGTGTCGAAGCCCATGAGGTGGTAGGTGGGGCCTGCGGGGTAGTCGAGGTTGGGCTTGATGCCCTTGGCCTCGTCCATCGCCGTCTCGAGGCCGGTATACAGGCCGAGGATCTCCCCCCGCCCGTAGTACTCGATCATCGCGTCGAGCGCGGACTTCATGGTGGGGACGCGCGAGTCGCCGTTCTTGTACACGCGGTGTCCGAAGCCCATGACCTTCTTCTTCGCGGCGAGGGCGTCCTCCATCCAGGCCTTCGCCCGGGCGGCGGCCTCCTCGCGGGTCTCGTCCTCCCGGATGCCGATCTCCTCGAACGTGTGCATGACGGCCTCGTTCGCGCCGCCGTGGAGCGCTCCCTTGAGCGCGCCGATCGCCCCGGTCACCGCGGAGTGCAGATCGGAGAGGGTCGACGTGATCACGCGCGCCGTGAAGGTCGAGGCGTTGAAGGAGTGCTCCGCGTACAGGACCATCGACACGTCGAACGCGTGGACCACCTCCGCGGGCGCCTCCTCCCCGAAGGTCATCCACAGGAAGTTGGCGGAGTAGCCGAGGTCCTCGCGGGGCTCGACGCGCGCCTGCCCGCGGCGGCGCCGCTGGTCGTAGGCGACGACGGCGGGGAAGGCCGCGAAGAGGGCCGCCGCCTTCTCCCGGTTCGCCTCGGGCGCGTTGTCGCCGGCCAGCGGGTGGCAGGCTCCCAGCACCGACACCGCGGTGCGCGCCACGTCCATGGGGTGCGCGGTCAGCGGCAGGAGGTCGATGGCCGCGACGACCGTGTCCGGGAGGGACCGGTGTGCCCGCTCGAAGGCGTCGAAGCGCGCGCGCTGGTCGGCGTCGGGCAGCTCGCCGTTCCACAGGAGGTAGGCGATCTCCTCGACGTCGCGGTGGCCGGCCAGTTCCTGCACCGGGTACCCCCGGTAGAGCAGGGAATTGGTGTCCGGATTGACCTTCGAGATGGCGGTGGTGTCCACCACGACCCCTGCGAGCCCCTTGTGGATCTCCGGTTCTGTCACGGCTGCTCCTTCTCTGCGTTCGGTGCGGGTGCGGGTGCTGATGCGGGTGGGCGTGTGCGGACGCCGTCCGGCACCTCGAAGTTGAACACGGAGGAGTCGAAGCGGTTGTACCCCTCGTAGTCCACCAGGTCGTAGAGCCGGCTGCGCGTCTGCATGTCGCCCACGACGCCCTCCTGCGTGCCGTGGGCCCTGATCGAGTCCAGCGTACGCTCGGCGGCGCCCATCGCACTGCGCAGCAGGGTCACCGGGTAGATGACCAGGGTGACGCCCACCTCCTGGAGCTGGTCGGCCGTGAACAGCGAGCTCTTGCCGAACTCCGTCATGTTGGCGAGGATCGGCACGTCGACGGCCTCGCGGATGGCCCGGAACTCGTCGAGGCTGCGCATGGCCTCGGGGAAGATGGCGTCCGCCCCGGCGTCGACGAGCGCGCGGGAGCGGTCCTGCGTGGCCTCGAGGGTGTCCGTGCCGCGGATGTCGGTGCGGGCCATGATGAGGAAGTTCGGGTCGCGGCGGGCGTCGGCGGCGGCGCGGATGCGCTTGACGGCCGTCTCCAGGTCGACGACGTTCTTCCCGTCCAGGTGGCCGCACCGCTTCGGGTTGAACTGGTCCTCGATGTGGCAGCCGGCGAGGCCTGCGTTCTCGAGTTCCTGCACGCTGCGGGCCACGTTCATGGGTTCGCCGAAGCCCGTGTCGGCGTCGACGATGCACGGCAGGTCCGTCATGCGTGCGATCTGCCCGGCGCGGTGCGCCACCTCCGTCAGGGTGGTCAGGCCGATGTCCGGCAGGCCGAGGTCGGCGGCGATCACGGCGCCGGAGATGTACACGCCGTCGAAGCCCTTGTCGCCGATCAGGCGGGCGGACAGGGGGTTGAAGGCCCCGGGGAACTGCTGCAGGCTGCCGGAGGCCAGCCCGTCCCGGAGGTCCCGGCGCTTCTGCTCGGGGGTGATGCTCGAGTACAGCACGGCGCCTCCTACAGCAGTCCCTGCGGCGCGCCGGCCGCGTCGACGAGACCGGGGCGGGCCACGATGTTCAGCTGTCCCAGCGATCCGGCCGGCAGGTCGGGCAGCTGCCCGACGGCGGCGAGGAAACGCTCGAGCTCCGCGTCCTCGACGATGCCCGCCGCGAGCATGCGCAGCTTGGCGACGTAGTCGGCGCGGGCGAACGGCCGGGCGCCGAGCGGGTGGGCGTCGGCGACGGCGATCTCGTCGGTGATCACGGTGCCGTCCGTGAGGGTGATCTCCACCCGGCCGCCGAACGCCTTCTCCGCGATGTCCAGGGAGTGGTAGCGGCGCGTCCACTCGGGGTCCTCGAGCGTGGTCACCTTGTGCCACAGCGCGACGGTGTCCGGGCGTGCCGCGCGGTCGGGCGCGTAGGAATCCTCGTGGTGCCAGCGGCCGTCCTGGAGCGCCACGGTGAAGATGTACGGGATGGAGTGGTCGAGGGTCTCCCGTGAGGCCGCGGGGTCGTACTTCTGCGGGTCGTTGGCGCCGGAGCCGATGACGTAGTGCGTGTGGTGGGAGGTGTGGATGACCACGGAGGCGACGTTGTCCGGATCCGTGGCCTCGGGGTGCGTCCCGTGCAGGCGGCGGGCGAGGTCGATCCAGGCCTGGGCCTGGTACTCGGCCGAGTGCTCCTTGGTATAGGTGTCGAGGATGGCGCGCTTCGGTTCGCCCTGCGCCGGGAGCGGCACCTCGTAGGCCGCGTCCGGCCCGTCGAGGAGCCAGGCGATCACGCCGTCCTCGCCCTCGTAGATGGGTGTGGGGGACGTCTGCCCGCGCATGGCACGGTCCACGGCCTCGACGGCCATCTTCCCGGCGAAGGCCGGGGCGTGCGCCTTCCACGTGGAGATCTCGCCCTTGCGCGACTGGCGGGTCGCCGTCGTCGTGTGCAGTGCCTGGCCGACGGCATGGAAGACGACGTCCGGGTCCAGGTTCAGGAGGGTGCCGATACCCGCCGCTGCGGACGGCCCGAGGTGCGCCACGTGGTCGATCTTGTGCTCGTGGAGGCAGATGGCCTTCACGAGGTCCACCTGGATCTCGTAGCCGGTGGCCAGCGCGCGGACGAGGTCCCTGCCCGAGGCGCCCGTGTGCTGGGCCGCGGCGAGGATGGGCGGGATGTTGTCGCCGGGGTGCGAGTAGTCCGCGGCGAGGAACGTGTCGTGGTAGTCGAGTTCGCGCACGGCGACGCCGTTGGCCCACGCCGCCCACTCGGCCGAGACGGGGGAGTCGACGCCGAACACCGCGGCGCCCGCTCCGTGTGCGGAGACCGGGTGGCTGAGCGCCTGCGCCCGGGCGGCGACGACGGGCGCCCGCGTCAGCGACGCGATGGCCACGGACGCGTTGTCGATGATCCGGTTGATGACCATGTCCGTCACCTCGGGCGTCACCTCGACGGGATCGGCGGCGACCTGCGCGATCTTCCAGGCGAGCTGCCCGGTGCGGGGGAGGTTCTCCTCGCTGCGGTGGACGCGGACGGGATGGAGTTCAACCATGGTGTTCCTCTCGGTGGTGCAGGGCTGGTTCAGTCGGTGGCCGCGGGTCCCCGGTGGGGGAGAGCAGGTGCTGCAGGCTGTGGTGGAGATGGACCCGCATGGACGCCTCGGCGAGGTCGGCGTTGCCGGCGGCCAGCGCCCGGGCGATCTGCTCGTGTTCCCGGGCCGAGGCGAGGAGCCGCGCCGGGTTGTCCTGGGCGAGGCGGCGGGCCCGGGCGAGGTGTGTGCGGATCGGCTTCTGCGCCTGCAGCAGGTACCGGTTCCCGGCGGCGTCGTCGATGCACTCGTCGAGCCGGGCGACGAGCGCGTAGTAGGCGTCCCGGTCGCCGTCGCCGTCCCCGAGGAGCCGGCCGGCACGGGCGAACTCGTCGGCGAGCGCGATGAAGACGGTCCGGTCGCCGCGCACGGCCGCGAGGCGCACCGCGGCGCATTCGAGCGGCAGGCGGACCTCGAACACGTCGGTGACCGCTGCGAGGGAGATGGCGGAGACGACGACGCCGCGGCCGGCATGCGGTGCGGCGAGCCCCTCGGCGACGAGCCGGGAGAGCGCCTCACGCAGGGGGGTGCGTGAGACGCCGAGCCGCGCGGACTGCTCCACCTCCGCCAGCACGTCACCGGGGGAGAGGCGCCACTCCACGATGTCGGCCCGGAGCAGGGCATAGGCGCGATCGCTGGCCCGCATCCCCGCCCCCTTCCACGTCCTGGTTCCGGCCCGGCATGAGCTGGTACCGACCCCAATGTATGCAAAGCCGGGCTCCTGTACAAGAAATCGCCGACAGCCACCCTGAAAGGCGCCCTCTCTGTATACACGAGGCAATGAGGAATACTGATCCTCACGATTCCGCGCGACGAAGGGCGATCATGGCCGCAGAACACGATGCCGGACCCGGGGCGCTCCCCGGACAGGACTACCGCCGGCTGCACGCCGGCAGTCTCGCTGACCCGGAGCGCTTCTGGCTCGACGCTGCGGGCTCCGTCGACTGGACGACCCCGCCCGAGGTCGCCGTGGACGGCTCGGCCGCCCCGCTGTACCGGTGGTTCCCCGGCGCGTCGCTCAACACGAGCTACAACGCCCTCGACCGCCACGTCGAGGCCGGCCGGGGCGGTCAGGCGGCCCTCGTGTACGACTCCGCGATGCTCGGCACCTCCCGCACCCTCACCTACGCCGAACTCCGGGACGAGGTCGCCGTGTTCGCCGGGGTGCTCGCAGCTCTCGGCGTCGGCAAGGGCGACAGGGTCCTCATCTACCTTCCGATGATCCCCGAGGCCGCCGTGGCCATGCTCGCCTGCGCCCGGATCGGCGCGATCCACTCCGTGGTCTTCGGTGGCTTCGCCGCCACCGAGCTGGCCGCCCGCATCCGGGACGCCCGACCCTCGGCGATCGTGACGGCGGACGGCGGGATCGAACCCGCCCGGCGCGTCGAGTACCTCCCGGCCGTGCAGCAGGCGCTCGCGCTCGCCGACAGCGCGGCGACGCCGGTGGTGGTGAAGGCGCGCGCGGGGTTCGGCCACGGTGTCGCGGAGTACCGGGAGGCCGGGACGCGCTGGCTGGACTGGGATGAGGCCGCCGCCGCGGCAGAGGCCGTCCCGCCCGTCGAGGTGGCAGCGACCGACCCGCTCTACATCCTCTACACCTCCGGCACCACCGGTTCCCCGAAGGGAGTGGTGCGCGACAACGGCGGGCACGCCGTCGCGCTGACCTGGTCCATGCGGGCGATCTTCGGCGCGGGTCCGGGGGACACGATGCTGACGGCGTCCGACGTCGGCTGGGTGGTGGGCCACTCCTACATCGTCTACGGGCCACTGCTGGCCGGCGCCACGACCGTCCTGTACGAGGGCAAGCCCGTGGGCACCCCCGACGCCGGCGTCTTCGGGCGCCTGGTCGAACAGCACCGCGTCACGGTGCTGTTCACCGCGCCCACCGCGCTCCGCACCGTGCGGCGGGCGGACCCCACCGGTGCGGCCGTGCGGTCCCACGACCTGTCCTCGCTCCGGACGCTCTTCTCGGCCGGGGAGCGGCTCGACACCGGCACCTCGGCGTGGATCGGCGACGTCCTCGGCGTGCCCGTCGTGGACAACTGGTGGCAGACGGAGACCGGGTGGCCCATCTGCGCCAACCCCCGCGGGCTGGGCGGTGTCCCGCTGAAGGCCGGCTCGCCGTCGCTGCCCTCGCCCGGGTTCGACGTCGCCGTCCTCGACACCGGCGGGTCCCCGGTGCCGGCCGGGACCGAGGGGAGCATCGCCCTGCGCCTCCCGCTGCCGCCCGGCACCCTGACCACGCTGTGGGGCAGCGACGAGCGCTACCGGAACGCCTATCTCGGGGACTTCGAGGGCTTCTACACGAGCGGCGACTCCGGCTACCTGGACGAGGACGGCTACCTGTTCGTCATGGGGCGTACGGACGACGTCATCAACGTGGCCGGCCACCGGCTCTCGACCGGCGCGATCGAGCAGGTGATCGCACAGCATCCGGCCGTGGCCGAGTGCGCCGTCCTCGGCCTGCCGGATCCCGTGAAGGGACAGCGCGCCGGAGCCTACGTGGTCCTGAAGGCGGGCGCCGCCGTCGACCCGGTGGCGCTCGAGGCCGAACTGGCGGCGATGGTGCGCCGCAGCATCGGGCCCGTGGCCGATGTCCGGAGCGCCGTCGTCGTGGACGCGCTGCCGAAGACGCGCTCCGGCAAGATCCTCCGGAAGACGATGCGCCAGATGGCGGCGGGCGACGCCTACGCGGTGCCCTCCACCATCGAGGACCCCTCGGTGCTCGAGGCCCTGGAGCCCCTGCTGCGCCCGCCGGCGGAGGGGTGACGCGGGTCAGCGGTCCGCCGCGTTGCGCTCCCAGCTGTACTCGAACTCCGGGCGCCCCCGGGTGCCGTACCGGGGTGTGCGCAGGACCGACTGCTGGTCGGCGAGGTATTCGAGATAGCGGCGCGCGGTGACCCGGGAGATGGACAGGGCCTCCGACACCTCGACGGCGGAGGTGGGTGCGGAGAGCTCCCTGAGGAGCCGGGACACCGCGCGCAGCGTCTCCGGGGAGAGTCCCTTCGGCAGCGCGGCCGCCGTGGCCGGACGCAGGGACGCGAAGGCGGAGTCGACCTCCGCCTGCGTGGTGGTAGAGGCCTGCTCCACGAGGTTCCGGCGGAACTCGCGGTAGGCGCCGAGCTTGTCGCTGAACGCCGCGTAGGTGAACGGCTTGATGAGGTACTGCACGATCCCGGACGAGATGGCCGAGCGCACCACCTGCAGGTCCCGTACGGCGGTGATGACGACGATGTCCACCGGCAGGCCGAGGCCGCGGACGCGGCGCACGATGTCCAGCCCGTGCGCGTCCGGCAGATTCATGTCCAGCAGCATGAGGTCCACGGCGGGAGCCCGTCCCTGACCGTCCCCGGCGAGGCGCAGGAACGCCGCGAGTTCGGCTCCGCTCCGTGCGATCCCGGCGAGTTCGAAGCCCTCCAGCCTCCGCACGTACTCCGCGTGGGCATCCGCGGCCACGGGGTCGTCCTCCACGACGAGGACGCGGATGGCGCTCACGCCCTGCCCCCGCCGTCGGCGCCCTGCGGCACGGCCGGACCGCTGCCGGCGGCGCCCGGAGAGCGTCCCGCGGCGGCGCCGGGAGTCCCGGGAGTCCCGGGACCTCCGGCGCCGCCGGGCAGGGGGAGGAGCACCGAAAACCGCGCACCGCCGTCGTCGCCGTCCGTCACCTCGATCGACCCGCCGAAACGCTCCACCGCCTGCCGGACGAGGGCGAGCCCGATCCCGCGGTCCGCGCCCCCCGCCGTGCCCGGGGCCTTGGTGCTGTAGCCGAACGCGAACACCCTGGCCTTCTCGGAGTCGGGCAGCCCGTTGCCGCTGTCCTCCACGACGATCTCCAGGCCGGGCACGGCGTCGCCTGTCCGCCGAACGGTGAGCACCACGCGGGGTTCCCCGGAGGAGGCGGCCTCGTCGAACGCGTTGTCGAGGAGGTTGCCGATGATCGTGACGAGGTCCACCGGGTTGAGCGCACCGGCCCGGGCGTCCGGGGCGATGTCGGTGATCAGCTCGATCCCGCGCTCGTTGGCCTGCGCCGCCTTGCCCACCAGCAGGGCCGCGATGAACGGCTCGTCGACGGCCTGGACCACCTCGTCCGTCAGGCGCTGCGACTGCTGCAGGTCCCGCGTGGCGAACTCCAGTGCATCCGCGCTCCGGCCGAGCTCCACCAGCGACACGATGGTGTGCAGACGGTTGGCATGCTCGTGGGTCTGCGAGCGCAGCGCGTCGGTGAGCGTGCGCATGGTCTGGACCTGCCCCGTGAGCGCCTCGATGTCGGTGTGGTCGCGCAGGGTCGTCACGGTGCCCAGCGCCGCCTGCTCGTGTGTCCCCCGACCCGCGGGGGTCGGCCGGACCGCAGGTTCCTGATCGACCACCAGCACGCGGGTGGCCGTGAGGTGCACCTCGTCGTGGGCCCGACGGCCCGACACGAGGAGCTCGCGCAGCGACGGTGGCACGGCCAGGCCCGACGCCGGGACCGGCTCCTGCGTGCCGTCCAGTCCGAGGAGGCGGGCGGCCTGGTCGTTGTAGAGCACGAGGCGCCCGTCGGCGTCCGTCAGCAGCAGACCCTCCCGGACGGAGTGGAGGACGGCGTCGTGGAACACGAAGGTGCGCGACAGTTCCGCCGGCCCCATGCCCAGCGTGGCCGTCTGCAGGCGCCGGCTCAGCAGGAACGAGGCGAGGGCGCCGAGCGCCAGGGCGCCGAGCGCGACGAGCGCGACGAGGGGGAGCTGCGCGTTGCGGGCGATGGCGGCCCGGTCCACGGTGATGCCGGAGGCGACCATCGCGCGGACCGTCCCGTCACCGTCGACCACCGGGACGATCGAGCGGATCGACGGCCCCAGGGTCCCCGCGTACGTCTCGGTGTGCGTCCGGCCGGCCAGGGCCTCGGCGACCGAGCCGATGTACGGCCTGCCGATCTGCTCGGGGTTGCGATGCGTGAACCGGGTACGGTCCGTGCCCATGATGGTGATGAAGTCCACGCCCAGGCGGTCCATCACCTCGACGGCGTAGGGCTGCAGGGTCGCGGAGGGGTCGGGTCCCTCCACCGCGTCCAGGACGGCCGGATCCAGTGCGATGGCGGTGGACACGGCGACCATGCGCTCGCCCGCGGCGTCATTGACGCCACGGGCGGCATCCGCGTAGAGGATCACGGACAGCGACGCCGAGAGCACCAGGACGAACAGGAGCTGGGCCAGGAAGACCTGTCGGGCGAGACTCCATCGACTCACGCGGCGATCCTGCTCCTTCCGACGTCTCCAGGCGGGCGGCGCCCGGCACATCCTGCGGGGCGCGCCGACCACGACCAGTATGAACTCAATCGTGATGCCGGTCACTCCCGCTGTCATGATGGAGCCAACCGAACAACACTACGCTCCCTGGTCAGACCCCCCGACGAAGAACGACCTTCGCGGCCGGCGCCCCCGGGCAGCGGACACCAAGGGAGACACCATGGCCATCGCATCGTCGCGGTCCGACTCAGGGCCAGCACAGCCCCGCAAGAGGGTCGACAGGACCCACTTCCTCTACATCGCGGTCATCGTCGCCGTCGTCCTCGGCGCGATCCTCGGGCTCACCGCACCCGAGTTCGCCAAGGCGCTCAAGCCGCTCGGGACCGGTTTCATCAACCTCATCAAGATGATGATCGCCCCGATCATCTTCTGCACCATCGTGCTGGGCGTCGGGTCCATCGCGAAGGCGGCCACGGTGGGCAAGGTCGGCGGCCTCGCGCTCGCCTACTTCATGATCATGTCGACCTTCGCGCTCGCCATCGGCCTCGTGGTCGGCAACCTCATCAACCCGGGCGAAGGCCTGGACATCTCGTCGTCGACGTACGAACTCCCCGCCACCGCCGAGGGCGCACCCGAGGGCACCGTCGGCTTCCTCCTGAGCATCATCCCGACCACGCTGCTGTCCGCCCTGACGGGCCCCAGCATCCTGCAGACACTGTTCGTCGCGCTGCTCGTCGGCTTCGCACTGCAGAAGATGGGCTCCGCCGGCACGCCGGTCCTCCGCGGCATCGGCCACATCCAGGCGCTCGTGTTCCGCATCCTCATCATGATCATGTGGCTCGCCCCGATCGGTGCCTTCGGCGCCATCGCAGCGGTCGTCGGGGAGACCGGCGTGCAGGCGATCGTCAGCATGGCGACGCTCATGATCGCGTTCTACATCACCTGTGCCCTGTTCATCGTGGTCATCCTCGGCGGGCTCCTGAAGATCGTGACCGGCGTCAACATCTTCAAGCTGATGAAGTACCTGGGCCGGGAGTACCTGCTGATCTTCAGCACCTCCTCCTCCGAGGCCGCGCTGCCCCGCCTGATCGCGAAGATGGAGCACGTCGGTGTCTCCAGGCCCGTCGTCGGCGTGACCGTCCCTACGGGCTACTCCTTCAACCTCGACGGCACCGCGATCTACCTCACCATGGCGGCCCTCTTCGTCGCGGAGGCACTCGGCAAGCCGCTGGCCCTCGGTGAGCAGATCTCCCTGCTGGTCTTCATGATCATCGCCTCGAAGGGCGCCGCAGGCGTCACGGGTGCCGGTCTGGCGACCCTCGCCGGCGGCCTGCAGTCCCACCGCCCCGACCTGGTCGACGGCGTCGGCCTGATCGTCGGCATCGACCGTTTCATGTCCGAGGCACGTGCACTGACGAACTTCACCGGGAACGCCGTGGCCACGGTGCTCATAGGCACCTGGACCAGGGAGATCGACCGGGCCCGCGTCGACGAGGTCCTCGAGGGACGCCTTCCCTTCGACGAGGCCACGATGACCACGGATCACCGCTTCGAGAACGACGACGTCGAGGCCGGTGCCGAGGCGACGACCGACGCCGCGGTGCGCGGGACCAGCGCCCGCTGACGCGCCGACCCCTGAAAGCCCCTGCGACGGCGGCGCCCGGATCCCATCCGGCCGCCGCCGTCGTCGTACAGGACGGCGTCCGGCGCCCGGCGCCGATGCCCACCGGTGCCCACCGCTCACCACCGATCCGGGAACGTTCTACCTCAGGTCGAGGTTCAAGGCTCGACGGCCGCCGGGCATCCGCCTTCGCGACCGTCGGGGCAGGCGTTGTACCGTTGACTAGAAGAAAAGCCGCTCGGACGCCGATTCTCGACCGGCCGCACCGAATCTGATGGAAGCGTGGAGACATTCGTGAGTAGTGAACAGGGTTCCACAACTCTGCCCAGCGCAGTGGACGCGGGATTCGGTCCTACCGGCCGCCCTGTGACGGAGTTCCCTGAACCCAGGATCCTCGAATCGCACGGCCCCGCGCGGGTCATCGCGATGGTCAACCAGAAGGGCGGGGTCGGCAAGACGACCTCGACCATCAACCTCGGGGCCGCGCTCGCCGAGGCCGGCCGCAAGGTCCTCCTGGTGGACTTCGACCCGCAGGGCGCGCTCTCCGCGGGCCTCGGCACGAACCCGCACGAGCTCGACGTGACGGTCTACAACGTGCTGATGGACCGCAAGGTCTCCATCCAGGACGCCATCCGGCACACCGCGATCGAGAACATCGACCTGCTGCCGGCCAACATCGACCTGTCCGCCGCCGAGGTGCAGCTGGTCAACGAGGTGGCGCGCGAGCAGGTCCTCGACCGCGCGCTGCGGAAGGTCTCGGACGACTACGACGTCATCCTCATCGACTGCCAGCCCTCCCTCGGCCTCCTCACCGTGAACGCCCTCACGGCGGCGCACGGCGTCATCATCCCGCTCATCTGCGAGTTCTTCGCCCTCCGTGCGGTCGCGCTGCTGGTCGAGACGATCGAGAAGGTCCAGGACCGCCTCAACCCGCGCCTCCAGATCGACGGCGTGCTCGCGACCATGTACGACGCGCGGACCCTGCACAGCCGCGAGGTGATCGCACGCCTCGTGGAGGCCTTCGGCGACAAGGTCTTCGAGACCGTCATCAAGCGCACCATCAAGTTCGCCGACGCGACCGTGGCCGCCGAGCCCATCACGTCCTACGCCGCGAACCACTCCGGCGCGGACGCCTACCGCAGCCTCGCGAAGGAGCTCATCAGCAGGGGCGGAGCGCCCTAGTGCCCGCTCCCTCCGGGGCCGAGCGGTACCCGTAGGTGGAGGCCCGGACGGTCTTCGAGGTGCAGCTGACGAACTTCAGCGGACCCTTCGACCTGCTGCTGAACCTCATCTCCCGGCGCGAGCTCGACATCACGGAGATCGCCCTGGCGCAGGTGACCGACGAGTTCATCGCGCACATCCGCCGGATCCAGGCCGCGGAGGGAGAATGGCGGCTCGACGAGGCCAGTGAGTTCCTCGTCGTCGCCGCGACGCTCCTGGACCTGAAGGCCGCACGGCTCCTGCCGGCCGGTTCCGTGGAGGACGAGGAGGACATCGCCCTCCTCGAGGCCCGGGACCTCCTGTTCGCCCGGCTCCTGCAGTACCGGGCCTTCAAGGAGATGGCGCGGCAGCTCGCGGCGCGCCTCGAGGAGGAGGACGCATGGTACGCGCGCGACGTGCCGCTGGAGCCGCAGTTCACGCGACTGCTGCCCGACCTCGTCTGGAAGCACTCGCCCCAGGACCTCGCGGCACTCGCCGCGAAGGTGCTCGCACCCCGCCAGGAGCAGCCGGCGCAGGTGGCGACCGGGCACCTGCATGCGCCGCCCGTCAGCGTCCGTGACCAGGCGCTGGTGGTCCAGGACCTGCTCCGGACCAGGGGGCCGCTGTCCTTCCAGGAGCTCACGGAGGACGCCGGATCGCGGATGGTGCTCGTGGTGCGGTTCCTGGCCCTGCTCGAGCTGTTCCGGGACGGCGCCGTCTCCTTCGACCAGCCCGCGCCGCTGTCCGACCTGCTCGTCAGCTGGAGCGCAGGCGACGGGCCGTGGACGGTCGACCTGCCGGACGACGTCGAGCGCTCCACCGACCTCGTGCACAGCGAAGGAGCACACCATGGATGAACCCAGCGTCGAGGAGCCGACAGGGGACCGGCCGCCGGGCGATTCCCTCGAGGCACTGCCGGGAGGACTCCGCGGCGCCGTCGAGGCGATCCTCATGGTCACCGACCGGCCCGTGACCGACACCCAGCTGGCGGCGGCCCTCGACCGGCCCGCGGAAGAGGTGCACGCCGTCCTCGTGGGACTGCAGCGCGAGTACGACGGCTATACTGACTCAGGCGTCCGGAGCGCTGAACCCGCGTCCCCGCGTGGTTTCGAACTGCGGGACATCGCCGGTGGATGGCGCATCTACTCGCGGAAGCACTTCGCCTCCGTCGTCGCCGAGTTCGTGCTGGACGGCCAGTCCGCGCGACTGTCGCAGGCGGCACTCGAGACGCTGACGGTCATCGCGTACCGCCAGCCCGTGTCCCGTGCCCGGGTCTCCGCCATCCGGGGCGTCACCGTCGACTCCGTGGTCCGTACCCTGCTCCAGCGCGGCCTCGTTGTCGAGATGGAGACCGATCCGGAGACCGGAGCGGTGCTGTATGGGACCAGCTCCCTGTTTCTGGAAAGATTGGGATTGGGCAGCGTCGACGAACTGCCCCGGATCGCTCCCCACCTGCCAGGCCTCGAAAGCCTCGGGGAGTATGACGAAACGACGTACTGAGCACGACCTACACGAAGGACTTCTCTCCATGACACAGCCGCCAGGATCCGGTTCCGGACGCAATACGCCGCGCCGCGGCGGATCGACCGGCCGCCCATCCGACGCTGCCCGCGGCCGGGGGACCTCATCCCGCGGCGGATCCGGGCAGGGCGGCGCAGGACGATCCGGCGAGGGCCGCTCCTTCGGCGAGCGGGGCGAGCGGACCGGCGGCTCGGGACGATCCGGCGAGGGCCGCACCTTCGCCGACCGTGGTGAGCGGGGCGAGCGCGGTGACCGCACCGGCGGCCGTCCCGGAGCTCCCCGCGGTGCCTCCGACCGGGGCCGCGAGGGCGGCCGGTCCTCGGAGGGTCGTCCGGCCGCGGCCGGAGACCGTCGGGAATCAGCCGACGGACGCGCCCGCGCGGCCGCAGGCCGGCCCTCGGCCGGGACACCGTCCGGCAGGTTCGCCGCCAAGGCGGGCGGCCGGGCCGGCGGGAAGCCCGGTGCGGCACCCGGACGCTCCGGCGGACAGGGCGGGCGGTCGAAGCCCGCGGGCGCCAAGGCCTTCGGGCGCGAGCGCTTCGGCCAGGACCTCGGCCCCGTGCGCGCAGCCAAGCCGAAGCGCTCCAGCCGTCCGGCCGACGAGATCGACGTCCACAACCCCGAGGGCGTGCGCCTGCAGAAGATCATGGCCCTCGCCGGGGTCGCCTCGCGCCGCGTGTGCGAGGAGATGATCCTCGACGGGCGCGTGGAGGTCGACGGCACCGTCGTGACCGAACTCGGCGTCCGCGTGGACCCCGCGCAGGCGGCCATCCACGTGGACGGCATCCGGCTGCAGCTCAACGAGCACCTCAAGTACTACGTCTTCAACAAGCCCCGCGGTGTCGTCTCCACCATGGAGGACCCGGAGGGCCGCCGCTGCATCAGCGACTTCCTGAAGAACAAGGACAAGAGCGAGCGACTCTTCCACGTGGGACGGCTCGACGCCGAGACGGAGGGCCTGCTCCTGCTCACCAACGACGGCGAGCTCACCAACCGGCTGACGCACCCGTCCTACGAGGTACCCAAGACCTACCTCGTGCAGGTCCGCGGGCCCATGGCGCAGGGCGTCGGCGCGCAGATGAAGGAGGGCATCGAGCTCGAGGACGGACTCGCGCAGGTCGATTCCTTCAAGCTCGTCGACTCCACCCCCGGCCACATCCTCGTCGAGGTGGTCCTGCACTCCGGGCGCAACCGGATCGTCCGCCGCCTGTTCGACGCCGTCGGCCACCCCGTCGAGCGCCTCGTACGCACCCAGGTGGGCCCGATCCGCATCGGGGACCAGCGCCAGGGCAGCATCCGCGTGCTCGGGCGCCAGGAGATCGGGCACCTGCTCGCATCGGTGGGCCTCTAGCCGATGACGCAGCGCACGGAACAGGGCACGCACCTCACGGGCCCCGTCCTCGTCCTGGGGGCGGGCCTGCTGGGGGCCAGCATCGGGCTGGGCCTGCGGGCACGCGGGCTCGACGTCCTCCTGTCCGACAGCTCGCCCTCCACCGAGGCGGTCGCCCGTGACATCGGTGCCGGGCGGCTCCTCACCGACGCTCAGGCCGCGGGGGAGCGGGTGACCCCTGAACTCGTGGTCGTCGCGACCCCTCCCGACGTCACGGCCCGCGTGGTCGCCGAGGCCCTGCTGGAGTACCCCGACGCCGTCGTCGTGGACATCTGCAGCGTCAAGGAGGCCATCCTCCGCGAGCTCCTCGCCACGCCCGGCGTGGACGCGCACGTGTCCCGCTACGTGGGCACCCACCCCATGGCGGGCCGTGAGAAGTCCGGTCCGGTCGCTGCACGCGCCGAGCTGTTCACCGGTGCACCCTGGGTGCTCTGCGCGCACGACGGCAGCGCCCCCGAGGCGGTCCTCCGCGCCGAGTCGCTCGCCGTCGATCTCGGCGCCGTGCCCGCCCGGATGTCCGTCGAGGACCACGACGAGGCCGTCGCCCTGATCTCGCACCTGCCGCAGGTCGTGTCGTCGCTCGTCGCGAGCCGGCTGCAGGACTCCCCGGCCCACGCGCTCTCGCTCGCCGGGAACGGCCTCCGTGACGTCACGCGCATCGCGGCCAGCGACCCCCGCCTCTGGGTGCAGATCCTGTCCGCCAACGCGGGCCGGCTCGTCGAGATCCTCTACGGCGTGCGCGATGACCTCAACCGGCTGATCGGCACCCTCGAGGACCCGACCGCCGGGGGCGCTCGGCTCGACATGGCACAGCTGATGTCCGAGGGGAACTCCGGCCAGGCCCGCGTGCCCGGCAAGCACGGCACCCCGCCGAACTCCTTCGCCCGGCTCACGGTGCTCGTCGACGACGTGCCGGGGCAGATCGCGAAGCTCCTGACCGAGATCGGCCACACGGGCATCAACGTCGAGGACTTCAGGCTCGAACACTCACCGGGCCGCGAGGTGGGCCTCGCGGAACTCTCGGTGCTGCCCGGCAGGCGGCAGGAATTGACGGAGTCCCTCACCCGGCGGGGCTGGAAGGTAGTGCAGTGACGCAGGCTTCAGCAGAGACCACGCAGATCCACACGGCGGGGGAGCCGGCGTCGTCGAGCCCCCTCTCGGGGTTCCGCCTCGGCAAGTCCCTCGTGGTCGCCATCGACGGACCCTCCGGTTCCGGCAAGTCGAGTGTGAGCCGGGAGGTCGCGCGCCGCCTCCGGGCCGCCTATCTCGACACCGGCGCGATGTACCGGGCGGTGACGCTGCACTGCATCGCCACGGGCATCGACCTGCACGACGGCGCTGCCGTGGAGGCCGCCGCACGCGACATCGAGCTCTTCATCAGTACCAGCCCAGACCGCGAGACGGTCACGGTCGCGGGCGACGACGTCACCGCCGCGATCCGCGAACCCGAGGTCTCCTCCACGGTGAGCGCGGTCGCCACGACCCTGGGTGCCCGCGCGGAACTCATCCGGCGCCAGCGTGCCCTCATCGCCGGTGCCGGCCACCGCATCGTCGCCGAAGGACGCGACATCACCACCGTCGTCGCCCCCGACGCCGAGGTGCGCATCCTCCTCACCGCCAGCGAGGAGGCGCGGCTGCGCCGCCGCGGCGACCAGCTCGGCGGCACCCAGTCCGACGCCCAGCTCCGACGCCAGGTCACCGAGCGGGACGCCAGGGACTCCGCGGTCGTGAACTTCCAGCAGGCGGCGGACGGCGTCGTCACGCTCGACTCCTCCGACCTGGACTTCGAGCAGACCGTGACGGCGGTCCTCGGCATCGTGCGCACCGTGGCGCACTAGCCGGACCGGGACACCCGGCGCACCCAGCAGTTCCAGCAGTTCCAGCACGCGCAGCATTCCGGGCCCCGCGCCCACCAGGCCCGCCGTCGGGAGACGGCCCCAACCAAAGGACAGAACAATGAGCGAGAACCTTTCGCCGGACGCACCCGAGAACGGCTCGGGGGAGGACTTCGAGCCCACGGGCGAGGACCAGGTCAGCGAGCTGCTGGAAGGCCTCGACGACGCCGAGGCCGAGCAGCGTGCCGCCTCCCTCCGCGCGGGCCTGGAGGACTACGAGCTCGACGAGGAGGACGCCGCGCTCCTCGCCCGGCAGGACGAGGACTTCGACGAGGAGGCCGAGGGCCGCCTCAACCCCGTGCTCGCGATCGTCGGCCGCCCGAACGTCGGCAAGTCCACCCTCGTGAACAGGATCCTCGGACGCCGCGAGGCCGTCGTCGAGGACACGCCCGGCGTCACGCGCGACCGCGTGTCCTACCCGGCGCAGTGGTCCGGCCGGAACTTCACCCTCGTGGACACCGGCGGCTGGGAGCAGGACGCCAAGGGCATCGCCGCGCGGGTCGCCGACCAGGCGGAGATCGCCGTCGACATGGCCGACGCCGTGCTGTTCGTCGTCGACGCGACGGTCGGTGCCACCGCCACCGACGAGGCCGTGGTGCGGATGCTGCGCCGCAAGAAGCGGCCCGTCATCCTCGTCGCCAACAAGGTGGACGACATCCAGAACGAGGCGGACGCCGCCGCGCTGTGGGGGCTCGGTTTCGGCCAGCCCTGGCCCGTCTCGGCCCTGCACGGCCGCGGCACCGCGGACATGCTCGACCAGGTCAACGAGATCCTCCCCGAGTTCTCCGAGCACGGCGGGATCGAACGGTCCGGCGGACCGCGCCGCGTCGCGCTGATCGGACGCCCCAACGTGGGCAAGTCCTCCCTGCTCAACAAGCTCGCAGGGTCCGAGCGCGTCGTCGTCGACCCGCTGGCCGGCACCACGCGCGACCCGGTGGACGAGATGATCGAGCTCGGCGGCCGCACCTGGCGCTTCGTCGACACGGCGGGCATCCGCCGCCGCGTGCACATGCAGCAGGGCGCCGACTTCTATGCCTCGCTGCGCACCCAGTCGGCGCTCGAGAAGGCGGAGGTCGCCGTCGTGCTCCTCGCCGTCGACGAGGTGCTGAGCGAGCAGGACATCCGCATCCTGAACCTCGCCATCGAATCCGGCCGTGCGATCGTGCTGGCGTTCAACAAGTGGGACCTGCTCGACGACGAGCGCCGCCGCTATCTCGAGCGCGAGATCGAGCAGGACCTCGCGCACGTGGAGTGGGCGCCCCGCGTGAACATCTCGGCGCTCACCGGCTGGCACAAGGACCGCCTGGTGCCGGCGCTCGACGTCGCGCTGGAGTCCTGGGACCGCCGCATCCCCACGGGCCGCCTCAACGCGTTCCTCGGCGAACTCGTGGCCGCGCACCCGCACCCCGTGCGCGGCGGGAAGCAGCCGCGCATCCTCTTCGGCACCCAGGCCTCCAGCCGCCCGCCGAGGTTCGTGCTGTTCACCACCGGGTTCCTCGACCCCGGTTACCGCCGCTTCATCACGCGCCGCCTGCGGGAGACCTTCGGCTTCGAGGGCACGCCCATCGAGGTCAGCATGCGCGTCCGCGAGAAGCGGAGCCGGAAGCGCTGATGCCCCCGCGTGTGCGGTCCCGCCCGGAGAATGCTGTACAGTTATCCGAGTGGTTTGGCCCGCACAGCGGGCCGATCGGGATGTGGCGCAGCTTGGTAGCGCACTTGACTGGGGGTCAAGGGGTCGCAGGTTCAAATCCTGTCATCCCGACACTGCAGGGCCCGTTCCCACCGGCTTTCCGCCGGCGGGGACGGGCTTTTCGCATTCCCGGGGGAGGTGGTCCGGGGACCATGAGAGGCGCGTCACGGCGGAGCCCGCATATGCCTATACTCGACCAGTACCCGTACCGGACGGCCCCTGGCGCCGCCGACGATCGCGCGTTCGAAAGGCAACCATGAGCAACATCCCCGATGGCCTGTACTACACCGCGGAGCACGAGTGGGTCAGCGAGCCCGCCGTCGACGGCACGGTGCGCGTCGGTATCACCGACTTCGCCCAGGACGCCCTCGGCGACGTGGTCTACGTGCAGATGCCCGAGGAGGGCACGGGCGTGACCGGCGCCGACGTGATCGGCGAGGTCGAGTCCACCAAGAGCGTCAGCGACATCTACGCGCCCGTCACGGGGGAGGTCGTCGCCCGCAACGAGGCGCTCGACGACGATCCCTCGCTCATCAACTCCGACCCGTACGGCGAGGGCTGGCTGCTCGAGATCAAGGTCTCGGATCCGTCCGTGGTGCAGGGTCTGCTGAGTTCAGCCGACTACTCCCAGCAGGTAGGCTAGTCCTACCGGCAGCGGGGGCGCGGTTCACAGCAGGTCCGCCGTGCCGCAGTAGGGGAGGAAGGTCCGATGGCCAACGTGAACAGTGGCGTGAATGGGGAAGAGCCGAATATGACGTCTCCTGAGACAACGACGATCGGGCTGCCGCCGCAAGTGGCCCTGAGCGACCTGGAGCGTCACCTGACGCGGGAGGAGCAAGCGTCCGTCGCCGCGCTCCCCGCCGGGTCCGCGCTGCTGATCGCGCACTCGGGACCGAACGCGGGTGCACGTTTCCTCCTCGACGAGGACGTGACGAAGGCCGGACGCCACCCCAACGCCGACATCTTCCTGGACGACGTGACGGTCTCCCGCCAGCACGCCGAGTTCCGCCGGACGCCGAACGGGTTCATGGTGGTGGACACGCGCAGCCTCAACGGCACGTACGTGAACAACGACCGCGTGGACAGTGTCACGCTGCGCAACGGCAACGAGGTGCAGATCGGCAAGTTCCGGCTCACCTTCTACGCCGCCCGCACCGTGCCCGGCCAGTCCGACCAGCACACGACAGCACAGGCCTAGCCCGCTCCATGCCAGCCTCCCACCCCGCCCGCCGTCCGGCCGGCGTCGCTCCAGGTCTTTCCCCCACCGGTGTCCTCACCATCGGCGAGGTCCTGCGCGAACTGGCGGGGGAGTTCCCGCAGGTCACGGCGTCGAAGATCCGCTTCCTCGAGGAGAAGGGCCTCATCTCGCCGCAGCGGACCCGCGCCGGGTACCGCAAGTACGCGGCGCACGACGTCGAGCGGCTGCGCTTCGTCCTGGCCCTGCAGCGCGACCAGTACCTGCCCCTGAAGGTCATCAAGGACTACGTCGACGCCATCGACCGGGGCGAGCGTCCGGAATCGCTGCCGGGCGGGATGACGCTCGCGCCCCGCGTCGTCTCCGACCAGCTCTCCCGAGAGCTGAGCTCCCACGGCCGTCGGCTCACCGCCGAGACCCTCGCCGCGGAGGCGGGAGCGCCGCGCCGGCTCGTCGACGACCTCGTGAGCTTCGGCCTGATCACCGCCGTCGAGAACCGGTTCGACGAGCACGCGCTCAAGATCACGAAGGCCTGCGTCCAGCTGGAGGCCCACGGCATCGAACCCCGCCACCTGCGGCCCTTCCGCGCCGCGGCGGACCGCGAGCTCGGGCTGGTCGAACGCGTCGTCGCGCCGGTCGCGTCCCGCAAGGACGTCGCCTCGAAGGCACGCGCGGCGGAGACGGCGCGGGAGATCAGCGAATTGTGCCTGGGGCTCCACAGCGCCCTCGTCCACAGCCACATAGCCCGAATGGACAGTTAGGCGGCTTCCCGTGATCGAAGTAGAAGTGGTGGGCGTGCGGATCGAACTGCCGTCCAACCAGCCGCTGGTCCTCCTGCGCGAAGCCGCCGGGGAACGCCACCTGCCCATCTGGATCGGAGCGCCCGAGGCCAGCGCGATCGCCTTCGTGCAGCAGGGTATCGTGCCGCCGCGCCCCATGACGCATGACCTCCTGGTCGACGTCGTCGCAGCGGCCGGCAAGCAGATCACGGAGGTGCGCATCACCTCCGTGGAGGACACCGTCTACCACGCGCAGCTGGTGTTCAGTGACGGCGTGACGGTCAGTTCGAGGGCCTCCGACGCCCTGGCCGTGGCCCTGCGCGTACCGTGCCCCATCTACTGCGCGGAGGAGGTCCTGGCCGTCGCGGGCGTGGAGATCGCCGACGCGGACGCCGAGGACGCGGAGCAGGGCGACACCGAGGAGACGGCCGAGAAGGAGGTCCTCCAGTTCAGGGAGTTCCTCGCCGACGTGGAGCCCGAGGACTTCGAACGCTGACGCCTCGGGGCGAGCCCGCTCGTGCCGCGCCGATCGGCGGGCCGCGGGCGACACGCCGAAGCTTGCGGGGCAGCATCTTTGACCTCGACCCTCGCGCGATCTAACGTCGAAGAATACAGTTCCCGTTGCGTGTGTGGGGGGCTCGGGGCACACTTGAGTGCACATCCTGAGGTTCCGCCCCGTTGAGCAAACTCCCCGGGAACCCTACGAGGAGGCAGCACGTGAGTCCGAAGGGTGACGCCGGCAAGGCAGCCAGCCCGCCAGGCGCTGGCGTCCCGGC
Organism: Arthrobacter sp. Soc17.1.1.1; assembly: GCF_036867195.1. Taxonomy (NCBI): domain Bacteria; kingdom Bacillati; phylum Actinomycetota; class Actinomycetes; order Micrococcales; family Micrococcaceae; genus Arthrobacter; species Arthrobacter sp. Soc17.1.1.1. Next base: position 1,420,192 of record NZ_JBAJII010000001.1, read on the forward strand.
AAGCGCCCAGGGCTTACTGTTCACGGAAGACCTCCCCGTCCTCGACGAGGACGCCGGGTACCGCGGCCCCACGGCCTGCAAGGCCGCCGGCATCACGTACCGCCAGCTCGACTACTGGGCCCGCACCGGGCTCGTGGAGCCCGCCGTGCGGGGAGCCTCCGGCTCCGGTACGCACCGCCTCTACGGCTTCCGCGACATCCTCGTCCTCAAGGTCGTGAAGCGACTCCTCGACACCGGTGTCTCCCTGCAGCAGATCCGCACCGCGGTGGAGCACCTCCGCGAGCGCGGCGTCGAGGACCTCGCCCAGATCACCCTCATGAGCGACGGCGCGAGCGTCTACGAGTGCACGTCGGCGGACGAGGTCATCGACCTCGTCCAGGGCGGGCAGGGCGTCTTCGGGATCGCGGTCGGCCGGGTGTGGCGCGAGGTCGAGGGCAGCCTCGCCGCCCTGCCGAGCGAGCACGCCACCGATCAGGACTTCCCCGGCGACGAGCTCAGCAAGCGCCGCGCCACCCGCAAGATCAGCTGATCCCGACGTGTGCCGGGGCCTCCCGGTGGGCGCCGCCCGCCAGGATCAGGTCCCGGCCGGCACGCCTCGCCGGCGGCCGTGCCGGCGCCCCCCGACCCGCTGTCAGCGCCTCGCGGCGCGGCTGCGCAGGCGGCCCGAATCCGTCACGCTCCTGAGCAGTTCGTCGAAGTAGCCCGCTGCCTGCTGCGCGGGCTCGCCGGGCCAGTGATGCACCGAGTAGGCAGCGCCCTGGATCTGCTGCCAGTTGGCCTGCTCGGGGATGGTCGGGCTGAGCAGCAGGTCCCCGAACATCTGCTGCATCTCACCGAGGCGGAACGCGTGCTCGTGCGACGCCGACCGCACGCGGTTCGCCACGATACCGGCCGTCTGCAGCTCGGGCGCGAACTCCCGGCGGAACAGCTCGAGTGCACGCATGGTCCGCTCCGTCCCCGCCACGGAGAACAGGCTGGGTTCGGCGACGAGCAGCACACGGTTGCTCGCCGTCCAGGCCATCCTGGTCAGGCCGTTGAGCGAGGGCGGGCAGTCGATCAGGACCAGACCGTACCCGCCGACGCGGGACAGGAGCCGGGACAGCCGCTGCTGGTCACGACGCCCGAGGTCGGGCCTGTCGTAGATGCCGGAGTAGGCGGATCCCATGGCGACGTCGAGGGTACGCGCAGCACCGGCCGCCTTCGCGGCGGTGGACACCCAGCCGCTGGGGACGGTGTTCGCCGCGAGATCGCCACGCCGGGCGTTCTTCAGGAGACGCCCGATGTCCGTCTGTCCCGACGGCCGCACCCCGAGCCCCGTGGTGGCGTCGGCATGGGGGTCCAGGTCCACCACGAGGGTGGGGATGCCCGCTGCCAGTGCGGCCGAGGCCAGCCCCAGGGTGACCGACGTCTTGCCCACGCCGCCTTTGAGACTGCTGATGCTCACTACCTGCACGTGTTGGACCTCTACCTCACTCTGGCTGCCGCCGGGGCGCGGCTGAATTCCCCGACCAATCATAGGGTGACGCGGCCATCGGCCCGGGACGGGGCCGCCCGCCCGCCGGCGGCAGGGGTGGCGCCCGATCCGGTCCGGGTGGAACCCGTGGACGGGAAGGAGCAGCCGGGTAGGATCAGTCCAGCGTGCAGGACCCGACCCGCAAGGATGCAGGAGTGCGATGTTCTCGAAGATTCTGGTAGCCAACCGTGGTGAGATCGCGATCCGGGCCTTCCGGGCCGGGTACGAGGTGGGCGCGAAGACCGTCGCCGTGTTCCCGCAGGAGGACCGCAACTCCATCCACCGTCAGAAGGCGGACGAGGCGTACCTGATCGGGGAGGAGGGCCACCCCGTCCGCGCGTACCTGGACATCGAGGAGATCATCCGGGTGGCGACCGAGGCCGGCTGCGATGCCATCTATCCCGGGTACGGGTTCCTGTCCGAGAACCCCGGCCTCGCCCGCGCCGCAGCCGAGGCCGGCATCACCTTCGTGGGACCGCCGGCCGACGTCCTCGAGCTCGCCGGCAACAAGGTCAAGGCCCTCGACGCCGCCCGCGAGGCGGGCATCCCGGTGCTGGCCTCCTCACGCCCGAGCGCGGACGTGGCGGAGCTGATCGCCGCAGCGGACGAGATCGGCTTCCCCGTCTTCGCGAAGGCCGTGGCCGGCGGCGGCGGGCGCGGCATGCGCCGCGTCGACACGCGGGAGGCGCTGCCGGAGGCACTCGAGGCGGCGATGCGCGAGGCCGAGTCCGCGTTCGGGGACCCGACCATGTTCCTGGAGCAGGCCGTCCTGCGGCCCCGGCACATCGAGGTGCAGATCCTCGCGGACGCGTCGGGCAACGTCATGCACCTGTTCGAGCGGGACTGCTCGCTGCAGCGCCGCCACCAGAAGGTCATCGAGATCGCCCCCGCGCCCAACCTCGACGAGGGCATCCGGCAGGCACTGCACCGGGACGCGGTCAAGTTCGCGACGGCGCTGGGGTACGTCAACGCCGGCACGGTCGAGTTCCTCGTGGACACGGTCGGGGAGCGGGCCGGCCAGCACGTCTTCATCGAGATGAACCCGCGCATCCAGGTCGAGCACACGGTCACCGAGGAGGTCACCGACGTCGACCTCGTCCAGGCGCAGCTGCGCATCGCGGCCGGGGAGTCCCTGGCGGATCTCGGCCTGTCCCAGGACACGGTGTACCTGCGGGGGGCCGCCCTGCAGTCGAGGATCACCACGGAGGACCCGGCCAACGGGTTCCGCCCCGACGTCGGACGGATCTCGGCCTACCGGTCCGCCGGTGGCGCGGGTGTCCGGCTCGACGGCGGCACCGTGTACGCGGGTGCGGAGATCAGTCCGCACTTCGACTCGATGCTGGTCAAGCTCACCTGCAGGGGCCGTGACTACCCGACCGCGGTCGCGCGGGCACGCCGGGCGCTGGCCGAGTTCCGGGTCCGCGGCGTCTCCACGAACATCTCCTTCCTGCAGGCGGTCCTCGACGACCCGGACTTCATCGCGGGGAACGTGGCGACGTCGTTCATCGACGAACGCCCCGAACTGCTCACCGCGCGCATCCCGGCCGACCGCGGCACGAAACTGCTGACCTGGCTCGCGGACGTGACCGTCAACCAGCCCAACGGCGCCCGCCCGGCGCACCTCGACCCGCGGGAGAAACTGCCCGCGATCGAGGAACAGGAGGCGGACGGCGGCCCGGCCCCGGTGATACCCGGGAGCCGCCAGCGCCTGCTGGAGCTCGGGCCGGAGGGCTTCGCGCGGGCGCTGCGGGAACAGACCGCCGTCGCCGTCACGGACACCACGTTCCGCGACGCACACCAGTCGCTGCTCGCCACGCGGGTGCGGACCCGGGACCTCGTGGCCGCCGGCGCGTCCGTGTCCCGGCTGACGCCGGAACTCCTCTCGGTCGAGGCCTGGGGAGGAGCGACGTACGACGTCGCCCTGCGCTTCCTCGGGGAGGACCCGTGGGCGCGCCTGGACGCGCTGCGCCGCGAGGTGCCGAACATCTGCCTGCAGATGCTGCTCCGCGGACGCAACACCGTCGGCTACACCCCGTACCCGGAAGCGGTGACGGCGGCATTCGTCAAGGAGGCTGCGGCCTCGGGGATCGACATCTTCCGGATCTTCGACGCCCTCAACGACGTCACGCAGATGGAGCCGGCCATCCGGGCCGTCCGGGACACCGGGACCGCGGTCGCCGAGGTGGCGCTGTGCTACACGGCGGACATGCTGGACCCGGCCGAGACCCTCTACACCCTGGACTACTACCTGGAGCTGGCCCAGCGGATCGTGGACGCCGGCGCCCACATCCTCGCGATCAAGGACATGGCGGGCCTGCTCCGCCCGGCTGCGGCGGCGAAGCTCGTGACCGCCCTGCGGGACCGCTTCGAGGTGCCCGTGCACCTGCACACCCACGACACCGCGGGCGGGCAGCTGGCGACCCTGCTGGCCGCCGTGGACGCCGGCGTCGACGCCGTCGACGTCGCCAGTGCCGCCCTGGCCGGCACCACCAGCCAGCCGTCGGCCTCCGCCCTCGTCGCGGCCCTGGCCCACACCCCGCGTGACACGGGCCTGGACCTGGGCAACGTGTGCGCGCTCGAGCCCTACTGGGAGGCCGTGCGGCGCATGTACGCCCCGTTTGAGTCCGGCCTGCCCGGGCCCACGGGCCGGGTGTACCGGCACGAGATCCCCGGCGGGCAGCTCTCCAATCTCCGCCAGCAGGCCATCGCCCTCGGCCTCGGCGAGCGGTTCGAGGCCATCGAGGACATGTACACCGCGGCGGACCGGATCCTCGGCCGGCTCGTGAAGGTCACCCCGTCCTCCAAGGTCGTCGGCGACCTGGCCCTGGCCCTCGTGGGCCGCGACGCGGACCCGGCCGAGTTCGAGGAGAACCCGCAGGAATTCGACATCCCCGACTCCGTCATCGGGTTCCTCAACGGGGAGCTCGGCAACCCGCCCGGCGGATGGCCCGAACCGTTCCGCACCAAAGCCCTGAAGGGCCGGGAACTCAAGCCGCGCGACGTCGAGCTCAGCTCCGACGACGAGGCGAAGCTCGCCGGGACGCCCGCGGAGCGCCGGAACGCGCTGAACACCCTCCTGTTCGCCGGGCCGACGAAGGACTTCCGGGCCACCCGCGACACCTACGGCGACGTGTCCCTCCTCGGCACGGCCGACTACCTCTACGGGCTGCAGCCCGGCACGGAGCACGTCATCGAACTCGAGAAGGGCGTCCGGCTGATCGCCACCCTCGAAGCGGTGTCCGAGCCGGACGAGAAGGGGATGCGCACCGTGATGTGCACCCTCAACGGGCAGATGCGGCCCGTGAGCGTCCGCGACAAGTCCATCACGAGCGACGTGAAGGCGGCCGAGAAGGCCGACCCCGGCACCCCCGGGCACATCGCGGCGCCCTTCGCCGGATCCGTCTCCGTCACGCGGGCGGAGGGGGACACCGTGGCCGCCGGCGACACCGTCGCCACGATCGAGGCCATGAAGATGGAGGCCAACATCACCACGCCCGTCGCCGGTACCGTCCAGCGCGTCGCCTTCACCGGCGCAGCACCAGCCCAGGGCGGTGACCTCCTCCTCGTGATCACGGCGTCGTGAACCGCGGACCCCGAGCTGCGGGTGCCCGGATGCCGAGCCACACCGGCAGGCTGGACCACGGCGCCGGGAAGCAGCCGGACAGCTCCGACCCCGCGAGGCAGCTCGTGCAGAACCGGTACAGCATCCGGGCGCGGCTACACTGCGGGATGTGACCCACTACGACCTCGCGATCATCGGCTCCGGCTCAGGCAACACCCTCGTCTCGCCGGAATGGGACGACCGGCAGGTGGTACTCGTCGAGGGCGGCACGTTCGGCGGGACCTGCCTCAACGTCGGCTGCATCCCCACGAAGATGTACGTGTACCCGGCCGGACTGGCATCAGCGGCGGGGGAGTCGGCCCGGCTCGGCGTGGACCTGTCCCTGGAGGGTGTGCGCTGGAAGGACATCCGGGACCGCATCTTCACCCGGATCGACGCGATCTCCGCCGGCGGCAGGGCCTACCGCGCCGAGGAGCTCGCCAACGTGACCCTCATCGAGGAGCACGTTCGCCTCACGGGGGAGAAGTCCTTCCGTACCGCCTCGGGCGACGACGTCACCGCCGACCAGCTGGTGATCGCCACCGGCTCGCGGGCCGTCCGGCCCCCGATCCCCGGCATCGACCTGCCGCAGGTGCACACCTCCGACACCGTCATGCGGCTCGACGAGCTGCCCGCACGGCTCCTGATCATCGGCGGCGGCTACATCGCCGCCGAATTCGCGCACGTGTTCGGGGCCTTCGGTACCCGGGTCACCCTCGCGGTCCGCTCCGCGGGGATGCTGCGCGGCCTCGACGAGACCGTCTCCGACGCGTTCACCGAGCAGGCCGCACGCCGGTGGGACCTCCGGCAGCACACCGAGGTTGTGCGGATCACCGCCAACGACGACGGCAGCGTCACCGCTCGACTGATCGGGCCCGCGGGGCCGGAGGACCTCGAGGTCGACGCCGTGCTCGTCGCGATCGGGCGCACACCAACCACCGATACCCTCGGTGCGGCCGAGGCGGGCCTCGACCTGCACCACGACGGCCGCCTCGTGGTCGACGAGTACCAGCGGGTGCTGCGCGGCGGCCGGCCCGTGACCGGCCTCTGGTCGCTCGGTGACGTGAGCAGCGACTACCAGCTGAAGCACGTGGCGAACCACGAGGCGAAGGTCGTGGCCCACAACCTGCTGCATCCCGAGGCGCTCCGCGCCGCCGACCACCAGTTCGTGCCCGCCGCCGTGTTCTCCTCGCCGCAGGTGGCCTCGGTCGGCATGACCGAGGAGCAGGCACTCGGCCACGCGGACGCCACCGGCACCCCGATCGTGACCGCGGTGCAGCACTACGGGTCGACGGCGTACGGGTGGGCGATGGAGGACACGCAGGGGTTCGTCAAGCTCATCGCCGAGCAGCAGACCGGGCGCATCCTCGGCGCCCACATCCTCGGCCACGAGGCGTCGATGATCATCCAGCCGGTCATCCAGGCCATGTCCTTCGGCCTCGACGCGCAGACGATGGCCCGCGGGCAGTACTGGATCCATCCGGCGCTCACCGAGGTGCTGGAGAACGCGCTGCTCAGCCTGAAGACGGGCTAGGGGCGATCCGGGGCGCCGACGGGCGCCCCGGCCCGGGGCGCCTAGACCTTGGCCGAGGAGTAGATCGACTCCACGATCTCCGCGTAGTCCCTGAGGACCTGGGCGCGCTTGATCTTCAGCGACGGCGTGAGGTGGCCCGTGGTCTCGGTGAAGTCCGTGGGGACCACCCGGAAGACCTTGATGGCCTCCGCACGGGAGACGGTGGTGTTGGCCGTGTCGACGAGCTCCTGGATCTCGGCGAGCACCAGCGGGTGGTCCGCCGCCTCCGCCGTCGTGGTCCCCGCCGGCAGCTGGTGCCGTTCGAGCCACCCGGGCAGTGCCTCCTCGTCGAGGGTGATCAGCGCGGAGATGAAGGGCCGCTGGTCGCCGACGACGACACACTGCGAGACCAGCGCATTGGCACGGATGGCGTCCTCGAGCAGCGCGGGGATGACGTTCTTCCCGCTGGCCGTGACGATGATCTCCTTCTTCCGGCCCGTGATGCGCAGGAAGCCGTCGTCGTCGAGCTCGCCGATGTCGCCGGTGCGGAACCAGCCGTCCACGAAGGCTTCCTCGGTGAGGTCGGGGCGGTTGAAGTAGCCCTTCATGACGCACACGCCCCGGGTGAGGATCTCGCCGTCGTCGGCGATCTTCACCGCATTGCCGGGCAGCGGAGCGCCCACGGTGCCGATCTTGATCCGCTTCGGCGTGTTGACCGTGATGGGGGCCGTTGTCTCCGTCAGGCCGTAGCCCTCGAGCACCATGAGCCCGATGCCGTGGAAGAAGTGGCCGAGCCGGTCCCCGAGGGGCGCGCCGCCGGAGACGGCGTGCTGCACGCGGCCCCCCATCGCGGTGCGGATCTTGCCGTAGAGCAGCCGGTCGAACACGGCGTGCTTGACCTTGAGGCCGAGCGGGATCTTCCCGGCCTGCTCCGCCTTCGACCAGGCGATGGCGACGTCCGCGCCCGCGTGGAAGATCCTGCCCTTGCCGCCGTCCTCGGCCTTCAGCATCGAGTTGTTGTACACCTTCTCGAAGACGCGCGGGACGGCGAGGATGAAGGTCGGCTTGTAGCTCTGCAGGTCCGGCAGCAGGTTCTTCACGTCGGGGGTGTGGGCCACGGTGGCGCCGGCTGCGACGCACAGCACCGAGATGAAGCGGGCGAACACGTGGGCGAGGGGCAGGAACATGATGGTCTGCCCGCCCTCGCGGGCGACCTCCGGAAGGGCCGCGGCCGCGTTCTCGGACAGCTCGACGAAGTTGCCGTGCGTCAGCTCGCACCCCTTGGGCTTGCCCGTGGTGCCCGAGGTGTAGATGATCGTGGCGACGTCGTCGAGGCCCGCGTAGGCGCGACGGTCGGCGAGGGTCTGCTCGGCGGTGCCCGCACCGGCCGTGCGGAGTGTGTCGAGTCCGTCGCCGTCGAACTGCCACACGTGGCGCAGGGACCCGATGCCCTCGAGCGCCACGGCCTCGCGCACCACGTTCTCGTGGCGGGCGGATTCGACGAACGCCCCGACAGCGCCCGAATCGCTGAGGATCCAGGCCACCTGGGCGGGGGAGGAGGTCTCGTACACCGGGACGGAGACGGCGCCCGCGAACCAGATCGCGAAGTCCGCCAGGGACCACTCGTAGCGCGTGCGGGCCATGATGGCCACGCGGTCCCCGGGCTGGACGCCGGAGCTGATCAGTCCCTTCGCGATGTCCTCGACCTGGCGCCGGAACTCGGTGGCGGAGATGTCCTCCCACTCGCCGGTCGCGCCCTTGACCGCGAACAGGGCGGGATTGGACGGCTTCGCCGCCTGCCGCACCACGAGGTCCGTCGTATTGGTCTGGCGGGGGACGTCCACGAGGACGGGAACGCTGATGTCGCGCACGATAGCTCCTTCGATATCACCTCGACCGTGAGGTCGTTTCAGCCTATAGGTTCGGTCCACCGAATGACTGTCCAGTACTGTACGAATCGGTAACGGTGGCGAGCGAGTGCGCCCCGACAGGACGGAGGAGGGACCGCATGCCGATCATTCCCGACCCGGCCGGCCGACGCACCCGACGCCCGCGTACCGACACCTGGCACGCGGGTCGCGGTACGCCGCCGACCGGGCGCACGGCCCGCACCACCTTCGCCAACCCGGCGCGCCGCGGTCTCTCCGTGGGCGTGGACATCGGCGGTACGAAGGTCGCGGCGGGCGTGGTGGACGTCCACGGCAGGATCCTCGCCGAGGCGCGCAGGGCGACCCCCGGCCAGGACCCCCGCGCCGTGGAGGCGGTCATCACCGAGCTCGTCCGCGAGCTGTCGCGGGACTTCCGCATCCGGTCGGTGGGGATCGGGGCGGCGGGGTGGATGGACCTCACCAACAGCACGGTGCTCTTCAGCCCGCATCTCGCCTGGCGCAACGAGCCGCTGCGGACGAACCTCGAGAAGCTGCTGCGCCGGCGCGTGACGGTGGTGAACGACGCCGACGCCGCCGCCTGGGCGGAGTGGAAGTTCGGTGCGGGGCGCGGTGAGTCCCGCCTGGTCTGCATCACCCTGGGGACGGGCATCGGCGGCGCGATGATCATGGGCGGACGCGTGGAGCGCGGCCGGCACGGCGTCGCGGGTGAGTTCGGGCACCAGATCATGGTGCCCCAGGGGCACCGGTGCGAGTGCGGGAACCGAGGCTGCTGGGAGCAGTACGCCTCCGGCAACGCGCTCGGCCGCGAGGCCCGCGAGCTCGCCGCCGCCAATTCCCCCGTGGCCCGAGCCATCATCGACGCCGCGCCCGGCGACGGGGCCCCGATCACCGGCGCCCTCGTGACACGCCTCGCGATGGAGGGCGACCCGGCGTCCCGTGAGCTGGTCGACGACGTCGGGCAGTGGCTGGGACTGGGGCTGGCCAACCTGGCCGCGGCGCTCGATCCCGGGACGTTCGTCATCGGCGGGGGACTGAGCGCCGCCGGCGAACTCCTGCTCGAACCCGCCCGGCGGGCCTTCGGACGCAACCTGACGGGGCGGGGCTTCCGGCCGGCCGCGCGCATCGAGCGGGCGGCCCTGGGCCCGGAGGCGGGACTCATCGGGGCCGCCGACCTGTCACGGTTGCTCTCGCGCAGCGGCACCTAGCCGCGGGGCCGCCGGGAGCGCGCTAGACCTCGGCGCCGTCGTCCCCGATGTCCCGGTGCTTGGGCAGCTTGGTGACGAGATACCCGGCGCCGGCGAGGAACAGGGCGAGGACCCCGAGCGTGACGGCCAGGGGGGCGTCGCGCCAGAACATGGCGAACAGCAGCAGCGTGATCGGCCCGCCCGCGGCGCCGACCCATGCCAGCACCGTCAGAGGATCGCCGGCACCGAGCGGCGGCGGTTCCTCCGGGACGAAGCCCTCGTCCTCCTCCGGTTCCTCCGGGGCGGCGTAGTCACGGGGCCCGGTGGCGCGGAACGGCTGGTCACGGAAGATCGCATCGGCGCGCTCCCGGTCCGTCAGGTCCTCGGTGCCGTGCGCCCCGGACACGTCCGGGCGGGGTTCCCGGCCCTCCGCCGGGAGTCCGACGGGCGCCGGCGGGATCCCCGTGTCGCCCCCGGGAGTCGAGGGGGAAGCGGTGGAGGTCCCCTCCAGGCGCGCGACGAGGTCCTGCCATACGGCGTCGTCGGTGGATTCGTTCGGTTCCTGACCTCGGGGGCCCATACTTTGCTACCTGCTGTCGCGTGCTGCGGTCCGGGTCCGAAGGTCCCCGCCCGGCGTCCTGGTCATCAGAGGGCGTGCTCGTTCAATCGTGGACACCGCGGGCCGCCACGTCAACCGGTCCGCAGCGTGTCGGTGTCCCCTCGGGTCGCCCCGCGCCGGCCGCCCAGGCACCGTCCGTGCCGCCGACACCCTTAGAGTAGGCTTCCACATGGAAAGCGGGCGGCATGCACAGTGCCGTTCCGTCCCTGCAGGGAGGACGAGCGGCGTGTTCTATTGGGTGATGAAGCGGATCATCGTCGGTCCGATCCTCAACCTCCTGTTCCGGCCCTGGGTCAAGGGACTCGACAACATCCCGGCGACGGGTCCCGCGGTGCTCGTCAGCAACCACCTCTCCTTCTCCGACTCGATCTTCCTCCCCATCGTGGTGCCCCGGACCGTCGTGTTCCTCGCCAAGTCGGAGTACTTCACGGGCAAGGGCGTCAAGGGCAGGCTGACGGCCCTGTTCTTCCGGCTCTCCAACCAGCTGCCCATGGACCGCTCGGGCGGCGCGGCGTCGTCGTCCTCCCTGACGGCGGGGATGGACATCCTGAACGAGGGCGGCGTGCTCGGGATCTACCCCGAGGGGACGCGCAGCCCTGACGGTCGCCTGTACCGCGGGAAGACGGGCGTCGCGAAGCTGGTGCTCGCCACGGGCGTCCCCGTGATCCCCGTCGCGATGATCGGGACGGACAAGGTCCAGCCCATCGGGCGGCGCATCCCCAACATCCGCCGCGTGGGGATCATCATCGGCGAGCCGCTCGACTTCAGCCGCTACGAGGGGCTCGAGGACGACCGCTTCGTGCAGCGCTCCGTGACGGACGAGATCATGTACGAGCTCATGCGCCTGTCGGGGCAGGAGTACGTCGACGCCTACGCGAGCACGGTCAAGGAGCGGCTCGCCGCGGAGAAGGCCGCCGGACGCAAGACGCCGAAGCCCGGAGCCGACACCCGCCGTGCCGCCGTGCGCATCTCCACCGAGACGGGCAGCCCGGCGCCGGGCTCCGTCACGGAGATCGGCCGAGCGCCCTCCGCCGACAGGGGCCCCGTCGCGGGGGACACGACGAGCGGCGCGAACGGCAGCACCGCCCAGCCCGACGCGGGCTGATCATCTCCGCCCGGTCGGCGGGCTGTATGACATCCGGGACGGTGGCGATGACGGACCGAATCGGGCCACCCCGTACCCAGCCCGTAGAATTCCCCTGTGACTGATTCGCTAGCTCCCGCCCTCCCGCGCACCGCGGCTCCTGCCCCCTCCACCGCCGGCCTCGATGCCTGGCGCTCCATGGCGGCGGTCCAGCAGCCCTCGTGGCAGGACCCCGGAGTGTATTCGGCGTCGGTCAAGGAGCTCTCGACCCTTCCCCCGCTGGTCTTCGCCGGCGAGGTCGACGTGCTGCGTGAACGGCTCGCGGCCGCCGCGCAGGGCAAGGCCTTCCTCCTCCAGGGCGGCGACTGTGCAGAGACGTTCGACGGCGCGACCGCGGACAAGATCAGCGCCCGCGTCCGCACCATCCTGCAGATGGCCGTCGTCCTCACCTACGGCGCCTCGCTGCCCGTCATCAAGATGGGCCGGATGGCCGGCCAGTTCGCCAAGCCCCGGTCCTCCAACGACGAGACCCGCGACGGCGTGACCCTGCCCGCCTACCGCGGCGACATGGTCAACGGCTACGACTTCACCCCGGAGAGCCGCGGCCATGACGCCTCCCGCATGGTGAAGGCGTACCACACCTCCGCATCGACGCTGAACCTCATCCGTGCCTTCACCCAGGGCGGCTTCGCTGACCTGCGGCTGGTCCACCACTGGAACAAGGGCTTCATGGCCAACCCCGCGCACTCGCGGTACGAGTCGCTGGCCCGCGAGATCGACCGGGCCGTGCGGTTCATGGACGCCTGCGGCACGGACTTCGAGGCCCTCAAGCGCGTGGAGTTCTTCGCCAGCCACGAGGCACTGCTCCTCGACTACGAACGGGCACTGACGCGCATCGACTCGCGGACGTCCCTGCCGTACGACACCTCGGCGCACTTCCTGTGGATCGGCGAGCGGACCCGCGACATCGACGGCGCGCACGTGGACTTCCTGTCCCGCGTCCGGAACCCGATCGGCGTGAAGCTCGGCCCCTCGACGTCGGCCGACGACGCCCTGGCGCTCATCGACAAGCTCGATCCGACCCGCGAGCCGGGCAGGCTGACGTTCATCACCCGCATGGGTGCGAGGAACATCCGCGAGAAGCTGCCCTCCCTGGTGGAGCGCGTCACCGCATCCGGGGCGCAGGTCCTGTGGGTCACCGATCCCATGCACGGCAACACGGTGACGTCCCCGAACGGGTACAAGACCCGCAACTTCGACGACGTCATCGACGAGGTGCGCGGCTTCTTCGAGGTGCACAACGCCCTCGGCACCTTCCCCGGCGGCCTGCACGTCGAGATGACCGGCGACGACGTCGCCGAGTGCCTGGGCGGCGCCGACCCGATCGACCAGGAGGCCTTCCTGGAACGCTACGAGTCCGTGTGCGACCCGCGCCTGAACCACATGCAGTCGCTGGAGATGGCCTTCCTCGTCGCCGGAGCCCTCTCCAAGAGCTGACCGCCGGGACGCAGGGAGGGAGGGTGGCCGCCGGCCACCCTCCCTCCCTGCGTCAGGTGACGGTGATCCGGATCGTGGTCCCCTCGGGCTGCTCGCCCGTGGGGCTCTGACCGGCCACGAGTCCGAGGACGGCGCTGCCGAAGGTGTAGTCGACCTGCACGGTGAAGCCCGCCTCCTCCAGGACGGCGACCGCGCGTTCCTCCGGCAGCGAGAACACGCTGGGGACCCTCACCATGCGCGGCCCCTGCGACAGCGTCAGCGTCACCGGGGTGCCCCGCTGCACGGCGACGCCGGAGGGGTCCTGACGCGCCACCGAACCGGCGGGTACGGTCGCGCTGAACACCCGGGCCTCCTCGATCTCCGCCTTGAGCCCTGCACGTTCCAGCGCCGCGACGGCCTCCTTCGCGGGTAGGCCGGAGACCTCGGGGACGGCGATGGGCGCCGGACCGAGCGACACGACGAGGTCCACGGCCGAGCCGAGGCGGCGTTCCGCGCCCTGGCCGGGGATCTGGCGGACCACCTCGCCCGCCGGGACCGATTCGCTGTACTCCTCGCCGAGGCCGCCGACGGCGAGCCCTGCTGAGCGCAGGTCCTCCGTCGCCTCCGCCTGCGTCCTGCCGACCACGTCGGGGACGGCGAACAGCTCCGGCCCCTTCGACACGACCAGCTCGACGCGTTCGAAGCGGCGGACCGGGGACGCGGCGGCGGGCTCGGTGGCGATCACCAGTCCCTCGAGCACCTGCTCGTCGAAGACCTCCTCGGTCGACAGGGAGGTGAGTCCCTCCCGTTCGAGGACGGCGCGGGCCTCCGCGAGCGGGGCGTTCGCCACGTCAGGGAGGGACACCGTGCCGGCCGGGCCCGCTCCGAAGAGCCAGCCCACGCCGGCCACGAGGCCGGCGAGGAGGACGAGGAGGACGGCGAGGATCCGCACGGACCGCCGCGCCGCTGTGCCATGGAGCGTCTTCTGGGGTCGCTGGGCCTGCCGCGCCTGCTGTCTCTTCGACGGCAGGCGGACCGTGCTTCCTCCCGGCCGTCCGGCCGGCAGCGCGTCGTCGACCTCGTGGAGCCGCCGGCCGTCCCGGTCGTGATGCCCCGCAGCGTCGTGGGTCACGCCGCCGTGCACCTCGGCGCCGTCGGGGCGTTCCCCGCCGCGCGGGTCGCCGGCCGGAGCCGCGTCCGCCGGGAGGGGCGCGCTCCATGACGGCGGCTGCTGCGGCATGGCCCCGAGGACGCGTGTCGCGTTGCGGTCCCGGTCGACGACGCGCGTGGTGGCCTGCCCTGCGGGGGCGGGGAGTACCTCCGTCCCTCCCGGAACCGTCGTCGTGCCGTCGTACAGGCCGTCGTACTGGCCGTCGTACAGGCGGTCGGTGGCGCCGGCCCGGGCCCCGGTGAGTGCTTCGGTGAGTGCTTCGGGCGGTGCGGTTGCCGGCGCGTGCGCGAGGCGGGGGACGACGGCCGCGGTCAGCGTGTCCTGGTCCGGCACCGGGGCGGGCGGGTCGGCCGGTGCGAAGTCGAGCTCGTCGTCGCCGAGCGTGGCGAGGATGTGCCGCAGTTCGCCGAGGAGTGCGGAGCCGTCCACGGGCCGATCCTCGGGGTCCCTCGAGGTGCACCACTGCACGAGCTCGTCGATGTCCACGGCCAGTCCGGGCAGGAGGACCGAGGGGGCCGGTACCTCGGACTGGGCGTGCTGGACGGCTACCTGGATGGGGGACTCCCCGGTGAAGGGCTGCCGACCCGTCAGGAGTTCGAAGAGCATGACGCCGGTCGAGTAGATGTCGCTCTGGGCCTCGGCGGGCCGCCCGAGGACCAGTTCGGGGGATAGGTAGGCGACGGTCCCGACGAGCGTCGCGGTGCCGGTGCTCGCCGACACGGCGCGAGCGAGGCCGAAATCGGCGATCTTCACGGTGCCGGCGTCCGACAGCAGCACGTTCTCGGGTTTCACGTCACGGTGGATCAGACCCGCCTCGTGTGCAGCGGCGAGCCCTTCCACGACGGCGTCCAGGAGGGTCAGCGCGTGGCGTGGGGTGAGCCGGCCGTGCTCACGCAGCAGGTCACGCAGCGTCCGGCCGCGGACGAACTCCATCACGAGATAGGCGACCGGCTGCCCGTCGATCTCGTCGACGCCCTGGTCCAGCACGCCGACCACGTGCGGGTTCGACAGGCGGGCGGCGGACTTGGCCTCCTGCTCGAAGCGGTCGATGAAGCCGGGTTCGTCGGCCAGGTGCGGGTACAGCACCTTGAGGGCCACCCGGCGGTCCAGGCGCCGGTCGGTGGCCAGGTAGACGGTGGACATGCCACCGCGCGCCACCCGGGAATCTACGACGTACCGTCCGTCGACGATGGCGCCCTCGAGCGGATCCTTCCGTAGCTGGTGCACCCTCCGATGATAGTGGGGTACGCCGGAAGGGGGCAGGACCACCACTCGGTCCCACCCCCTCGATCGATCCGGCACCGGCCGGAGCGGCCTACCGGAAGTTCTTCTGGTGTGCCTTGATCGATGCGACGTACTGCTTGGTGTCCTCGAACATGCCACGGTTCTGCACCGAGTACTGGCCCTGGTAGTAGGAGGCGATGGCGATGTCGAGCGAGGGACTGGTGCGTACGAGCGAGCGGATGATCGCCACGCCGGCGGTGGCGTTGTCGTAGGGATCCAGCAGGTTGAGCTTGCGGCCCACCAGGTCGCTCGCCCACTGCCCGGAGGAGGGGATGACCTGCATGGTGCCGATCGCGTTCGCCGGGGACACCGCGCGCTGGTTGAAGCCGGACTCCTGGTACGCGAAGGCCAGCGCGAGGCTCGGATCGACGCCCATGGAGCGGGCCGTGTCCGCGACGATCTGCTTCATCTCGGCCTGGGACGGAGCCGGCATCGAGTTGAGCAGGGCCTTGTTGGCGTTGGCGTCCGCCACCACCTTGTCGGGGTACTGGTAGCCCAGGAAGGTCGAGGGCACGAGGTTGCCGGGAGCCGGGGCGGGGGCCGGAGCGGTACCGGCGCCGGGGAGCGTGAGCTTCTGCCCGGGGTAGATGACGGAGGTCATGGTCATCTTGTTGGCGGTGAGCAGGTTGCTCAGTGCGACGCCGTTGCGGGAGGCGATGGCGCCGAGGGTGTCGCCGGCCTTGACCGTGTACGAGCCGGCGGCCGGGGCAGGAGCGGGGGCCGGTGCAGGGGCGGGTGCCTGCGGCGTGGCCTGCGGGGTCACGCTCCCCGCCAGCTTCAGCGTCTGCCCGGGGTAGATGACCGACGTCATGCCGAGGTTGTTCGCCTTCAGCAGCGCGTCCAGTCCGATGCCGTTGCGCGAGGCGATGGCACCGAGGGTGTCACCCGACTTCACCGTGTAGCTGCCGCCTGCGGGAGCGGGGGCGGGGGCGGGGGCAGGAGCGGCGGCGGGCTTGCCCGGCGCCGGGGCGGGAGCGCCGCCGAGGGTGATCTTCTGGCCGGGGTAGATGATCGAGGTCATCGAGAGCTTGTTGGCCGTCAGCAGGTTCGGCAGGCTCACGCCGTGACGGGAGGCGATGGCTCCGAGGGTGTCACCGGGCTTGACCACATAGGTGGCCGCGGACGGCTGGGCGGCGGGGGCCGGAGCGGCAGGAGCCGGGGTGGCGGCCGGTGCCGCGCTGCCCTTCAGCTTGATCTTCTGTCCGGGGTAGATGATGGTGCGCGCGTCCAGCTTGTTCAGCTTCAGGACGGCGTCGGTCGCGAGGCCGAAGCGCTTGGCGACGGCTCCGATGGTGTCGCCGGGCTTGATCGTGTACTCGCTCGGCGTGGTCTCGGTGTGGACCGTGATCTTCTGCGCCGGGATCTGGGTCGCCACGAGGGCGGCGGGGACGACTGCCCGGGCGGGGGCCTGCATGGCCGGTCCGGTGATGTGCCGGGCGGCGGGCGCCTGCGGGGCGGGAGCTGCCGACGCCGGATTGGCGAGGGCAACGGAAGAGAGAATCACCGCGGGCAGCGCGGCGGTTGTCACGGCGACGTTCAGGCCGCGTCGGCTCGCGCCGGCAGCCTTCCTGCGGGTGCCGTTCAGCGGTGCGTTCGATCGCTGGGCAGTCATGTTTCGTTCCTCGTCTGTTGGCGGCTGAGTCCGCGCGGACGTACGTACCCGAGGTGATGCTTCCCGGCCGGGTACGTACACGTGCTGATGATGCTGTTGAGTCACGTGTTGATACTGTTACTTGTGTGACTCCTGTGAACTTACACGAAAACGCAGGTAGCACAAGAGCTCCCCGAACGGCCTGAAGCGCAGCTTCGGCGTGTCGCGACCGGAGTCCGATCCCTGCGCTCGTCCTGCGTTCCTCCTTGGCTTGTCCTGCGCCGTTTCTGCGCCGGCCCTGCGCATGCTGCGGCCCCGTCCTGCAGAACTCCTGAGCCTGCGGCGGGCAGCCGTCCTTCGCGGAGCGGCCCGGGACGGCGTCGGGCCTCCCGGGTGGAGTTGGGTCCAGGACCATGGCACGCTTGGACGGTGACTGAACTAGAACACCTCGTCCCGGCCTGGCTGAACCTGCCGGACGTCGCCGCAGCCCTCGATCTGCCCATCACCCGCGTGCACTCGCTCATCAGCGACAGGTCGCTGGTCAGCGTGCGCGTCGGTGAGCGCAAGATCCGCAGCGTCCCCGCCGACTTCCTCGTCGACGGCGCCGTCCTCGACAGCCTCAGGGGGACCGTGGTGGTGCTCGCCGACTCCGGGTACGGCGACGAGGACATCATCCGCTGGCTCTACACCGAGGACGAATCGCTGCCTGGCCGCCCGATCGACGCACTGCGCGAGGGACGCAAGACGGAGATCCGCCGTCGCGCCCAGGCAGCCGCCTGGTAGGGGGACGGACCGGGATCACGCAGCGCGGTCGTCAGGCCACAGGACGAGGCTGATCCCTGCGGGCGGCGAGTATCACGCCGAGCGCGTGACCGCTGCTTCCGCGAGCAGGCGGAGTGCGTACCGGGACGTCCCGTCGACGTCGAGCCGCTCGAGCGCCGCGAAGGCGGCGTCCGACTTCCCGGCGATGAGCTGCTCGGTGTGGGCCAGGGCCCCGCTGTCGACGATCATCCCCCGGAGCAGGCCGACGGCGTCCTCGTCCAGCGCGGTGTCGCCGAGCATCGCATTGATCCGCGCGCGATCCGCATCAGATGCCGAGCCGAGCGCCCGGGCGATGAGGAACGTGCGCTTGCCCTCGCGGAGGTCGTCGCCCGCGGGCTTGCCGGTGACCTCCGGATCGCCGAAGACCCCGAGGACGTCGTCGCGGAGCTGGAACGCCTCGCCCAGTGGCAGGGCGAACGCCGAGTAGGCCGAGAGCAGTGCGTCGCCCGCGCCCGCCAGGGCGCCGCCGAGCATGAGCGGGCGTTCCATCGAGTACTTCGCCGACTTGAAGCGGAGGATGTTGAGCGCGCGTTCCTCGGCGACCTCGGGCGTCTGGTCCGGGCCGACGGCCTCCTCGAGCAGGTCGAGGTACTGGCCGGCCATGACCTCGGTACGCATGCGGTTGAAGATGGTGCGTGCCGCGTCGCCGGTCGTGCCGGAGCAGGACGTCGTGAAGAGCTCCTCGCTGAAGGCGAGGCAGAGGTCCCCGGCCAGGATGGCGGCCGAGACACCGAATCGCTCGGGGTCGAGGTGCCAGCCCGCGTCCGCGTGGCGCATCGTGAACTGGCGGTGCACGCTGGGCCGGCCACGCCGGGTGTCCGACCGGTCGATGATGTCGTCATGGATCAGTGCGGCGGCCTGGAAGAACTCGAGCGCGGTCCCCGCGACGACCGGTGCCGACGCCGTCGGTGAGCCGCCGGCCGCGCGCCAGCCCCAGTAGCACAGGAGGGCGCGCATCCTCTTGCCCCCGCGCGTCAGGGCGGCGATGCTCGAGATGAGCGGCAGCGACTCCGCGGAGATGTCCGCGAGGACGACGCGCTGCTCATCGAGGAACGCCTCGATGCTGAGGGTGAGCGAGGACCGGAACCGATCCTGCTCCTCCGGGATGGCGTCGGGAACGGGGCCGTCCTGATCGGGGGTGGCGGGTGCGGGCAGCATGGATCTCCCGGGCGGGTCGGCTGGACGTTGTGCTCCCACTCTATCCGTCGTCGCGCGCCCTCCTGCCGCTCCGACCGACCGCTCACGGCCCCGGGACCTGGAGCCACCGGTCCCCGCGTCCTCCGGACCAGGGACGTCGGTGGCACTGAGTACGATGTGTGCGTGTCATGGGATGAGGGGTCGAAGGCGGTCGACCATGCGGAGTGCCACATCCTGCACATCGACATGGACGCGTTCTTCGTCTCCGTCGAACTGCTCGACCACCCCCATCTGCGCGGCGTTCCCGTCGTCGTCGGATCGCCGTCGGGACGGTCCGTGGTCCTGTCCGCCTCCTACGAGGCGCGCCGTTACGGCGTGCGCTCTGCGATGCCGATGTCCGTCGCCATGCGGCAGTGTCCCACCGCCGTGATCCTGCCTCCCCACCACCAGCGGTACTCCGAGGTCTCGCGCGAGGTCATGAGGATCTTCCGGGCCGTCACGCCCGAGGTGGAGCAGCTGAGCGTGGACGAGGCCTTCCTCGACGTCGCCGGATCCATGCGCCGCCTCGGCGGTCCCCGCGAGATCGGGGAGCAGGTCCGCGCGGAGATCCAGGACACCCTCGGCATCACCGCGAGCGTGGGCGCCGCAACCACCAAGTTCGTCGCGAAGATCGCCTCGACGCGGGCCAAACCCGACGGTCTCCTCCTCATCCCCGGGGATCAGACGGTCGCCTACCTCCACACCCTGCCCGTGTCCGCACTGTGGGGGGTGGGCGCCAAGACGCAGGAGGTCCTCGCCCGGATCGGCATCCACACCGTCCAGGACGTCGCGCAGACACCCGTGAGCACGCTCAGGCGCCTGCTCGGAGCCTCCGGTGAGCACGTGCACCACCTCGCATGGGGCCGCGACCCCCGGCGGGTCGTGGTGTCACGGCCGGAGAAGAGCATCGGTGCCGAGGAGACGTTCTCCAGCGACATCGATGATTCCGAGACCCTGAGGCGTGAACTGCTGAGGCTGGCCCACCGTACGGCGACCCGGCTGCGCGCCTCGGGCTACCGGGCCGGGGGAGTGGCCCTCAAGCTCCGCTACGCCGACTTCTCCACACTGACCCGCTCGAAGAAGCTCGACGAGCCGGTGGACAGCGCGAACGCGCTGTACGGTGCTGCGACGGCGCTCCTGGCTGCGCTGGGCGAACGGCCCATGGCGGTCCGCCTGATCGGCCTGCGCGCCGAGTCCCTCGAGACGGCGGGAGACGGGTCCACGCAGCTGACCATCGACCGGCGGGACGACAACTGGCGGATCGCCGAGCGGGCCCTCGACGACGTGAACCGGAAGTTCGGCGACGCCGGCGTGGTCCCCGCGGGGCTGCTCCGTCCGAAGGTACGGGACAGGGGCGGGGCCGGACGTGAGGATCCGGCGCAGGGCCCCGACCGTGGGGCCCGAGGACGCCCCGGCGGACCCTCCGGGACGCAGCCCGACCGGGGTGCCGTCCGCCCGCCCGACCGGCCCTGAGCGCCGGCGATCGGGACGGTTATCATCCCGCGGACAGCCCGATCAACTCCGCATTGTGACTTTCCACCCACTGCGTAGCAAACTAGTCTTTAAACAGGCAGCCCGCCTGTCGTCCTGCACGTCATTCCGTCCTCCGGAGCCCGAGGTTCACGACCCCTCCGCCGGGAACCCGGTTCGCGTGCGGGTCGTTGGTCGGGTAAAGGAACGTTGGTATCCACATCAAGGAGGCGGTCATGGCACTCTCGGAACACGAGCAGAGGTTGCTTGATCAGCTCGAGCAGCAGTTACACGCCGACGATCCCAAGTTCGCCCACTCGATGGCGTCGGACACACGCAAGTCGATGTCCACACGGCGACTGGTCATCGGTTCCCTCATCACCATCGCCGGCATCCTCGTCCTCCTCGCGGGCATCGTCTACCAGCTCACCATCGTCGGTGTCGCCGGATTCCTGATCATGGGCGCAGGGGTGTACTTCGCGACCACCAAGTCCCGCCAGGCGGATACCGGCCAGCCCCAGGGCAAGCCCGCCAAGACCCCGTCCCCGGGGAAGAGCGGCTTCATGTCGAGCCTCGAGGACAAGTGGGACGAGCGCAAGCGCGACCAGACCTAGACGCCCGCACCCGAACAACTCCAGGAAGAACCCGCCACGGCGGGTTCTTCCTCTTTAACGCCACCGCATCCGACGGCGTCGCCCCCAGGCCCTCCACTTCGCTCCCCGCCACCCGATCGCCACGCGATCCCGCCAAGCCCGCGCGGCGACGCGGTCGACGACCGGGAGGGAGCGCCGCGCCGGGGGGCGCGCCGCGCCCCGGTTGCATTGACCGGGGAGAGTTGTGGAGTAAAGTGGGGAATATAAGAGCAAGGCAGCGAAACGCTGGGCTTGGCGGACTCAGAACAGGCGGTCAGGGATGTTCCTCGGAACGCATACCCCCCGCCTCGACGAAAAAGGCAGGCTCATCCTCCCTGCGAAATTCCGCGAGGAACTGAGCGAGGGGCTGGTCCTCACGAGGGGCCAGGAACGCTGCATCTACGTCTTCAGCATGAGTGAGTTCGAAAGGGTTCACGAGCAGATGCGGGCGGCACCGATCTCGTCACGCCAGGCGAGGGACTACAACCGCATCTTCCTGTCAGGGGCCTCGGACGAGGTCCCCGACAAGCAGGGCAGGATCACCATCCCGCCCGCCCTGAGGACCTACGCCGGCCTGGACCGGGAGCTCGCAGTGATCGGAGCGGGAAGCCGCGCCGAGATCTGGGCGGCCGACGCCTGGGAGTCCTACCTGACGGAGAAGGAGACCGCCTTCTCCGAGACGGACGAGGACGCGTTCCCGGGCATCATCTGAGCCGGGCAGGCACCAGCACGACAAGCACCACAAGCACGACCACATAGCAGCACGCACGACGCGGGTGGGCGGCATCTCTTGGATGAGATCTCCAGCCGCCGGACACGGTCCGCCTCCTGGCTCCACTTCCCCGGAGCCAGGCGAGGACCGTCCGGCCGGATGGGGGTCTGACTCAAGAGCATGACACCTCCGCCCGCCAGCCTGCAGAAACACCGAGACGATGAATGGCGAACTGCAGGAGGGAGAGGACGCATGGGCGGAGACCGGCCCACCGATGAGCGACATGTCCCCGTCCTCCGCGACCGCTGCGTCTCCCTGATCGCCCCCTCCGTGGCCGCTGCCGAGAGCGCGGGCCGCCGGCCCGTCGTCGTGGACGCGACGCTCGGCATGGGCGGGCACTCCGAGACCATGCTCCAGCGCTTCCCGACCGCCCACCTCGTCGGGATTGACCGCGACACCGAGGCGCTCGACCTCGCGGGGGAGCGCCTCGCCCCGTACGCGGACCGCACCGACCTCGTGCACGCCGTGTACGACGAGCTGCCGGAGGTGCTCCAGGACCTCGGCATCGACGGCGTCGACGGCGTGCTCTTCGACCTCGGTGTCTCCTCCCTCCAGCTCGACGAGCGCGACCGCGGCTTCGCCTACTCCTACGACGCGCCCCTCGACATGCGGATGGACACCAGCAGGGGCGTCACCGCCGCCGAGGTGGTCAACACCTACGCGTCCGAGGACCTCCTGCGCATCATCCGCACCTGGGGCGAGGAGAAGTTCGCCGGGCGGATCGCCTCGGCCATCGTGCGGGCACGGGAGACCGAGCCCTTCCGGACCACCTCCCAGCTCGTCGAGGTCATCCGGAGCGTGGTCCCGGCCGGGGCTGCCCGCACCGGGGGACACCCCGCCAAGCGCACCTTCCAGGCCCTGCGCATCGAGGTCAACCAGGAACTCTCCGTCCTCGAGCGCGCGGTGCCCGCCGCCGTCGACTCCGTCGTCGTGGGCGGCCGGGTCGTCGCGATGTCCTACCACTCCCTCGAGGACCGCATCGTGAAGAGCGCCTTCACCGCGGGCACGAGGTCCTCCGCACCCGTCGGCTTCCCGGTCGAACTCGAGGAGCACAAGGCGTACCTCCGCTCGCTGACGCGCGGCACGGAAGCGCCGACGGCAGCGGAGATCGAAGAGAACCCCCGCGCGGCCTCCGCCAAGCTGCGCGCGGTCGAACGCATCAAGGCCGCACCCGTCGACAGGAAGACCAGATGAGCCAGGTATTGACTGCTGAGAAGCGACACCGCGCCACTGCCTACGCCGGGCACGGGGCCCTCGCCCTCGCCCCGGACCGCCTGCCGGAGAGGCTCACCGGAGGCAGTCCGGAGACCGTCGGCACCCGGCCGAAGCCGCGCACGCCGCTCTCGGTGGTCCCCGCGCGGCCCACGCGCCGGCGCGTGCCCTTCGCCGTCTTCAGCCTGCTCGTGCTCGGCGCCGCCCTGGCCGCCGTGCTCATGCTGAACATCTCGGTGTCCGGGACGCAGTACGAACTCGTGCAGCTCCGCAACCAGCAGGTGGCGCTGAGCCAGGAGAACGACGCCCTGGTCCTCGAGATCGAGGGCAAGGAGGCCCCGCAGAACCTCGCCGCCGCCGCGACGAAACTCGACATGGTCTCCTCCCCGACGTTCGGGACCATCGACCTGGAGTCGATGAAGGTCACGGGCACCCCGGAGCCCGCGAAGGAGGGTCCCAAGCCCGAGGTCCTCATCGCCGCCCCCAGCCTCGTCACCGGGCAGGCCGGACCCGTGGCGGTCGAGGCTCCCGCAGCGGACGCGGTCGAGGCGCCTGTTGAGGCGCCTGTTGAGGCACCTGTCGAGGTACCCGTCGAGGCGCCGGCGGACGAGCAGGTCGCGGCGGACGCAGCGCCCTCCGACGCCACGACGGCGGACGGACAGGAAAGCTCGGCCTCGGGCACCATCCCCGCCCCGGAGCAGCTCGGGTCCGCCCGCTAGCGGAGCGACACGCCCGCGCCCGCCGCTTCCCGCACAGCACGCACCTGATCGACAAGGATTCCTCCGTGACCCCTGCACGCACCGGCAGCCCCGACAGCCTCCGCCTGGCCCTGGGGTCCACGCGTCTGCGCGTGGGGCTGGCGTTCGTCCTCGTGCTGCTGATGGTCCTCGGCGTGCGCCTGTTCCAGCTCCAGGCACTCGACCTCAACGGCATGGCGCAGGCCGGGCTGTCCAAACGGCTCACCAGCACCGCGGTCCAGCCTGTCCGTGGCTCGATCGTCGACATGAACGGCAAGTACTTCGCGCGGAGCGTGGAGCGCTACGACATCGTGGTGGACCAGCGGCTGAGCGCCGTCGACGACTTCCGGCGCTACAACGAGGAACTCGAGGACTGGGAGATCATCCCCATGGACCAGGGACTCGCCGAACTCGCCGCCGTCCTCGGCACCGACGAGGAGACGCTCCGCGCAGCGGTCCTCGGTGAGAAGACCTTCAACTACGTCCAGAAATCCGTGACGCCGGACGTGAAGAACCGGGCGCTGGCCGTGAAGGTCCCCGGTGTGTACGCGGACGAGACGAGCGTGCGCACCTACCCGGCGGGACCCGTGGCCGGCTCGATCATCGGCTACGTGGGAACCGACGGCAACGCGCGGTCGGGCCTCGAGGTGTCGCTCGACGACCAGCTCACGGGCGAGGCGGGCAGCCGCACCTTCGAGATCGGCGGCGACGGCATCAGGATCCCCTACGCCACGAACGAGGACGTGCCGGCGGTGGACGGGCAGAGCGTCAAGCTGACCATCGACCAGGACCTGCAGTGGTTCGCGCAGCAGACCATCGCCTCCCAGGTGAAGGACTACAACGCCGAGTGGGGCAACATCGTGGTGGTCGAGGCGAAGACCGGTGCCATCCGGGCCATGGCGGAATCGACGACCCTCGACCCGAACGACCCCGAGGCGACTCCCGCGGACAAGCGCAGCCCGAACTCCGTCAGCGCCTCCTTCGAGCCCGGATCGACGACGAAGGTCATCACGCTCGCGGCCGCACTGGAGCAGAAGCTCATCGAGCCCACCTCGAAGTTCGTCCTCGACAACCGGTACACGGTGGACGACCAGACGTTCAAGGACTCCTCGGAGCACGGCACCGAGCACCGGACGGCCGCAGGCATCCTCGCGAAGTCCATGAACACGGGTACGGTCCAGATCGGTGAGAAGCTCACGAAGCAGGAACGCTACGACTGGCTCAAGAAGTTCGGGATCGGCGAGCCGCTCGGCACGGGCCTCGGCGAGGAGAACCAGGGCCTGCTGACCACCCCCGACAAGTGGGACGAGCGCCAGCAGTACACGGTCCTCTTCGGGCAGGGCCTCACGCAGACCGCCCTGCACACCGCGATGGTGTACCAGACCATCGCGAACGACGGCGTCCGCCTCAAGCCCCGCCTCATCGACGCCTACATCGATCCCGACGGCACCGAGCACAAGGTGCCCCAGGACGAGGGCACGGAGGTCGTCTCCGACGAGACCGCGGTGGAGATGCGCAAGATGCTCGAGACCGTCACCGAGGAGGGATCGGGCAAGTCGGGCGAACTCGAGCAGTACCGCGTCGGCTCGAAGACCGGTACCGCGGAGGCGCCCAGCGCCAGCGGCGGGTACGACGGCTACACTCTCTCCTACGCCGGGATCGCCCCGATCGAGGACCCGGAGTACGTCGTCGTCATCACCCTCCAGCGGCCCAAGGGCGACCTGTACTACCTGATCCCCGGCGAGTCCTTCCAGAAGGTCATGAAGCAGGTCCTCAACTCGAACAACGTCCCCGCCTCGACGAGCAAGCCGGACATCTACCCGGTCGAATACTGACCCGGAGGCCAGAGCACCGTGCACCCGACTACGCCGCAGGGGAGTCCCGCTTCCCTGATGCGCCCGCATGCCCCCCGACCCGTCGACCTGTCCGCGGCCCTCGCCGCCGTGGGCGTGCCGACCGGTCCGTCCATCCCCCCGGACCTCCCGACGGTTACGGGGATCACCCTCGACTCCCGCGCGGTGCTGCCCGGTGACGTCTACGCCGCTCTGCCCGGAGCGGCGCGGCACGGCGCGGAGTTCACCGCGCAGGCGGTCCGTGCCGGAGCCGTCGCCGTCCTCACCGACAGCGCGGGCGCTTCGATCCTGGCCGACCGCGCTGCAGCAGCGGGCGACGCGCTGCCGCCCGTCGTCGTCGTGCCGGACCCCCGGCGCGTGGTGGGTCCCCTCGCGCGGGTGGTGTTCGACAGCCGGCCGGACGGCGGGGCGGCACCGACCCTGTTCGGGATCACGGGGACGAACGGCAAGACGACGTCCACCTACTTCCTCAACGCCCTCCTCGAGGCGCTCGGCCGGTCCACGGGACTCATCGGCACGATCGAGATCAGGGCCGGCCACGAGGCCATCCCCAGCGCGCTCACCACGCCGGAATCGCCGCAGGTGCACTCCCTCCTCGCGCTGATGCGCGAGCGCGGGCTCGACGCGGCGTCCATGGAGGTCTCCTCGCACGCCCTCGAGTTCGGACGCGTCGACGGCGTGCTCTTCGACGTCGCCGGGTTCACCAACCTGACCCAGGATCACCTCGACCTCCACGGCACCATGGAGGACTACTTCGCGGTCAAGGCGACGCTCTTCACGTCCGCGCGGTGCCGCCGCGCCGTCGTCCTCGTCGACGACACCTGGGGGCGCAGGCTCGCCGAGGCCGCGGACGTCCCCGTCGTCACCCTGCGCACCGTTCCCGGGACGGGCCCCGGGTCCGACAGCGCGTCCGACAGCGCGTCCGACAGCGCGTCCGACAGCGCGTCCGACAGCGCGTCCGGCAGCGCGTCCGACGCGGACTGGACCGTCACCGACGTCGAGCCCAGCGGGCTCGGGCACACGTTCGTCCTCCGCGGACGCACGGGGGAGCGGCTCACGGTCCGGAGCGGACTGCCGGGGACGTTCAACATCTCCAACGCCGCCCTCGCGGCCATCATGGTCCTCGCCTCGGGCGTGCCCGTGGCCGACCTCCAGCGCGCACTCGACGCCGCCAACCCGTTCACCACCGAGGTCCCCGGCCGCATGCAGCTCATCGGCGAGGAGCCGGCGGCGATCGTCGACTTCGCCCACAACCCCGACGCCCTCGAACGCACGCTGGCCTCCGTACGCCGGCCCGGTGGCCGGGTCATCGCCGTGTTCGGCGCGACCGGCCAGCGCGACGAGTCCAAGCGCCCCGTGATGGGCGCGGTGGGCGCGCGCCTGTCCGACATCCTCATCGTGACCGACGACGACCCCCACGACGAGGACGACGCCGTCATCCGCCGGGCCGTCCGCGCGGGCGCCGACGCCGCCGTCCGGGACGAGGGCCTCACCTGCGAGGTGCTGGAGGTCTTCCCGCGGGCGGACGCGATCGACCGCGCCGTGGCCCTGGCCCGTCCCTCCGACACCGTCGTCATCGCCGGCCGCGGGCACGAGGTCTGGCAGGAAGTGAAGGGCATCAACCTGTCCCTCGACGACCGCGTGGAACTGCGCTCCGCGTTGACAAGGCACGGATTCTCTGGGCTTTCACCGGCCGGGATAGAGTCCTGAACCGACATGATTGAATTCAGCGCAGCCGAGATCGCGGCACTCACAGGCGGTGCCCTCGTCGGCACCGATGCCGGCCTCCCCGCCATCACCGTCACCTCCGCAGCCACCGACTCCCGCGAATGCGTCCCCGGGTCCCTCTTCGTCGCGAAGCCGGGCGAGGAGTCGGACGGGCACCTGTTCGTCGGCGGCGCCTTCGAACGCGGCGCGGTCCTCGCGCTGGCGGAACACGCGGTCACCCGACCGGACGGCACGCCGTTCCCGTCCGTCGTCGTGCCCGACGCCGTCCTCGCCATGGGGGCACTGGCCGCCGAGACCGTCCGGCGGCTCCGCGCGCACGGCGAGGTGACCGTCATCGGCATCACCGGCTCCGCCGGCAAGACCACCACCAAGGACCTCCTGGCCGGCATCCTCGCCGCCGAGGCACCCACCGTGGCCCCGCGCGGCTCCTACAACGGCGAGGTCGGCGTACCCCTGACCGTCTTCGAGGCGGACTGGGACACGCGGTACCTCGTCATCGAGATGGGCGCCACGAAGCCCGGCCACATCGCGTACCTCGCCTCGCTCGTCCAGCCGGACGTGGGCGTGGTCCTGGGGGTCGGCTCGGCGCACGCCGGCGAGTTCGGCGGCGTCGAGAACATCGCCCGGGCCAAGGGCGAGCTGTTCGAGGCCCTGCCCGCCGCCGGCACCGCGATCATCAACGCCGACGACGAACGCGTCCTCGCGATGCAGGCCCGCACCTCCGCGCGCACGGCGTTCTTCACGTCCTCCGACGACTTCACCGCCGACGGCTCGGACGTGGTGCGCGCCCGCAACAGCACGACGACGCCGGACGGCAGCCCGTCCTTCACCCTCGTCTTCCCGGACGGCAGCGAGCACGACGTCGTCTCCCCGCTGCTCGGCCTCCACCACACCACCAACCTGCTGGCCGCGGCGACCGCCGCCTACGCGGTGGGCTGTGCCCCGTCGGCCATCGTCGAGGGCCTGCGCACCCAGGCCGCCGCGAGCCGCTGGCGGATGGAGCGGACCGAACGCGCCGACGGCGTGACCGTCATCAACGACGCCTACAACGCCAATCCCGAGTCCATGCGCGCCGCGCTGCGGACCCTCGCCGAACTCGGACGCGCCGGCCACCGGCGTACCTGGGCCGTCCTCGGCGAGATGCTCGAGCTCGGCGACCGCTCGATCGAGGAGCACGACCTCCTCGGCCGCGTGGTCGTCCGGCTCAACATCTCCAAGCTCATCTGCGTGGGACCCAACACCCGGGCGCTGTTCAACGGCGCCGTGCTGGAGGGCTCGTGGGGGAGCGAGGCCGTGCACGTGGACGACGTCGAAGCCGCCGAGCGGATGCTCGCCGCGGAGCTCGCGCCCGGCGACATCGTGCTCTTCAAGTCCTCCAACGGCGCCGGGCTGCGTTTCCTCGGCGACCGTGTGGCACGCCACCCCTCTGCAGAATCTGAGGCGGTCAGCGATCCTGACGCCTCCGGAAAGGCCCCGCAGCCGTGATAGCACTCCTCATAGGCTCCGCGTCGGCGCTCGTCTTCGCCTTCGCCGGCACACCCCTGTTCATCCGGCTCCTGGTGAACAAGGGCTACGGCCAGTTCATCCGCGACGACGGCCCGACCGCCCACCACACCAAGCGCGGGACGCCGACCATGGGCGGGGCAGTGATCGTGGGATCGGTGCTGCTGGCCTACTTCATGACACACCTCGTGATGATGATGGTGGGCTCCCCGGTGGGCGGCCCCAGCGCCTCGGGACTGCTGCTCCTCTTCCTGGCCGCCGGCATGGGGCTCGTGGGCTTCGCGGACGACTACATCAAGATCTCGAAGCAGCGCAGCCTCGGCCTGAGCGCGCCGGCGAAGATCGCCGGGCAGACCGCGGTCGGTGTGATCTTCGGTGTCCTGGCCCTCCGGTTCCCCAACGCGGAGGGGCGTACCCCGGCGTCGACGGCCATCTCCTTCATCCGTGACACGCCGATCGACCTCGCGTTCGCCGGGACGGTCCTCGGGGCCATCCTGTTCGTCATCTGGTCCAACCTCATCATCACCGGCGCCAGCAACGGCGTGAACCTGGCCGACGGCCTGGACGGCCTCGCCGCCGGCGCCTCCATCCTCGTGTTCGGCGCGTACATGCTGATCGGCATCTGGCAGAGCAACCAGAGCTGCGGCTCGCCCGGGGCGGGCGGCGTCTGCTACGAGGTCCGCGACCCCCTGGACCTCGCCCTGATCGCCGGCGCGATGAGCGGTGCCCTCGTGGGCTTCCTGTGGTGGAACACGTCACCCGCGAAGATCTTCATGGGCGACACCGGATCGCTGGCGATCGGCGGGGCCATCGCCGGGTTCGCCATCCTCTCCCGCACCGAACTGCTCCTCGTGATCCTCGCCGGCCTGTTCGTGATGATCACGCTCTCCGTCATCATCCAGGTGGGCTACTTCAAGCTGTCGGGCGGCAAGCGCGTCTTCAAGATGGCGCCCCTGCAGCACCACTTCGAGCTCAAGGGCTGGCAGGAGGTCACGGTGGTGGTCCGCTTCTGGATCCTCGCCGGGCTCTTCGTCGCCGGGGCACTCGGGATCTTCTACGCGGAATGGGTCGTCGGATGAGCGCAGCGAACGGACACACCCCCCTTCGGGAGACGCCGCGCCTGAAGGGCCTGACCACCTGGGATGCCGACTGGGCCGGGCTACGGGTCGTCGTGGCCGGTATCGGTGCGTCGGGCTTCTCCGCCGCGGACACCCTCGTCGAACTCGGCGCGGTCGTCGTCGTCGTGGACGCGGGGGCCACCGAGGAGAACGAGGCGAAGGCGGACACGCTGCGCATCGTCGGTGCCCGCGACGTGCTGCTCGGGGCCGAGCACGCCGCCGCGCTCCCGCTCGTCGACGGCGACCTGCCCGACCTCGTGGTGACCTCCCCGGGCTGGCGCCCCACGCAGCCGCTGCTCGCCGATGCCGCGCGCGCCGGCGTCCCGATCTGGGGCGACGTCGAACTGGCCTGGCGCGTGCGCATCCGGGAAGGACGCCCCACGGCCGAGTGGCTCACCATCACCGGCACCAACGGCAAGACCACCACCGTCGGGCTCACCGAGTCCATGCTCCTCGCCGGGGGCAAGCGTGCGGTGGCGGCGGGCAACGTCGGCACGCCCATCCTCGACGTCATCCGCGACCCGCAGGGCTACGACTTCCTGGCGGTGGAACTCTCCAGCTTCCAGCTCCACTGGGCGCATTCCGTCTCACCGCTCGCGAGCGTCTGCCTCAACGTCGCCGAGGACCACGTGGACTGGCACGGCAGCTACGAGGCGTACCTCGCGGCGAAGGCCTCCGTGTACGAGCGGACGAGGATCGCCTGCGTCTACAACGTCGAGCAGCGCGAGACCGAGGCCATGGTCGAGGAGGCCGACGTCGTCGAGGGGTGCCGGGCCGTCGGTTTCACCACGGGCATGCCGTCCGTCAGCATGATGGGCGTCGTCGAGGACCTCCTCGTGGACCGCGCCTTCATCGAGCAGCGCAAGGACTCCGCGGCCGAGCTCGCGTCCATCAGCGAACTCGGCGAGGTCGTGCCCCGCCACCTCGTCGCCAACGCGCTGGCCGCTGCCGCCCTCGTGCGCGCTGCCGGCCTCCCGCCGGCCGCTGTCCGCGACGGCATCCGTGCGTTCCGGCCCGGCGACCACCGCATCCAGGTGGTCGCGAACGAGGACGGGGTGCTCTGGATCAACGACTCGAAGGCCACCAACCCGCACGCCGCCTCGGCGTCCCTCGCCTCCTTCTCCTCCGTCGTGTGGATCGCCGGCGGCCTGTCCAAGGGCGTGTCGTACGACGACCTCGTCCGGGACCACGCCCGCCGGCTCCGCGCCGTCGTGCTGCTCGGAGAGGACCCGGCGCCGCTCCAGGGCGCCCTCGCCCGCCACGCCCCCGACGTCCCGGTCTCCCTGCACCCCGGCGCCCGGACCGGGGACGGGCACGACGGCGGGCCCGACCCGGCGACCGGCGACGCCCTGATGCAGTGGGCCGTCGACGAGGCAGCACGGCTCGCGCGGGACGGCGACACCGTCCTGATGGCGCCGGCCGCAGCATCGATGGACCAGTTCTCCTCCTACGCGCACCGCGGAGCCGCCTTCATGGCGGCGGTCGGCGCGCGCGGGGGCCAGGCGCCGACCGCGAAGGAGTCGTGATGAGCACGCCTACCCGTCCGGGCGGACGCAAACCCTCCGTACGGCCGGCGCGCACCACCGACCCCGGCCGACCCGCCGGCCCTCCCGCAGGGACCGGGCGCGGCCCCGCCACGACGAGTGCCGCGGCCAAGGCCCACACCGTCAAGGCAGTCGGCACGACGGCGGCGCCCCGCACCGCCGAGCCGGAGGACCGGCCCTCGAAGGGCCTCCGCGCGCGGCTGCGGCGCGGCTGGGTGTTCCTGGAGGGCACGGACCGGACGCCCTCGGGCTCCAGCTACTACCTGATCCTCGGCGCTGCGCTGGCGCTCACGGCCATCGGCCTCATGATGGTGCTCTCCGCGTCCTCCGTGGAGGCCATCTCGGAGGGCAAGGACACGTTCGACCTCTTCCTCAAGCAGGCCGTGTGGGCCAGCGCCGGGCTCGTGCTCATGGTGATCCTGTCCCGGCTCGGCCCCCGCGCGTACAAGGCACTCGCGTGGCCCAGTCTCGCGATCGCCGTGGTGCTGCTGATCCTCGTGCTCGTCATCGGCGTCGAGATCAACGGCAACAAGAACTGGATCCAGATCGGCAGCCAGACCTTCCAGCCGTCCGAGCCGACCAAACTCGCCCTGGCCCTCTGGTTCGCGGCCGTCCTCGAGCGCAAGAAGGCGCTCATCCGGGACTGGAAGCACGCCATGATCCCGGCCCTGCCGTTCGGGGGGCTGCCCATCGGCCTCGTGCTGATCGGCGGTGACCTCGGCACCGGGCTCGTGCTCATGATGATCGCCGGAGCGGCCCTGTTCTTCGCGGGAGCACCGATGAAGCTGTTCAGCCTCGCCGGACTCGCCGCCGTGGCCGGTTCCCTGGTGATGGTGGCGACGAGCTCCAACCGTGGCGGGCGCATCAGCGCGTGGCTGGGCCTGAACTGCGACGACGGTGCGGACCTCTGCCTGCAGTCGGACAACGGGCTGTTCGCCATGGCCTCCGGTGGCTGGTTCGGTGTGGGCATCGGCCAGAGCCGGCAGAAGTGGAACTGGATCCCCGAGGCCCACAACGACTTCATCTTCGCCATCATCGGCGAGGAGTTCGGGCTCCTCGGCACCCTCGTGGTGATCCTGCTCTTCGGCATCCTCGCGGTGGCCACCATCCGTGTGGCCCTGCGCTACACCGATCCCTTCGTACGGATCCTCATGGGATCGATCCTCGTCTGGCTCATCGGGCAGGCCTTCGTGAACATCGGCATGGTCACGGGACTGCTTCCCGTCATCGGTGTGCCGCTGCCCTTCATCTCCTACGGAGGGTCCGCCCTCACCTTCACCCTCGCCGCCGTCGGCGTCCTGCTGTCCTTCGCGCGCAAGACGCCGCACGCGCCGGTCGCCGGGCCCCCGGCCACGTCCTCCACCCCGAGAAGAGATCCCGCACTTCCATGACACACCCCTCACCTCCTGAACGCACCGTGTCGGTGGTCCTCGCGGGCGGCGGCACGGCCGGCCACATCAGCCCCCTGCTCGCGATCGCCGGGGCGATCGTCGACCGGCGGCCCGGCACCCGCATCACCGCCGTCGGCACGGAGGCGGGCATGGAGACGCGCCTCGTCCCGGCTGCCGGTTTCGACCTGCGGACCATCGACCGCGTGCCCATGCCGCGCCGGCCCTCCATCGACCTCGTCAAGCTGCCCGTGCGCCTCGTCCGCGCGGTCCGGCAGGCACGCGCCATCGTGGCGGACGCGGCAGCCGACGTCGTCGTCGGCGTGGGCGGGTACGTCTCCACGCCCGTGTACCTCGCCGCCTGGACGCGGCGCGTCCCCGTGGTGATCCACGAGGCGAACGCGCGTCCCGGGATGGCCAACCGGCTCGGTGCCCGTATCGCCGCGCGCGTCGCGGTGGCCTTCGACGGCACCGGACTGGCGGACGCCGTGCTGGTGGGCATGCCCATGCGCCGCAGCATCGCGGACCTGGACCGCACGGCCGGCCGAGCCGACGCCCGGGTGTCCCTCGGACTGGACCCGGACCGTCCCACCCTGATCGTGACCGGTGGGTCCTCGGGAGCGGCGAGCCTGAACCGGGCCGTCGCCGCCGCCGTCCCCGACCTCGTCGCGGCCGGCGTGCAGATCCTGCACATCACGGGGCGGGGCAAGCAGGTGACGGGGCAGGACGGTGCGCCGCTCGCCGCGGCCGGCTACCACCAGGTCGAGTTCGTCGACGGCATGGAGCGTGTCTACGCGGCCGCCGACCTCCTGGTGGCGCGTGCCGGGGCTGCGACCGTGAGCGAACTCAGCGCCGTGGGTCTCCCCGCCGTGCTCGTGCCGCTGCCCCACGGCAACGGCGAGCAGCGGCTCAACGCGGCCGGACTCGTCGAGTCCGGCGGCGCCCTCCTCGTGGACGACGCCGGCTTCACCCCCGCGTGGGTCCGCTCTACCCTGCCGGCGCTCGTCACGGACCCCGCACGGCTCGCCGCGATGTCCGCGGCGTCCTACGCGCAGGGCGTCCGGGACGCGGACCGCCGGATGGCGGACCTGGTCCTCGACGCAGCACGGGACGCGCGATGAACGCCGGGCCCCAGGACACGGGAGGCGCGCGCCTGCGCGAACCCGTCCACTTCATCGGCCTCGGCGGCGCCGGCATGTCCGCCGTCGCACGCGTGCTCCTCGGCCAGGGCGTCCGCGTCTCCGGGTCCGACGCCGCGGACTCCCGAGGCCTCCGCGCCCTCGAAGCCCTCGGCGCGGAGGTCCACGTGGGCCACGCCGCCGCCGCCGTGCCCGACGACGGCACGGTGGTGATCTCCTCCGCGATCCGCGGGACGAACCCCGAACTGGCGGAGGCGCACCGGCGGGGTCTGCCGGTGCTGCACCGCTCGCAGGCCCTCGCCGCCGCCATGCACGGGCTGCAGGGCGTCGCCGTGGCCGGCACGCACGGCAAGACCACGACGACGGCGATGATCACCGTCCTCCTGCGCGAGGCCGGACTCGCGCCGTCCTTCGCGATCGGCGGTGACGTCGCCGCACTGGGCGTCAACGCCGCGTGGACCGGTGGCGACATCTTCGTGGCCGAGGCGGACGAGTCCGACGGCTCCTTCCTCAACTACGCGCCCCGGATCGC
The DNA here is from genome assembly GCF_036867195.1 of Arthrobacter sp. Soc17.1.1.1. Classification (NCBI taxonomy): domain Bacteria; kingdom Bacillati; phylum Actinomycetota; class Actinomycetes; order Micrococcales; family Micrococcaceae; genus Arthrobacter; species Arthrobacter sp. Soc17.1.1.1. Next base: position 1,454,743 of record NZ_JBAJII010000001.1, read on the forward strand.
GGTGGTCACCAACGTCGAGGCGGACCACCTCGACCACTACGGGACCGCCGAGGCAGTCCACGCCTCGTTCCGGCAGTTCGCGCAGCAGCTGCCCGAGGACGGTCTCCTCGTGGCCTGCGCCGACGACGCCGGCGCCGCCGCCCTCGCCGCCGACGTCCACGAGCCGCGCCGGGTCCGCACCTACGGCTACGCCGCGACCGCGGACCTGCGCATCTCGGACACGCGGGCCGTCGGGAGCACCACCAACAGCCTCCTCTCGTTCGCGGTCGACGGGCTGGACGCCCAGCAGGAGCTGCAGCTCGGCGTGCCCGGCCGCCACAACATCCTCAACGCCGCCGCGGCCTTCGCCGTGGCCCTCGAACTCGGTGTGGACCCCGCCGTCGCGGCCTCCGCGCTGTCGCTGTTCTCGGGCGCGGCCCGCCGCTTCGAGGCCCGCGGCGAGGGCGACGGCGTCCGCGTGTTCGACGACTACGCCCACCACCCCACCGAGGTGCAGGCCGCGCTCACGGCCGCCCGGACCGTGGCGGGCGAGCACCGGGTGCATGCACTGTTCCAGCCGCACCTGTTCTCCCGCACCCGGGAGTTCGCCGCGGGTTTCGCGTCGGCGCTCTCGCTCGCGGACTCCGTGACGGTCCTGCCGGTCTACGCGGCGCGCGAGGACCCCGTCGCCGACGTCGGGGGCTGGACCATCACCGATCTGCTGCCCGGTGCCGCCTACATCGAGGATCCGCAGGAGGCCGTGCGCGCCGCCGCCGCGAACGCGCAGGCCGGCGACATCATCCTCACCATCGGTGCCGGCGACGTCACGCAGTACGGCCTGCAGCTCGTCACCCTGCTCCGCGAGCGGGCAGACCGTGACCGGTCGGGGGGCGCGGCATGACGCCGCGGAAGCCGCCCGTCACCCGCGCGGCCGGTCCGCGTGCCGCGTCCGCGGAGGCCGGGAGGATGCCGTACGGTGCGACGCCCTCGAAGAACAGGACGGGACCGAGGAACACGACGCCGCCGAAGAACGGGACGGGGCCGGGCGCGACCGTCTCGCAGCTCGACCGCAGCGGCGGTGGAACGCCCGCGCCGGGCACGGTCATCGACTTCCCGACCCCGCGGAAGTCGCACCGGCTCCGGACCCTGCTGCTCACCATCTCGGCGCTGATGCTGGTGCTCGGCGGCGTGGTGGCTTATGCGGTGTTCTCGCCGGCCCTCGCGCTGCGGACCGTGGTGGTCGAGGGCAACGTGCTCGTCCCCACGCAGGAGGTGGACGCCGCACTGGCCCCGCTGACGGGCACGTCGCTCACGCGCATCTCCGCCGACCGGGTCCGCGGACTGCTCGCCGACAAGGCACCCATCGAGGACGTGCAGATCGCCGCGGAGCCGCCCTCCACGCTGGTGGTCACGGTCCGGGAACGCGTGCCGGTCGCGGTGCTGCAGAGCGGGCGGGAGTTCGTGCTGATCGACGCCGAGGGCCGCCAGCTCGCGAGCGTCGCCCAGCGGGACCAGATCAAGCTGCCCCTGATCGACGGCGGGACCAACGCGGTGAACTCCGAGGTGTTCTCCTCCATCACCACGGTGCTGGCCGAGCTGCCCGTGGGTGTGCTGTCCCGGCTCAACAACGCCTCCGCGGCGAGCGTGGACTCCATCCAGCTGTCGCTCTCGGGCGACCAGCGGATCTTCTGGGGGAGCTCCGAGCGCAGTGCCGAGAAGGCGCGGGTGCTCGAGGCGATGCTGGCCATGCCGGCGAGCGATCCGCCGGTCCGTGAGTTCGATGTCAGTACCCCCGACCGGCCGGTGACGCGATGACGCGCGCCGGCAGGGGAGGGGCAGGTGCAGGTGCAGGTGCAGGCGGATCCCGCCTCGTCGGGGAGCCGATCAGAGGCCGGGCCCGGAGGCAACACGCGGCGACACGCCCGACACACTGGGTCCGGTCTTTGCAACGCGCAGCGTATGCACCTAGCGTCAAGGATAGAAGTTACCTGACATAACGTTAACTCTCAACCTGAACGTTAACGTTTTCTCACGTGAAGGTTCGGCCGAAACCCTCGGCAGCCCCCGTACAGCACACAGATTCGAACAAGGGACACAGGACGTGGCAGCACCTCAGAATTACTTGGCCGTCATCAAGGTCGTCGGCATCGGCGGCGGCGGCGTGAACGCCGTCAACCGGATGATCGAGGTCGGGCTCCGCGGCGTGGAGTTCATCGCCATCAACACGGACGCCCAGGCGCTGCTGATGAGTGACGCGGACGTCAAGCTCGACGTCGGGCGCGAACTCACCCGCGGCCTCGGCGCAGGAGCGGACCCGGAGGTGGGCCGGCGCGCCGCCGAGGACCACTCGGAGGAGATCGAGGAGGTCCTGCGGGGAGCGGACATGGTCTTCGTGACCGCCGGAGAAGGCGGCGGCACCGGGACCGGTGGCGCACCCGTGGTCGCGCGCATCGCGCGTTCGCTCGGCGCCCTGACCATCGGCGTCGTCACCCGCCCCTTCACGTTCGAGGGGCGCCGCCGGTCGAACCAGGCCGAGAGCGGCATCGACACCCTCCGCGAGGAGGTCGACACGCTCATCGTCATCCCGAACGACCGCCTGCTGTCCATCAGCGACCGGAACGTCTCCATGCTGGACGCGTTCCGCTCGGCCGACCAGGTGCTGCTCTCCGGTGTCCAGGGCATCACCGACCTCATCACCACGCCGGGTCTGATCAACCTCGACTTCGCCGACGTCAAGTCCGTGATGCAGGGCGCGGGTTCGGCGCTCATGGGCATCGGCTCCGCACGCGGCGAGGACCGTGCCGTCAAGGCAGCGGAACTGGCCATCGCGTCGCCGCTCCTCGAGGCCTCCATCGACGGCGCGCACGGCGTCCTGCTGTCGATCCAGGGTGGCTCCGACCTCGGCCTGTTCGAGATCAACGAGGCCGCCCGCCTGGTCCAGGAGGTCGCGCACCCCGAGGCGAACATCATCTTCGGTGCCGTGATCGACGACGCACTCGGCGACGAGGCCCGCGTGACGGTCATCGCCGCCGGCTTCGACCAGGTCGACGCCACCTCGCAGCCGGCCGCCGCAGCCGCCCCCGCGTCCCGGCCGGCCGTCGCGCCGAGCGTCGGCGGTGACCACCAGCGCGTCCCCGCCACGGCGGGCCTCGGCGCCTGGTCGCAGCAGCGCGCGCAGAACGTCCAGGCCGTACCCGCCGACTCGGGCTTCGACGTCGACCTCCCGGCGATCGTGGAGCCCGACCTGTCCGCAGGCCGCTCCGACGACCTCGACGTACCCGACTTCCTGAAGTAGTCGGTGCACTCACCCGCGCAGCCCGGACTGGCCTCCCCGTTCCACTGGAGCGCCGAGGTCCGTCCGGGGCTCCGCGTCGCCTTCACGAGCGCCGCGGCGGGTAACCTCGCACTCCACGTCGGCGACGACGCGGAGGGCGTGCGGGCGAACCGCCGAGCGCTCGAGGCCTCGATGGGCGTGGCCGGGGGATCCCTCCGTTTCATGAGCCAGACCCACTCCGACCGCGTCGCGGTGCTGGAGGACGGCCCCGCCCGCGGCGGTGCAGTCGGCGGGTCCGGTCGCGTCCACGGGGACGTCGACGCCGGCGTCGCCCCCTGGGTCCCCGACGCCGACGGCATGGTCTCCCGGACAGGTCTCCAGCCTCTCGCGGTCCTGGTGGCCGACTGCGTGCCCGTCGTCCTCGCGGATGCCTCCATCGCCGAGGGCGGCACGGGCGCGACGGCCGTCGTGCATGCCGGCCGTGCCGGCGTCGGCAACGGGATCGTCGCGAACGCCGTGCGCTCACTCGTGCAGGCCGGCGCACGGGATCTCACAGCATGGATCGGTCCGTCGGTCTGCGGCTCCTGCTACGAGGTCCCCGAGGACATGATGCGCGCCCTGGCCGGCGTCCTCCCCGAGGCCGCGGCGCGGACCCGTACGGGCACCCCGGCCCTCGACCTGCCGGCCGCGGTCCGCCGCCAGCTCGAGGACGCCGGGGTCGTCGTCGGACGGGTCACCGGGAACGGCCCCGCGTGCACGCTCGAGAACACCGCCCTGTTCTCCCATCGCCGCGAGCCGGGCACCGGCCGCATCGCCGGCCTGGTGTGGCGCACGTGATGCACGACGACGGGACCGGACCGGCCGGAGGGACCGGGGGACCCGGACGCACCGCCCGTGCCCGCGAGCTCGAGGCGCGCCTCGAGGCCGTCCGCGCCCGCATCGCCGCGGCCTCCGCGGGCCGGAGCGAGCCGGACCTGATCGTGGTCACGAAGTACTTCCCGGCGTCCGACGTACGGATCCTCGCGGACCTCGGGGTGACCGACGTGGGGGAGAACCGCGACCAGGAGGCCGCGGCGAAGGCCGCGGAGCTCGGGGACCTCGCGCTGCGCTGGCACTTCATCGGGCAGGCGCAGACCAACAAGGCGAGATCGGTGGTCCGCTACGCGCACAGCATCCACTCGGTGGACCGCGCCGCGCTGGTCGGCGCCCTCGGGAAGGCGATGACCGCCGAGCAGGCCCGGCGGGATGCAGCAGGACTGCCGGGGCGCCCCGACCTCGACTGCTTCCTCCAGTTCGCACTCGACACCGCCGACGAGACCGGAGGCGAGACCGGAGGCGAGCCCGGAGACCGGCCGGCGTCCGCCGTCGGGTCCACGGCAGGGGCCACCAGCGGAACCCGGCCGGCAGGCCGGGGCGGGGCACTCCCGGCTGAGGCAGGCGACCTGGCGCGCGCCGTCACGGCCACACCGGGACTCCGCCTCGCCGGCGTCATGGGCGTGGCTCCGCTCGGGGCGGACCCCGCGGCAGCGTTCGCCCTGCTCCTGCGGATCAGCGGAACGATCCGCTCCGTCGAGCCGTCCGCAGCGGCCGTCTCCGCCGGCATGAGCGGGGACCTCGAGGCGGCCGTCGCGGCGGGCGCGACACACCTGAGGATCGGCTCTGATGTGCTCGGTCCCCGTCCGGCCGTGGGGTAGCGTCTGAAGCTAGAACGGCGGCACGCTGTGCCGCCGGGCGTGGCGCCCCCGGCACGCCGTCCGACCCCACCAATCCACTCATTCAGAACAGGAGTCACCATGGCTGGCGCACTGCGCAAGACGATGATCTACCTTGGGCTCGCCGATGGTGATGAGCACTACGAGCCCGAAACGAAGAGCGCGCACAGCAGGAACGAGGACTACTCAGTGGATTACGACCGCGACGAACGCCACCTCGAGCCCGCCCCGGCGGCCACCCGGGTCGCTCCGGCCGAGGAGTACCGCGCACCCGTGACGCCCATCAAGCGGGCCCCGTCGTCGCGTGAGGACTCCGCGGCGCTGCGCCAGATCACCACCATCCACCCGCGCTCGTACAACGATGCCAAGCTCATCGGTGAGAGCTTCCGCGACGGCATCCCGGTGATCATGAACGTCACGGACATGGGCGAATCCGACGCCAAGCGGCTCGTCGACTTCTCGGCGGGCCTCGTCTTCGGCCTGCACGGCAGCATCGAACGGGTCACCAATAAGGTGTTCCTGCTGTCGCCGTCGTATATTGAAGTCCTCGGCGAGGACCTGAAGGCAAGCGAAGCACAGACCAGCTTCTTCAACCAGAGCTGACCGACGCGGCCACCACGGTCGCAGCGGACCCTCCGATGGCCCGAAGGACTGGAACGTCTCCGTGAGTTTGGTATTCGCCCTGATCTACCTGGTACTGATGCTGTTCCAGCTCGCCCTGATCCTGCGGATCATCTACGACGCCGTGCAGGGCTTCGCGCGTGACTGGCGTCCCCAGAAACTCGCCCTCGTGGTCGCCTCCGGCGTGTACTCCGCGACGGACCCGCCCATCAAGGCGCTCCGCCGGCTGATCCCCCCGCTCCGCCTGGGCGGGGTGCAGCTCGACCTCGCATTCCTGGTGCTCTTCATCGTGGTGCTGATCCTGATGTCCGTGTCGGCAGGGCTCGCAACCTAGCGTCCGAGTCCGTTTCGTGATGCAGTTCCAGAAGATATACGCTGATTCACAGATCGACGTGAGTCCCGTGTTCATGTCCGCAATTCGGTACCGCAGCCATGCCCGCCTCCCGGTGGGAGGCTTCTATCAGTATGAGGTGACCAGATGGCTTTGACGCCAGAAGACGTTGTCAACAAGAGGTTCCAGCCGACGAAGTTCCGCGAGGGCTACGACCAGGACGAGGTGGACGACTTCCTCGACGAGATCGTCGTCGAACTCCGCCGCCTGCACTCGGAGAACGAGGACCTGCGCCGCCGGCTCTCCGGCGACGCGACCGACACGTCGTCCGACGCCACCTCCGAGACGTCACCGGACGCCTCGCAGGTCACCGTCCCCGCCCCGGTCTCCGCCAGCGCCCACACCGAGAAGGTCACGGGCGACACGTCCTCCGTGAAGGCAGCCGAGGCCGTCGCCGACGTCGAGGAGCCCACCCCGGCTCCCGCCGCCCCCGCCGCCGGTTCCTCCGCCGAGTCCGCGGCCGGCGTCCTCGCGATGGCCCAGCGCCTGCACGACGAGTACGTCAACGCCGGTGTCGAACAGCGCGACAAGATCATCGCCGAGGCGCAGATCGAGGCCAGCGGCCTCGTCAACGACGCCCAGGAGAAGAGCCGCAAGACCCTCGGCGACCTCGAGGAGCAGAAGACCGTGCTCGAGCGCAAGGTGGAGCAGCTGCGCGGCTTCGAGAGCGACTACCGTGCCCGCCTGAAGGCGTACATCGAGGGTCAGCTCCGCGACCTGGACGCCCGCGGCTCGCTCGCGACCGACGCCACGGCCTCCTAGCAGGACGCCCGGCCCGACCGCGTGTCGGGCCGGCGGAAGGGCCGGTTGCCGGGGCGTGATCCCCGGCGGCCGGCCCTTCCGCCGTTCCAGCCACCGCGTACCGTGGTGGACACACCAGCGAGTAGACCTTGGACGCACCGTGAACGAGCACCAGCCACCCGATCCCGCCACCGCAGGGGACCCTGCCCACGCCCGGAGGATCCCCGTGCAGTACGGCGCGGTCATGCTGCTGTGCACCCTCGTCGCCTACATCCTCGACCAGCTCACCAAGTGGTGGGTCGTCGCGACGATGAGCGAGGGACAGATCACGCCGGTCCTGCCACCCCTGCTGCACTGGCGCTTCATCCGCAACCCCGGCGCCGCGTTCTCCATCGGCACCGACTACACGTGGGTGTTCACGATCGTGATGGTCGTGGTCGCCGTCGCCATCGTGCTCCAGGTCCGGAAAATCGCGTCGTGGGGCTGGGCCGTGGCCCTCGGCCTCGTCCTCGGCGGCGCCCTCGGCAACCTCACCGACCGGCTCTTCCGGGAACCGTCCTTCGGGCAGGGCCACGTGGTGGACTTCATCGCCCTGCCGAACTTCGCCATCTTCAACATCGCCGACTCCGCCGTCGTGAGCGGGGTGGTGCTCATCTGCATCCTGACCCTGCGCGGCATCGGCATGGACGGCACGCGTGGCACCGACGAGCCGGCCGACGCGCCGGGAGACGACGCACGTCCCACAGGTGGGGAGCGGGGCGACGATGACCGCTGAGCACCAGCGGATCGCGATCCCCGACGCCGGGTCCGGGAGCCGCGTCGACGCCGCCCTCGCCCGGCTGCTCGACGTCTCCCGTTCGGCGGTGGCCCAGTGGTGCGCCGACGGGCGGGTGCTGCGCGACGGCGCGCCCCTCGCCAAGTCGGACCGCGTGCACGCCGGGGACGTCCTCGACGTCGACGTCCCGGACCCCGGGGACAAGCACCGCATCATCCCCGAGGCCGTCGACGGCATGGGGATCCTGCTCGACGACGAGGACTTCGTCGTCGTCGACAAGCCCGTGGGCGTCGCCGCCCACCCGTCGCCGGGCTGGGTCGGCCCGACCGTCGTCGGCGCCCTCGCGGCCGCCGGCTACCGTATCTCGACCTCCGGTGCGCCGGAGCGCGTGGGGATCGTCCACCGGCTCGACGTCGGGACGTCCGGGGCGATGGTGGTCGCCAAGACCGAACCCGCCTACACGGCCCTCAAGCGCGCCTTCAAGGAGCGCACGGTCGACAAGGTCTACCACGCGGTGGTGCAGGGGCTGCCCGAGCCGCTCAAGGGGACCATCGACGCACCCATCGGCCGCCATCCCCACCACGAGTGGCGCTTCGCGGTCATGGAGGGCGGCCGGGACTCCGTGACGCACTACGAGGTGCTCGAGGCCTTCGGCCGGGCGAGCCTCGTGGAGGTGCACCTCGAGACCGGCAGGACGCACCAGATCCGCGTGCACTTCTCCGCGCTCCGCCACCCCTGCGCCGGCGACCTCACCTACGGAGCCGATCCCCGGCTCGCCGCGGAACTCGGCCTCACGCGGCAGTGGCTCCACGCCCACCGCCTGGGCTTCGCGCACCCGCGCACGAACGAGCCCGTCAGCGTCACGAGTCCCTACCCGGTGGACCTGGCGTACGCGGTCACGGCGCTCTCCCGGGGCCTCGTCTGAGCCGTCCGGCCGGCCTCGCCCGACACGCCGGGCACGCCGCACCGGTGCGGTCCGACCCGCCCGAGGGGGTCCGCCCGACACGCCGGTCCGACCTCGGACGGGGGTCCCGGCGGCCGCCGGAGGGGCAGGGCAGCACTAGACTTGGCGGGTGGCTACTCCTGCATCGACAGACTCGTTCGTCCATCTCCACAACCACACCGAGTACTCGATGCTCGATGGCGCGGCCCGGCTGACGGACCTGTTCAGCCACACCGAGGAACTCGGGATGAACGCCCTGGCGACGACGGACCACGGCTTCGTGTTCGGTGCCTTCGACTTCTGGAGCAAGGCCAGGAGCGCCGGGATCAAGCCGATCATCGGCGTGGAGGCCTATCTCACCCCGGGCACCGCGCGCGGGGACCGCACGCGCGTGCAGTGGGGCGGCGGCGGGCGTGACGACGTCTCCGGTGCCGGCGCCTACACCCACATGACGCTGTGGTCGGAGACCACCGAGGGCATGCACAACCTCTTCCGGATGTCCTCGCTGGCCTCCCTCGAGGGCTACCTGTACAAGCCCCGCATGGACCGTGACCTCCTGCAGACTTACGGCAAGGGCCTGATCGCGACGACCGGCTGCCCATCCGGTGAGGTGCAGACGAAGCTCCGGCTCGGCCTCTACGACGAGGCGCGGCAGGCGGCGTCGGACTTCCGCGACATCTTCGGCGCGGAGAACTACTTCTGCGAGCTGATGGACCACGGCCTCGACATCGAGCGCAACGTCAAGGCCGACCTCATCCGGCTCGCGAAGGAGCTCGGCCTGCCGCTCGTGGCCACCAACGACCTGCACTACACGCACGCCGAGGACTCCAAGGCCCACGCGGCGCTGCTCTGCGTGCAGTCCGGCTCCACCCTGGCCGATCCGAAGCGGTTCAAGTTCGACGCCGACGAGTTCTACCTCAAGTCGCCCGCCGAGATGCGGGCCATCTTCCGCGACTACCCGGAGGCCTGCGACAACACGCTGCTCATCGCCGAGCGGTGCGACGTCGAGTTCAACACCAAGGCGAACTACATGCCGCGCTTCCCGGTCCCAGAGGGCGAGAACGAGCAGTCCTGGTTCGTGAAGGAGGTCGAGACGGGCCTGCAGTACCGGTACCCGGGCGGCGTGCCCGACGACGTGCGGAAGCAGGCGGAGTTTGAGGTCGGCGTCATCACGCAGATGGGCTTCCCCGGCTACTTCCTCGTCGTCGCCGACTTCATCAACTGGGCCAAGAACAACGGCATCCGCGTCGGTCCCGGCCGCGGTTCCGGTGCCGGGTCGATGGTGGCGTACGCGATGCGCATCACCGACCTCGACCCACTCAAGCACGGGCTGATCTTCGAGCGCTTCCTCAACCCCGAGCGCGTGTCCATGCCCGACTTCGACGTCGATTTCGATGATCGCCGCCGCGCCGAGGTCATCCGCTACGTGACGGAGAAGTACGGCGACGAGCGCGTGGCCATGATCGTCACCTACGGCACCATCAAGGCCAAGCAGGCCCTCAAGGACTCCTCGCGCGTCATGGGCTACCCGTTCTCCACGGGGGAACGGCTCACAAAGGCCATGCCGCCGGACGTCATGGGCAAGGGCCTCGCCCTGGCGGACGTGCACAACAAGGACGCCAAGCGCTACTCGGAGGCCGAGGAGCTGCGCGAGCTCCTGAAGACCGATGCGGACTCCGAGAAGGTCTTCGAGACGGCCCTCGGCCTCGAGGGCCTGAAGCGCCAGTGGGGCGTGCACGCGGCGGGCGTCATCATGTCCTCGGACCCGCTGATCGACATCATCCCGATCATGCGCCGCGAGCAGGACGGCCAGATCATCACGCAGTTCGACTACCCCACCTGCGAGGGCCTCGGCCTGATCAAGATGGACTTCCTCGGCCTGCGGAACCTGACGATCATCACGGACGCCGTCGAGAACATCAAGGCCAACAAGGACACCGACCTCGTCCTCGAGACCCTCGAACTCGACGACAGGGAGTCCTACGAGCTGCTGGCGCGCGGCGACACCCTCGGCGTGTTCCAGCTCGACGGCGGGCCCATGCGATCACTGCTGAAGCTCATGCGACCCGACAACTTCGAGGACATCTCCGCCGTCCTCGCGCTGTACCGGCCGGGTCCCATGGGTGTGAACTCGCACACGAACTACGCCCTGCGCAAGAACGGCCTGCAGGACATCGAGCCGATCCACCCGGAGCTCGAGGGACCCCTCGAGGAGATCCTCGGCGGGACCTACGGGCTGATCGTCTACCAGGAGCAGGTGATGAGCGCCGCGCAGAAGCTGGCGAACTTCACGCTCGGCCAGGCGGACATGCTGCGCCGTGCGATGGGCAAGAAGAAGAAGTCGGAGCTGGACAAGCAGCAGGCGGACTTCTTCGCGGGCATGAAGGCCAACGGCTACTCCCAGGCCGCCATGGACAAGCTGTGGACCGTGCTGGAGTCCTTCTCGGACTACGCGTTCAACAAGGCCCACACCGCCGCCTACGGCCTCGTGTCCTACTGGACCGCGTACCTGAAGGCGCACTACCCCGCCGAGTACATGGCGGCCCTGCTCACCAGCGTCGGCGACGACAAGGACAAGCTGGCCATCTACCTCAACGAGTGCCGCCGCATGGGCATCACGGTGCTCCCGCCGGACGTCAACGAGTCCAGCGTGAACTTCACCCCGGTCGGCAAGGACATCCGCTTCGGCATGGGCGCCATCCGCAACGTGGGCGCGAACGTCGTCGGGGCCATGGTGGGTGCGCGCGAGGAGAAGGGCGCGTTCACCTCGTTCAGCGACTTCCTGCAGAAGGTCCCCGCCGTCGTCTGCAACAAGCGGACCATCGAATCGCTCATCAAAGCCGGCGCGTTCGACTCCCTCCGGCATCCGCGGCGGGCGCTGGCGATGATCCACGAGGAGGCCGTGGACTCCGTGATCGTGCTGAAGCGCAACGAGGCGGCGAACCAGTTCGACCTCTTCAGCGCGTTCGACGACGCGGGCGGCTCCGTGGGCGGCCTGTCCGTCGAGGTGCCGGACCTGCCCGAGTGGGACAAGAAGGACAAGCTGTCCTTCGAACGCGACATGCTCGGCCTCTACGTCTCGGACCACCCGCTGCAGGGGCTCGAGGGCATCCTCGGCCAGCACGCCGACTCGTCCATCCCGTCAATTATCAGCGAGGAGGGTCCGGCGGACGGCGCGATCGTCACGATCGCCGGCATGATCACGTCCCTGCAGCGTCGGATCGCGAAGAACAGCGGCAACGCCTACGCGCGGGCGGAGGTCGAGGACCTCTCAGGGTCCATGGAGGTCATGTTCTTCGGCCAGGTCTACGGGCCCATCTCCGCGGTGCTCGCGGAGGACCTGATCGTGGTGGTCCGCGGGCGCCTGCAGCGCAGGGACGACGGCGCCGTGATGCTCAACGCCCAGGAGCTGACGGTCCCCGACCTCAGCGAGGGGCATTCGGGGCCCGTGGTCATCTCGATGCTGCAGCACAAGGCCACGGAGACGGCGGTCACGGCGCTCGGCGACGTCCTGCGGACCCACCCCGGGACCAGCGAGGTGCTCATCCGGCTCAACGGCTCGCGCAAGGTCGAGGTGATGAAGCTCGGCGTCGACCTGCGGGTCAATCCGACGCCGGGGCTCTTCGGCGACCTGAAGGTGCTGCTCGGTCCTGCCTGCCTCGACGCCTGACGGGACCCGGCGCGGCCGGGTCGGATGACCCGGCCGGGCGCTGCGACGACGCGGCCGGGTCGATGACCCGGCCGGGCGAGATGACGCAGCCGGTCAGATGACGTAGTCGGTGGCGGCCGGTGTCCCGTAGCTGCCGCCGTGATAGAGCAGGGGTGCGCCGTCGGGGCCGATGCTGCCCGCCACCACCTCGGCGACGACGACGGCGTTGTTCTCGAAGGACAGGCGCATGCTGATGCGGCCGACGAGCCAGCCGGCCACGTCCTTCAGGATCGGCACGCCCTCCGGGCCCGGCTCCCAGTGGTCGCCGGTGAACCGGTCCTTCGTCCGGGCGAACCGGTTGGCGAGCCCCTCGTTCTCGGTGCTGAGCATGTGGACGCCGACGTAGTTCGTGTTCGCGACCGCGGGCCACGAGGAGGACGTCCTCGCCATGTTGAAGGTGAAGCGCGGAGGGTCCGCGGACAGCGAGGCCACCGAGGTGGCGGTGAAGCCGAAGGGGACGCCGTCGTAGGTCACCGTGAGGATGGAGACGCCCGCCGCATGGCGCCGGAAGACCTCCCGGAAGGACTCGCCGTGCAGCGGGGGAGGCGGGAGCGGGCCCGCCGGTGCGGTGCTGGGGTGGGTCACGGGAATCCTCCAGGAGGTGTCGGCAGCAGCAGGATGAGCAGCAGGATGAGCAGCGGGGTCGGGATCGCGGGCGGGTGGGTGGAAGGAGCGGCGGCGGATGCCGCAGCCGCGGATCCTTCCACCCTAGGCGCGGTCCCCGGGCGCCGGAGGGTTTGTTAATGTAGAAGTCATGCGCGCCAGCCAGAAGCCGGACACCGGATCGAGCAAGTATCCGCCGCCGGTCTACGCCGTCGCCGAGGACCGGCGGGCCGTGCCCCCGGCCGGCGTCCTCTGGTGGCTCGGCTCCACGATCCTGCTCGGCGCCTTCCTGGGCGCCGCCTGGTGGCTCCTCGCTCCGACCGGGCGCCTGTTCGGCGACCCGGTGGTCACCGCGGACTGGGTGCTCCGGGACCTCACCCTCGCCGGGCTGGAACTCGCCGCGGGGATCGCCGTCGGCACCGTCGTCGCGCTCCGGCTGACCCTTCCGGGCATGGTGCCGCGCATCGCGGCCGCCGTGGGCGGATCGATCCTCGGCTCCCTGCTGGCCCTCGGCGTCGGCGAGGGCCTCGCCTTCCTCTTCGGACCCCACGGACGCGACGGGGTGCCCGGCTCCTTTTTCATGCTGCAGTCCTACGGCGCCCTGGCGATCTGGCCCGGTGTCGCGGCGATCATCATCTTCGTCACGGCCCTCGTGGGGCTCGCCCGCCGCCGGACCTGACCTCGCCGCCCGGGAATCCCCGTGCCCGCACTGCGGCCGCGCGGCTCCCGGTAGACTTCCCGGGTGACTTCAGCGCCCGAGACCTCCTCCTTCGTCAGCTTCCGGACCATCGACCTGCGAGGCCGCGCGCTGTCCCCCCGTGAGCTGCGGGAGGCCATGCCGCGCGCCGAGGGCAGCGCGTCGTCCTCGGAGGCCGCCGTCCAGGCCATCATCGACGACGTCCGCACCCGCGGCTTCGGGGCGCTGAGGGACCTCGCCCGGCGGTTCGACGGCGTGGAGCAGGACCACCCACGCGTCCCTGCCGAGGTCATCGCTGCGGCCGTGGCGGGACTCGACGGCGACGTGCGCGCCGCGCTCGAGGAGGCCATCCGGCGGGCCCGGATCTTCGCCCGTGCGCAGGTGCCCGCCGACGTGCAGGTGGACATCGCTGACGGCGCCCGCCTCACCCACAAGTGGATCGCCGTGGACCGCGTCGGGCTCTACGTGCCCGGTGGGCTCGCCGTCTACCCGTCGTCCGTCGTGATGAACGTGGTCCCGGCGCAGGCCGCCGGTGTCCGCTCCATCGCCCTCGCGTCCCCGCCGCAGAAAGAGTTCGGCGGCTGGCCGCACCCCGTGATCCTCGCGGCGGCCTCCATGCTCGGCATCACCGAGGTGTACGCCATGGGCGGTGCCCAGGCCGTCGCGGCCCTCGCCCACGGCGTCCCCGACAGCGCGGGGCCCGGCACGGGGATCGACCCTGTGACCGTCATCACCGGGCCGGGCAACGTCTTCGTGGCGACGGCCAAGCGCCTGGTCCGCGGTCAGGTGGGGATCGACTCCGAGGCCGGCACCACCGAGATCGCCGTCCTGGCCGATGCGACCGCCGACGCCGACCTCGTGGCGGCCGACCTCGTGAGCCAGGCCGAGCACGACCCCCAGGCGGCCTCGGTGCTCGTGACCGACTCCGAGGACCTCGCCCGCGCCGTGGTCGCGGCGCTGCAGCCACGCGCCGCCGCCACCCGCCACGCCGACCGCGTGCGGACGGCGCTCTCCGGTCCGCAGTCCGGGGTGATCCTCGTCGAGGACATCGACCACGGCATCGCCGTGTGCGACGCCTACGCGGCGGAGCACCTGGAGATCCAGACGGCCGACGCCGGCGCCGTGGCGGCGCGGATCCGCAACGCGGGTGCCATCTTCGTCGGTGCGTACAGCCCTGTGAGCCTCGGTGACTACTGCGCCGGATCCAACCACGTGCTGCCGACCGGCGGCACCGCGTCCTTCGCCTCCGGCCTCAACGTCACCACGTTCCTGCGCGCCGTGCAGCTCGTGGACTACGACCGCGCCGCGCTGGCGGACGTGTCCTCCTCGATCCTCGCCCTGTCCGCCGCCGAGGATCTCCCCGCCCACGGCGAGGCCGTCTCGGCCCGCTTCGGAGGTCAGACCGCCTGACCGGCTCTTTCGGCCGCCGGAACACAACATCTGGTAATTACAGTGTTGTTCTTTCACCACATCTAGTTCTAGACTGGGCGTAACGGTTGCCGAGCAGGAAGGGGGGCGCATGTACTGCCCGTACTGCCGCAACCCCGACTCCCGCGTGGTGGACAGCCGTCTCGGCGACGACGGGTCGGCGATCCGCAGACGCCGTCAGTGCCCCGAGTGCGGCCGCAGGTTCAGCACGGTGGAGACCACGAGCCTGAGCGTGATCAAGCGCTCGGGCGCGGGGGAGCCGTTCAGCCGCTCAAAGATCATCAACGGCGTCCGGAAGGCCTGCCAGGGCCGTCCGGTCACCGAGGACGACCTCGCGCTGCTGGCCCAGGAGGTCGAGGAGAACGTCCGTGCCAGCGGTGTCGCCGAGATCGACGCCCACGAGGTGGGGCTCGCCATCCTCGGACCGCTGCGGAAGCTCGACCAGATCGCCTACCTGCGCTTCGCCAGCGTCTATCAGGGCTTCGAATCGCTCGAGGACTTCGAGGCGGCCATCGACACCCTGCGGGAGCAGGCCCAGGAGAACGAGCGCGTCCCGAGCGGAGCGCAACGGCCCCTGACGGCGCGGTAGCGCCCATGAGACCCCGGTGGTGGCTGCGGAGGGGAAGCCGACGCCACCACCGGTTCCACGTCCGCCCCTGACGGCAGGACGGCAGCAGACGCAGGAAGCCCGGTACGGAGTGGCTCCGTACCGGGCTTCCTGCTGTGCGGGATCGATCCCTGGCTGGGCGCTCCTGCCCGGGTCCCCGTCGTCGGGTCCTGTGTTCAGGTACCCGTCGTCAGGTCCCCGTGCTCAGGCCTTGGACGTGAAGAGCAGCGCCGCCTGCAGCGCCCCGCCGACGATCCCCGCGTGGTTCCGGAGCTCCGCCGGGATGATCGGGGTGCGCAGCTCGAGCAAGGGCAGGTACTCGCTGCTGCGCTTCGAGATGCCGCCGCCCACGATGAACAGCTCGGGGGAGAAGAGGAACTCCACGTGCGAGAAGTAGCGCTGCAGGCGCACGGCGTACTCGTCCCAGCCGATGCCGTCGCGTTCGCGCGCCACGGCCGACGCCTTCGTCTCGGCGTCGTGCCCGTCGATCTCCAGGTGGCCGAGCTCCGCGTTCGGGACCAGCCTGCCGTCGAAGATGAACGCGGAGCCGATGCCCGTCCCGAGGGTGATGACCAGCACCGTGCCCATCTTGCCCTTGCCCGCGCCGTAGCGGACCTCGGCGAGCCCGGCGGCGTCGGCGTCGTTGATCACGTGCACGTCGCGGCCGAGGACCTTCGTGAACAGGGCGTCGACGTCGGTGTCCACCCAGCTCTTGTCCACGTTCGCCGCCGACCGCGCGACACCGTGCTGGATGATGGCCGGGAACGTGACACCGACGGGGACGTCGGCGGCCGGTCCGCCCGGTCGGGAGGACAGCTCGGCCACGATCTGCGCGACGACGTCGGCGACCGCCTCCGGTGTGGCCGGCTGGGGTGTGGGGATGCGGTACCGCTCACCGACGATGACACCCTTCTCGAGGTCGACGATGCCGCCCTTGATGCCGGTGCCACCGATGTCGACACCGATGACTGTTGCGGGGAGCTTCTTCGATTTCTTCTTGTCGGTGTCCTTGGCCATGATTCTCCGTCGAAGTGGGGCCGGCGCGAGCCGGAAGGGGGCAGGGTTCGGGTGGCGTGCGGGCGGTACGGGCACTGCGGGCAGTCATCGGTCGGTCATCGGGCAGGCGGGCAGTCGTCGGGCGGGGTCCGCGGGCGGAGCTGCGCTAGGGCAGGGTCAGGATCTCCGCACCGCGGTCGGTGACAACGAGTGTGTGCTCGAACTGCGCTGTCCTCTTCCGGTCCTTCGTGACGACGGTCCAGTCGTCCGCCCACATGGTCCAGTCGATGGTGCCGAGCGTCAGCATCGGTTCGATGGTGAAGACCATGCCCGGTTCGATGACGCGGTTGTAGGCGGGGGCGGCGTCGTAGTGCGGGATGATCAGGCCCGTGTGGAACGCTTCTCCGACGCCGTGCCCGGTGAAGTCACGGACAACACCATAACCGAAGCGCTTCGCGTAGGACTCGATGGTGCGCCCGATGACGTTGATCTCCCGGCCGGGCGCCACCGCGCGGATGGCCCGGTTCAGCGACTCCCGGGTGCGCTCGACGAGGAGGCGGGACTCCTCGTCGACGTCGCCGATGCAGAACGTGTAGTTCGTGTCGCCGTGCACCCCGTCCTTGTAGGCGGTGATGTCGATGTTCAGGATGTCCCCGTCCTGGACCACCGTGGTGTCCGGGATGCCGTGGCAGATGACCTCGTTGAGGGACGAGCACAGCGACTTGGGGAAGCCGCGGTAGCCCAGCGTCGACGGGTACGCGCCGTGGTCGAGCAGGAACTCGTGGCCGATCCGGTCGAGCTCGTCGGTGGTGACCCCGGGCGTCGCATGGCGGCCCACCTCCACGATGGCCTGCGCGGCGATCCGGCCGGCCGCCCGGATCTTCTCGATGGTCTCGGGCGTCTTCACCTCCGATCCGGTGAACGGCGCCGGGGCCTTGCGGCCCACGTACTCGGGCCGGGCGATGCCCGGGGGAACAGGGCGGCGGGGCGAGACCGTGCCGGGTGTCAGCGTCCCGACGGGGGCCGTGGCGGAGGACTGGGGCATACCCTTGATCCTATAGCGGGCCCGGGGGGACGGAGACGAGGTGTCGTCCTGATCCCCGGCTGACAGGCCGCGCATCCCTGATCTAGGAGGTCGCCATGACGGAGTACTGGTACAACGTGCGGACGCACGAGGTCGAGGAGGACCGCCAGTCCGACTGGTCGCAGCTGATCGGGCCCTACGCCACCCGCGAGGAGGCGGAGAAGGCACTCGAGAAGGTCCAGCAGCGCAACGACGCCTGGGACAAGGAGGACGACTAGCCCCGGCGGACGGACACCCTAGAAGGTGTGTTCGGGCCCTGGGAAGGTGCCTGCGCGGACATCGTCCGCATAGGCACGGGCCGCGTCGGCGAGGACGGACCGGACGTCGGCGTACTGCTTGACGAACCGCGCCTGCCGTCCGCCGCGAAGGCCCGCCATGTCCTGCCAGACGAGGACCTGCCCCGTGGTGGCCGGACCGGCACCGATGCCGATGGTCGGCACCGGGACGGCGGCGTCGACCGCGGCGGCCGTCGCGGCGGGGACCATCTCCATGAGCACGGAGAACGCACCGGCGTCCGCGAGGGCCACGGCGTCGTCGACGATCCGCTGCGACGCGTCCCCGCGGCCCTGCACCCGGTACCCGCCGAGCGCGTGCTCGCTCTGCGGGGTGAACCCGATGTGCGCCATGACGGGGATCCCGGCGCGGACGAGGGCGCGCACGGTGTCCGCGTAGTCGGCCCCGCCCTCCATCTTCACCGCATGCACGAGGCCCTCCTTGAGGAGCCTCACCGACGATTCCACGGCCTGCTGCGGTGACACCTCGTAGCTTCCGAAGGGCAGGTCGGCGACGACGAGCGCCCGCTTCGCGGCCCGGCTCACCGCACGGCTGAAGAGGATCATCTCGTCGAGCGTGATGGGCAGGGTGGTGGCGTGCCCGAGGACGTTGTTCGCCGCCGAGTCGCCGACGAGGAGCACCTCGATGCCGGCCTCGTCGAACACCTGCGCCGCGTACTGGTCGTACGCGGTCAGCATCGCGAAGCGCGTGCCCTGCTCCTTGGCCTGCTGCAGGTGGTGGACGCGGATGCGGGTGATCGGTCTCGCGTCGGCCGGCGCGTCCGTGGGAGCCGGTGCGGCGCCCGCCCCCTCGCCGTAGGGTGCTGGCTGTTCGGCGGAAGTCATGCAACGAGACTATCGGACGGCGTCGGCGGCCTGCCGCGTCGCACGGCACCCCGCACGGCACCCCGCACCGGCACCTCGCACCGGCGCCCCTGCTGACGGCGCACATCACGGCGCACATCACGGCGCACGGCACGGCACGCCGGACCAGGAGTGCAGGCGCACCGATCTTCTCCCGCGGGTCAGTAGAGTGATCACGGCAGGCGTCCGCATCCGGGCGCCCCGTGCCGCGGAAGCGGCGGCACCGGACGCGCACGACGTCGGGCGCGGCCCACCGCCTGACCGGGCGGCCGGGCGACGAGGAACGGGAAGAGGTGGTCATGGACCGGCAGCAGGAGTTCGTACTGCGCACCATCGAGGAGCGGGACGTCCGCTACGTGCGGCTGTGGTTCACCGACGTCGTCGGCTCCCTGAAATCCGTGGCACTCGCTCCGGCCGAGGTGGAAGGCGCGTTCGCCGAAGGGCTCGGCTTCGACGGGTCCTCCATCGAGGGGCTCGCCCGCGTGTACGAGTCGGACATGCTGGCCCAGCCGGATCCGTCGACGTTCCAGATCCTCCCGTGGCGCGGGGAGAAGGAACAGACCTCGCGCATGTTCTGCGACATCCTGACGCCCGACGGCCGGCCCTCCACCGCCGATCCGCGCGGCGTCCTCAAGAAGACCCTGGCGAAGGCCGCCGACATGGGCTTCACCTGCTACACGCATCCCGAGATCGAGTTCTACCTCCTCAAGTCCGCCGACCTGGGCGCGGACGGCCAGCCCGTGCCCGTCGACCACGCCGGCTACTTCGACCACGTCCCCGGCGGCGTGGCCCAGGACTTCCGCAGGACCGCCGTGGCGATGCTGGAGTCCGTGGGCATCTCCGTGGAGTTCAGCCACCACGAGGCCGGGCCCGGGCAGAACGAGATCGACCTCCGCTACGCGGACGCGCTGCAGACGGCGGACAACATCATGACGTTCCGCACCATCATCAAGGAGGTCGCCCTGACCTCCGGCAGCTACGCGACCTTCATGCCCAAGCCGTTCTCCGAGCACCCAGGCTCCGGCATGCACACCCACTTCTCCCTCTTCGAAGGGGACACGAACGCGTTCTTCGAGGCCGGGGCCGAGTTCCAGCTGTCGAAGACCGCGCGCCAGTTCATCGCCGGCATCCTGCGTCACGCGCCCGAGTTCACGGCCGTCACGAACCAGTTCGTCAACTCGTTCAAGCGCCTCTGGGGCGGCGGCGAGGCGCCCAGCTACCTCTCCTGGGGCCACAACAACCGCTCCGCCCTGGTGCGCGTGCC
This sequence comes from Arthrobacter sp. Soc17.1.1.1, assembly GCF_036867195.1. Classification (NCBI taxonomy): domain Bacteria; kingdom Bacillati; phylum Actinomycetota; class Actinomycetes; order Micrococcales; family Micrococcaceae; genus Arthrobacter; species Arthrobacter sp. Soc17.1.1.1. The sequence goes on from NZ_JBAJII010000001.1 coordinate 1,474,703, forward strand.
GCTCTACAAGCCCAACAAGGGACAGTCCGCACGCATCGAGTACCGCGGCATCGACTCCGCGAGCAACCCCTACCTCGCCTACTCCGTGCTCCTCGGCGCCGGCCTCAAGGGGATCGAGGAGGGCTACGAGCTCCCGCCGGCCGCGGAGGACGACGTGTGGAGCCTGACGGCCGCCGAACGCCGCGCCATGGGCCACGACCCCCTGCCCGCGAGCCTGCACGACGCCATCCGGGTGATGGAGGAATCGGAGCTCGTGGCGGACATCCTCGGGGAGCAGGTCTTCGAGAACTTCCTGCGCAACAAGCGTGCCGAGTGGCACGACTACCGGATCCAGGTGACACCGTACGAACTGCGCAGGAACCTGAACATCCTGTAGTGCCTGCCAGAGCCGGGGACGACGGGGCCGACATGGCTAGGGTTGGGGGATGAGCCTCAACCGCAAGCTGATCAGTTACGGCTTCACGGACCTCGAGAAGAGCCGGCGGTTCCTGGACGCGCCCGAACTGCAGGGGCTGAACGACGACGACCTCTTCGCCGGTCTCGCGGCGGCCGCCGACCCCGGTCTGGCGCTGCAGTCCTTCGTGCGCCTCCTGGCCGGCAGCCGGAAGGCCGTGCTGGCCGTGTTCTCGGACGAGGGTCGGCGGGCGTCGCTGTTCCGGCTCCTCGGGGCGTCGGAGGCGCTCGGCGAGTTCCTCATGCGCCGCCCCGAGCACCTCGACGTGGTGCGGCCGGGTCCCGCGACGCCGGCCGTCGTCGCACCGGAGTACCTCAGGTCCGAGCTGCTGCTCTCGGTCGACGCCGACCCGTCGGAGGACAACCCCGTGGCCGGCGTCACCGGCCCCGACGCCTACCGCAGGCTCCGCGTGGCCTACCGGCGTCACCTGACGGATCTGGCGGTCCGCGACCTCGGCCACTGCGCGCCGGTGGACTACCTGCCCGTCGTCGCCCGCGAGCTGGCCGACCTCGCCACCGCCGCGCTCGAGGCCTCCCTCGCCGTCGCCCGCGCCGAGCTGGGGCAGGTGCACGGGCCCGACGTCGTCGCGCGCGTCCGGCTGGCCGTCATCGCCATGGGCAAGTGTGGCGCGCGCGAGCTCAACTACATCTCCGACGTCGACGTGGTCTACGTGGTGGAGGGGGAGGACCTCGACGACACGAGCGTCACGAGGATCGGGACGGGCCTGGCCTCCGGCATGGCCCGCGGTGTGTACTCCACCGGAGCGGAGCCTGCCCTCTGGGAGGTCGACGCGAACCTCCGCCCCGAGGGCAAGGACGGCCAGCTCGTCCGCACGCTGCAGTCCCACATCTCCTACTACGAGCGCTGGGCGAAGACGTGGGAGTTCCAGGCGCTGCTGAAGGCCCGCGCCGCCGCCGGCGACCCCGGACTCGGCCGCCGGTACGAGGAGGCCATCGCCCCGTTCGTGTGGGCGTCGTCGCAGCGCGAGGGCTTCGTGGAGGCCGTCCGGGCGATGCGGCGCCGCGTCACCGACAACATCCCGCGCGAGGAGGAGGCCCGGCAGCTCAAGCTCGGACCGGGCGGACTGCGCGACGTCGAGTTCACCGTCCAGCTGCTGCAGCTCGTGCACGGCCGGCTGGACGAGTCGCTGCGCATCCGGGACACCGTCACGGCGATCGGCGCGCTCAGCTCCGCAGGGTACATCGGCCGCTCCGACGCCCTCGACCTCGACGACGCGTACCGCTACCTGCGGGTCCTCGAGCACCGCATCCAGCTCGTGCAGATGCGCCGCACACACCTGATGCCGGAGGACGAGAGCGCCCTGCGGGCCCTCGCCCGATCGTCCCAGGGGTGCATGGTCACGGTACGGCCGAGCCCGCAGAGCCTCAACGACACGTGGCAGCGCACCCGGAAGCTCGTCCGGCGGCTCCACGAGTCCATCTTCTACCGGCCCCTGCTCAACAACGCCGCGACGCTGCGGCCCGAGGACGTCCAGCTCACGGCCGAGGCCGCGCAGGCCCGCCTCGCCGCCCTCGGCTATCTCGACCCGCGCGGCGCCATGCGGCACATCGAGGCCCTCACCGGGGGGCTGCGGCGGCGCGCGATGCTGCAGCGGCAGCTCCTGCCCATCCTGCTGGCATGGTTCGCCGACGGCGTCGATCCGGATGCAGGTCTCCTGGGGTTCCGCCGGCTCAGCGAGTCGCTGGGGGAGAGCCACTGGTACCTGGGGATGCTCCGCGATTCGAACGCGGCCGCCGAGCGCCTCTGCGCCGTCCTGTCGAGCAGCCGGTTCATCACCGACCTGCTGGAGGTGTCGCCCGAATCGACGCAGTGGCTCGGCTCCGACGCGGCACTGGTGCCCGGCACGTTCGACGCGCAGTGGCAGGAGATCCAGTCGAAGATGTCCCGGCACCCCGAGCCGGGGGAGGCCATCCGGCTGATCCGGCTCATCCGCCGTCGGGAGCTGCTGCGCATCGCCATCGCCGACAGCTCCCACCTGCTGTCCCAGGCCCAGGTGGGCAAGGCCCTCGCCGATGCCGACCGCGCCGCGATCCTCGGGGCCCTGCACGTCGCCGAGAACCAGGTGCTCGGGCAGGAGGAGCAGCTGACGCACGTCGTCGTCATGGCGATGGGGCGCCAGGGCGGGCGCGAGATCACCTACGGCTCGGATGCCGACGTCATCTACGTCCACCGCCCGTTCCCGGGCGCGGACGAGGCGGCGGCGCAGAAGCAGGCGGAGGCGATCGTGGCACGCCTGGCCGCGCTGCTCACGCAGCCATGCAAACCGCCCGTGCTCGCGGAACGCGTCCTCGAGATCGACGCGGCGCTGCGGCCCGAGGGCAAGCAGGGGGCGATGGTGCGGTCCATCGACTCCTTCCGGGAGTACTACCGGCGCTGGTCGCTCGTGTGGGAGGCGCAGGCGCTGTTGCGGGCTCGTCCGCTCGCGGGCGACGACGGGCTGGCCGCCGAGTTCCTCGAGGTGATCGACCCCGTGCGGTACCCGGAGGAGCTCGGCGAGACGGATGTCCGGGAGATCCGCCGCATCAAGGCCCGCGTGGAGTCCGAGCGGCTCCCGCGCGGCGCGGACCCGTCCCGGCACCTGAAGCTCGGCCGGGGCGCCCTGAGCGACGTCGAGTGGCTCGTGCAACTGCTGCAGCTGCAGCATGCCCGGGCGATCCCGGGCCTGCGCGTGCAGTCCACCCTCGCCGCCCTGGACGTCATCGCCGCGGAGGGACTGCTCCCGGTGGACGACGTCGCCCTGCTCCGCGAGAGCTGGAATCTGGCCACGCGCATCCGGGCGGCGAACGTCATCTGGAGCGGCCGCGGCTCCGACCTCCTGCCGTCGTCGCGGCGGGACCTCGAGGCGGTGGCACGGTGGTGCGGGTACGGGCCGGACAGCGGCTCGGCCCTCGAGGAGGACTACCTCCGCATGACCCGGCGCAGCAGGGGCGTCTTCGAGCGGCACTTCTACGGGTACTAACAAGTCCCCACGCCAACTGTACGTCCGCGGGCCGACCTCCTGCCGCAACACCGGCAGGACACGAGCGGCACGGGCAGGACACGGGCGACACGGGCCGGACACGAGCGACACAGGCAGGACACTAGCGACACGGGCCGGATACGACGACGGCGGCCGTCCCGGGTGGGAGGGCCGCCGTCGTCGGTGGTGCGGTGCCGGATGTGGCTAGACGCCGTAGTAGAGCTCGAACACTCGAGAGATGACGGAGGGGTATTGGCTACTCCTGTTTGCCGTCGCGGTGCCACATCGGGGCAGCTTCCTGAGTGACGATCTCGAACGCGGGTTCAGAGAAATTGCAGTCACGAACAATACAATGCGTGAAATCCTCGTCAGTAGGCCATCGTTTCAAAGCTGTGCTGATCTGGCATTCGATGAACTTTATCTTCAAGAATCCGCTGTACGGTGGCAGTTTTTTGGGGAACTTGAGAAACTCACACCCGAGGAACTCGAGATTCACCTTGCTGGAACTGGTGACAATTAGTGATGTTCCTAAGAATGCGCAGTTCTTAAATAGAAGCCGAGTATCAATGCTCATATTGAGAAGGTTAATTTCGCCGTCTTCGAACCTACAATTAACAAACGATACCGAGCGAAATCGCGAGTGGGCCAAGTTCAAGAAACCACTCGACGAGATAGTGCAATCGGTGATGTAGAAGTCATATCCGTCAGCGAAGGACCTGTATAGATTCAGATCTGCATCGAGAAGGAGGCTGTCCAACGTGCGGCCGTTGAGATTTGCTTCACTAAGATCGATCGTCATTTCGGTCCACCGAGTCTCATCGATGAGCCCGTACGCAAGGCGAGCTGTAGCTACCTGCCAAACGGCTTGGCGCAAAGAGTGGCTTGAGTCCTCGCCGTCACTGCGCAACGCTACCTCTTCACTCAACATTCGGAAGTATGCAGCGAGCACTTCGACGCAAGTTTGACGATCCGTTTCGGATCTCTCGCGGCCCCAGTCATCACTTAAGGTTGCCAAAGCGTAAATACCGGCTAGGCGTACAGCAATTGCGCTTGACCCGAGTTGTTCGGCAGCTGCGGTGTACCGCGACCGGAGTTCGGCAACTCTAGTGTCTCGGTGACGCAGGAGTTCCAATTGATGCTGTTGGTTGCCCAATTGGAGGGCCTCTGCGGAGGTCACTTGAGCCGCAGCTGCAGTCCGTTGTGCTTCGGAACTAATGCGTTGAGTAACTTCCATGGTGCGTTGTCTGCGGTAGGAAAGCAGAAGTGTTACTCCAACGCCTAAAGCGGCCGCCGCCGTGACCGCGTTCCTGATGATGCCAAATTGCTCATCTTGGGACAGTGGCGTCGGCGCTGTCCATGGCGTGGCGTTTCCTGTGGAATATGCAGCGAAGACGTAGATGAGCAGCCCGATGAGGACGAGGGTGCCAAAGAAGCCGATCACCAACAGCAGCCAAAGTTTGGCGGGTTCCTTCTCATCAAGCTTCACAGGGGTAACTCTATCGAGGCACTGGAAGCACCAAAGACGCCACCTGTGGGGGGCGGAGGCCTTCTTGAACTAGATACACTCATGCGCTGTGCAACCAGCACACCCCATGATGGGCGTCGAATAGCGCTTTTCACGCAAAGTCGCCGGAATCGTTGAACATTCTGCTCAAGCGAGTCCGTCTAGAGTGCTTCTTCCGTCGGTTTCGCTCCCGGTCTACGGGGTAGGCCCAAAGCTCGGCGTCTTCTGGTGGTGCGTTGGTTCGGAGGTTTCATTGGCATTCCCAGCAGCCGTCTGGATCAAGAAGAGGGCTGATGGGCGCTGGCGGGTCCGGTACCGAGATGCTGCTGGTGAAGAACACGCGCGGCACTTTCCTCGGAAAGTAGACGGGCAGCGGTGGCTCGATGAGGTTACGACGTCTGTCGTGACAGGCATGTACGTTGACCCGAAGACCGCCAAGACGACGGTGGCAACTGGTGCGTGACTTGGCTGCGCGGGTACGAGAACAAGCGTCCATCGACGGTGAAGCAGGCGCGGTCTCACCTCAAGCACATCACCGCGGCGTTCGGCAGCAAGGCCTTCGGCGATCTGCGCCCCTCAGAGATGCGCGCTTGAATAGCGAGACTGAAGGCCGAGTGGTATGCGGATTCGACGGTCTACGCGGCACATGCACGGCTGTCACACATCTTCGCGGACGCCGTCCACGACGGGTTGGTGCCGAAGATCCAGTTAGCCGGCGCACGTATCCTAGCGCTGGCAAGCAGCGGGCCTACGTGGCAACCACCGATCAGGTGTGGGCACTCCACGACGCAATGCCGGAAAGCTTGCGGCCAGCGATTCTCTTGGCGGCTTTCGCGGGCCTACGCGTGGCAGAGGTAGCAGCGCTGCGCGTGGTTGTCGTCGACTTCATGCGCGGCATCATCACGCCTCGGATTTAATACCAGGCGGAACCGCTGAAGACAGAGATGTCGCGAACGCCAATTTCGATCCCGCGAGAACCCCCTTCAGCTCAATCACGATCCGACCAAGTGGTAGTGGACACTATCGTCACGGGGGGGTGGGGACGCTCCGTCGCTCCGTACACGATTGAAACGAATCTCGGGCGGGTCGCGTCGAGATTGAAGGGCTGCCCGAGGGGTTCCGGTTTTACGACCTGCGCCACTACTTCGCATCGCTGCTCATCGCCTCCGGCCTCGACGTGAAGGTGGTTCAGACACGGCTCCGTCACTCGTCGGCCAAGACAACTTTAAACACATACAGGCACATCTGGCCTGACAAGGACGATTCGTCGAGACACGCCGTCGCAAGCGCCTTAAGAGGCGACTTGAAAGCGTTCGAGCAGGACAGCGCTGTCAGTTCAAGTGCATCAAGCGACGAGGCTCCGTGCCTCAAGCGCGAACCGGTGAATGTCCGCGGACGTGAAGTCCTGCACGCCAAGCTCGCGCCAAGACTCGCGTGCGATGTCAAGCTGCATCTTTTGATCGTTTGTCTGAGGTTCGTCGTGAACTACTCGGATGGGAACATTTTGATCAATACGGAGGAAGCGCCCCGATTTGCCCATCTCAAGCTGACCCCCTCTTCCTCTCAGCCGATTAACGACATGGCTCCAAGCTGACACTTCTTGATTGACGTTTTCTAAGTCCTTGCGGGTGAAGGAAACGACCTGAGTCATTTGACGCACGCGATCTTCACCTAGCGCTAAATCAAAGCGCTTCACTTGCATGCCAATCTGAATTCGCGGGTTCCGCTGCACAATGTCACGATCGAGTTCAGGGATCTGAGCAAACTCATCACCGATTCGCTTAAGAAGTCGTGTCCGTGCCTGTGTTCGCGTCGTCGTCGGGTTCTCACGAACGAGCAATCGATAAAGCCGGTCAGCAGCGGACGCGGCATCCAAAGTATGTACTGGTCGAGCCTCCGAGATCTGCACGCTGTTGTTGAGGCGGGCCGCCATATGGGCAACAATCCCTGAATTCATGGACATCTCAGTGAAGGACCTAGATCTACTGCGTTCTAGCAAGGGCGAGATTCGATTCAGGTCGCCCTCACCATTGGCATGGCTAACGGCAAGCCGCAGCTCTTCCAACCAGTGCCGTGCTTGACGTGCATCTCCGCCGAGCCGGCTCGCCCTGGTAAATGAGTCGACGGTGCGAAGGGCCCAGTCTTTTCCGTCCATCCCGACGAGTACGCCTATGTTCACAAACTCACCGCGAACAGCGTTGGGGACATAGCGGATAAGCCAGTACTGGTAGCCGGTCACTATCTTGTCCCCTTCCGTGCGTCGCTAAACATTGAACGCATGTCTCATTAGCCTGTCGAAGAGAGCAGGCCGCCGAGCATCGAGCCATTCCACGATGTGGCCTAAGTCTTCCTCCGAGACACCCCATTCTATGGGTACGCTGGCCACCGCCGCGGCGATGTCGTCTACTCGAAGATCGCGGATTCGACTCGCGACCTCGACGAAGGCGGGAGCTGACATGCCGCGTACTGGTCCAGTCCACGAGTTGGCAAGACCTACCTGGCGCTGCAGATCGCTTGGTGTCCACAGCCCGCCGCCTCCTAGCCAGTAGCCGTGGTCAAAGGACCAGACCTCGTGGTCTGCTCCAAGGTCGTAGAGCCACTGCTCGTCTTCGCCTGCGCACCACTCCCAGAGCGCAATGAAGCGGGGTTGTCGCTCGGCGTTGTGGTCACGTTTGACGTACTCGAGGACGTCGCGCTCAAGGGGGTGGGATTCCAGGTGAAGACTCGCGTGAGCAACTCCAGGCCGTACCCGTAGGCCTTCACCGTAGGGCCAGCCGTCCATGGTCTGCGGTATATCCACTAGAGTCACGGGGCGCACGGGCGCCCCGATCAGGAAGCCGATGTGTGCGACAACCTGCTCCGCGATAAGCGAGGTGAGTCCATGAGGGTTGCCCAGCGGCTTGACCCAATAGGTGTTGTCATCCTCGGCCAAAGCTAGGAACGGCCGGCTTCCTGCATCAGAAGTCTGAATTGGCGCGACCAAAGTTGTAGTTGCGCGGCCGCGAGTATGCGAACCGAGTAACTGCGCGCTCAACTTACCCCCATGCGATTGTGCGGATTCAGTACGTGCCTCCGCGAGACCTGAAGACGGCTGTCTGTTGAAGAAGTGTAGCGGTTCACAAGCCCCCTAACTGATGGAACTGAGAAGGCCCCTTCCACAGCCGGAAGGGGCCTTCTCGCTCAGTAAACAAGTGATCCCGCGGACTGTCTGCGGACTAAGCCCGCTATTAGCCCGTGATCTAGCTAGACGCCGTAGTACAGCTCGAACTCGTACGGGTTCGGGCGCAGCGAGAGCGGCTTGATCTCCATCTCGCGCTTGTACTCGATCCACGTGTCGATCAGGTCCTGGGTGAACACGTCACCGGCCTGCAGGAACTCGTTGTCCGCCTCGAGGGCCTGGAGCGCCTCCTCGAGGGAGCCCGGAGCCTTCTGGATGTCCTTGGCCTCCTCGGCGGGCAGCTCGTAGAGGTCCTTGTCGATGGGCTCGGCGGGCTCGATGCGGTTGCGGATGCCGTCGAGGCCCGCCATGAGCTGCGCGGCGAACGCGAGGTACGGGTTCGACGACGGGTCCGGTGCGCGGAACTCGATGCGCTTGGCCTTCGGGTTCGAGCCCGTGATGGGGATGCGGATGCCGGCGGAGCGGTTGCCCTGCGAGTACACCATGTTGACCGGCGCCTCGAAGCCCTTGACCAGGCGGCGGTAGGAGTTCACGGTCGGGTTGGTGAAGGCGAGGACCGCCGAGGCGTGCTTGAGCAGGCCGCCGATGTACCAGCGGGCGGTGTCCGACAGTCCCGCGTAGCCGCGCTCGTCGTAGAACAGCGGCTGACCGCCGGCCCACAGCGACTGGTGGCAGTGCATGCCGGACCCGTTCTCACCGAACACGGGCTTCGGCATGAAGGTGGCCGTCTTGCCCCAGGCGTCGGAGACGTTCTTCACGATGTACTTGAACTTCTGCAGGTCGTCCGCGGCGTGCGTCATCGTCGTGAACTTGTAGTTGATCTCGGCCTGGCCGGCGCCGCCGACCTCGTGGTGCGACCGCTCGACCTCGAGGCCGGCCTTGTCCAGCTCCACGCAGATGGCGTCGCGGAGGTCGGCCTGCTTGTCCACGGGGGAGACCGGGAAGTAGCCGCCCTTGAAGGGCGTCTTGTTGCCCAGGTTGCCGCCCACTTCCTCGCGGCCACTGTTCCAGGGGGCCTCGATGGAGTCGACCTTGTAGAAGCTGCCCTGCGGGGAGGACTCGTACTGCACGTTGTCGAAGATGAAGAACTCGGCCTCGGGCGCGAAGAACGCGGTGTCGGCGATGCCGGTCGAGGACAGGTAGGCCTCGGCCCGTTCGGCGACGCTGCGGGGGTCGCGGTGGTAGGGGTCGCCCGTGCGCGGGTTGACGATCGAGAAGTTCAGCGCGAGGGTCTTCTCGGTACGGAACGGGTCGATGAACGCCGTCGTCACGTCCGGGATGAGCTGCATGTCGGATTCCGCGATGCCCTGGAAGCCTCGGATCGAGGACCCGTCGAAGAGCTGGCCGTGCACGAAGAAGTCCGCGTCGACCGACTTCGCAGGGACGTTGAAGTGCTGCTGCACCCCCGGAAGATCGGTGAACCGGACATCGACGAACCGGATGTCTTCGTCGGCAATGAATGTGAGGACCTCGTCCGCATTCTTGAACATCGAATCATGCTCCTATCGCATGGCTGGTGAAAGACCCGGCGCCAGCGCGTATCCCTGCTCCGCACGGTGGTCTCGAGCTCTGACAGGTGGAACGCTGCCGCCGACTCGTCCCCACTGTAGGAGCGGGCAGTTTCTCGCTGGTGTCGCCTTTGTTTCGGGGACGTTACGTGAGAAGGACTGCTCTCTCCACCCTAGCGCGTCCCGGCGGGCGGAGGCATAATGCGCGCCCGTCCCTGCCGGTACGCTGGAGGGGTGGTGAACAGGAATGACGTGGGCTCGTGGATGGAAGGCCCGCCGCCGTCGGGCGGCCAGGACTGGCCCGGCCAGCGGCTCGGTCGGCCCGCCGCGGGGCCGGGATCCCTGGCGAGGTTCGGGCCCCGGGCGGGCGCGCTCCTCATCGACTGGCTCATCTGCTCCCTGATCTCCGCTGCCTTCTTCGGCTACGACGGCTTCGCGACCCTGTCGATCTTCCTCGTGGAACAGGTGTTGTTCGTGGGGTTCTTCGGGTACAGCATCGGGCACCGGTTCCTGCGGATGCAGGTGCAGACGCTCGACGGCCGGCCGGCCGGGTTCCTCACGGCCCTCATCCGCAGCGTCCTCCTGTGCCTCGTCATCCCCCCGCTCGTCATCGACGCCGATCAGCGCGGCCTCCACGACCGGGCGCGCGGCACGGGCCTCTTCCGCATCTAGGCGCACGCACCCGGACACGGAACGAGCCCCTCCCGACATGGGAGGGGCTCGTCGTACGTCCGGGCGGGAGAGGGCCATCCGAGATGGTGCAGGCGGATGGCGGCTCGGCTCCGCGGGCTCAGCGTCCGCGCATGGCCTTACGGTCCGGGCGGGCCTTGAAGGGATCGACGCCCTTCGGGATCGGGAGCTTGGTGCCGAGCGCGCTCAGACGCTTGTCGACGGCCTGGACCTCCTGCTTCGTCAGCGTCTTCTTGAGCTTCTGCACGGCCTTCGGCACCTTGGCGAGCGGGACCTGGCGGTCGTCACGGCCCGTCTCGATGACGTGGACGGGGACGTTCGGGATGATGCGCGCCATCTTGCGCCTCTCCCCGTCGATCAGCTGCTTCACGCGCGACGACGGTCCCTCGGAGACGAGGATGACGCCGGGCCGACCGATGACCCTGAACAGCGCGTCCTGCGTGCGCGGGTTCACGGCCACGGGCTGCTCCTGCAGGATCCAGCCGCGGCGCAGCACGCTGAGCGCAGCGCCGGCGGCGCCCGGCTTACCCTCGATCTGGGAGAACGCAGCGCGTTCCGCCCTCCGGGACAGGATGAAGATCGCCGCGAGGAACGCGAGCGGGATCGCGATGATCATCAGGGTGATGACGTTGTCGATCAGCAGACCGATCAGCAGGCCCAGGGCGATGATGCCGATGAACGCCAGCAGCATGAACCAGACGGCGCTCGGATCGTTGCGCCGGGTCATCTGGAAGACCTCGGCGATCTGCTTCATCCGGCCGGGCTTCTTCGGCCCCTTCCCTGCTTTCGGCTTGCGCGAGAAAAGCCGGCGTCTGGGCGGGGGACCTGAAGGATCGATCGTGTGCGACATAGTGCTTCGATTCTACGGGATAGCTGAAGCACGCCCTCCGGTCCGGACGGACGACGGCGCGCCCTGCCGTCGTCCGCCTGCCACCTGCCCTGGCTCAGCCCGCGAGGAGGGAGGATGCCTCCTGGGAGGCCGATCCGGAGTCGTCGAGGTGCGCGAGCTCCGACGGGAGCTCGAGGCCCTTCTTCCGCATGGCGCGGGCCCAGAGGCGGCCGGCACGGTAGGAGGAGCGCACGAGGGGGCCGCTCATGACGCCGAGGAAGCCGATCTCCTCCGCCTCCTCGCTGAGCTCGACGAACTCGCCGGGCTTCACCCAGCGGTCCACGGGGAGGTGGCGCTCGCTCGGCCGGAGGTACTGCGTGATCGTGATGAGGTCGCACCCTGCCGCGTACAGGTCCCGCAGGGCCTCCGAGATCTCCTCGCGCGTCTCGCCCATCCCGAGGATCAGGTTGGACTTCGTGACCATCCCGAGGTCGCGGCCCTGCGTGATCACGTCGAGCGAGCGGTCGTAGCGGAACGCGGGGCGGATGCGCTTGAAGATGCGCGGCACCGTCTCGACGTTGTGCGCGAAGACCTCCGGGGCGGCGTCGCAGATCGCCGCGATGTGCTCCGGGCGCCCGGAGAAGTCGGGGATGAGGATCTCCACGCCGGTGCCCGGGTTCATGCTGTGGATCTGGCGGATGGTCTCCGCGTACAGCCAGACGCCCTCGTCGGGGAGATCGTCCCGGGCGACACCGGTGACGGTCGCGTAGCGCAGGTTCATGGACCGGACGGACTGGGCCACCTTGAAGGGCTCGCTCCTGTCCAGCGGCTGCGGCTTGCCGGTGTCGATCTGGCAGAAGTCGCAGCGCCTCGTGCACTCGGAGCCGCCGATGAGGAAGGTCGCTTCGCGGTCCTCCCAGCACTCGAAGATGTTGGGGCAGCCCGCTTCCTCGCAGACGGTGTGCAGCCCCTCCTTCTTGACGAGGTTCTTCATGGCCACGAACTCGGGGCCGATGTTGACCTTCGCCTTGATCCAGTCCGGCTTGCGCTCCACCGGTGTCTCGGCATTGCGCGCCTCGATGCGCAGCAGGCGGCGACCCTCGGGTGCAAGGCTCACAGTAAGGCTCCTTCTGACGGGGTGTGCTGGGCCGGGCCGGTCTGGCCGGCGTCGGTACCTGCCCGGGGCGCGTCGGTCCCGACGCCGCCCACGAGCACTGCCTCATTCTCGCGCAGTCCCGCCTCGATCAGCGACACGAGCTCATCCGGCGTCACCGTCCGTCCGCACTCGGCGGAGATGGAGGTCACGCCGGCGTCGCTGATGCCGCACGGCACGATCTGCCGGAACGGGGCCAGGTCGTTGCTGCAGTTGACCGCGAAACCATGCATCGTGACGCGGTCCTTCACCCGGATGCCGATCGCCGCGATCTTCCGGGCGGGCCGGACGCCGTCCGCGGCGAGCCATACGCCGGACCGGCCGTCGATCCGGATGCCGTCGATGTCGAAGCGGCGCAGCGCGACGATGATGATCTCCTCGAGGGTGTGGACGTACTCGGCGACGCGCGCAGGATCGCGGAGGGCGAGGATCGGATAGCCCACCAGCTGTCCCGGCCCGTGCCAGGTCAGCTTCCCTCCGCGGTCCACGGGCACGACGGGGGTCCCGTCGAAGGGCCGTTCGTGGTCCTCGGTGCGTTTGCCCGCCGTGTAGACGGCGGTGTGTTCGAGGAGGAGCACGGTGCTGGGCGCGGAACCGAGGACCACCTGCTCGTGCAGGGACTTCTGCATCTCCCAGCCCTGCGTGTACTCGACGAAGTCCGGAGCGAGGCCGACGCGCGACAGCACAAGAGTCATGGGGCAAGCCTAGTCCTGTCCGCCGACACCTCCTGCCGGGACGGCGCCTGCACATCCTGCGACGACTCCCGGGGAGTTCCTGTCCGCGGCGTCGGGGGCCGGCAGATCGAAGGTCGCGCCGAGTCTCACCAGCCGCCAGCCGCTCCCGGCCCTGCGCACCTCGAAGTGCAGGATGGGCGAGACGGGGTTGGACTGGGCCTGGAATCTCCAGAAATCGGCTCTGAGCCCGCGGCTCGGCGGGTGGTCCTCGGGGTGGCGGGGTTCGACGGGAAGGGCGCGCCAGGTGGACCAGTGCAGGCTCTCCCCGACGACCCGCCAGAGCGATCCCCGCCAGCGCAGGGCGAGGGGCTGCGGCCCGCTCGTGGCGGCGCCGAACGTCACGGTGACCGGTTCGTCCAGCGGCCGCCAGCCGCCGGCCGTGCTCGATGGATCGATGGTCATGGCACACCTGTTCCGGGGGGATCTGGGATCTTAAAATTAGAACACCTGTTCGAGTAGCGCAAGCAGATCTCCGTCGACCACCGATCGGGGGTGTGGATAACGGCGGAGCCGCCATCCGCGTGACCTAGAACTGATGCATGAGTGAGGTTCCGCGATCAGGCCATGCCGGGGAGCGGGCCATGCCCGCGGTCGCAGGAGGGTCCGCGCCCGGGCCCGCGCCGCTGCCCGAGGATCCTGCGGAGGCCGCGGACCGGCCTTCCGTCGCGGGGCTGCGCGTCGGGAGGCTCCTGGGGCGCGGTGGCTCCTCCACCGTCTGGCTCGTGACCGACGACGCCGGTCGGCCTTTCGCGCTGAAGGTGGCGAGGGCACGGCGGCCCGCGGACGATGTGGGCCCCGGACCGGTGCCGGACGGGCGGCGGCACGGACGGCGGGCCGCCGCTCCCGGCGGCCCTGCATCGCCACCGGGCGGCCCTGCAGCGGTACCCGGGGTGCCGGAGTCCCGTCCCGTTCCCGCACGTCCCGGTGAGGGCCGGTCCGCGGCGGAGGCGCCGCAGCGAGCGGTGACGTCGAGTGGCGGTGCGGGAGGCGTGGAGCAGGAGCTCCGCCTCCTGCGGCGGTTCGCGCACGAGCACCTGCTCCGGGTGCACCGGATCGTCGACACGGACCGCGGGCCGGGGCTGCTGATGGATCTCGCCAAGGGAGGGTCCCTGCTGGGCCTCGTGACGAGCCGCGGTCCGCTGCCCATCCGGGAGATCGTGACGGCGCTCGTGCCCGTGGCCCAGGTGCTCGACTCCCTGCACGGCGCGGGTGCGCTGCACGGCGACGTGACGCCCGCCAACATCCTCTTCACCGAGGAGGGGAAGCCGCTGCTCGGCGACCTGGGGACCGGGAGGGTCCTCGGATCGGCGTCGGGTGCCGTCGCGGGTACACCGGGTTTCCTCGATCCGGTAGGGCGGCGCTCCTTCGACCCGGGAGCGGACGTGTTCGCCCTGGCCGCCGTGGCCTGGTTCGCGCTGACCGGGCGTGTCCCCGGTCCTACGGAGACGAGGCCGCCGCTCGCGGTCATCGTGCCGGAGGTGCCACCCCACCTCGTGCAGCTCATCGAGGACGGGCTCGACGCCGACCGGGACCGTCGGCCGACCGCCGACCAGTTCGCGCGCACGCTGCTGGCGAGCGCCGTGCCCGCGCCGGTGGATCTGGTGTCCGCGGTCCACGCCACTGTCCTGCCCGAGCTGCTCACGCGCCGTGCCGACCTCCCGGGTGCAAGCGCTTCGCGGTGGTACCGGGTGACCCGCCGGGTGGCCTTCCCGGAGACGCGACCCGCCGGTGTCCCGTCCCCTGTGCGGCCCGGCAGGTCCCCGGGCCGCGAGGTCCCGCCCGGTCCGCAGCCGGGTAAGCAGTCGGGTCCCCGCTCCGGCCGCCGCACTGCCCGTCGCGGTGGACGGGCGCGGAGGGCGGTTCTGGACGGACGGCGGACGCGCGGCGTGCTCGCGGTGATCGCCGGGCTGGTGGCCGTCGTGCTCCTCGTCGCGGGGATCGTGCTCACCCTCGACGCGACGGGTGCGTCGCGGGCGCTGTCCGGCAGTTCCGTGCCCGCGCGGCAGGGCGACGGCAGGGGAGCGGAGGAGCCGATGCCGGGCGGGGTGCCGGACCCGGTGCCGGACAGGGCACCCGGTGCGGGTGTCCCGCCGGTCGATGGCCCGCCCGTTGATGTCCCGCCGGTTGAGACGCCGCCCGTTATCGTCCCGCCCGTTGAAACGCCGTCGGTTGATGTCCCGCCGGTTGAAACGCCGCCGGTTGATGCCCTGCCGACCGAGGATTGGGTGGCCGACCCTGTGACTGCACTGGGCGGACTCGCCGCTCGCCGCGCGACGGCGTTCGCGACGGCCGATCCCGCGGTCCTCGCGGAAGTGGACGCCGAGGGGTCACCGGCGATGCGCGCGGATCTCGACGCCGTGGCAGCGCTCGCCGACACGGGCAGGGTGCTCCGGGACCTCTCGATCGGCATCCGGGATGCCGTGGCGCTGACCGGCGCCGATCTCGCGAGCCTCCCGGGGGTCGGATACCTCCCGGCAGTGGCTGCGCCACCCGGCGACGCCGAGGTGGCCGTCGTCCGGGCGGCGGCGGCCCTCTCCTCGTACAGGGAGACGGCGGTGGGATCACCGCCGTCGGACACCGGATCCCTCCCGCTCACGGCCGCCGGGCAGCAGGAACTCCTCTTCGTCCTCTGGCGGACGGAGCCCGGCTGGCGGATCCACTCCGTCCTGTCACCGACCGGGTGACCGCGCGGGCACGACGAAGGAGGTGCGCAGGAGGCTCCTGGCGGCAGCACCCCGTACCGACCGGTGGCGGTCCGGCGACGGCCCGGCGACGGGCCTACGGCGCAATGACGGGGGTGGCGCTGTCGGTCAGGCGCTGGCGTGCTGCGTGACCGTACGGTGCACCCAGTCGGCGAGCGCCTCGGGCGTCGGCTCGTCGAAGACGAAGCCGGCGCGCGTCAGGGCGCGCGGTTCCATGCGGGCACTCGTGAGGAGGAGCTCCTGGCCGAGCTGCCCGATCACGGCGGTGAGGACGGCACCGGGGACGCGGAACCAGACCGGTCGGTGGAAGACCCGGCCGAGCTGCAGCGTGATCGTGTCCAGGGTGGCCGGCGCCGGGGCGCTGACGTTGACCGGACCGGACAGGGGCGCGGTGAGGAGGAACTCGAGGGCGCGTACCTCGTCGTTCAGGCTGATCCACGGCCACCACTGGCGCCCGGAGCCGAGGGCCGTCCCGGCGAAGAGACGGATGGGGATCAGCAGGTTGGGCAGGGCCCCGCCCTCCTTCGCCATCACGATGCCGGTCCGCGTCAGCACCACCCGGACGCCCTCGGGCGCGCGCAGCGCTTCTGCTTCCCAGCGCCGGCAGATGTCCGCCATGAGGGTGTCACCGGAGGACGACCCCTCGGTCAGCAGCTCGTCCCCGCGGTCCCCGTAGTAGCCGGACGCCGACTGGCTGATGAAGACGGCCGGCGGGTCCGATGCCCGGCGCATCGCCTCGACGAGTGTCCTGGTCGGCATGATGCGGGACGCGTAGAGCGTCTCCTTGTAGCTCCTGGTCCAGAGACCGCCCGCGATGCCCGCCCCCGAGAGGTTGATGACGGCGTCCGCCCAGTCGACGGCGGCGACGTCGAGCTCGCCGGCCGAGGGATTCCAGCGGACCTGCTGGGGGCCTTTCGGTGCCCTGCGGACGAGCCGCCTGACCTCGTGGTCCTGCTCGAGGTGGCGGGTGAGGGCTGTACCGATGGTCCCGGACGCGCCGGCGAGGAGGATGCGCATGGAACCATCGAACCACTTGCGACCCGCGAAGGGTACCGGACGGTGCGTCGCAGGCAGGACGACGGACCCGCCTCGCGCGAGGAGATACGCCGTCCCCCGTCCCGGGCGACGACGGGCGACGGCGCAGCCCCGCCGGCACTGGTGCGGCGCGCACCGCGCCGGCAGTGGTGCCGTGGCTAAGATCGACGGATGCGCTCCGATTATCTCCGCTTCCCGCACCTCCACGGCGATCGCATCGCCTTCGTCGCCGAGAACGACGTCTGGGTGGCCCCGCTCGGCGGAGGACGCGCATGGCGCATCTCCGCGCTGCAGCTCGCCGCGAGGAGCCCCCGTTTCTCGCCCGACGGGTCGACCCTCGCATGGACCGTGATCCAGGGAGGGGCGCCCGAGGTGGTGGCGGCCGACGTCGAGGGCGGCAACTTCCGCAGGCTCACGTACTGGGGCCACCAGAGCACGCGCGTGAAGGGCTTCACCGCGGCCGGCGAGGTGCTGGCCACGAGCGCCTTCCGGCACGAGGACGCGAGACTGGCATGGGCCTACCGCGTACCGCTCGACGGATCGTCGCAGGCCGTTCTTCCCTACGGTCCCGTGGACACGATCGCCGAGGGCCCTGCCGTCGGTGGTACCAGGCCGCTGGTCATCGGCAGCGTCCTCACCCGGGAGCCGGCGTGGTGGAAGCGCTATCGCGGCGGGACCGCCGGCAAGTTCTGGCTGGACGCCGACGGGAGCGGGGACTTCCGGAGGTTCCTGCCCGAACTCGACGGCAACCTGAGCGATCCGATGTGGATCGCCGACCGGGTGGCCTTCCTCTCCGACCACGAGGGCCACGGCAACCTCTACTCCGTCGACCGCCGCGGCGGCGACCTGCGCAGGCACACGGACCACGACGACTACTACGTCCGCCATGCGAGCACCGACGGCACCGCGATCGTCTACGAGTCGGCGGGCAGCCTCTGGCACCTGCCGTCGCTCGACGAGGAGGCCGTGCGGCTGGACATCACACTCGGTTCCGCGTCGACCGCCCGCCGGCCGTTGCCCCTCCCGGTGGGCCGGCACCTCGCCGCCGCCGTGCCGACCGCCGACGGTTCCGCGTCCATCGTCGAGACGCACGGGACCCTCCACTGGCTGACCCACCGTGACGGACCGTCGCGCATCGTCGAGGCCGCGCCCGGCGTGCGGGCGCGGCTCGGCCGCCCCGTGGACGGCTCCCGCGCGGCGTACATCGCGGACCTGGACGGCGAGGAGGCCCTGTACGTCCGGGACGTCTTCGCCGACGTCCCCGGCGGAGGACGGGCGGACGCAGCGGAGCGGGACGGCGAACCCCGGCAGGGCAGCGGACACGGAGTACCGACCGGACTTGGAGTATCGACCGGACCCGAGGTGGCGGGCGGGCCCGCGGTGCCGCCCGGGTCGCAGGGCGGCCCGGAGGCGGACGGGGAGGCCGCGGTGCTCCAGGCCCAGGCATCCGGGACCGTCGCGGACCTGCAGCGCATCGGGTTCGAGGGCCGCTTCCGCGCCTCGGCGCTGGCCGTCAGCCCGGACGGGACGCGGGTCGCGGTGGCATCGGAGACAGGTGCCCTGGAGCTCGTGACCCTCGCCGGTGGCGAGCGCCGGCGGATCGCGTCCACGGACCACGGGCCGATCGACTCCGTCACCTTCTCGCACGACTCCGCCTGGCTGGCCTGGGCCGAGCCCGTGGCGCAGGAGGGGACGCGCAGCCGCATCCGCCTCGTCGACGTCACGGCGGGGGACTCCGCCGAGATCCACGCCGTGACCGACGGGCGGTTCCGCGACTGGTCGCCGGCGTTCACCCGTGACGGCAGGTACCTCGCGTTCCTCTCGGACCGCAGCTTCGACCCCGTCTACGACACCCACCGCTTCGACCTCAGTTTCCCGGCCTCGACCAAGCCCTACCTCGTGGCGCTCGCCGCCGCCACACCGTCACCCTTCGGGCCCAGCGCGGCAGGCACCCGAACCGGGGAAGCACCGCGGGACACGGCGGAGGGCGCCCCGGACGCAGGAGCACCCGCGGCCGTCGTCGTCGATCCTGCCCTCCTGATGGCCCGCACGATCGCGTTGCCGGTCGCCCAGGGCACCTACGACCACCTGCGCACGGTGGACGGCGGCCTGCTCTGGAGCGCCGGGGAGATCGGGGGCGTCACGGGGGACGGCCGCGCGTCGTCCTCCGCCGAGGCACCGCCCCGGCGCCTGGAGCGCTTCGATGTCGCCCGCAGGACCGTGGAGGTCCTCGCGACGGAACTCGACGCCTACGAGGTCAGTGGAGACGGCGCGACGGCGGTGGTGAGGGCCGGCGGGAAGGTCACGGCGATCCCCACCGACGGCAGGACCGACGCCGACTCCCCGAAGCGCACGGAGGTGGCTCTCGAGCGCATCCGGGTGACCCTCGACCCGGTCAGCGTGTGGCGGCAGGCGTTCGAGGAGGCCTGGCGGCTGCAGCGCGACTTCTTCTGGACCGAGGACATGGCGGGCGTGGACTGGGACGGCGTGAGGGAGCGGTACCTGCCGATCGTCGACCGGCTCGGCTCGCACGACGACCTCGCCGACCTGCTGTGGGAGCTGCACGGTGAACTCGGCACGTCCCACGCGTACGTGGCACCCGCGCTCACCACCGAGCCGGGCGGCCGCCAGGGCTTCCTCGGTGCCGACCTCGCGCCTGCGGACGACGGCTGGCGCGTCACCCGGGTCTTCGACACGGAGTCCTCCGACCCGCAGGCGGTCTCCCCCCTCAGCGCCCCGGGCGTCGGGGTGCGGGCCGGCGACGTCATCGAGGCGGTCGACGGGATCCCGGTGCCGGCCGCCTTCGGCCCGGCCGTCCTCCTGACGGGGGCGGCAGGCATCGCGGTCGAGCTCACGGTCCGCTCAGGGAGCGACACCGCCGACGGACCCGAGGGGTCCCGCCGCCGCGTCGCCGTGGTCCCGCTCCGCAGCGAGGAGCGCCTGCGCTACCAGAATTGGGTGGCGGCGAACAGGGCAGCCGTCCAGCAGGCCTCGGACGGCCGGTTCGGCTATCTCCACATCCCCGACATGGTCGCCCACGGCTGGGGGCAGCTGCACCGCGACCTCGACCGTGAGACCGCGCGGGACGCCCTCGTGGTCGACGTCCGCCGCAACCGGGGCGGTCACACCTCGCAGCTCGTGGCCGAGCTCATCGGCCGGCGTGTCACGGCGTGGTCCATGCCGCGCGGCGAGGCGCCCGGCACCTACCCGGCACACGCCCCCCGCGGACCGGTCGTCGTCCTCACCGACGAGTTCGCCGGGTCCGACGGCGACATCATCACGCAGGTCGCGAAGCTGCGGGGGATCGGGCCGGTCGTCGGCACCAGGACGTGGGGCGGGGTCGTGGGGATCGACGGGCGGTTCACGCTCGCGGACGGCACCGGCGTCAACCAGCCGAGGTATGGCTTTCACGTGACGGGCGGCGTCGGCTGGGGCATCGAGAACCACGGGGTGGACCCGGACATCGAGGTGCCGTTCCCGCCGCACGCCTACCGCGCCGGCGAGGACCCGCAGCTCGAGCGGGGAGTGGCGGTCCTGCGGGAGATGCTCGCCGACTTCCCCGCGGACGTGCCGCCCGCGAAGGAGGGCTACCCGTCCCGCCGGCCCGCGCCGCTGCCGCCCCGGCCGCAGGAGCTCCGGGACTGAGCCGGGTCGCACCCGGCCCATCGGCCCAGTGCCCCTCGGCACGGATCCGGCTCTGGGGGCCCGTCGGCCGGGCGACCCGGGCGAGCCTGACGAGCCTGATGCGACGGAAGGCCCCGGACGATGTCCGGGGCCTTCCGTCCTCGCCAGCCTGTCCCGGCCGGGTCGGCTCAGCTATTGAGCGTCGCCGTCAGTGAGATGTCCTTGACGGCCGCGAGGGCCTGCGAGACGGGGCAGCCCTCCTTGGCGGCCTGCGCGACGCGCTGGAAGTCCTCCTCGGACAGGTCCGGGACCGTCGCGTCGAGCGTGAGCCGGATGGCGGTGATGCCCGTGCCCGGCTGGAAGTCGACCTCGGCCTTAGTCTCCACGCGCTCGGGCGTCTTGCCCTCCTCGCCGAGGGCGTGGCTGAAGGCCATGGAGAAGCATGCCGAATGGGCGGCCGCGATCAGCTCCTCGGGGCTCGTCTTGCCGCCCGACTGCTCGGCGCGCGCCTTCCAGGTGACGTCGTAGGTGCCGAGACCGGACGAATCGAGCGACACCTGGCCCGAGCCGGAGGGAAGGTCCCCACTCCAGACGGTGTGGGCTGTACGAACGGTAGCCATGGTTCTCCTTGCTGTCTGACGGACGCGGCGATCGCACCCGCTGTCCCCATCCTAGGGAGGGCCACCGCCGAGTTCCATCGGGCCCCGAGGGGGTTGCGCACCGACGCCGGCGCGGGGCGGGATCCGATGTCCCGGACGCACAGGAGCCGCGCCCCGTCATGGGGCGCGGCTCCTGGTGATGCGGTGCGGTACGGGGTGCGGTACCGGTCCTACAGGCCGAGGTCCGCCTCGAACGCGCCGCCCTCAAGCCGCGCCTTGAGCGTCTGCAGGAAGCGGCCCGCGTCGGCGCCGTCCACGAGGCGGTGGTCGTAGGTCAGGCTGAGGTACATCATCGACCGGATGGCGATGGTGTCGTCGCCGTCGACGCCCGTGATCACCACGGGGCGCTTGACGATGATGCCCGTGCCGAGGATGCCGACCTGGGGCTGGTTGATGATCGGGGTGTCGAAGAGTGCTCCGGCGGATCCGATGTTCGTGATCGTGAACGTACCGCCCGAGAGCTCGTCAGGGCCGATCTGGCCGTTACGGGTGCGCGCACCCACGTCCGCGATCTTCTTCGCGAGGCCGCCGAGATTCAGCGTGCCGGCGTCCTTGATCACGGGGACCAGAAGCCCCTTCTCGGTGTCGACCGCGATGGCGAGGTGCTCGGCGTCGTGGTACGTGACCTCCTTCTTCTCCTCGTCGAAGGACGCGTTCAGCTTCGGGTGCTGCTTCAGCGCCTCGGTGACGGCCTTCGAGATGAAGGGGAGGAAGGTGAGCTTCGCGCCGTTCTGCGCCTGGAAGGAGTCCTTCGAGGCGGCCCGCAGCTTCGCGATGCGGGTCATGTCCACCTCGATGACCTGCGTGAGCTGCGCGGAGACCTCGAGCGACTCGCGCATGCGCTTCGCGATGGTCTGGCGGATACGCGGGGCCTTCTCGACCGTGCCGCGCAGCTTCGAGGGCTCGACCGCGGGAGCGGCGGGCCTCTGCGCAGCTGCCGGCGCTGCCGGTGCAGGGGCCGAGGGGGCCGCCTGCGGTGCGGCTGCCGGCGCTGCCTGCTCCGCCTTACGGGCCTCGGCGGCCTCGAGGACGTCCTGCTTCCGGATGCGTCCGCCGACCCCGGTGCCCTTGACGGTCGAGAGGTCGACGTCGTTCTGGTTCGCCAGGCGGCGCACGAGCGGCGTCACGTACGAGGTGTCCGAACCCGCGGATTCCTGCGGTGCCGACTCCTGGACTGCGGGCTTCTCCTGCGCCGCAGGCTTCTGCTCGGCGGTCTCGGCGGGCTCGGGGGCACCGCTGGCGTCGTCGTCGGTCTCGGACGTGCCCGAGGCGCGGCCGGCCTCCTTGTCGGCGCCGGGCTTCTCGGTCGGGGCGTCGTTGCGTTCCTCGGCGGGCGCGGCCACGAGGGGCTCGCCGGAGGCGGCTTCGACCTTCTTGGGGGCGGCCGCCCCGGATCCGATCACGGCGAGGACGGCGCCGACCTCGGCGGTCTCGTCCTCGTTCACCCGGATCTCCTGCAGCTTGCCCGCCACGGGGGAGGGGATCTCGGTGTCGACCTTGTCGGTGGAGACCTCGAGCAGGGGCTCGTCGACCTCGACGTCGTCGCCCACGGCCTTCAGCCAGCGCGTGACGGTACCCTCGGTCACGCTCTCGCCCAGGGCGGGGAGGGTGACCTCGGTGCCCTCGCCGGACTCGCCGGAATCGTCGGAGGTCTCGCTCGCTGCGGGGGCGGCGTCCGCCTGGGGCGCTTCCTCGGAGGCGGGCTGCTCGGGCTCGGGAGCTGTCTCCTCCGCGGCGGGAGCCGCGGTGCCGGAGTCGCTGTCGTCCGAGCCGCCGCCGGAACCGTCGCCGATCCGCACGAGTGGGGCGCCGACCTCGGCGGTCTCGTCCTCGGCCACCAGGATCTCCTCGATGACCCCGGCGATGGGCGAGGGGATCTCGGTGTCGACCTTGTCGGTGGAGACCTCGAGCAGGGGCTCGTCGACCTCGACGCGGTCACCGACGGCCTTCAGCCAGCGGGTGACAGTGCCTTCGGTGACGCTTTCACCGAGAGCGGGCAAGTTCACGGATTCAGACATAATGCGCCCGTTTCTCCTTCGTAGATCATTCCTTGGCAGCTGGTCGACGAGCCTGGCCCGCTCAGCTGGACGTGCTTTGATTTCCTGCTCCCGAGCTTAGTCCACGCCCTCATGGCATGGACCAGGCCCTTCGATGACACCCGGACCCCGGCCTCAGCCGTGCAGCGGCTTGCCGGCGAGGGCGAGGTGGGCCTCGCCGAGGGCCTCGTTCTGGGTCGGGTGTGCGTGGATGAGCGGGGCGACGTCCTCGGGGTACGCCTCCCAGTTGACGATGAGCTGCGCCTCGCCGATCTGCTCGCCCATCCGGCTGCCGAGCATGTGGACGCCGACGATGGGCCCGTCCTTCTCGCGGACGAGCTTGACGATGCCGCCCGTGCCGATGATGGAGCTCTTGCCGTTGCCGGCGAGGTTGTACTCGTGGGTCTCGACGCGGTCGTCGCCGAACTTCTCACGGGCGGCCTTCTCGGTGTACCCGACGGAGGCGATCTCGGGATCGCTGTAGGTGACCTTGGGGATGTTGATGTCGGCGACGACGACGGGCTTGAGCCCGGCGATCTCCTCCGCCACGAAGATGCCCTGCTGGAAGCCGCGGTGGGCGAGCTGCAGGCCGGGGACGATGTCGCCGATCGCGTAGATGGTGCCGACACCGGTGTGGAGGCGCTCGTTCGTGATGACGAAGCCGCGGTCCATGGTGAGGCCCGCCTCCTCGTAGCCGAGGTTCTGCGTCACGGGCCCGCGGCCGACGGCGACGAGCATGAGGTCCGCCTCGAAGGTCTTCCCGTCCTCGAGCGTGACCACGACGCCGTCGTCGTTCTGCTGGACGGCCTTGAAGCGCGTGCCGGTGTTGAACTTGATGCCGCGCTTCTTGAACGCCCGCTCGAAGTTCTTCACGATCGAGGCGTCCTCGTTGGGGACGAGCGAGGGGAGGGCCTCGATGATGGTGACGTCCACGCCGAAGGACTTCCACACGGAGGCGAACTCGCAGCCGATGACGCCGCCGCCGAGGATGACCGCCGTCTTGGGGACGAAGTCCATCGTCAGGGCCTGGTCGGAGGTGATGACCTTGCCGCCAATCTCCAGGCCGGGGAGGCTGCGGGAGAAGGACCCGGTGGCGAGGACGATGTGCTTGCCCGTGTAGACGGTGCCGTCGACGTCGATGGTGTTCTGCGAGGCGAGCCGGCCGGCGCCCTCGATGACGGTGATGCCCTTGGACTTGATGAGGCCCTGCAGTCCGCGGTACTTGCCGGCGATGATGCCGTCCTTGTAGGCGTTGACGGCGGCCATGTCGATGGACTCGAAGCTGGCCTTCACGCCGTACTTCTCGGAGTCCCGGGCGCCGTCGGCGATCTCCGCCGAGTGCAGGAGGGCCTTGGTGGGGATGCAGCCGTTGTGGAGGCAGGTGCCGCCCAGCTTGCCCTTCTCGATGAGTCCCACCGTGAAGCCCAGCTGTACCGCGCGGAGGGCCGCAGCGTACCCGCCGCTGCCTCCACCGAGTACCAGGATGTCGAATTCTTGCGCAGTTGCCGCTTCGGCCACTTGAACGCTCCCTCGCGTGGTCTGTCGACGCGCAGGGCGCGTCGATGGATGGATCGGTTGCTGATGCGGTCGCGGTGCGGCCCTCAGATGCTTGTGCTCTCGTTTTTCACCCTATCCCCACAGGGGGCCGCCATCCACCCGAACACCATGTCGTGTACGCCATAGTGTCCGGGATGTGCGCAGTGTCACGTGCCTGCTGTCGGCTGTCCCCGACGGCCGTGGACGGGGACGCGACGGGGGGAGCGGGGGCACCGTGCCGGGCACGGTGCCCCCGATCGGGTCAGACGGCGCGGGCGAGGACGTCCTCGACGTAGGCGAGCAGCGTGCGCACGCCGACGCCGGTCCCGGCCTTCGGGGTGTAGCCGTAGGGCGCACCCTCGTTGAACGCGGGTCCGGCGATGTCGAGGTGCGCCCACGGGATCTTCTCGCCGTCGACCTGGCCCACGAACTCGCGGAGGAACACGGCGGCGGTCATCATGCCGCCGTTCCGCTCGCCGATGTTGGCGATGTCCGCGACCTGCGACTCGAGGCTCGGGCGCAGCTCCTCCGGCAGCGGCATGGGCCAGAACTGCTCGCCGGCGCGGTCGGCGGCGGCCTTCACGGCGTCGCGCACGCCGTCGTCGCCCATGACGCCCGACACCCGCGTGCCGAGGGCGATCATCTGCGCGCCCGTGAGCGTCGCGATGTCGATGATCGCGTCGGGCGACTCCTCGCTCGCGGCGGCGAGGCCGTCGGCCATGACGAGGCGGCCCTCGGCGTCCGTGTTGAGGACCTCCACGGTGCGGCCGCCGTAGATCGACAGCACGTCCTCCGGGCGCTGTGCGGATCCCGACGGCATGTTCTCGGCGAGGCAGAGCCACGCGGTGACCTTCGCGGGGAGGCCGAGTTCGGCGACGGCGAGGAGTGTGGTCAGGACGACGGCGGCACCGGCCATGTCGAGCTTCATGGTCTGCATGCCGGCGGCGGGCTTGAGCGAGAGCCCGCCGGAGTCGAACGTGATGCCCTTGCCCACGAGGGCGAGGTGCACGGCGGACTTCGCGGGGGAGTACTCGACCTTGACCATGCGCGGCGGGCGGGAGGATCCCTTGCCGACGCCGAGGATGCCCCCGTAGCCGTCGCGCTCGAGGCGCTTCTCGTCCATCACGGTGATCTTCACCGGGAGCCCGCGCGAGAGGTCCTTGGCGGCCTGCGCGAACGTCTCGGGGTAGAGGTGGCTCGGCGGCTGGTTCACGAGCGAACGCGTGGCGTTGACGTTCTTGCCGAGGATCACCGAGCGCCGCAGCGCCGGGGCGAGGTCGGCGTCGTCGGCCACGCTCGTGTGCACGACGACGTTCCGGACCGCGTCCTTGTCCTTGGCGGGGGCGACGGTGCCGTCCGGCTTCAGGCCGGACTTGTGGCCCTCGTAGCTGTACGCGCCGAACGCGGCGCCCTCGGCGACGGCGGTCGCGGCGTCCACGGTCCCCGCGGGCAGGGCCAGGACGACCGTGTCGAGGCCGGTCAGCTGGCGGACGGCGGCACCCGCGGCGCGGCGCAGCGTCTCCGGGGCGAGCGCCTCTCCGGGCGTGGCGGGGCCGACGCCGGACAGCACGAGCGAATCGGCGCCGGTCTCGGGGAGGCCGGGCAGTCGGCGCACCTCGTCGGCGGCACCGGTGATACCGAGGACCTGGAGGCTGTCGCCCAGCGCGCGTGCCGCCTTCGCCGGCAGCGGGCTCTCGAGCAGGACCGGCCCGTCCGTCCCCTTGGCCACCGCGATCACGAGGGCGTCGCTGGGGATCTTCCTGAGCTCCGCGGCGGAAGCGGTCAGGTGTAGTTCGGTCGTCTTGATCACGGAATCTGTCTCCTCGTGTCCGGCTGGGTGGTCCAGATGCATTGCTCGTGGTCCCCGGGATCTGGTGGTCCGGGAACCGTCCTGACGATCGTAGTCCGTGCGCCCGGTGCATTCTTGTTCCGGAATGAAGCCGGCGCCGGCGGTGTTGAGAACAGCAGGACCCAACCGTCAGGAGAGAGCCATGCTGGATCCACGCACCCTGTACAACATCGACGCCGAGGTCTTCGAGGACCCCGCGAGCCGTGGCCTCCCCCTGCTCGTGAGCCTCACGGGCTTCATGGACGCCGGTCACGTCGTCTCGCAGGTCAGCGAGGAGCTGCTCGAGATCCTCGACCACGATCTCGTGGCCGAGTTCGACGCCGACCAGCTCATGGACTACCGCGGCCGGCGCCCGAAGATCACGTTCGCCGAGGACCACCTGACGGACTACCAGCCGCACCGCCTGGAGCTGCACCGCCTGTACGACGGGCTGGGGGAGCCGTTCCTGTTCCTCACCGGCGTGGAGCCCGACCTGCAGTGGGAGCGGTTCGCGAGCGCCGTCGTCGGGCTCGTGGAGGAGCTGGAGGTGACGATGACCTCGTGGGTCCACGCCATCCCGATGCCCGTGCCGCACACGCGCCCGATCGGCGTGACGTTGCACGGCAACCGGTCGGACATCATCGACGGCATGAACGCGTGGCGCCCCACCGCGGAGCTGCAGGCGTCGATCGGCCACGTCCTGGAGCTGCGGCTGATCGAAGCCGGGCACGACGTCGTCGGGCACGTCATCCACGTGCCGCACTACCTGGCCGAGGCCGAGTACCCGCCCGCCGCGGTGGCCGGGCTCGAGTACCTCGGCGCGACCGCGCGCGTGGTGCTGCCGACCGACCGGCTGCGTGAGACGGGGCGCGACGTCGAGCGCCAGATCGCACGGCAGGTCGGCAACTCCGCGGAGGTGCAGTCCGTCGTCGCATCCCTCGAGAAGCGCTACGACGAGTACGCGGACGGCGCCGAGCGCAGGTCGCTGCTCGTGAAGGACAACAGTGAGCTGGCGAGCGCGGAGGAGCTCGGTGCCGCCGTCGAGGCGTATCTCGCGAGCCCGCAGGCCGAGGAGGAGTCGACCCTCCTGTGGGACACGGAGTTCCCCGGCACCTCTCCCATCGACTACTCGGGGCACGGCGAGGGGCACGGCGAGGGGCACGGCGAGGGGCACGGCGAGGGGCACGGCGGAGACCATGCCGAGCCGGCCGGGCAGAACGCCCCGGACGCCCCGGACACCCGGGACGACGGCACGTCCCGATCCTGACCCGCCCGTCCGTCCGTCTTCCACAGCCGGCCTAACGGCGGGCGGAGGATGGTCGGAGGACGGGCGGCACGCCGGCCACGCGATAATGGACACGTGAATTCTTCGAGGGCACTCCTGGTCTGGGCGGCAGGGGTGGCGGCCTACCTCGTCGCGGTGACGCAGCGCACCACCTTCGGGGTGGCAGGGCTCGAGGCGACGGACCGCTTCGATGCCTCGGCCTCGCAGCTGTCGGTCTTCACCGTGGTGCAGCTGCTCGTCTATGCGGGCCTGCAGGTCCCGGTGGGCGTGCTCGTGGACCGGTGGGGGCCGCGGAGCCTGATCGTCGCGGGCGGCATCCTGATGGCGCTCGGGCAGGCACAGCTGGCCTTCGCCGATTCGGTGGGGGCCGGCATCGTGGGGCGCCTGCTCGTGGGCGCGGGCGACGCGGCGACGTTCATCAGCGTCCTGCGGTTGCTGCCGGCATGGTTCGAGCCCCGGCGCATCCCGGTCCTCACGCAGTGGACCGGGATCATCGGGCAGCTCGGGCAGGTGGTCTCCGTCATCCCGTTCGTGGCGCTGCTCGCGGCCTACGGGTGGCAGCCCGCGTTCCTCGCGGCCGCGGCGCTGTCGGTGCTCGCCGTCGTCCTCGCCGTGACCGCCATCAGGGACTCGCCCGTGCCCGGCAGCGGGCGTGCCGCCCAGACGCTGAGGCAGACCGGTACGTCCCTCGCGCAGGCCTGGAAGCAGCCGGGCACGCGCCTCGGCCTCTGGTCGCACTTCACCATCCAGTTCCCGGGGACGGTCTTCGTGCTCATGTGGGGCTACCCCTACCTGGTGCGGGCCGAGAAGATCGGGGAGGGCGCCGCGTCGGCCCTCATGACCCTCTTCGTGGCCGTGGGCATCGCGTGCGGGCCCTTCCTCGGCCGGTACGTGGGCCGGCACCCGCTGCGCCGGTCCACCATGGTCCTCGCGATCGCGGGGCTGATCACGACCGCCTGGCTCGCCGTCCTCCTCTACCCCGGGCCCGCGCCGCTGCCGCTGCTGGTCCTGCTGGTGATCGCCCTGGCCGTCGGCGGACCGGGGTCGATGATCGCGTTCGACTTCGCCCGCACCTTCAACCCCGCAGCCCGCATGGGCACCGCCACCGGCATCGTGAACATCGGCGGTTTCGTGGCCTCCCTGGTGTCGATGTTCGTCATCGGCGTGGTCCTCGACCTCCTCCTCGGCAGCGGGTTCTCGCAGGGCGAGCTCTACGCGCTCGAATCGTTCCGCCTCGCGATGGCCGCGCAACTCGTGGTCCTCGCGGCGGGGGTCGTCGCCGTCCTCATCGCGCGGCGGAGGGTCCGGCGGCGGATGGCGGAGCAGGGCGTCGTGGTGCCGCCGCTACGCGAGGCCCTGGCCCGCGAGCGGCGCCGCCGGCACGAGACGAGAGCGGACCGGAGGAGCCGGGGCGGCCAGGGCGGCTAGGGACGCGGCGGCGGTGCTCCGGTTCCGGCGGCCCGGCGCTGCGGTTGTCCACATACGGCCGGTGCAGCGGGCGAGGCTGCAGCCCGGCGAGCAGGCTGGCCTGCATGCCTTCCTCTTCGAGCCCCGTGCCGGGCAACCGGCGGTCCCCGTCCTTCGCCGTCACCTCGCCGGCGGACATCCTGTCCTACGTACCCCACGCGCTCGGCTTCATGCCTGCCCGGAGCCTCGTCGTGCTGACCACCACGGGCCGGTGGCTGGGAGCCACGCTCCGGGTGGACCTGCCAGCGAGCGTCACGGATCCGCTCGGATTCGCCGAGGGGGTGCTCTCGTTCCTGCGCGACGACGCCGCCGCGGACGGGACGCTCCTGATCGTGTACGGCGCGGACTGGCCGCGCCTCGGGCCGGTACCGCACGAGGCGCTGGTGTCCGCCCTCGGCACCGTGCTCGAGGCTGCCGGTCTTCCCGTCCGTGATGGCTGGTTCGTCTCCGCGGCCGGGTGGCGGAACTACTTCTGCAGGGACGACGACTGCTGCCCCTGGCCGGGCGAGCCGCTCGATGCCGTCGCGTCCAGTGCCCTCGGCGCGGAGCTGGTGTTCGGCGGGAGCGCCTTCGACGCATCGGCGCCCGAGGCAGTGCTCCGCGCTGCTCCGGCGGTCGCAGCGGGATGCACGACGAGCGAGGGGGAGCTGCGGGCCGTCGAGGACGCCCAGGCGCACTACGCCGCGGCCTGCTCCGGTCGCTGGACGTCCGCGTCCCAGTTCCCCGCGACGTCCGCCGTCTGGGACGCCGTCCTGCTGCTGCCGCACGGGTTCGAGACCACCGCCCATCCGGACGTGGCCGGATTCCTGCTGGCGAGTATCGAGTCGCGGACGGTCCGCGACTTCCTGCTCGCCAGCGCCTGCCTCGGTTCCGCCCGGGCGCTCGACGGCGCGGCGGCCTGCGGCCTGTTCGGCAGCGGCGCGTCGGGGCGATATGCGGGCGGGATCCCGGACGGAGCGGGGGAGCCTGCGGGAGCTCTTCCCCCGGTGCTGCCCGACGCACATGAGGCCGGAGGCCGGGATGCGGGTCCGGTGGAGGCCATGGAGGAGATCCGCACCGCCATCACCGCCATCGCCGCCATCGCCGCCATCGCCGCGACGGCCTCGCCGCCCGGCCCGCGGGGGCACCCGTCGCCGGGACGGGAGGTGGACGCCGCCGCGCTGCTGTACGCGGATGTCCTCGCCGGCCGGTTCACGGGCACGATCACCTGGCACCGCGTCGACGCGATGGCGCAGGTCCTCGCGCGGCTCGCCGCGGTGTCCGATGGTGAATCACGGGCAGCGGCCCTGACGATGTCCGCCTGGTTCGAGTACGCGCGCGGCCGCGGCTCCCGGGCGGCGGTGTTCCTCGAGGCGGCCGAGCTGACGGTGCCGGGCTACCGGCTGGCCCGGCTGCTCTCGGAACTCCTGCGCCGCGGCGGGCTGCCGGCATGGGCCCGGAGGCGCTCGACGGCGTGGACCGCCGACGCCGCGCGGACCTGCACGGGCGCAGCGTGACCGTCACGCACGCGTGACGGGGGCCGGATACGGTGCAGAACGGCGCCGACCTGATTTCCGGCGCGGCTGGCAGCCGTGAGACAATGGAGGTTGAGACCCGGTTGGGTCCGTGCATCAGACAACTCCCAGCATCCCCCGAGCGGTCCCGCCTTCCGGCGGATCCGAGGGGAATA
Organism: Arthrobacter sp. Soc17.1.1.1; assembly: GCF_036867195.1. Classification (NCBI taxonomy): domain Bacteria; kingdom Bacillati; phylum Actinomycetota; class Actinomycetes; order Micrococcales; family Micrococcaceae; genus Arthrobacter; species Arthrobacter sp. Soc17.1.1.1. The sequence continues at coordinate 1,505,574 of NZ_JBAJII010000001.1, forward strand.
GCTCAGGCGGCGGGACCGTTCCACTAGGGACCTGGCCCCGCCGGACATTTCTGATAACCAGCGCGGACTTGACAGGGTCATAGTGGTGTTGTCCCTCTGATTGCACCACACACCGCCGTATGAAAGGTTTTCTGTGCCGGTCAAGAAGACAGCAGCACCGGTGTCGCCAGACGCCGGTACCACCACCACGAAGCGACGGGTGGCGGCCAAGAAGCCTGCCGCCAAGGCTGCTTCCCCGGCCACGAAGGCCTCGACCTCCGACGCCGCGGGTTCGGTGGACACGCTCGACGCAGCCGAGCCCGCCGTCGACGTCGCCGTCGACGCCGATCCCGAGGACCTCAAGCCCGAGGCCGCCGAGGTCGGTACGACCACGGGCTTCGTCTACTCGGACGCCGACGACGACGACGCCCCCGCCCAGCAGGTCGTCTCCGCGGGTGCCACCGCCGATCCGGTCAAGGACTACCTGAAGCAGATCGGCAAGGTCGCCCTGCTCAACGCCGAGCAGGAAGTCGACCTCGCCCTGCGCATCGAGGCCGGACTCTTCGCCGAGGAGAAGATCGCCGCGGACCCGGACATGGATCCGAAGCTCAAGCGCGAGCTCGAGTTCGTCATCCACGACGGCAAGCGGGCCAAGAACCACCTTCTCGAGGCGAACCTCCGCCTCGTCGTGTCCCTCGCCAAGCGCTACACCGGGCGCGGCATGCTCTTCCTCGACCTCATCCAGGAAGGCAACCTGGGCCTCATCCGCGCCGTCGAGAAGTTCGACTACACCAAGGGCTTCAAGTTCTCCACCTACGCCACCTGGTGGATCCGCCAGGCCATTACCCGCGCCATGGCCGACCAGGCGCGCACCATCCGCATCCCCGTGCACATGGTCGAGGTCATCAACAAGCTCGCCCGCGTCCAGCGGCAGATGCTGCAGGACCTGGGCCGGGAGCCCACCCCCGAGGAGCTCGCGCTCGAGCTCGACATGACGCCCGAGAAGGTCGTCGAGGTGCAGAAGTACGGCCGTGAGCCCATCTCGCTGCACACGCCTCTCGGCGAGGACGGCGACTCCGAGTTCGGCGACCTGATCGAGGACTCCGAGGCTGTCGTCCCGGCCGACGCCGTGAGCTTCACCCTCCTGCAGGAGCAGCTCCACTCGGTGCTGGACACCCTCTCCGAGCGCGAAGCGGGCGTCGTCGCGATGCGCTTCGGGCTCACCGACGGCCAGCCGAAGACGCTGGACGAGATCGGCAAGGTCTACGGCGTGACCCGCGAACGCATCCGCCAGATCGAGTCGAAGACCATGTCCAAGCTGCGCCACCCCTCGCGGTCGCAGGTCCTGCGCGACTACCTGGACTGATCCGCCCGGACTGATCCGCGACGCGGACCGCTCCGCGACACGACGCGTCAGGCAGGGCCCCTCCTTCGGGAGGGGCCCTGCCTGCGTCTGGAGCGCGGGTCGGCGGCCATGCCGTGTCGGAGCCAGGCCCTGGACGCGGAAAGGCCCCCTCCGGCGGAGGGGGCCTTTCCGTGAGTCTCAGCGCCTGTTCACGAGGCGCCTGGAGTAGGGGGTTGCGTGCTGGATCAGTCGGCGACGACGGCGGGCTTCTCGTGAAGCCGCTGCGTCTCGTCCTGCCACTCCGAGGTGAGGGGCTTCAGGTTCGCTTCGACGGCGCGCGCATGGTGGCCGCAGAACAGAAGCTCTCCACCGGATGACTGAAGGACGGCCCGCACGTAGGCCTGGGCGCCGCACCGGTCGCAGCGGTCCAGGGCAGTCAATTCGCGAGTTGCTACTGCAGTGGTCATGGGGTCTCCTCCTGTGGATCGTGTACTCATATAACCACTATTCGTCGGCGGCCCTTCCCAGGCTGGGTCTCCTTTCGCTCCGGGCGTACCAGGGGGTATGGGGTTTCCGGGACGTCCGCCGCGGACATCGGAGCCGCGCCTGGCCGATGCTGTCGGTACCCGGCAATAGACTGGAGGTCCCCTTCCCTTTCGAACACACCGCCCGGCGCCCGCCCTGGTGCGTGCCTGTTCCGCCCAGGAGATCGCATCACCGTGACACCCCCCACCTCGGACTACACCGCCCGGCACCTCTCGGTCCTCGAAGGCCTCGAAGCGGTGCGCAAGCGTCCCGGCATGTACATCGGTTCCACCGACTCGCGCGGCCTCATGCACTGCCTCTGGGAGATCATCGACAACTCGGTGGATGAGGCGCTGGCCGGGTACGGGCAGAGCATCACCGTCATCCTGCACGCGGACGGCTCCGTGGAGATCCACGACGACGGCCGGGGGATCCCCGTGGACATCGAACCCAAGACGGGCCTCACGGGTGTAGAGGTGGTGTTCACGAAACTGCATGCCGGCGGCAAGTTCGGCGGCGGCTCCTACACCGCCTCGGGCGGCCTGCACGGCGTCGGGGCGAGTGTCGTCAACGCCCTGTCCTCCCGGCTGGACGTGTTCGTCGACCGCGGCAGCAAGACCTACGCCATGTCGTTCCGCCGGGGCGAGCCGGGCGTGTTCAAGGACGGTACGACGCCGTCGCCCGCCTCCTCGTTCGAGCCCTTCCTCGACGGCTCCCGCCTCGAGATCGTGGGCAGGGCCAAGCGTGGCGTCACGGGGACCCGCATCAGGTACTGGGCCGACCGCCAGATCTTCACGCCCGACGCGAGCTTCTCGTACGAGGAACTGCAGACCCGCGCACGGCAGACGTCGTTCCTCGTCCCGGGCCTGCGCATCACGCTGCGGGACGAGCGGCGGCTCCCGGGCACCCCGGGGGAGTCCGGGCCCGTGGAGGAGGTCTTCCAGCACGACGGCGGCATCTCCGAGTACGCCGAGTTCCTGGCCCTCGATACCGCCGTCACGGATGTCTGGCGGTTCCAGGGGTCGGGCCGCTTCAAGGAGTCGGTACCCGTCCTCGACGAGCGCGGCCACAGCCGCATGGCCGAGGTGGAGCGGGACTGCGACGTCGACATCGCGCTGCGCTGGGGCATCGGCTACGAGACGACGGTCCGCAGCTACGTGAACATCATCGCCACACCCAAGGGCGGGACGCACCAGACCGGCTTCGAGCAGGCCCTGCTGAAGACCTTCCGCAAGGTCATCGAAGCGAACGCCCGCAAGCTGAAGGCGGGCAGCGACAAGATCGAGAAGGACGACGTCTTCGCCGGCCTGACGGCCGTCCTCACGGTGCGCCTGGCCGAGCCGCAGTTCGAGGGGCAGACCAAGGAGGTCCTCGGCACGTCCGCGGTGAAGGCCATCGTGGCGAAGGTCGTGGAGAAGGAGCTGCAGGCGCGCCTGTCCTCCTCGGCGCGCAACGACAAGGCCCAGTCGGCCCTGCTGCTCGAGAAGGTCGTCGCTGAGATGAAGTCGCGGATCTCGGCAAGGGTGCACAAGGAGACGCAGCGGCGCAAGAACGCCCTCGAGACCTCCACCATGCCGGCCAAGCTCGCGGACTGCCGTATCGACGATCCCGAGCGCTCCGAACTGTTCATCGTCGAGGGTGACAGCGCGCTCGGCACCGCGAAGAACGCGCGGTCCTCGGATTACCAGGCGCTCCTGCCGATCCGCGGGAAGATCCTGAACGTGCAGAAGGCCTCCGTGGGCGACATGCTGTCCAACGCGGAGTGCGCCGCCCTCATCCAGGTCATCGGGGCAGGCTCCGGGCGGAGCTTCCAGCTCGACGCGCGGCGGTACGGGAAGGTCATCCTGATGACCGACGCCGACGTCGACGGCGCCCACATCCGCACGCTGCTCCTCACCCTGTTCTTCCGGTACATGCGCCCGCTCGTCGAGGCCGGCCGGGTCTATGCCGCCGTTCCGCCCCTGCACCGCGTCGAGGTGGTCAACGGCGGCGCGAAGGCCAACGAGATGATATACACGTACTCGGAGGCGGAACTCACGCGCCTGCTGGCCGCGCTCGAGAAGCAGGGCAAGCGGTACAAGTCCCCCATCCAGCGCTACAAGGGCCTCGGCGAGATGGACGCGGACCAGCTGGCCGAGACCACGATGGACCCCCGGCACAGGACCCTGCGGCGCGTGCGCATCCAGGAGGCCGAGTCCGCCGAGCGGGTCTTCAATCTCCTGATGGGCAGCGACGTGGCACCGCGCAAGGACTTCATCATCGCCGGGGCGGCGTCCCTGGACCGGGACCGCATCGACGCCTGACGGGCCGGCTGCGCCGCGCATCCGGCCCTGGCCCGCTGCGCCCGGTTCCCGGGAGTCCGGGTCCGCGAGTCCGGGCCCCTGGGTGCGCCCGGTTGCCGGGAGGCCCGGACCTCGTTAGCCGAGCAGCTCGGGCGCCACGAGCAGCGCCGGCGGCACCACCAGGAGCATGCCCGCGGTGGACAGGGCCAGGCCCTGCTGGAAGCGGCTGAGCGGCGGCAGGGGAGTGAGCAGGCGGCGTAGCCGGTGCGCCGTGGACCGTGCGTCCCCGGTCCCACCCGTCACGTCGGCCGCGCCGGTCGTCCCGGGCGGGCCCTGATCGGTTCGGGACCCGGCACCGGGACCGGTGAGGGGGTCGGCGAGCGGATCGTCGAGCTCGTCCCGTGAGGGCGGCAGCGCCCCGGAGCCGACGATCGCGATGGCCCGCACGAGCGTGGGCTCGTCCACGTGGCGCAGCGCCTCGTCGTCGGCCAGCATCTCGATCAGTTCGCTCACGGCGCGCTGCGCGAGCTGCGAGGTGGGGAGCCACGGCAGGGCCGCACGCCAGGCGGCGAAGGCCCACAGCAGCAGGTGGTGGCGCTGGTGCAGGTGCGCGTTCTCGTGGGTCAGGACCGCGTCGAGTTCGGCGCGGCTGAGGAGGTCCATGAGGCCGTCCGACATCACCGTCACGGAGCGGGCGCCGCCCGGGAGGCAGTAGGCCACGGGCGCGGGATGGCTGATCACGAGCGTGGCGGGCTGGTCGGCGGCAGGGGAGCTCAGCAGGTTGAGCATGTCCCGGTGGCGCCGGCGCTGCCGGCGGATGCGGACGAAGGTCAGCGCCAGGGTGAAGAGGAGGTGTGCGAACAGCAGGGTCGCGGCACTGATCGCGAAGACGTGGATCACGCCGAGCGTCGCCGCGGAGTCGTCATCGACCAGGATGCGGAAGAACCCGACCGACGCCGAGACGAGGTTGTCGCCGAGCGGCTCGAGACCCCAGACGAGCATCGCGCCGATCATGGACAGCCCTCCGGCGAGGGCGATCGACTGCCAGAGCACCATGGCCGTGAAGGGTGCGCGGGCGGGCCAGGAGGCCCGGGAGAGCGCGATCGGAGCGGGCCACGCGAGGATGATCGCGAGAGCCGCGAGCAGGTAGGAGGCCCAGAACACCGAAGGGTCAGCTGCCGCCGAGCAGCTTGCGGAGGGTCTCGGCCTCGGCCTCGGAGACGCTGCCGATGAAGCGTGCGAGGACGGCTTCGCGGTCCGGCGCCGTCACGAGCACCTCGTGCATGAGCTCCGCGGTGTGGTCCTCACGGCTCGTCACGGACCGGTACCGGTGCGGGCGGCTGTCGCGCTCCCGCTCCACGAGGCCCTTCTTCTCGAGCCGGGACAGCACCGTCAGGACCGTCGTGACGGCGAGTTCGCGTCCCACCTGCCCCGTCGGTGCCTCGGCGATCGCGTCCCTGAGTGCATTCGCGTGCATCGCCTCCGGTGTCGCCCACAGCAGGTCCATCACCGTGCGTTCGAGGTCTCCGAGCGTTGCCATGTTCTTCCTTCGATCAGTGCAGGACCGGATCCCGCCTGGGCTCCGGTCCGCTCCCAGGAGGGAGCGATGAGGCGTGGTGCATCTAACCTACCGCGTCGGCCCGCACATTTCTACTCCACGTAGAAATACGTGGACATTTGTTCTACGATATGTAGAAGAACTTCTTCTACAGCTTGTAGAAGTTCCGCGTCGCCGGCGTACGGCACTGCCGAAAGGGTCCGATGGAAGCCTTGGAGATTGCCCGCTGGCAATTCGGGATCACGACCGTCTACCACTTCCTCATGGTCCCGCTGACCATCGGGCTCGGTCTCCTGGTCGCGACGATGCAGACCATGTGGCACCGCACGGGCAAGGAGCACTACCTCAGGATGACGAAGTTCTGGGGGAAGCTCTTCCTCATCAACTTCATCATGGGCGTGGCCACCGGCCTCGTGCAGGAGTTCCAGTTCGGCATGGCGTGGAGCGAGTACAGCCGCTTCGTGGGGGACGTCTTCGGGGCGCCGCTGGCGATGGAGGCGCTCCTCGCCTTCTTCGTCGAATCGACCTTCCTCGGCCTCTGGATCTTCGGCTGGGACCGCCTGCCCCGGCTGGTCCACCTGCTGAGCCTCTGGGCCGCCGTCCTGGCCTCCGTCTTCTCCGCCTACTTCATCCTCGTGGCCAACTCCTGGATGCAGCACCCCGTGGGCGTCGAGATGGTCGACGGCAGGCCCGTGATGGTCGACGCGTGGGCCGTCTTCACCAACAACACCGCCCTCGTCGCCTTCCCGCACACGCTCTTCGGAGCCCTCGCGGTGGCCGGGGCCTTCCTGCTCGGGATCAGCTGGTACCACCTGTGGAAGCGGCGCCACGACGGGCTCGACACCCTCACCGCGGACGGCACCCTCACCGCCGGCGACGGCGGCGGTGCCCGCGACGCCGTCGACCACCGGGTGTGGCTGCGCTCCGCGCGGGCGGGCGCCGTCGTCGCCATGATCGCGTTCGCCGGGACCGGTATCACCGGGGACCTGCAGGGCAAGCTCATGTTCGACCAGCAGCCCATGAAGATGGCCGCCGCGGAAGCCGCCTGCCATGACGGCACCGGCTTCTCGATCCTCTCCGTCGGCAACCTGGGGGCGCAGAGCTGCGATGACATCACGGCCGTCATCGAGGTGCCCGGCGTGCTCTCGTTCCTCGCCAACGGCGACTTCACCACCGAGGTCAAGGGCGTCAACACCCTCCTGCCCGAGTACCAGGAGAAGTACGGCACCACGCTGCCTGACGATCCCATGTACGGCGAGCGCGCGGGCACCGAGATCGACTACCTGCCCGTCATGGAGGTCACCTACTGGGGCTTCCGCATCATGATCGGCTTCGGCGCGATCGCTGCCGCCGCCGCGGCGGCCGCCCTGTGGGTCCTCCGCAGGGGCACCGTGCCGCAGTCCCGCTGGCTCATGCGCCTCGCGGTGTTCGGCATCCTCGCCCCGTTCGGGGCCAACGCCGCCGGCTGGATCTTCACGGAGATGGGGCGGCAGCCGTTCGTCGTCGCGCCCAACCCCGATCTCTCGGGTATCGACAGCGTGTTCATGTTCACCGCCGCGGCCGTCTCACCGGGCGTCACCGTCGCCGAGCTGGTCGCCTCGCTCGTCGCCCTGACCACCGTGTACGCCGTCCTGCTCGTGGTCGAGGTGAGGCTGCTGTTCACCTACGTGCGCGGCGGTACCGCCTCCGCCATGCCCGAGCTGGCGCACTCCGACGACGCGCCGGGCGCCACCGGCGGGAAGGACGACGGCGATGTCCTCGCCTTCGCCTACTGACCCGTCCGCCGGAGTGCTCCGGCCCCCGATGTGCTGTTCCCCCCGCTGCCGACCACGCCCGACCGGAAGGACCCCCCGATGACCGAGGCACTGCCCACCCTCTGGTTCGTCCTGATCGCCGTGCTCTGGTCCGGCTACCTGTTCCTCGAGGGATTCGACCTCGGGGTCGGCATGCTCATGAAGCTCATGGCCCGCAACGACACGCAGCGGCGCGTGCTGCTCAACACGGTCGGCCCCGTCTGGGACGGCAACGAGGTGTGGCTGATCACCGCCGTCGGGGCGACGTTCGCCGCCTTCCCGTCCTGGTACGCCTCGCTGCTGTCGGCGCTCTACCTGCCCTTCCTCTGCGTGCTGCTCGGCCTGATCTTCCGGGCCGTGGCCTTCGAGTGGCGCGGCAAGCGGGACAGCGACGCGTGGCGCGGCCGCTGGGACTGGGCGATCGCCGTCGGCTCCTTCACCGCCGCGGCCGGGATCGGCGCCGCCCTGGCGCTGACGACGACGGGCCTGCCGCTCGACGCGAACGGCAACCGGGTGGGCGGCGCCTTCGCCTGGGCCACCGCACCGGCCCTCCTCGGGGCCGCCGCCGTCGTCCTGTTCTGCCTCGTCCATGCGGCCGCGTTCGTCGCGCTCAAGACCGAGGGCGGCGTGCGGGGCCAGGCCGAACGCCTGTTCCGCCGGCTCCTGCCCGTCGCGCTGCTCCCGTTCCTGGGCTGGGCCCTGATCGTCCAGCTGGACACGGGGTCGGTGATCACCTGGCTGGCCGTGGTGCTCGCCGTCGCGGCCGTCCTCGCCGCCCACCGCTGCTCGATCGTCGGACGCGACGGGCGGGCCTTCGCGGCGCTGGGCGTCGGGATGCTCGCACTCGTCGGATCGATCTTCGGTGCCGTGTTCCCGGTCGTGCTGCCCTCGACCCTGGATGCGGCGTTCGACCTGACGGTGCAGAACGCCTCGTCATCGCCCTACACGCTCGGGCTGATGAGCATCGTGGCCTGCTTCGGGCTGCCGCTCGTCCTCGCCTACCAGGCCTGGACGTACTGGGTCTTCCGCCGGCGCGTGTCGGAGGAGAGCATCCCCGCGGCGCATGCCGTGGCGGCGCTGTGAGCACCACCCCAGCGGCCGGCCCCGCAGCCCGGCGCGGACCCCTGGCCGTCCTGGCGGCCGGCGGACCGGTCGGCGCGGGCCCGGCCGTGTACCTCCTCGGCGTGCTCGCCGCCGCCCGCGCCGCGGGACTGGTCCTCATGGCCCAGGCGCTCGCACTCGGCATCGCGTCCCTCGCCGCCGGCGCGCCGGATGTCCGTGCTGTCCTCGTGCAGGGGGTGCTCGGGGCAGCGCTGCGCACCCTCGCGGCCTGGGGCCAGGACGCCACCGCCGCCCGCCTGGCCCTCGGCGCCAAGGAGGGGATGCGCGAGGCCGCCCTGCTGCGCGTGCTCGACGACGGCGGCACCACCCGCGCCGCCACCCCCGGCGGCGGCCAGGGCTCCCTCGCGGTGTTGCTGACCCGCGGTCTCGACGGACTCGACAAGTACTACACGCAGTACCTGCCCGCCCTCATCACCTGCGCCGTGGTGCCCCTGCTCATCGGCGCACGGATACTCCTCGCGGACTGGGTCAGCGCCCTCATCATCGTGCTCACGGTGCCGCTGGTGCCCGTCTTCATGGCGCTCATCGGCCTCCACACGCAGGAGCGCACCCGGCAGGCCGCCGTCGCACTGGGCCGCCTGTCCGACCACCTGCTCGAGCTCGCGCGGGGGCTCCCGGTCCTCGTGGGCCTCGGCCGTGCCGCGGAGCAGACGCGCGCCCTCCGCGAGATCGCCGGCACCTACACCTCACGCACCATGACGACGCTCCGGACGGTCTTCCTCTCCTCCCTCGCCCTCGAACTCATCAGCACCATCTCCGTCGCCGTCGTCGCCGTATTCGCGGGGGTCCGCCTCATCCACGGCGACCTCGGGCTCGAGACGGCGCTGATCGCCCTGATCCTCGCGCCCGAGTGCTACGGGCCGCTCCGCGACGTCGGCGCCGCCCACCACGCCAGCGAGGACGGCCAGGAGGCCGGCGCCCGGGTCCGCGCTGTCATCGATGCCCCCGCGCCCGAGGGTGCCGCGGTGCGCGCCGCGTCGGACCCGGACTCCACGTCGGACTTCACGTCGGACTCGGCGTCGGACTTCACGTCGGACTCGGCGTCGGACTCCGCGTCGGACCTCCCGTCTGCGCCTTCGACGTCGTCCACGCCGAGCACCGGGCACGTGGCCCCGGTCGAGGCACCCGGCGTCATCCGGGTCGGGAAGCTCGGCGCCCGGTACGACGGCGTCCTCGAACCGGTGCTGGAGGACGTCTCCTTCGTCGTCGCGCCCGGTTCGGTGCTGGCCCTGCGGGGTCCGAGCGGATCGGGGAAGTCGACGCTCATGCGGGTCCTGGCCGGGGGAGCGGCGCTCCCCGTGGGCCTCCGGTCGGAGGGACGCATCGAAGGCCTGCCCGAGGACGGCATCGCCTGGGTTCCCCAGCACCCCGAGCTCCTGATGGACACGGTGCGCGCCGAACTGGCCCTCTACGCGCGGTTGCCGGACGATGCCCCCGCCATCGAGGAGCAGCTCGCGGCCGTGGGGGCCGCGGATCTGGCGGACCGGCGGACGGGGGAGCTCAGCCCCGGCGAACTGCGGCGCGTCGCCGTCGCCCGTGCCCTCCTCCGGGCACAGGACCCCGCGGTCCGGCTCCTGCTCCTCGACGAGCCGACAGCCCACGTGGACGAGGAGGCCTCCCGTGCCATCCGCGGGGCCATCGCGGTCCGCCGGCCGGGACTGGCGGTCGTCCTGATCGCACACGACGACGAGACGGCCGCCCTGGCGACGGACGAGGTGCGCCTCGACGCCCGGCGCGACCTCGTTCCGAGCCGTGCGGTATCTGCCGCCCGGTCCGCCGTCGGCCACGGCCCCGAGGCCGGTGTCCGGTCGCCGGGCTCCGCCGGTGCTGCCCGGGCCGACACGTCCACCGTGTCCGCGGCGCCCGCCGCCGTCCCTGCCGTGCCCCGATCTCTGTCGCCCGCCGCCGTGTCGCCCGCCGGCAGCGCGCGCGATCACGCAACTGCCGTCGCCGACCCGGACGCGACGGCCCCGCCGCTCCGGGGCAGGACCTCGTGGTCCCGGTCCGCGCTCGACGTGCTCGCACTCGTGCGCCCGTGGGACCGCCGTTTCCTCGCCGCTGCGGCGCTGGGGCTCGGTGCCTCGGTCTTCGCCGTCGCCCTCACCGCACTCAGCGGCTGGCTCATCGTCCGCGCCGCCGAGCAGCCGCCGATCCTCTACCTCCTCACCGCCATCGTCGGTGTCCGGTTCTTCGGTATCGGCCGGTCCCTGCTCCGCTACGAGGAGCGGCTGTGGCTGCACCGCGCGGTGTTCCACCGGGCCGACGACACGCGCCTCCGCCTCTGGACGGGCCTGCTGCAGGCGGGGCGCTCGTGGCGCACGATCGCCCGGGGTTCGGGCGGCATCGAACGGCTCGTGGGGGACATCGACGAGCTACGCGACCTCTCGGCGAGGGCGCTGCTGCCCTTCGTCACCTCGGTGCTCACGGGCGTCGCGGCCCTGGTCACCACGGCCGTGCTGCATCCCGCGGTCCTCGGCTGGCAGGCCCTCGCGGTGGGTGCGGCCGTGGTCGTCGCGCCGATGGTGGCGGTCGCGCGTGAGCGGGCCGCCGGCGCCGCCGCCGTGCAGCTGCGCGCGGACGCCCTCGAACGCGTGACCGGCCTCGTCCGGGCGGCCCCCGATCTCCGCGTGAACGGCGCCCACCGTGCGGCGCTCGGGGTGACGCGGCGCCTGGACAGCAGGGCCGCGGCCGCCTCGCGACGGTCCGCCGCCGCGGCCGGAGCGGCGACGGCGGTGATCGTCGCCGCCAGCTGCGCGGCGTCGCTCGGCATCCTCGCCTCCGGCGGACGGCCGGCAGACATCACGGCGGTGCTGGTGCTGATGCAGCTCGCCCTGATCGAGCCCTTCGTCGCGGGCGCCTCGGCCGTGCAGACCTGGGGTGCGCTCTCCGCCGTCGTGCGACGCCTCCGGCCGAGGCTCGGGCCGCCGCAGGACGGGGACCCTGCCGGAGCCGGCGCAGGGAGCAGCCCCGCCGCGGTCCGACGGCTGGAGCTGGAGGATGCCGCCGTAGGGTACGAGCGCGGCCGGCCGGTGGTGACCGGCGTGGACCTGCACCTCGGAACGGGCCGCTGGACGGGTCTCACCGGACCGTCCGGCAGCGGGAAGTCCACCCTGATCGGTGCCCTGCTGGGGTTCCTGCCGCTCGAGCAGGGCAGGCTGCTCGTCGACGGCGTACCGCACCACGGCGGACCCGCACCGCGGATCGCCTGGTGTCCGCAGGAGAGCCACCTGTTCACCTCGAGCATCCGATCCAACCTGCAGCTCGCGCGGTCACCCGGCGATCCGGCCACGGACGACGAGCTCCAGCGGGTCCTGGGGGCCGTGGGCCTGACGGAGTTCGTGGCCGGCCTCGAGCACGGGCTGGACGCGCAGGCCGGACCGGGCGGCTCGCGCCTGTCCGGCGGGCAGCGGCAGCGGCTCGCCGTGGCCCGCGCCCTGCTGACGCGGTCCGGCGTCGTCCTCCTCGACGAGCCCACCGCGCACCTCGACGCCGACGGCGCCCGCTCGCTGCTGGAGGATCTGCGCCGCGGGCTGCCCGACACCGCGGTGCTCCTGGTGACGCACGACCCCGACGAGGCGGCACTGTGCGACCGGACGGTGACCCTGCCGGGCCCTGCCCCCGCAGCGCGGTCGGGAGGCGACCGGCGCGTGTGACGCCCGGCCCGGGGCCACGCGTCGCATCCGGACGAGCCGGTCGCCCTGCAATACGCTGGCACCATGAGCACCCGCGACCAGCCCGGACAGCAGCCCGGACAGCAACCCGGCAGCAGCCCGGCCGAGACCGAGGCACCGCCACTGCCCGCCGCGCTGCGATGGCGTCCGCTCAACTACGCGGACATCGACGCGTGGCTCGCCCTGATCCGGCGCATCGCGGCCGTCGACGAGCCAGACTGGGTGGAGCAGCGCGCCGACCTCGAGCAGGCGCTCCGCGCCTCGAAGAACGATCCGCGCCGCGACACGATCGCCGGGTTCGACGACGCCGGCGTACCCCGTGCCTTCGGGCGCCTGTCCATGAACTCCGGGTCCTCCCTGATCCACGGGGCGGGCGGCGTCGATCCTCAGTGGCGCGGCCGCGGGACCGGGCGTGCGGTGCTCGCCTGGCAGGCATGGCGCGCCGCCGGACGGCTGCGCGAGACCGGCCGGGCCGAGGGCACGTTCCGCAACTACGTCGAGGAACGCAACCCCTCGCACCTGGCCCTGCTCTCCTCGAGCGGGAGCACGATCGTCCGGTACTTCACGGAGATGACGCGGCCGCTGGACCAGCCGATCCCCGAGCTGCCCTTCCCGCCCGGGCTGGAACTGGTGAGCTTCGCCGACGGCGCCGACCGGGACATCGTCGAGCTGGTCCGCCTCGCGCACAACGACGCCTTCCAGGACCACTGGGGGAGCGAGCCGCGCGACCAGGAGTCGTGGCAGTTCACCGTCACGCACCCCGAGTTCCGCCCAGACTGGAGCCTCGCGCTCGTCGACACGGCCACGGGGGAGGTGGCCGCCTACCAGCTGGCGAGCTACGACCCCGATTCCCGCGAGCTGCTCGGGCACTCCGAGGGCTACACGGACCTGCTCGGTGTCCGGAGGTCCTGGCGTGGCCGCGGCCTGGCGCCGGCGCTCCTCGCCGAGGCGATGAAGCGGTACCGGGCCGCCGGGATGGAGAATGCGGGGCTCGGCGTCGACACCGAGAACCCCTCGGGCGCGCTCGGGCTGTACGAACGCATGGGCTACGTGCCGACGCAGCGCGCGATCGTCTTCGACCTGCCGCTCGTCGTCCCGGCGGACTGACCACCGCGGCGCTCGGACCGACCACCGCGGCGGGCCGAGGGAGAGCAAGCCAGGGCAGCTAGAGCAGCGTGCCCTGACCGTCGCCGGCATCCTTCGCGCGCCTCGACGCCGCAGGCCCTGAACCGTCCACGAGCCGGACACCCGCCGTCGGTCCACCCGACCCTGCGGTACCGGATCCGGCCGGATCGGCGGGGCCCGACCCGGCGGCTCCGGACCCCGGCAGGGCCGGTGCGGCCGGACCGGAGGACTCGACGAGCCCTGTCAGCGCCGGCCCGACGGCGTCGATCTGCTGCGTCAGCGGCACACCCGAACCGTCACGCCGCCCGTGCTCCGTGGGCAGCGCCCGGGCCACGCCGTTGGCCGACGCCGCCCGCGCGGGTCCGTGACCTGCCCAGGCGAGCGACAGGGCCTCCTCCCCGCGCAGGAACCGGTGGGCGCGCACGCCCGCCGTGGCCCGGCCCTTGACGGGGTACTCCGAGAACTCGGTGATCTTCGCGGACCCTGCGGCCGTGCCGGGCAGCGCGTCCCCCGGCGCGGCGACCGTCACCACCACGCCCTGCTCGTCGCCGTGCGCCACCGCACCGAAGTGCAGCACGGCGTCACCCGCCGCGAGCTTGATGCCGGCCATGCCGCCGGCCGTCCGGCCCTGCGGCCGCACCGCGGAGGCCGGGAAGCGGAGCAGCTGCGCCAGCCGCGTGACGAACACGAGGTCGTCGGCGTCGGCCGCGGTCGCCACGCCCACCACCCTGTCCTTGGGCTTGAGCGTGATGACCTCCCAGTCGTCGCGGTTCAGCGGGTAGTCCGGCTGCACACGCTTCACCACGCCCTGCGCGGTCCCGAGGGCCACGACGCCGCTCAGCGGCGCCAGCCCCACGAGGCTCTCGCCGCGCTCGAGCGTGATGAACTCCGACGACGGCACCCCTCCCGCCAGGTTGGGCACCCCGGCGGTGGGCGGCAGGGCGGGCATGTCCATGACCTGGAGGCGGATCATGCGCCCGGCCGAGGTCACGGCCCCCACCTCGCCGCGGGCGGTGGAGGGCAGGACGGACCGGAAGGCGTCGTGCTTGATGCGCTGGCCGTCGCCGAGGGCCTGGCGGTCCGACGTGCGGGCGAGCTGCCCCGACGCCGAGAGCAGCACCCAGCAGGGGTCGTCCGCGATCTCGAGCGGCAGGACGGCCTTGACGCCCTTGCCGGCCGCCGGCGCGGGCAGGGCAGATCCCTTCAGCGGGGCGGCCGCCTCGGACTCGAGCAGGACGGTCCGGCGCGGGGTGGCGAACTGGTCGGACAGTTCGGCGAGCTCGTCGGACACGAGGGTGCGCAGGCGCTCCTCGGAGCCGAGGATCGCCTCCAGCTCGGCGATCTCGAGGCGGAGCTGCTCCTGTTCCTTCTCCAGCTCGATGCGCGAGTACCGGGTGAGCTGCCGGAGGCGCAGTTCGAGGATGTAGTTGGCCTGGATCTCGGTGAGGTCGTAGATGGACATCAGGCGCTCGCGCGCGGCGGAGGACTCGTCCGAGGAGCGGATGATCTGGATGACCTCGTCGATGTCCACGATCGCCACGAGCAGGCCCTCGACCAGGTGCAGGCGGTCCCGCTTGCGCTGCAGCCGGTAGGAGGTACGGCGGCGCACCACGAGGATCCGGTGGGTCACGTAGACCTGCAGGAGCTCGCGGAGCCCGAGCGTACGCGGCTGGCCGTCCACGAGCGCCACGTTGTTGATGCCGAACGAGTCCTCCATCGGCGTGAAGCGGTAGAGCTGCGCCAGCACGGCATTCGGGTTGAACCCGTTCTTGAGCTCGATCACCAGGCGGAGCCCGTGCGTGCGGTCCGTGAGGTCCACGATGTCCGAGATGCCCTGCAGCTTCTTCGAGGTGACGGCGTCCTTGATCCGCTCGATCACCTTCTCCGGGCCCACGGTGTACGGCAGCTCGGTGACCACGAGGCCCGTGCGCCGGGCCGAGAGCTGCTCGACCGTGACCTTCGCGCGGGTCTTGAAGGACCCGCGGCCCGTCGCGTACGCGTCACGCACGCCGTCGAGCCCCACGATCCTGCCGCCGCTCGGAAGATCCGGACCGGGCACGAAGCGCGTCAGGTCCTCGAGCGAGGCGTCCGGGTTCGCGATGAGGTGGCGTGCCGCCGCGACGACCTCCCCGAGGTTGTGGGGCGGCATGTTCGTGGCCATGCCGACGGCGATCCCGCTGGCGCCGTTGACGAGCAGGTTGGGGAACGCCGCCGGGAGGACCTCCGGCTGCGTCAGCTGGTTGTCGTAGTTCGGCACGAAGTCGACGACGTCCTCGTCGAGGTGGTTCGTGAGGGTCAGCGCGGCGGCCGCGAGGCGGGCCTCGGTGTACCGGGCGGCCGCGGGACCGTCGTCGAGCGAACCGAAGTTGCCGTGGCCGTCGATGAGGGGCAGGCGCAGGGAGAAGTCCTGGGCCATGCGCACCATGGCGTCGTAGATGGCGGTGTCGCCGTGGGGGTGCAGCTTGCCCATCACCTCGCCGACCACGCGCGCAGACTTCACGTGGCCGCGGTCCGGGCGCAGGCCCATGTCCGTCATCATGTACAGGATGCGGCGCTGCACGGGTTTCAGGCCGTCGCGCGCATCGGGGAGGGCACGGGAGTAGATCACCGAGTACGCGTACTCGAGGAAGGAGTCCTCCATCTCGGATTCGACATCGATGTCGATGATCTTCTCGGTGAAATCCTCCGGCGGTGCGGAGTTCTGGCGCCTGGCCACGTGGCGGTTCCTCAACAACTCAGGGTTCGAATGGGGCGGATCGCGGGCATCCGCGCGTCCGGTCGCGGCCTCGGGCCGGGGACGGGGGGATGCCGACTACCCTGAGTCTATGGCGACGGACGGACAATACCCGGAATATTGGGAGGCTGATGTCGTCCTGCGCGACGGCGGGACAGGCCACTTGCGCCCCATCTCGCCCTCCGACGCCGACGCCGTGCAGGCCTTCCACGTGAGCCAGTCGCAGAACTCCATCTACCTGCGGTTCTTCACCTACAAGGCCACCCTCAGCACCAAGGAGCTCAAGCGCTTCACCGAGGTGGACCACCGCGACCGCGTGGCCTTCGTCATCACGCGCGGCGACGACATCATCGGGATCGGCCGCTACGACCGGCTCGACGACCCGCTCAAGGCCGAGGTCGCCTTCAACGTCTCCGACAACCACCAGGGCCGCGGCGTCGGCTCCATCCTCCTCGAGCACCTGGCGGCCGCGGCCCGCGAGAACGGCATCCGCCGCTTCTCCGCCGAGGTCCTCCCCGAGAACCGCAAGATGATCACGGTCTTCGCCGAGGCCGGCTACGAGGTGGAGCGGCACTTCGACGACGGCGTGGTGATGCTCAGCTTCGACATCGACCCCACACGGAAGTCCCGGGCGGTGATGGAGGCCCGGGAGCACCGCGCGGAGGCCCGGAGCATGGCGGAGCTCCTCACGCCGTCGTCGGTCGCCGTGATCGGTGCGAGCCGCGAATGGGGCACCGTGGGGTACGCCCTCCTGGAGCACCTCATCGACGGCGGCTTCACGGGCCGCGTGTACGCCGTGAACCCGGAGGCCTTCGAACTGCACGGCATGATCTCGCACGCCTCCCTGGCCGAGGTCCCCGAGCCCGTGGACCTCGCCGTGGTGGCCGTGCCCCACGACCAGGTGGACGCCGTGGTGGACGACTGCGCCCGCGCCGGCGTGAAGGGGCTCCTCGTGGCGACGGCGGGCTACGCCGACGACGGCGACGAAGGGCTCGCGCGACAGCGCGCCCTCGTGCACAAGGCCAGGGCGCACGGCATGCGCGTGGTCGGTCCGGCGTCGCTGGGCCTCGTGAACACCGACCCGGCGGTCCGCCTCAACGCCTCCATGGCGCCCGCGCTGCCCCGCCGCGGCGCCCTGTCGCTCTTCAGCCAGTCCGCGGGCCTCGGGGTGCTCCTCTACGCGAGCGCCCACCGGCGCGGACTCGGGGTGTCGTCCGTGATCTCCGCGGGCAACCGCGCCGACGTGTCCGGGAACGACGCCATGCAGTTCTGGGAGGACGACCCCACCACCCGCGCCGTCGGGCTGTACTTCGAGTCGATCGGCAACCCGAGGAAGTTCTCGCGCATCGCCCGGCGCCTGGCCCGGACGAAGCCGGTCATCGTCGCGAAGTCCGACGTCACCGGGCTGCAGCTGCCGCCGGGCCACGCGGTGCGCACCTCCCAGGCGCCGCCCGGCGCCCTCGACTCCATGCTCCGGCAGTCGGGCGTCATGAGGGTGGAGACGACCGAGCAGCTGATGGACATCGCGCAGATCGTCGCGAGCCAGCCCCTGCCCCAGGGCCCCGGCGTCGCGGTCTTCAGCAACTCCTCCGCGCTCGGGAAGGTGGTGGCCGACGGCGTGGTCTCGCAGGGCATGACCGTCGCGCGGCTGGAGACCGGCCTGCAGCTGGACACCGGGCAGTCCGTGGCCCTGCCCGCCCTCTCCGCGGCCGTGCGGGACGCCCTGCGCGAGGAGACCGTGCACGCCGCGATCGTCACCACGCTGCCGGCCCGCGGGCTGACCGCCGACGCCGTGGCCGCGTGCCTGCAGGAGTGCGCCGAGCGCGCCGGCAAGCCGGTCATCGCCTCCTTCACCGGGATCCTCGACGCCCGCCTGCAGCTCGACGGCCTCGTGTTCTCGCCGGCGACCGGTTCCCGCGCCGACGGGACGTCCGGCGCGCGAGCCGACGGGGCGACGGACGACACGGTCGCCGCGCCGCTGGAAGGGGCCGCGGCCGGGCATGCCGGGCACCCGACCGCCGCCGGGCCGGCCGAACGCGAGACCGCCGCCGCGGTGCTGCCCCTCCAGCGCGGCCTGCCGTGCTTCCCGAGCCCGGGGGCGGCGCTCGCCGCGCTCGGCGCCGTCGTCCGGTACGCGCACTGGCGTGCCCGCGACCACGGCGAGTTCCTGGATCCCGCGGGCGTCGACGTCGACGGGGCCGCGCGGGTCCTCGGGCAGGTCAGGGCGCGCGTCGCGGACATCGAGCTCACGCGGCTCACGTCCGAGGAGTGCGCGGCACTCATGGGCGCCTACGGCATCCGGCTCCTGCCCTCCGCGCGTTTCACCTCCGCCGACGAGGCCGTGGAGCAGGCCGGGCGGCTGGGCTGGCCGGTCGCGCTGAAGACCATGGACGAGCACCTCCGGCACCGCCTCGACCTCGGCGGTGTGCGGCTGAACATCGACGACGCCGAGTCCCTGCGGCGCAACATCACCCGCATGGAGAAGGTGCTGGCACCCTTCGGCCATTTCGGCATGGAGGTGCAGTCGATGGCGCCGTCGGGCCAGGCCTGCAGCATCAGCGCCATCGAGGACCCGCTCATGGGCCCCGTGGTGTCCTTCGGACTGGCCGGCGACTCCGTGAACCTCCTCGACGACTGGGCGCACGCCGTCCCGCCGCTGAGCACCGGGGACGTCGCGGACCTCGTCCGGGCGCCGCGCGCCTCCCGCAAGCTCTTCGGCTACCAGGGCCTGCCGCCGGCGGACGTCGCGGCGCTCGAGGACCTCGTGGCGCGCGTGGCCCTGCTGAAGGACAACCACCCCGAGATCGCGCGCCTCGAGTTCAACCCGGTGCTCGTCGCGTCGTCGGGACTCGCCGTGCTCAGCGCCGTCATCGACGTCGGGAACCCGCAGCGGCGCACCGACAGCGCCCGCCGCGCCATGCGCGACTGACGGGCGGCGGCGCGCCCGCACCGCCGCCCCGGGTTAGGCACAACACGGTCCGGTGGGGGAAACTGGGCATATGACCCCATCGCTTTCCGCCCAGTGGCGTGACCTCGATGCATCCCTCGAGCGGGCGGGCTTCTACCCGCGCCTCGTGGCCGACGTCGTCCACGACGCGCTCGACGGGCGTGAGCCGCTCTCGCACGTCGCGCACCTCGAGACGCATTTCGAGCGCACCGAGGTACACCGGCACATCACGGTCCTCGTGCTCACGGAGGACATGCTCGTCATCACCCACGTGGACGACCAGCAGCTCGACGACGCCGGTGAGCAGGTCATGGCGCAGATCTCGACGGAGTCCGTCCCGGTCAGCCAGATCCGTTCCGTGGTCCTCAGCTACCTCTACGCCCAGCCGCAGGACTACAAGCCCAGCGACCCGGTCCGCGAGATGACGCTCGCGATCGCCTGGTCCGGCGGCCAGCGCCTCGACATCGGCCCCGCGAGCTGCGGTGATCCCCAGTGCGACGCCGACCACGGACTCACCGGGACCATGGCACAGGAGGACATCGTCCTGCGGGTCAGCGCCGAGGCGGACGGCGCGCAGGCCGTGCAGAACGCGAAGGCGTTCGCCCGCGCACTGCGGAAGGCCAACACGGCCAGCCCCGCCGCCGGCGGACACATCGTCGCCCCGGACGTGACGGCCCGCCGTCAGCCGGGGTTCGGCGCGCGGTTCACCCGGGCGCACCACCAGCAGTAGCGGTGGCCTTCTCCCACCGGGAGCCGCTCCCGGCTCCGCCCCCCTACGGTGCCTCCACCGTGGCCGACGTGATGACGAGCGCGGCCGCGGCCCTCGGCGTCGACGGTTTCACCAACGCCCTCGCGCTGCCGCGCGCCCGGCGGATCGCCGTCGTCATGGTGGACGGCCTCGGCATGGCGCTCCTGCGCCGCTACGCGGCGCACGCGCCCTACCTGCGCGAGAGCCTCGACGCGGCACGGGTGCTCTCCTCCGCCTTCCCGTCCACGACCGCGGCGTCGCTCGCGAGCCTCGGCACGGGGCTGGCTCCCGGGCAGCACGGCATGGTGGGCTACGACGTCCTCGACCCCGCCCAGGACCGTGTGGTGAACATGCTGGGCCGCTGGGACACCGACGTCGACCCGCTCGCGTGGCAGCCCCACCCGACGGTCTTCGAGCGGGTCTCCGCCCACCTGCCGGTGGTCACCGTCAGCCAGCCGCGCTTCGAGGACTCGCCCATGACGCGGGCGGCACTGCGGGGCGCCACCTTCGTGGGAGCCGGCACCATCCAGGCGCGCATCGACGCCGCAGCGGTCCAGCTGGCCTCGGCACCCGCCATGCTCGTGTACTTCTACGTCAACGACCTCGACAAGGCGGGCCACCGGTACGGCGTCGACTCCCCGGAGTGGGTGCGCGCCCTGGAGGACCTGGACGCGGCGCTGAGACTCCTGGCCCGCCGGGTGCCCTCCGACACGCTCCTGCTCCTCACCGCCGACCACGGCATGGTGGACGTCCCGCCGACCCAGCGCATCGACTACTCCGAGCGTGCGGATCTCGTGGACGGCGTCGCCCACACCGGCGGCGAGCCGCGCATGGTCCACCTCTACCTCGAGCCGTCGCTGTCCGCGGCGGACCGGGACGCGCTGGCCCTGCGCTGGCACGAGGCCTTCGGTGCACGCGCCTGGGTCCTGACCCGCGAGGAGGCCGTGGCCCGGGGATACTTCGGGACGGTGAGCGACGCCGTCCTCCCGCGCATCGGCGACCTGCTCGTCCTGGCGCGCGAGGGGATCGCCCTGATCGACGGGCGGCGCGCGGATCCGGCAGCCTTCGACATGGTCGGGCAGCACGGCTCCCTCACGCGCGCCGAGCGCGACATCCCGCTGCTCACCCTGACCACGCCCCGGGCTCCCACGCGGCGGGGCGGCAAGGGGGCCGGGCGTGGCTGAACTGCTGTTCTTCTCCGGCACCATGGACTGCGGCAAGTCCACCCTCGCGCTGCAGATGGACCACAACCACAAGGCCCGGGGGCGCCGCGGGGTGCTCTTCAGCTCCCACGACCGCGCGGGTGAGTCCATGATCTCGAGCCGGCTCGGGCTGCAGGTCCCGGCCGTCGAGGTCTTCCCGGACACCGACTTCTGGGTGGAACTCACCGTCCGCCAGACCATGGGGGCGCGGATCGACTACGTCATCTGCGACGAGGCCCAGTTCTACACCGTCGACCAGATCGACCAGCTGGCGCGCGTCGTGGACGAGATGGACATCGACGTGTTCGGCTTCGGCATCACGTCGGACTTCCGCACCCGGCTGTTCCCCGGGTCGCAGCGCCTCATCGAGCTCGCCGACCGTGTGCAGGTCCTGCAGGTCGAGGCCCTCTGCTGGTGCGGGAAGCGCGCCACCCACAACGCCCGCACCGTCGACGGCGTCATGGTGGTCGAGGGCGACCAGATGGTGGTGGGCGACGTCGACCAGCCGCTCGATCCGGACGCAGGCATGCCCGTCGGTGCGGAAGGACCGGCGGCGGGGCCCGGGACGTCGGGGGAGGGCCACGGTCCCGTGGTCGGCTACGAGACGCTGTGCCGGCGGCACCACATGCGCCGCCAGACCGCCAGGACGTCGCCGTCGCTGTACTCCAACGAGGTGCCGCTGCCCTTCGAGCCGAAACAGCGGGAGTCTGGCAGAATCTGAGCATGCCGCACACCGGAGATCACACCGAGAACGGATCGCACGGCGACCAGGACGCCCTGCGGGTGCCGTTCTGGATCGTGCTGGCGGGGGTCGGAGCGGGTGCCTTCTGGGCCCTGGCCGGGGTCGCCCTCGGAGCCGCGCTGACGCGCCGCCGAGGAGCGGGCGGACCGCCCCGGAGGACGGGCCCGCCCTGGAGTGCCGGGCGGCGCTAGTCGCCCTTGCGGCCGAAGACGATATCGTCCCAGCTCGGCACGCTGGATCGTTTGGGCTTGGCACGCCGTTCCGCGGCCGCGTCGACGGCGGGTTTCTCCGCGGCGGGCTTCCCGGCGCCGCCCCTGCCCGGGCCCGTGTCGCCGGCGGTCTCCCGCACCGGCTCGTCGGCTGCGCCGCGATCCGCCGGAGCGCGCTGCGGACGGGGAGCAGCCGGTGCGTCTGCAGGCGCACGCTGCGGCCGTGAGGGCTGCGCGAAGACGCTGATCTCGCGCGTATCGGTGCTGACGCCGTCGTACAGCCGGGGTGAGCCGTCCTCGTGGTGGGCCGGGTCCGGCGCCGCATCGAGGAGCTCGGCGTGGTCGGCCGCGCCGGGGGCGAGGGCCAGACCGGGCACCTGGACGTCCTGCTCCTCGGGCGTCCCGTCGTCGCGCGGGTGGGCGGCCGGGATGCCGCCGCGGCTGAGGAGCGCCGCGAGGGCGTCGTCGCCGTCCTCGTCCGCCCCGAGCCGCTGACCGCGCCGTGAGCGGAGCACGTCCAGCAGGCCGTCCTGCTCGGCGGACGCCTCGTCCGCCTCCTCGGCCTTCTCCGCCTCGAAGTCGAAGACGCGGTCCGCCACGGCGCTGAGCCTGCGGGACGGCAGGGGTCCGTCGAGCGGTTCCAGTTCGCTGAGCACCTGCGCCCACCGGTTGCCGTTGGTGACGGTCTTCCGGGTCGGATTGTAGGTCCACCGGGCGGGCGGCTGCTCGCCGAGATCCACCTGGGAGTCGTCGGGCAGGTCGAACGACGCCTCGACGTGCCAGGAGCCGTCCTGGCGGCGCCAGGAATCCCACTCGACCGATGCCGGGTCGATCCCGTAGCTGCGGACCCGGAACGCCACCATGTCCCCGAGGTTCGCGGGGCTGTCGCCGAACGCTGATCGGTACCCGTCGTGGCTGGGCAGGGGAGTGGCTACCTCGACGCGCTGCGCGAGGTAGGCCACGTAGTCGCGCTCGGCCCGGACCGGGCCCTCGTAGCGCTCCACGTGGGCGAGCTCGAGCCCCGACTCGGCGGACACCTGCTCGGCCGTGGCTCCGGCACGGATGCGCGCCTGGATGTCCCGCGGGGTCAGCGGGACCGGCGGCTTCGCCGGCTTCCGCCGGGGTTCCTCCCGGACCGGCGACGCCGGGGCCGACGAGGCCGTGGCCTGCGGCTCCCCGGCCCTGGTGCTCGCGGTGCGCAGCGCGTCGTCGACGGGCAGCCGGTAGGACGTGCCCTCCTCGCCGCTCAACAGCAGATGTTCGCCATCCACACCCACCAGGCGTAACTCCTGCATCGATTCCTCCAGCCGACAATAATTCCTAGGTGAAACTGTGCCACTGAATGGCGGCCATTCCTACTACGCGGTACCGCGTGGCGGACGTCGCACCGGCGTCGGGCACAAAACCCGGGTGGCCGGCGTTATGGGATGTCGATGAGGCTCGCCCGTCGGGCGGGTGGTGATGAAGGGGGAAGAGGCGGGTATGACACTCGACAGTCACGCGGATGGTGTGGACACGGGCAACGACGGCGAGGCCACGGGGCTGCACGGGCTGCAGGGGGACGGCGCGGCGCGCGCCGGCATGCCGGGCGCGGCATCCGCGACCGCGCTCCTGACGCCGCTGGTCGACGACGACGAGCTCGAGGCGGCCGACTCCTTCGACCTGCCGGGCGCGGATCTCTCCAGCGAGGAGATCTCGGTGCAGATCCTGGCGGCGCAGGCCGACGAGTTCACGTGCGCCTCGTGCTTCCTGGTACGCCACCGGTCGCAGATCGCCGCCGACCGGGGTGGGCTCCTGTACTGCGTGGACTGCGAGGGCTGAGCCGCCCGACCGGGCGGGGTCAGCGGCCGAGGGCCGCCACGAGGCGCTCGGGGTTGCGCGAGGACGCGAGCCAGTAGGGGGTGCGGTCCTCGGGGTCGGTGACCTCGATGCGGACCACGGGGGAGATCCACCCGCGGATGCAGAGGTAGGCGAGGCCGTTCAGGCCCGGCCCGCGCTGGTACGTGGCGTCGTCCCCGGCGAACCACTCCACGGCACCGAGGTAGGACCGTTCGATGCTCGCGCGCCCGACGGTGAGGGTGGTCGCGGTGACGGTGATGCGCGGCGTCGAGAGGATGAGCAGCGTGAACACGATGATCGCGACGACGACGGCGACACCGACTGCCACCTCCACGGAGATGGGCGCGAACATCACGATCGTGGCGGCCGAGAAGCCCGCCGCGATGAGCCACACCCAGGGTGTCGGCCACAGGCGCTCCTGGTAGAGGACGGCCTGGTCGGGTGTGTTCCGGGGAGCTTCCCCTGGCGCGCTGGACATGACACAAGCATTCCATCATTTCTCCGGCTGCTCATCCCGGGCGCCGCCCTGCCGCCGGGCAAAGGCGCTAAAGTGGGGGGCTGGTAACCGGATAGCGTGCGTGGGAGATGCGGTCGATGAGTACACAGCAGGACCTCCCGGTCCAGATCTCGATGCTCGACGACGGTCTCGAGCCTCCCGCCTACGCCACCGACGGCGACGCCGGGGCGGACCTGCGCACCGCCGTCGACCTCGTGCTCGAGCCCGGCGAGCGTGCACTCGTCCCCACGGGAGTGGCCGTGGCCCTCCCCGCCGGCTACGTGGGCCTCGTCCACCCGCGCTCCGGTCTCGCGGCGCGGCACGGCGTGACCATCGTCAACGCCCCCGGGACCATCGACGCGGGCTACCGCGGCGAGATCAAGGTCTGCCTCCTCAACACGGACCGGACCGAGGCCGTCCGTCTCTCCCGCGGCGATCGCATCGCCCAGCTGCTCATCCAGCGCGTGGAGCACGCGGCGTTCACCGTCGTCGACGAACTGCCCGGGAGCATCCGCGGGACAGCCGGGTTCGGCTCCACCGGCGGATTCGGCCAGGGTCCGGCCCTGGCCTCCGCGGGCACTCCCGCGGAGGGCTGACCGCAGCGCGGTACGCCTGCTCGTCCCGGCGGCGACCGCACCCACTCGACACCCACTCGACCACGTGATCAGGAAAGGACCCCGGAGATGGCTTTTGGGCGCCTCAGGAAGAAGAAGAACGACGACGCGGCCGCGTCGCAGCAGGACGCCGCAGCGGCCGACGACGCGCCGGCGGCCACGGAGGACGCGCCCGCAGGTGCCGACACCGCCACGGATCCCGCCGCCACGGGCAGCGGCGCCACGGGCAGCGGCGCCACGGACAGGGGCGAGGACACTGGCGGCGAGGATGCCGCCGGTGCCCCCACCGCGGCGGTCGCCCCCGCACCGGCGGGTCATGTCTCGAGTGCCGACTACGACCGGTCCGCGCTCGGCCCGTTCGACCTCTCGGAGCAGGAGACCGAGAGCGGCTACATCGACCTCGGCGCCCTCCGCATCCACGCCACCGAGGGACTGCAGCTGCGCCTCGAGGTGGAGGAGCGCAGCAAGCGCGTCATCGCCGTGACACTGGACCTCGGCGGCTCCACGCTCCAGCTGCAGGCCTTCGCGGCCCCGAAGACCGAAGGGCTGTGGGACGAGATCCGCGAGCAGATCGGCGCCTCGGTCGGCTCGCAGGGCGGCACCGTGGAGGAACGTCCCGGCCGCCTCGGCACGGAACTCCTCGCGAAGCTGCCCGCCCAGACGCCGGACGGCCAGCCGGGCTACCGCGTGGCCCGCTTCGTCGGCGTCAACGGCTCCCGCTGGTTCCTCCGCGGCGTGTTCGGCGGCCCTGCGGCGCTCGACCAGAACGCCGCAGCCCCCATGGAGAAGCTCTTCCGCAGCGTCGTGGTGGTCCGCGGCGACCACCCCCTCCCGCCGCGCGAGCTCCTGCCGCTCCGGCTGCCCAAGGACGCCGCGGCGGGCCCGCCGCCCCTCACGCCCATCCGCCCGGACCTGAACCCGCTCGAGCGCGGTCCCGAGATCACCGAGACCCGCTGACCTCCGTGCCGGCTCGGCAGTACGCACCGGGTTCCGCCGACCCCGCAGACCGGTCCGCGACCGCCGGGCATGTCGGATCGGCGGCGCTGCCCGCCCGCCCGGTCCCGCCGGGCGGCTCTGGGGAGAGCGGTTCCGGTGCCCTGCCCGGACGCGGCAGGATCAAGGCGCACGGGGTGATCGTGAGGATCACGATCGCACCGGTCACGGCGTCGCCGTCGTTCGCGGCCCTCGCGAGGCTCGACTGGAACGGGACGCAGGAGGACGTGCGGATCATCTGGATGGGCCAGCGGCGTGTCCCGGGCGTCGAGGCCGGCGTGGCCCTGCGCTTCGAGGGGATGCTGAGCCAGGTGGGCGGCGTCCCCACCGTGTACAACCCCCGCTACGAGATCATCGGCCGCCCCGAGGAGTTTGAATGAGGAACAGCACATGAGCCACCCGACGAACGAGCCCGGCGCCGACCTCCCCGAGGGTGCGCGGGCGGTCCCCGGGCAGTCCGCAGCCCCGGGGACGTCTCCGGCACCCCCGGCGGGCCCGACGGCGGCCGAGCTGGCCGCGCAGTACGCGGCGAAGTCCGGGGTCCGGCGCAACCACGACGGCCAGATCGACGTGCTCTCGTCGGTCGGCGGGGTGCAGGGGCTCGCCGAGAGCGTGGCTCCCGGTCTCGTGTTCACGATCCTGTTCACCCTCACCACGGACCTCCAGGTGTCCCTCATCGCGGCACTGGCCGCCTCGGCGGTCTTCACCGCAGTCCGGCTCGTCTCGCGCACCCCGGTGACCCAGGCCCTCGCCGGGCTGGTCGGCGTCGCGTTCTGCGCCTTCGTGGCTCTGCGCACCGGCAACGCCGAGGACTTCTTCCTGCCGGGCTTCTTCATCAACGGCGCGTACATCGTGGGGATGGCCGCCTCGGTGATCTTCCGCTGGCCGTTCGCCGGGCTCCTGTTCGGGTTCATCCGCAACGAGGGCGTCGAGTGGCGCAAGGACCCGATGCGGGTCCGCGCCTACGCCCTGGCCACCTGGATCATCGTCGCGGTGCTGGCCCTGCGGCTCGTGGTGCAGGTGCCGCTCTACCTCGTGGAGAACATCGCGGCCCTCGGCTCGACCCGGGTGGCCATGGGCCTGCCGCTGTACGCCCTCGGCCTCTGGCTGGCGTGGATGGTCTCCCGCCCGGCGCGCGCGGTGCCGGTGGCCGGCGCCGATCCGAAGGGCTGACCTCCCGGGTACCGAGGAGCCGACCCTCAGGCAGGCCGGTCTGCGCCCCGGTCGTTCCGCGCGGAGAGGGCGGCGCGCAGCTCGTCCTCCGCGGCGATCGCGGCGAGGAAGAACATCTCGTCACCGCCCTCGACGACGTCGTCCGGGCTCGGCGTGATGGGGGAGTCGTCCCGCAGGACGGCGACGACGGCGCAGTCCTCGGGCAGGCTGATCGAGCCGATGGTGCCGCCCACGAGGGGGGAGTCCGCGGGCACGGTGAACTCGACGATCGAGGACACCCCGGTCTGCAGCGTCAGCAGGCGCACCACGTCGCCCACCTCCACGGCCTCCTCGACGAGCGCCGTCATGAGGCGCGGGGTGTTGACGGCCACGTCCACGCCCCAGGAGTCGTCGAACATCCAGTCGTTCTTGGGGTTGTTCACCCGGCCCACCGTGCGGCCCACCCCGAACTCGCTCTTGGCGAGCAGCGACACCACGAGGTTCACCTTGTCGTCGCCCGTGGCGGACACCACGACGTCGGCCTCCTCGAGGCGGGCGTCCTTCAGCGTGGTGAGCTCGCAGGCGTCGCCGATCAGCCACTTGGCCCCCTTGAGCCCGCTGCGGCCGATCACCTCCGGCTTCTCGTCGATCAGCAGGATCTCGTGGTTGTTGCCCAGCAGCTCGCGGGCGATCGAGGACCCGACGCTCCCGGCACCGGCGATGACGACCCTCATCGGTTCTCCTCCTTCGGGGCGGCGGCGAGGATGCGGGTGATCTCGTCCGTCGCCGTCGTCTTCATCATGGCGTGCAGGATGTCGCCCTGCTGGTAGCTCGTCTCGGCGGTCGGGAGGATGCCCTCGCCGAAGCGCGTGAGGTAGGCGATCCGCACGCCGCTGGCGGCCTCGATGCTGCGCAGCGACCGCCCGAGCCAGGCGTCCGCGAGCGCGAGCTCGGCGAGGATCAGGCGGCCGGAGGTCTCGCGGAAGTCGCCGTTGATGGTCTGCTCGGGCAGGATCCGCCGCAGCACCTGGTCCGCGCTCCAGCGGACCGCGGCAACCGTGGGGATGCCGAGGCGCTGGTAGATCTCGGCGCGCCCCGGGTCGTAGATGCGGGCGACGACGTGCGGCACGTGGAAGGTCTCGCGGGCCACGCGCGTGGCGAGGATGTTGGAGTTGTCGCCGCTGGACACCGCCGCGAACGCGTAGGCGTCGCCGATCTCCGCGTACTTCAGGGTCTCCCGGTCGAAGCCGACCCCGGTCACCTTGCGACCACCGAACGAGGACCGCAGCCGGCGGAACGCGCGGTCGTCCTGGTCGATGATCGCTACCGAGTGCCCGGAGTCGTCGAGCGTGTGCGCCAGACTGACGCCCACCCTGCCGCACCCCATGATCACGAAATGAGCCACCGAGGGCACCCCTGATTCTTGGTGTAGATCCTGCTGTTCCGTGCCGTACCAGCACCAAGCCTAGTGGCTGCCCGGGAGCGCGGACGCGCTAGTGTTTGGGCTGTGCTGACTTTTCTCGAGGCTGTCAAGAGGGTGCTGGTGGGCAAGCCCTTCGCCAGTGACAGGTTGAGGAGCAGGACCCTGCCGAAGCGCCTCGCCATGCCCGTCTTCTCCGCGAGCGCGCTCTCGTCCGTCGCGTACGCGCCGGACGAGATCCTCCTGACCCTCGCCCTCGCGGGGGTGGCGGCGGTGGCCATCTCCCCCTGGGTGGGTGTGGCCGTGATCGCGGTGCTGCTCGTCGTCGTCGCCTCCTACCGCCAGGCGATGCGCGCCTATCCGTCCGGCGGGGGCGACTACGAGATCGCCAAGCGGAACATCGGCCCGCGGGCCGGGACCACCGTCGCGTCGGCGCTGATGATCGACTACGTCCTCACGGTCGCCGTCTCGGTCTCCGCGGCAGCCCAGTACGTCGTCTCGCTCGCCCCGGCGCTCGAGGGCGTCCGGGTGGTGCTGGCCGTCGTGGGGGTCGCCGTGCTCGTGCTGCTGAACCTGCGCGGCATCACGCGCGGCGTCCGGGCCCGCGCCGTCATCACGTACGCCTTCCTCGCCGGGATCCTCGCCCTCTGCGCCACCGGGATCGCCCAGGCCCTCTCGGGCACCCTC
Source organism: Arthrobacter sp. Soc17.1.1.1 (assembly GCF_036867195.1). NCBI lineage: Bacteria > Bacillati > Actinomycetota > Actinomycetes > Micrococcales > Micrococcaceae > Arthrobacter > Arthrobacter sp. Soc17.1.1.1. The sequence goes on from NZ_JBAJII010000001.1 coordinate 1,534,757, forward strand.
GCCGAGGCGCCGAGCGCACGCTTCGAGATCATGCCGGAGGCGGCCTTCGACGCCGGCCTCATGGGCCTGGCCGGCGCGCTCCTGATCCTGCGGGCCTTCTCGGCGGGCGCCGCGGCCCTGACCGGGCTCGAGGGGCCCGTGTCCAACGTGCCGCGCTTCCAGGCGCCGCAGAGCCGGAACGCCGCGACGACGATCCTCATCCTCGGGCTCGTGTCCTCGGCGATGCTCGCGGGCGTCATCTACCTCGCCAACGCCGCCCGCGTCCACGTGGTGCAGGACCCCGGCGCGCAGCTGCGCCTCGACGGCGGGCCCGTCCCGGCGGACTACATCCAGGCGCCGGTGGTCAGCCAGCTGGCCCGGACCGTGTTCGACGCCGGGTCCCCGGCCTTCTACGGCGTGGTCGCCGTGACGGCCCTGATCCTCCTGCTCGCCGCCCATGCGGCCTTCGCCGCGTTCCCCGTGCTGGCGTCCACGCTCGCCACCGACGGCTACCTGCCGCGCCAGCTGCGCACCCGCGGGGACCGGCTGACCTTCAGCAACGGCATCCTCCTGCTCGGCCTCGGCGCCGTGGTGCTCATCGTCCTCTTCCGGGCGGACGTCACCGCGCTCGTCCAGCTGTACATCGTGGGCGTGTTCGTCTCCTTCACGGGCGGACAGCTCGGGCTGGTCCTCCACTGGACCCGTGCCCTGCGCAGCACCGTCGGCACCCAGGAGCGCTGGGCCATGCGCAAGTCGCGGGCCATCAACACGCTCGGCTTCGCGCTCACCGCGGCGGTGCTCGTCGTCGTGCTCGTCACCAAGTTCGAGTACGGGGCATGGATCGCCGTGCTCGCGATGGCCGTGCTCGTCGCCGTCATGCGCAGCATCAAGAAGCACTACGACGTGGTGGCCGCGGAGCTCGCCATCGACGACGCCGTCCACCTCCGGGCGCTCCCCTCCCGGGTGCACGCCGTGATCCTCGTCTCCCACGTCCGGAAGCCGGTGCTGCGCGCGCTGGCGTTCGCACGGGCCTCCCGGCCCTCCCGCCTCGACGCCATCACGGTGGACGTCGACCCCGAACAGACGCGCCGCACCCTCGCCGACTGGGAGCGATACGAGATCCCCGTGCCCATCACGGTCCTCGCCTCGCCCTACCGCGACACCATCACCCCGATCCTCGAATACATCACCACGATGCGGCGGGACTCCCCGCGCGACCTCGTGGTGGTCTACATCCCCGAGTACGTGGTGGGAAGGTGGTGGGAGCAGCTCGTGCACAACCAGACGGCCCTGCGCATCAAGGCGCGCCTGCACTTCGTGCCCGGCGTGATGGTGGCCAGTGTGCCGTGGCAGCTCGCGTCCTCCGACGCGACCCGCATCTACCAGGACCTGAAGTAGGAACAATGACCGCCCCTGAGCCATCACCAGCACCCGCGACCGACGCCACCGACGTCACCGGTGAGAACGCAACCGAACCCGCAGGACCCGCAGGACCCGCAGGACCGGCCCCGACGGCGGTGCTCACCGTCGAGCGGCCCGCGCACGGCGGCCACTTCGTGGCCCGGCACGAGGGCCGCGTGGTGTTCGTCCGGCATGCGCTCCCGGGCGAGCGCGTGCGGGTCCGCTTCACCGGCACGGACGACGACGCCAGCTTCTGGCGGGCCGACGTCGTCGAGGTGCTCGAGGCCTCGCCGCACCGCGTCACGCATCCCTGGCCGCTCGCGGACGCCCTCTTCACCGCGGCCCGCGGGCGTGCGCCCGTCGGCGGGGCCGAGTTCGGGCACATCGCGCTCGACGAGCAGCGGCGCCTGAAGGCCGCGATCTTCGAGGAGCAGCTCACCCGCCTCGCGAGGACCGAGCGGTCGGTGACCGCGGAACCCGCGCCGGGGGAGGCCGCCGACGGGCTCGCCTGGCGCACCCGGGCGGCCTTCGCCGTCGACGCCGCCGGCCGGCTGGCCATGCACCTGCACCGCTCGCACGCCGTCGTCCCCGTCCGGGTGATGCCCCTGGCCGTCCCCGCGATCAACGCGCTGCGGCTGTGGGCCCTCGACTTCTCGGGCATCGAGCGGGTGGACGTGGCCGCACCGTCCGGTGGGGGAGAGCCGCTGGTCCTCCTCGTCCCCGCCGCCGGCACCTCCCCGCGGCGCGTCGCGGCCGTGGCGTCCTCGATCGACGGCGCCTCGGTGGGCGTCCTCGACGCCGAGTCCGGCCAGGTGCGGCGGCTCAGCGGGCGGACCTGGCTGCAGGAGAGCGTGCTGGGCGTCGACTACCGCGTCACGGGGGCCGGTTTCTGGCAGATCCACCGCGGTGCCCCCGAGGCCCTCGTCTCGGCGGTGCTCGACGGCCTCCAGCCCGCTGCGGGCGAGCGGATCGCCGACCTCTACGCAGGGGCCGGGCTGTTCACCGTGCCGCTCGCGCGTGCCGTGGGCCCGGCCGGGGCCGTGCTGTCCGTCGAGGGATCGGCCGGGACGAGCCGCGACGCCAGGCGCAACCTCCACGGCCAGGACCAGGTGGCGATCGTGCAGGGCCGGGTGGACGCCGTGCTCGGCCGCTGGAGCGAGCCGCTCGACGCCGTGCTGCTGGACCCGCCGCGCGCGGGCGCCGGGAAGAAGGTGGTCCGGCAGATCCTCGACGCAGCCCCCCGCGTGGTCGGGTACGTGTCGTGCGACCCGGCGTCGTTCGCCCGCGACCTCGGCTACTTCCTCGCCGCCGGCTGGACGCTCGACACCCTCAGGGTGTTCGACCTCTACCCCCACACGCATCACATGGAATCGTTCGCGCGCCTCCTGCCACCGTCGGCCTGACGACGGGCCCGGCGACCGGCCTGACGATCGGGCGGGCGCGGATCGCCGGGTCCCATGGCACCGGGCCGGAAGCCCGAACGTTAGAGTTAAGACCAATCAGCGGCGATTCCTTCGCCACGCCGAACGAACCGAGGAGGCGCCGATGGGACTTCTGGAGACTATCCACGGCCCGCAGGACCTGAGCAAGCTCAGCGACACTCAGCTGACGGCTCTCGCCGGGGAGATCCGCTCCTTCCTGGTCAGCAACGTCTCGCGCACGGGCGGCCACCTGGGGCCAAACCTCGGGGTGGTGGAACTGACCCTCGGCATGCACCGTGTGTTCGACTCGCCCCGCGACAGCATCATCTTCGACACCGGGCACCAGTCCTACGTGCACAAACTCGTGACCGGACGCCAGGACTTCAGCACCCTCCGCCAGCAGGGCGGACTGTCCGGCTACCCGTCCCGCGCCGAATCGGTGCACGACGTCGTCGAGAGCTCGCACGCCTCGTCCTCGCTCTCGTGGGCCGACGGCATCTCCCGCGCGCGGGTCCTGAACGGCGAGGGCGACCGGTACACCGTCGTGCTCGTGGGCGACGGCGCCCTGACCGGTGGCATGGCCTGGGAGGCCCTCAACAACATCGCCGCGGACAAGCGGCGCCGCGTCGTGATCGTGGTCAACGACAACGGCCGCTCCTACGCCCCGACCATCGGCGGCGTGGCCGACTACCTGGCGTCGCTGCGCCCCACCCTGGACTCCGTGCGGACGCACCGCGTGTACGAGCGGACCCTCGACTGGGTGAAGCAGCGCATGCAGGACGGCGGCACGATGGGCGAGTTCAGCTACAAGAGCCTGCACGCCATGAAGAAGGGCATCAAGGACTGGTGGGCGCCCCAGGGCCTCTTCGAGGACCTCGGCATGAAGTACGTGGGTCCCGTGGACGGCCACGACCAGACCGCCGTCGAGCAGGCGCTGCACCTCGCCAAGAACTACGAGGGGCCCGTGATCGTCCACGCGATCACCGAGAAGGGCCACGGCTACGCCCCGGCCCGCGCACACGAGGCCGACCAGTTCCACGCCGTCGGCGTGATCGATCCCGAGACGGGGGAGCCCGTCGACGCGGCGGGCCAGCAGTCCTGGACCTCCGTCTTCGCGAACGAGATCGCGGACATCGCCGACGAGCGCCCCGACATCGTGGGCATCACGGGCGCCATGCTCATCCCCGTGGGCCTCCACCGCTTCGCAGCACGCCACCCCGACCGGGTGTTCGACGTCGGAATCGCCGAGCAGCACGCGCTCACGAGCGCGGCCGGCATGGCCTTCGGCGGTCTGCACCCCGTGATCGCCCTGTACGCGACGTTCCTCAACCGTGCCTTCGACCAGCTGCTCATGGACGTCGCCCTCCACAAGGCGGGCGTGACGGTGGTCCTCGACCGCTCCGGCGTCACGGGGCCCGACGGCGCGAGCCACCACGGCATGTGGGACCTCGCCCTGCTGCAGGCCGTCCCCGGCCTGCACCTCGCCGCTCCGCGCGATGCGTCCCGGCTCCGTGAGGAGCTCCGGGAGGCCGTCGCCATCAGTGACGCCCCAAGTGTGGTGCGCTACTCCAAGGGGTCCGTCGGCGCGGAGGTCGAGGCGATCGAGCGGCTCGACGACGGCGTCGACGTCCTGTCCCGCCGTCCGGCCGGGTCCCGCCACAACGACGTCCTGATCGTGAGCGTCGGTGCCATGAGCGAGCTCGCCCTGGACGTGTCCAACCGGCTCGGTGCTCAGGGGATCAGCTCGACCGTCATCGATCCGCGCTGGCTCCTGCCGGTGCGCCGGTCCGTCATCGACCTCGCCGCCGAACACCGCATCGTGATCGTCATCGAGGACGGGGTGAGGGCCGGCGGTGTCGGTTCCAGGATCCGCCAGGAGATGCGGTCCGCGGGCGTCGACACCGCGCTCAACGAGGTGGGCCTCCCGGTCGAGTTCCTCGACCACGGGTCCCGCAACCAGGTGCTCGAGCGCGTGGGCCTCACCGCCCAGCAGATCACGCACGACGTGGTCGCGCAGGTGCTGGGCACCAAGGTGCCGGTCGCGCGGCCGCTCGCCGGGGACCACGCACCCGCGACGGGTCAGCTCCCGAAGCTCTGAGGACCCCTGGGGTCCCGTCCGCGCCGGCGCGGACGGGGTCGTCGGGGCCGCCCCGCCCCGGAGCGCGCTCCGCGCTCCGGGCGGGCTCGCCGTCACGGGACCCCCTCGAGGAGGTGTGGTGTGAGATAATGACGAAGGCTGGCGAGGGAACCACATTCCTCCGCCGGTCCAGTGACAGGCTTCCGTTCAGCCAGCGACGCTTCCGTCCTACCGAGTCCGCCCCGTCGGCGGAAGTAGGTGGAATCCGCTGGAGGAACCCACCGTCGACAAGGGCGGCTGAGGTGGAAAAGCGCCACTGGTCTCCGAGTGATTCCGCACCCCCAATGACGGTGTGACCTCGGACGATATGACAACGACTTCCGGTCAGCCGCCGGGCGAAAGGCCCGCGGCCGGCCGACATACCGCCCTGGAGGGCGTTGGAATGTGGCCGACGCCGCAGGGGCTTGGAGCGAGCACCCATGGATCAGTCAGAACAGCTGGGGAACGACCAGAACACAACCGCTGCACCGGAGACCGTGCAGCCACCGGAGCAGGCCGCGCCGGTGAAGGCGCCGCGCAGGCGCCGCGCGGCCAGTGCCCCCGCGGGGGCCCCGCCCGCCGTGCAGGCGCCGGCCGTCGAGGCAACCGTCGCCGTCACCTCCGTCGCCGACACCTCCGGCACCGACACGGCCGGCACCGACACGTCCGCCGGCGAAGCGCCTGCCGCGCCGGTCCGCAAGCGGGCAACGCGCGCACGCAAGCCTGCCGTCGCCCCGACGGACACCCCGACGGACACCCCGGCGGACACCCCCGCAGAAGCCGCCCCGGCCCGTGCGGCGACGGAGCCGGTGACCGCCCCGGAGGCAGATGCCGCACCCGCCGCCCCCGTGAAGGCACCGCGGACACGGCGCCGCGCGGCCACGGCCGAGGCCGGCCCCGCCCGGCCCGTCGAACAGCCCCCCGTCGAACAGCCTCCCGTCGCCGGGACCACGACCGCCACAGCACCCGCCGAGGCCACCCCGAGCGCAGCCCCGCAGGAGACTGCAGCCCCGCAGGAGGCCGCAGCGCCGGCCGCCGCCGACGACGGCACCGACACCGCTACCGGCGAGAAGCCGGCGCGGGCGCGGCGCACCACCCGGACCCGCAGCCGCCGCGCCTCCGAGCCCGTCGACACCGCGAGTGATGCCGCGAGTGACACCGCCGGCGACGACACCGCGAGCAACGGCACCGCGAGCACCAGCACCGCGAGCGACGCCGTGGCGGGTGCGTCCGCCGGCCGGCAGGCCGGGCCGACGTCCGGCACCGCCAGCCCGGACGCCGACGCCGAGCAGGACGCGGACGACGCCGCGGACCAGCGCGTCGACGGACACCGCGGCGACCCCTTCGCCGTCCCGGAGTCGCCCCTGTCGCTCCTGTTCCACGCACCCGATCTCAGCACCGTCACCGTGCCCTCCGTCAGGGTCACCGCGCCCCGCGAGGAGGACACGGAGGACGACACCGAGGGCCCCGAGGGTTCCGAGGACTCCAACCGCCGGTCACGGCGGAGCCGCCGCACCCGCAGCCGCCGGGGCGACGCGGTGCAGGGCGGGACGGCGTCGGAGGACGCCGAGGCCTCGGACGAGCAGCCCCCCACGAACGGTCCCGACGACGGCGCGGCCGTCACGTCACGCCGTCGCCGCCGTCGCCGGCGCGGCGACCAGGACCTCGAGCTCTCGGGCGGCGACGACGACGATCCGCCCAATACGATCACGCGCGTCCGGGCACCCCGGCAGTCCAGCGAGCCCGTCTCGGACCGCGTCACCAGCGTGCGCGGCTCCACCCGGCTCGAGGCGAAGAAGCAGCGGCGTCGCGAATCCCGCGACACCGGCCGCCGCCGCCAGGTCATCACCGAGGCCGAGTTCCTCGCCCGCCGCGAGTCCGTGGACCGGCAGATGATCGTCCGCCAGCGCGACGACAGGATCCAGATCGGCGTACTCGAGGACGGGATCCTCGCCGAGCACTTCGTCTCCCGGACCCAGCAGGACTCCCTGATCGGCAACGTGTACCTCGGCAAGGTGCAGAACGTGCTGCCGAGCATGGAGGCCGCCTTCGTGGACATCGGGCGCGGCCGCAACGCCGTCCTGTACGCCGGCGAGGTCAACTGGGACGCCGCGGGCCTCGACGGCCAGCCGCGCCGCATCGAGCTCGCACTGAAGTCCGGCGACCCCGTGCTGGTGCAGGTCACCAAGGACCCGGTGGGCCACAAGGGCGCCCGGCTCACGAGCCAGATCTCCCTGCCCGGCCGCTACCTCGTGTACGTCCCGGGCGGTTCCATGACGGGCATCTCGCGCAAGCTGCCCGACGTCGAGCGCAACCGCCTCAAGCGGATCCTCAAGGACCGCCTGCCCGAGAACGCGGGCGTGATCGTCCGCACCGCGGCCGAGGGCGCCAGCGAGGAGGAGCTGACCCACGACATCAACCGGCTCCGCGCGCAGTGGGAGGAGATCGAGCGCAAGTCCGGCTCGACGAAGACCCTCGCACCCGAACTCCTGTACGGCGAGCCCGACCTCACCATCAAGGTGGTCCGGGACGTCTTCAACGAGGACTTCTCGAAGCTGGTCGTCTCCGGGGAGGACGCCTGGGACACCATCGAGGCCTACGTCATGTACGTGGCACCTGATCTCGTGGGACGCCTTGAGAAGTGGACGGGCGAGGAGGACATCTTCGCGGCGTCGCGCATCGACGAGCAGATCGCGAAGGCGCTCGAGCGGAAGGTGTTCCTCCCGTCGGGTGGTTCCCTCGTGATCGACCGGACCGAGGCCATGACCGTGGTCGACGTCAACACCGGCAAGTTCACCGGTAGCGGCGGCAACCTGGAGGAGACCGTCACCAAGAACAACCTCGAGGCCGCGGAGGAGGTCGTCCGGCAACTCCGCCTGCGCGACATCGGCGGCATCATCGTGATCGACTTCATCGACATGGTGCTCGAGGCGAACCGCGACCTCGTCCTCCGGCGCCTCGTGGAGTGCCTCGGACGGGACAGGACGAAGCACCAGGTCGCGGAGGTCACCTCGCTCGGCCTCGTCCAGATGACGCGCAAGCGCATGGGCACCGGCCTGCTGGAGGTCTTCGGGGAGGACTGCGAGCACTGTGCGGGCCGTGGCGTCGTGACGCACATGGAGCCGGTCGAACACCGCCGCTCCCTGCCCCTGCCCGAGAGCCAGCCGGCGCGCCAGGACAAGCCGTCCCGGAGCGAGCGCAAGCGCAACCGGGGCCGGAGCGGACAGCCGGTGGACGAGGTGCCCGTGCAGCTTCCCGCCCCCGTGGCGGAGAGCCCGGACCGTGCGGCGAAGGCCGAGGCCGCCCGTGCCGCGCTGGCGAGCATCGCGGCGGCGACTCACCACGCGCATGAGGACCAGGCGCACGAGGACCAGGCGGACGAGACGGTCGCCGAGGCCGACATCCAGGTGACCGAGGCCGTCCTCACGATCAACGGCGAGACGGTGACTCTGCCCCGCGCCGAGGGCCGGCAGCACGCCGGGCAGGAGCGTGACGCGGCTCCGTCGACCCGCCTGACGCTCGACAGCCTCAGCGAGGCCTTCAACCGGAGGCCGGCCGCCGACGAGGCGGAGGGCTCTGCCGCCTCGACGGACGACGGCGGACCCGCCGGGCGACCGGCGCCGGTGCCGGACGCACAGGGGGCGCAGGAGGCCCAGGAGGCCCCCGCGGCCCCCGCGGCCCCGGCGACGGTACCGCCCGTGGCGCCGGCTCCCCGTACCCGTCCGCGCCGCCGGGTGGCCCGCAGCGCCCAGGGCGCGGCGGACACGACGATCGAGACGCAGGGCGCCGAGACCGCCGTCGGGCAGTCCGGCACGCGGCACGTCGCCAAGGCCCCCGTGGCGGTGCGCACGCCCGCGCCCTCCGGGGCCGAGCCGCTGATCTTCGGCGTCGGCGTGCCGGCGTCGGAGCTCTAGCGCCACAGCACCGCCCGGCTGCACGCTCCGTGGTGGGAGGCCGGGGTCCGCGAGGACCCCGGCCTCCCGCATCCCCGGCCGGGAGGGCCGTGCACCCGCCGCTGATTTGCGGGAAGGTGCCGTACTGCCGTAATCTTGACCCTCGGTGCACTCGCCTGTTAACCGGCATGTCCGGCGCACGCAGATGTCCTCCCGACACCAGCAGCCGCAGGCAGCGGTGCCGGGGACGCGCAGCGCGGATCCGGTACGAGGAGCAACCTTCAGGATTGCTGACGAGGCGCACCCAGGTTTTTTCATCAGAAGTCAGATAGTCGAGAGAAGTGAGTTCCCAAGTGGTGTACGCGATTGTCCGCGCAGGCGGCCGCCAAGAAAAGGTTTCTGTAGGAGACCTCGTTACCCTTGACCGCGTCACCGGTCAGGCCGGAAGCACGTTCAAGCTTCCCGCCCTCCTTCTGGTAGACGGCGCCAAGATCACCTCCGCAGCGGAGGACCTCGCGAAGGTCACCGTCACTGCCGAGATCGTCGAGAATCTTCGTGGACCGAAGATTGTCATCCAGAAGTTCAAGAACAAGACCGGCTACAAGAAGCGCCAGGGTCACCGTTCGGAACTGACCCGCGTCAAAATCACAGGCATCGCGTAGTCCCCTCGGGCTACCGTTCGGTCACGTAGACACTTCAGCGAAGGCAGGCATAACTCATGGCACATAAGAAGGGCGCAAGCTCCACTCGCAACGGCCGCGACTCGAACGCGCAGTACCTCGGCGTGAAGCGCTTCGGCGGTCAGGTCGTCAAGGCCGGCGAGATCATCGTCCGCCAGCGCGGCACCCACTTCCACCCGGGCGCCAACGTCGGCCGCGGCGGGGACGACACCCTGTTCGCACTCGAGGCAGGCGCCGTCGAATTCGGCACCCGCCGCGGACGCAAGGTCGTCAACATCGTGGGAGCAGCAGCAGAGTAATTCTGCCTGTACACGGTGCGAGAAGCATTCGGGTGGGGTGAGCCTCTACGGCTCGCCCCACCTTCTTTTAAGCCGATTAGACTCGGCACAGCGAGAGATTTGTAGAAGGAGACCACCGTGGCGAGCTTCGTTGACCGCGTAGTCCTGCACGTATCCGGAGGCACCGGTGGCCATGGCTGCGTCTCCGTCCACCGGGAGAAGTTCAAGCCCCTGGGCGGGCCCGACGGCGGCAACGGCGGCGACGGCGGCGACGTCATCCTCCGCGTCGACCACCAGACCACCACCCTCCTCGACTACCACCACGCCCCCCACCGGCACGCCACGAACGGCGGCAACGGCATGGGCGACTGGCGCGGCGGCAAGAACGGGGAGACCCTCATCCTGCCCGTCCCGGACGGCACCGTCGTCAAGACGAAGGACGGCCAGGTCCTCGCCGACCTCGTGGGCGAGGGCACGGAGTTCGTCGCCGCGGCCGGCGGTCAGGGCGGGCTCGGCAATGCCGCGCTGTCCTCCCAGAAGCGCAAGGCACCCGGCTTCGCGCTCCTCGGCATCCCCGGCGACGAACGGGACGTCGTGCTCGAGCTCAAGTCCATCGCGGACATCGCCCTCGTGGGCTTCCCGTCCGCGGGCAAGTCCAGCCTCATCGCCGCGATGTCCGCGGCCCGCCCGAAGATCGCCGACTACCCCTTCACCACGCTGGTGCCGAACCTCGGCGTCGTCGAGGCCGGCTCCACGCGCTTCACCATCGCCGACGTCCCCGGTCTCATCGAGGGCGCGAGCGAGGGCAAGGGCCTCGGCCACCACTTCCTGCGCCACGTCGAGCGGTGCGCCGCCCTGGTGCACGTCCTGGACTGCGCCGCGCTCGAGACCGACCGCGATCCGCTGGCCGACCTCGAGATCATCGAGCGTGAGCTCGAGAAGTACTCGGTGGACATGAGTTTCGCGGGTCCCGACGGCGACGTCGTCCCGCTCAACGAGCGCCCCCGGCTGATCGCACTCAACAAGGTGGACGTGCCGGACGGGCGCGACATGGCCGACTTCGTCCGCCCGGACCTGGAGGCCCGCGGCTACCGCGTCTTCGAGGTGTCCGCCTCGAGCCACGAGGGCCTCCGCCAGCTCGGCTTCGCCATGGCGGAGATCGTCGAGAACGCGCGTAAGGCCGTGGCCGCGGCGCCGCCGAAGGTCGCCCCGCCCGTGCTGCGCCCGCGCGGCGTCAACGCCGCCTCGTTCAGGATCCGGCACGAGGAGAAGGACGCCCTGCCGCTCTTCCGCGTGCTCGGCGAGAAGCCCGAGCGCTGGGTCATGCAGACGGACTTCACGAACGACGAGGCCGTCGGCTACCTCGCCGACCGGCTCGCCAAGCTCGGCGTGGAGGAGCAGCTGTTCAAGACCGGCGCCAAGCCCGGCGACACCGTGGTGATCGGCGAGGGCGACGGCGTCGTCTTCGACTGGGAGCCGACCATGATGGGCGGCGCGGAACTGCTCGCCGGCCCCCGCGGCTCCGACCTCCGCCTCGCCGAGTACGTGCGGCCCACGCGCGAGCAGAAGCGCGAGGAGTACCAGGAGCGCAAGGAGGCGAAGGCCGCGGCCCGCGCCGACCTCGAGGCCGACCGCAAGGCCGGTATCTGGACCGAGTCCGTGCAGAACCGCGCGCGTCCTGCCGGTGCCCAGCGGGACACGGACGGCGAGACCGGGGACTGACGCGTGGCGCTGGAGCGGGCCGGTCAGCCCTCCGTGTCCCGGGCGGGGCTCGCCGCTGCCGGGCGGATCGTCGTGAAGGTCGGGTCGTCGTCGCTCACGTCCGTGTCCGGCGGCATCTCCGGTGAGGCCCTCACGGGCCTCGCCGACGTCCTCGCGGCACGGCGGACGGCGGGCACCGAGATCATCCTGGTGTCCTCCGGGGCGATCGCCGCGGGGCTCGCGCCCCTCGGCCTCGCCCGCCGGCCGTCCCAGCTGTCCACCCAGCAGGCCGCCGCGAGCGTGGGACAGAGCCTCCTGATGGCGCAGTACGCGCAGGCCTTCGCCGCCCACGGCGTCACCGTGAGCCAGATCCTGCTCACCGCCGACGACCTCGTCCGCCGCTCCCACTACGCCAACGCGCACCGCGCGATGGAACGGCTCCTGAACTTCGGCGTCGTGCCCATCGTCAACGAGAACGACACCGTCGCGAGCCACGAGATCCGCTTCGGCGACAACGACCGCCTCGCCGCGCTCGTGGCGCACCTCGTCAAGGCGGAGGCGCTCGTGCTCCTGTCCGACGTCGACTCCCTCTACGACGGCCCGCCCGCCGACGGTGCGCGCCGCATCCCGCTCGTCGGGTCGCCGGCGGACCTCGACGGCGTCACGATCGGCCGTGCCGGCAAGGCCGGCGTGGGGACGGGCGGCATGGTCACCAAGGTCGAGGCCGCGACCATCGCCGCCTCCTCCGGCATCCCCGCCCTCGTCACCTCCACCGCCAACGCCGCCGCAGCACTGCGCGGCAAGGACGTGGGCACCTGGTTCACGCCGACCGGCAAACGCCAGCCCATCCGCCTGCTCTGGCTGGCGCACCTCGCCCGTGTCCTCGGCACCCTCGTGCTCGACGACGGCGCGGTGCGCGCCGTGGGGGAGCGGCGCCGGTCCCTGCTGCCCGCCGGGGTGGTCGACGTGTCGGGTGTCTTCGAGGCCGGCGATCCCGTGCAGCTCGTGAGCGGCGACGGGACCGTGGTGGCGCGAGGCCTCGTGAACTACAGCTCGGCCGAGCTGCCGCGGATGCTCGGGCGGTCCACCCACGACCTCGCCGACGACCTCGGCGCCGAGTACGAGCGTTCGATCGTGCACGTCAACGATCTGGTGGTGCTGCGGACCGCCGCGGCGTCATGAACGGCATCGCACACCCCGGGCGGGCGGCTCCTCGCTAGACTGCTGGGATGACCGATCTGCAGGCCGAGACGACCCCCCGGACCGACGACGCCGACGTGCTGTCCCCGGACCAGCTCACCGCGGCAGTCCACTCCATCGCCGACCGGTCCCGTGTCGCGTCCCGGACGCTCGGGCGCGCCAACCGCGCCCGCAAGGACCGTGTACTCCTCGCCGTCGCCGACGCCCTCGTCGCCCGGCGCGACACCGTCCTCGCGGCCAACCGGTCCGACGTCGAGCGCGGCCGTGCCTCCGGCACCTCCGCCTACCTGCTGGACCGGCTCACCCTCGATGCCGCGCGCATCGACGGCCTCGCCGACGCCCTGAGGGAGCTCGCAGCGCTCCCGGACCCCGTCGGGACGGCGGTCCGTGCCGAGACCCTGCCCAACGGGCTGAGGCTGCGGCAGGTCCGCGTGCCCCTCGGCGTCGTCGCGGCCATCTACGAGGCGCGCCCCAATGTCACCGTCGACATCGCGGGCCTCGCCCTCAAGAGCGGCAACGCCGTCATCCTGCGCGGCGGCAGCGCGGCGGCCACCACGAACGCCGCGCTGGTCGGCATCATCCGCGACACCCTCGAGGACCAGGGGCTGCCGGACGACGCCGTCCTCACCATCGACGAGTTCGGCCGCGAAGGAGCCCGCGTGCTCATGGAGGCCCGCGGACGCGTGGACGTCCTCATCCCGCGCGGCGGCCGGGACCTCATCCAGTCGGTCGTGACCTCGGCGCGGGTCCCGGTGATCGAGACGGGGGAGGGGAACGTGCACATCCTCCTCGACGAGAGCGCGGACGAGGAGATGGCGATCGACATCCTCCTCAACGCCAAGACGCAGCGCCCCAGCGTCTGCAACACCGTGGAGACGCTTCTCGTCCACAGCCGTTCCCGCGCCGCTGCAGGCGTCCTCGCGGCGCTCGTGCGCGCCGGGGTGGCCCTGCACGTCGACGACCGCTCACGCGTACTGCTCCCCGCAGGCACCGACGCCCAGCCGGCCACGGAGGAGGACTGGGGCCGTGAATACATGCAGCTCGATCTGGCGGTGCGCACCGTGGACAGCGTCGACGAGGCGCTGCAGCACATCCGGCGGTGGAGCACGGGGCACAGCGAGGCGATCATCACGAACAACCTGGCGTCCTCGGAGGAGTTCGTCGCCGGGGTGGACTCGGCCGCAGTGCTGGTCAACGCCTCCACCCGGTTCGTCGACGGCGGCGAGCTCGGCCTCGGCGCCGAGGTGGGGATCTCCACCCAGAAGATGCATGCCCGCGGACCCATGGGCCTGGCCGAACTGACGACGACCAAGTGGATCGTGCAGGGCGAGGGGCAGATCCGCCGTTGACGGCAGGTCGTGACGGGCCGGGCGCAGGGGGTCCGGCCCACGGTACGCGTACCATGGGAGAAACGACCGCGCCGGACCGGACGGACCGGCAGACCCAGACCCAGAGGAACCACGATGCTCTATTCCCTCGGCAGCACACTGCTGGCGACCGAAGCCATGGAACACCATACGGAGCTGCCGATGCCCGCTCTGGCCTACGGGCTGATCGTCATGGGCATCCTGCTCACCCTGATGATCATCGCCGTCTCGTTCTCGAACGTGCGGAACCGCCACGAGGCCGTCGAGGAGCACATCGACCCGCACAAGCAGCACGCCAACAACCACGACCACGGTGAAGCGAACCGGCACTAGCGGTCCAGGTGGCGACTGACAGCATCGCGCGGGACGTCATGGGCGGCCGGCGGCATCGCGACGGCTCACCATGGCGCCTCGGCGTCATGGGTGGCACCTTCGATCCGATCCACCACGGCCACCTCGTCGCTGCGAGCGAGGTGGCCTCGGTGTTCGACCTCGACGAGGTGGTGTTCGTCCCCACGGGCCAGCCCTGGCAGAAGGCCGACAAGGACGTGACCGCGGGGGAGCACCGTTACCTCATGACCGTCATTGCGACGGCGTCCAATCCCAGCTTCACGGTGAGCCGCGTGGACATCGAGCGCCCCGGGCCCACCTTCACGATCGACACCCTGCGCGACCTGAAGGCACAGCGGCCCGACGCGCAGCTGTTCTTCATCACCGGTGCCGACGCGATGGCCCAGATCCTCACCTGGAAGGACGCGGAGGAACTGTGGTCGCTCGCGCACTTCATCGGGGTCACCCGGCCCGGCCACGAGCTGAACGGGCGTGGGCGCGACGTCAGCCTGCTGGAGGTGCCCGCCATGGCCATCTCGAGCACCGACTGCCGCCGCCGTGTGGGTGAGGGCAAGCCGGTCTGGTACCTGGTGCCGGACGGCGTCGTCCAGTACATCGCCAAGCACCGGCTCTACCGGAGCGAGGCACCGCCCGAGGACGGACTCACCACGGGCGCCGACGACGAGGAAGTCCTTCCCGCAGAAGGGAAGCACGCGGGCAATCCCCGCTCCGTACAACAACCAACTGGGTGAACACGCGATGGGCAAGGCAGAGGACGACGCACGGAGGACCGGGTCTCAGGAAGCGGACCGTGCCGAGTCGGGGGGACTCGGGATGACAGGCAGCGACAGGTCCGGATCCGTCGTGGGCGGAGCGGACACGACCACGAGCAGCACGGACAGCACGGATGGCACGGATGGCACCGACGGCGGAGCACGGCGGAGCAGGAGGGCCGCCGAAGCTCCGCTCGACGCGGTCCCCGAGCAACGGCAGGAACGGGAGTCGCAGGCGCGCGCCCGGAACCGGGAGGCGCTGAGGACGTACCGGGCCCTCGCCGACGGTCACGGGGCGCCGGAGGAGGCAGGGACCCGCGTGGAGACACCCACCCGCCGGCAGCTGCGGTTGCAGCAGGTCGACGGCAGGGCGGTGCCCCCCGCCGTCGGTACCGCACGGACGCCGGTCCCCGGAGGACGCCGCGACCGCCGTCGGCACGCCGGCTCGACGGCGGATGCTCCGGCGACCGCCGTCGACACCCCACCGGTCCACGGCACTCCTGCCGACCGCCCGTCCACCGACGCAGGCGAGGGACGACGCCCGGAAGGCATGACCGTCGAGGAGGCCCTCTCCGCACGGAATGCGATCGCCGCGGAGGCGGGGGAGCACGTCCTCACCCTCCAGGCGTCGGGCACCGATGATCCGTTCACGGTGGACCTCGAGGTACTGGCGCAGCAGAAGGCCCTCGCCGAGCGCGCGGCGGTCCTCAACTCGCGTGCCCGCCGGATGCAGGAGCTCTCGGAGCAGAACCGCCAGCCGTCGGCTGAGCCGAGCGACCCGACCACGGCGCACAACCTCTCGATCATCGCCCCGCAGGAGTTCGTCATCGCGCCGGGAGGCTCCCGGGCCGTCCTGCAGGCGCCCTCCACCTCCCTCGTGCCGGTGGTCCTGCCTCGGCCCGCAGCAGTACCGGCCGATGCGCCCGCTGCACCCGCCATCGGCGGGGACCGCATCGACGCCGCGGCGCCCCAGCACCCCGGCGCACACGAGACCGAGCCGATCCGGGCCCGCAGCGCCTTCGGGCTCGACCCGCTCGATGCGATGACCGCAGGCCTGGGGCGCCTGCGCCGGGTGCGCTACCTGCAGTATTCGTTGCTCGGCGTGGGCGCGGCGGCACTCTCAACCGGAATAGTATTGACAGTCAGCTCCCTCAATGGGTGAAACCGCTGGCACCACACAAGGAGATCAGTGAGCGCTACCGAAGAGTCCATCAGCATCGCCCGCACGGCGGCCCACGCCGCAGCGGACAAGATCGCACAGGACATCACCGCCATCGACGTCAGCGACCGGCTCGCCATCACCGACGTCTTCCTGATCGCATCGGCGCCGAGCGAGCGCCAGGTCAACGCGATCGTCGACGGCATCGAGGAGGAACTCTCGAAGCAGGGCCTCAAGCCGGTCCGGCGTGAAGGGCGCAGCGAGGGCCGCTGGGTCCTGCTCGACTACGCCCAGGTGGTCGTCCACGTACAGCACGAGGAGGACCGCGTCTTCTACGCCCTCGACCGGCTCTGGAAGGACTGCCCGTCCGTCGACCTCCAGCTCGAGGGTGCGCTGCAGAGCTCGCCCCAGGTCGCGGCGTCCGACGACGCCGAGTGACGCGGTACCCCCACGCCGACCCCGCCGCCCGCCGCATCATCTTCTGGCGGCACGGCCGCACGGAGTGGAATCGCTCCGGCCTGTTCCAGGGCCAGGAGGACATCGACCTGGACGAGACGGGCCGGGAGCAGGCGGCGCGGGCGGCCGAGGTGCTGGTCACCCGGCAGCCCGCCCTGATCGTCTCGTCCGACCTGCGGCGCGCGGCTGACACCGCTGCCGCGCTCGCGGAGCTCAGCGGCGTGGCCGTGTCCTTCGACGAGCGTCTCCGCGAGACGGACGCCGGGCAGTGGCAGGGCCTGTCCTTCGCCGAGATCGACGAGAGGTTCGCCGAGGACAACGCGGCCTGGCGCGGGGGCGACCCCGACGTGCGTGCAGGCGGCGCGGAGAACCGGATGGACGTCGGGGATCGCATGCTCGCCGCGGTGACCGATGCGGTCGCCCGCATCGAACCCGCGGAGACACTCGTGGTGGTCAGCCACGGTGGGTCGATCAGGGCCGCCCTGGCGGCGCTCATGGGGTTGCCGCCCCAGCGGTGGGGTTCCCTCGCCGGGCTGTCCAACTGTCACTGGTCCGAGGTCCACGAGGTGGTGGGCAGGGCCGACGCCCTCTTCTCGTGGCAGCTGACCGAGCACAATGTGGGTCTCGGCTCGCTGCCGGTGGAGCCCATGGAAGGCTGAGCCGCGGAGGACCGTCGATTTGGCGAAGCCGCCAGAATTTACTACACTGATCAAGTTGCTTCGGCGGGGTGAGAACCTCCGGAAGCGGCACAGTACGGGGCTATGGCGCAGCTGGTAGCGCACCTGCATGGCATGCAGGGGGTCAGGGGTTCGAATCCCCTTAGCTCCACGACGAACCGCTGGACCACAGGGTGAAAACCCTGGGACGGCGGTTTTTTGTTGCCTTGAACAGGCCCACCTGTCGGCCGTCCCTCCGGCCCGTGTGTCCTACGTCTCACTCCTTCCCCGTCGCCAAGGCTTCCGTTCTGCCTGCGCTCGGCCTAGAGTATTTATTGTCTGAATGACAATAAATGGGGGACGATACATGAACGCAGTACTGGAGTGGATGAACTCGCCGGCGGCACAGCTGCTCGGAGCACCCGTCAGCTGGATCGAAGTGATCGGTTTCGTCACCGGCGCCGCCTGTGTCTACGGCGTCGCGCGGCAGCGGGCCTGGAACTGGCCGGTCGGCATCGTCAACAACATCGCGTTCATGATCCTCTTCCTAGGCGCCGGACTCTACGGGGAGACTGTTCTGCAGGCCGTGTTCGCCGCCGTCGCGGTCTACGGCTGGTACAACTGGATCCGCGGGGCCAGGGACACCGAGGTGACCGGCGACCTGCCCATCCGCGACGCGACCCGCCACGAGATCCTCGCCGGCCTGGGAGCCGTGGTCCTTGCCACCGTCGGGATCGCGATGATCCTCACGCATGGCACCGATTCCCAGGTCCCGTGGCCGGACGCCTTCGTCCTCGCCGCCTCCCTGCTGGCCACCTACGGGCAGGCCAGGAAGGTCTTCCAGCACTGGTACGTCTGGATCGGCATCGACCTGGTGTCCATCCCGCTCTACTTCTCCCGCGGCCTGAACCTCACCGCCATCCTCTACATCGGCTTCACGGCCCTCTGCGTCTACGGCCTCATCGACTGGAAGCGCACCCGCACCGCCCGGACCACCCCCGCCACCGAGACCGGGAAGGTGCCGGCATGACCGTCCACCAGGGACTCGTCATCGGGAAGTTCTACCCTCCCCACGTCGGCCACCGGCACCTCATCGCCACCGCCGCCGCGGCGAGCACGAAGCTCGCCGTCGTCGTCCTCGGCAACCGCTTCGAGAACATCTCGGTCGAGGACCGGGTGAAGTGGCTCGCCGCGGAATTCGACGGGACCGACGTGACCATCATCGGGATGCCGGACGACTGCCCCGAGGACTACGCGTCCAAGGCGATCTGGAAGGCGCACGACGAGCTGATGCGCATCGCTCTCAAGGTCAAGGGCATCACCACCGTCGACGCCGTCTTCAGCTCCGAGGAGTACGGCAAGGAGCTGGCCGCTGACTTCAGCGCCGAGCACGTCATGGTCGACAACGCCCGCACCGCCTACCCCGTCAGCGGGACCCTGTGCCGCGACGATCTCACGGCGGCCTGGCGGAACATCATCAAGCCGGCCCGACAGGACATGGCCGTGCGCATCATCCTCGTCGGCGCCGAATCCACCGGCACCAGTACGCTCACCCGGGCCCTCACCGAGCACTACCGGGCCCAGTACCCCGAGCTCGTCGACGTCCCCGAGTTCGGCCGCCAGTACACCTACGACAAGCTCGCCGCCGCGCAGGCCGACGACCCCGACACCGTGCTCTCCGACCTCGTCTGGACCTTCGAGGACTTCGCGGTCATCGGGGAACGACAGAACGAGATGGAGAACGAGGCGGCCGCGCGGTGCCCGCTGGTCATCGCCGACACCGACAGCCTCGCGACGACCCTGTGGGAGCGGTACTACATCGGCGACGGCAGCCACGGCTCCTACCGGGCGCTGGACCAGCTGCCGCACCGCGACCTCTACCTCATCACCGACCACGAGGGCGTCGACTTCGAGGACGACGGCTGGCGCGAGGGCGAGCACCGCAGGGCCGAGATGACCGAATGGTTCAAGGAGGAGCTCACTGCCGCCGGCCACTCCTGGATCCTCGTCACCGGCGACCACAAGGGGCGCCTGGACACCGCGACTGAGATCATCGACCTGATCATCGCCCAGCGCAACCGCTTCACCTCCCCACCCTGGGCCAGGCGCACGGTACTGGCAGGAGACCGATGAGCACCGAAGAAGAGCAGTTCCTCAGGGACTACGAGCCCAAGGAGTACCCCTCCGTCGCGCTGACCGTGGACCTGGTCGTCTTCGCGGTGACCGACAGCATCCTCCACGGGGCGTTCGTCCGCCGCGGCGGCCACCCGTTCAAGGGCGCCCTGGCCCTGCCCGGAGGATTCGTCGAGCCCGACGAGGACGCCCTCCAGGCTGCCTGGCGCGAGCTCGAGGAGGAGACGGGACTGGACCTCGGTTCGCACCGCGCGCACGTCGAGCAGCTCGCCACGTTCAGCTCCCCGAAGCGGGACCCGCGCATGCGCGTCGTCTCCGTCGCCCACCTGGCGCTGCTCGCCACTGACGGCCGGACCCTGCCGGAGCTGAACCCCGGAAGCGATGCCAGTGCCGCGCACTGGCAACCCGCCCATGAGGTGCTCGCCGACGAGGAGCTGGCGTTCGATCACCGGGACATCCTCACCGCCGCCCTCGAGCGCCTCGCCGGGAAGATCGAGTACACGCTCACCGCCGCGAAGCTCGTCCCCGAGGAGTTCGCTCTCTACCAGCTGCGCCACGTCTACGAGGCGGTCTGGAACACCGCGAAGCTCGACGCCGGCAACTTCACCCGCAAGATGAGCGGAGCCCTGAACGACACAGGGAAGAAGCTCACCCGCTCGAAGGGCGCGCCGGCCTCCGTGTTCACCGTGAAGGACGAATACCTCAGCCCACCCCTGGTGCGGCCCTCGGCGGGTGCCCAGTGACCGGCGATGCCACAGCTGCGACGGACACCGTCCCGCGCGCCTTCAGGGCCACGGCCTACTACCGGACCTCGCGGTGGCTGCGCCGCCGGGAGCGTGCCTTCCGTTACGACGTCCTCTGGTCGGACGGCACCGTGGACCATGACATCGACCTGGTGAAGGTCATGTACCGGCGCGCCCCTGCGGACTTCGACGTCACCAAGACCGGCATGATGAAGCACACCCCCGACGTCGGAACCGGGCCCTGGATCGCCTATTCCTACGGGATGCCCGTCGACGGCCCTGAGTGGATCCGGTTCATGACCGAAGAGGGCAGGAAGGCTGCTCCCAGGCTGCCCGTGGTCGCCGTCAGAGCAACGGAGGTCACCAAGCAGCGCCGGACCCTCATCCTGCGGCGATCCGTCCCCTGGTCGCACAACGCCTATGACGTCCGGTACGCAGACGGGACGGTCCGGCATGACGTCAACCTCAACGCGGAGCTCAAGGGCGGACGCTACCCCGCGGACTTCTGGACCACCGAGCGGGGCGCACGGGCGGCAATCGGAGTGTGGGTGGACTACCCCTATGGTCGGCCGCTCCGCGCCGACGGCAGCCCCGACCGGTAGTACCGGGGAAACGGGTCCGGTCCGCCGCACACCCGGGCGGTACATCACCGACCGGGGATTCTCCAGGGCCCTACACTTCGAGCCCCGAAGGTGTGACGATGGCCTGACACTCTTCGAGATGGGGGACATCGATGAAGGCACGGCCTCCGCTCGGCGTCGCGCTGAGTACCGGTGCCGTCCTGATCGGCGCATGCTCCGCCTGCACCGCGGCAGCGGGAGCGCCGGCCGAACTGCCGGAGTTCGCGTCATTGCAGCAGGCGGTCGACGCGGTCGACGAGCAGATCGGCTGCCTCGACGAGGTGGACGGACCGACGTCCGTCCACGACGCGGCCGGCCTGGTCACGACGGAGTCGGTCAAGTGCACGGAGACCGTCGAGGTGTTCCACTTCGACCGTCCGGAGGAGCTCGATCACGTCGTCACCACCTTGTCCGCCGCGGCGGAGGCCGACGGATCCATGCAGTTCGTGGAGGGCGGTAACTGGTTCGTCGTCGACTTCACCGAGGTCGCTGCCGGCGCGTCACCCGACGGCACCCGCGATCTCGCGGGGCTTGCCGAGGCACTCGACGCCGACTTCAGGGACGTCCCGTAGCGACGCATCCCGGAGCGACCCACGGCGCCGGAGATGCCACCGAGGGAGATGCCTAGCCCCGGACCGCCGTGAGCGCATCCCTCACCGCGCGGACGGCGAGTGCCGCGTCGTCGTCGTCCGTGCTCCAGTTGCTCACCGAGATCCGGAGGATGTCCCGGTCCTGCCATCGTGAACCGGACATCCACACCCGACCGTCGGCGATGATCCGTGCGGTCACTGCCCGCGTGGTGGCATCGTCGCCGAACGCCAGCGACACCTGGGTGTAGGAGACGTCGTTGAGCACCTCCACGCCCTCCAGATCGGCCAACTCCTCCGCGAGCCGACGCGCGTGGAGCACCAGGCGCCGGACCTGGTCGGCGACGCCGTCCCGACCCAGCGACTTGAGCGCCGCCCACACCGGCACCCCGCGGGCGCGCCGCGACAACTCCGGGACGGTCTCGAAGGGATCGGCAGGGCCGGTCACCTCGTGCATGAGGTAGTCGGTGTGGAAGCCCATGGCAGCGCGCAGCGCGACGGTGTCGCGGACCACCGTGACCCCGCAGTCGTACGGCACGTTCAGCGTCTTGTGCGCGTCGGTACCCCAGGAGTCCGCGCCCGCCACCCCCGCCGTCAGGTCGGCCAGTTCCGGTACGGCGGCGGCCCACAAGCCGAAGGCACCGTCCACGTGGACCCAGGCACCGTGGGACTTGGCCACGGCGATCGCCTCCCTGAAAGGATCGAAGGCGCCGGAGTGCAGGTTGCCGGCCTGCAGGCAGACCAGCAGCGGGGTGCGGCCCGATGGGCCGGATCCACTGTGCCCGGAACCGGTCAGGGCGAGATCCAGGGCGCAGTCCAGTTCTGCCGGGTCGATGCGGCCCTGCCGGTCGACGGGCACCACCGTGGGCCGGCCCAGTCCCAGATGCCGGAGGCCCAGATCGATCGTGTCGTGCCGCTCCTTGCCCACGAAGCAGCGGATGCGGGGGCCGCCGGCAAGGCCGTCGGCATCCAGGTCCCAGCCGGCGTCGGTCATCAGGCGCCACCGCGCGGCGGCCAGGCCCGTGAAGTTGGCCATCGTCGCGCCGGTGGTGAAACCGACGTCGGCACTCCGGGGGAGGCCCAGGAGGTCGAGCAGCCACGCACCGGCGGCCTCCTCGATGGCCGCCGTGGCAGGGCTCGCGAAGCGGAGTGCCGAGTTCTGGTCCCACGCGCTGACCAGCCAGTCGGCGGCCAGCGCCGCGGGCAGGGCCCCGCCGATGACCCAGCCGAAGAACCGTCCGGAGGGCATCGCCATCAGTCCGGGATCCGCCTTCGTGGCGAGCTGGTCCACCACGTCGGCGGCTGGGGTCCCGTCCTGCGGCAGCGGACCGCCGAACTCCGCCGCGAGCTCCGCGGCAGTCAGGCTGGGGCCGACACGCCGGTCGTCCTGGCTCTCCAGCCACTGCCGCGTGTGCCGGTGCGCTGCGGCCAAGGCGTCACTGTACCGATCCTCCGGTGCTGACATAGCAGCATGCTACGCCCGCACGCGGCGTTCAGCGCCCGGAGCGCGGCCGTGAATACCTGCGGGTCAGATCGGTCAGGGCGAGGGTGGCGATGATGATCGACACCGCGACGGCGGCCAGCATCACATAGAGCCCCGTCAGCATGGCCATGGGCGAACTCGCGTCGTGCAGGAAGCCGATCCCGCCGACCGCCCCGACGACCCAGAACAGGGCGACGCCGGCCAACGCGACGATGGACGGCAGAGCCCCCCGATTGTTCTTCAACCACTGCGTCGGTCGTGCCGATTCGAACCCCATGAGCGCCATGCTCCAAGTGTCGGGTTCGGGAAGTAGGAAGGGCACTGACGACACGTATCGGTTGGGTCACGGTTCCGGCGGCGGCCCGACCGGGACGACCGGGCAGTGCACCGGCACCGCCCGTGCACGCCGCATCAGCTCAGGCGCGCTCGGCCTCGGCCCGTGTCCCCTCAGGTGCGGCGGCGTCCCCGGACGACTGGTCACGCGCCTCCTGGCGACGATCGAGTTCCTCGCGGAGGTCGTGGTGCCGGCCCTCCGTCTCGGGATCCACTTCTCCGTCACGGATGTACTGGAGGTCCCGTGAGCGGTGGTTCCTGCTGTTCAGGATGTCCAGGTCGTCCCGGTCCACACTCGTCAGATCGTCCGGGAACTCCTTGTCCGGATCCAACCTGCTGCTCTCGCTCATATCGCCTCGTTCCCGTCGTAGGTTCCCCAACCTCCCTGATTCTAGGGCCGGAACCGGCGCCGGGACGCACGCCCTGCCCGTCAGGTGCTCCTGCCGCAGACCGGCGTGCCGAGCCTCGGGCGGGCACGATCGCCGGTCGGACTCCCATGCGTCGGTCGTCCGGACCAGGAGGAGGCGACAGGGGCACCGGCTCCCGCACGCCAAGACCGCGGCTGTTAGTCTGGCGCCACCCGATCGAGGAGCGCAGTGCCAGCTGATATCGACCCGCACGACCTGACCCCCGGACAGATCGAGCTGATCAACGAGGGCCGCAAGCTCGAGGGCGTTCATCTGACGATCTTCGGCTACTTCGGTGGTCCGGAACTGCAGGGCGCCTGTATCGGACGCATGCAGCTCGATGAGGACGGCCAGCTGCCGGCTTCCAACTACGACTCGCCCGAGGACCGGCTGAGGGACCTCGTGCTCGCCCAGCTCCTGCGTGGCGCACTGCGGCAGTCCATCCCCATCGTGCTCGCAGGGATCTTCGACGACGTCTTCGCCCTGCGCACCCTGGAGGCCGCGGGTGGTGATACGCAGGGGTACATCACCTCCGCCGGAGCACAGGTGGTGGACCTGCTGCCGCCGGCGTACCGGCACCACTACACGTCCGGTTTCCTCCAGCGCTTCGCCGTGGTGGCGGCCGAGGTGGCCTCGGACTTCGAACTCGGCTGGGAGGAGCCGCGCACCTTCGCGCATGCGCTCGCCGCCTACTGCTTCGCCAGGAAGGGCATCCGGAACGCCGATACGGAGTACGGGGCCAACCTCGGCGCAGTGAACCTGGACCGGACGATGGCGGGGCTGCTCGAGGACCCGACCGTGATCGAGGAGGCGTATCGCGCGGTTCCCGACGACGACGTCGCTCCCGCCTGGTTCGTGCCCTACGACCCGGCGTCCCGGGTGAACCCCTACCTCTATCCGGAAGGGATGCCCAGCACCGAGCAGGTCGACCTGCTCGAGCACCAACTCGCCCACGAGATCCCGGAGAAGTACGTGGGACCCGCACGACGGCGGGCCCTCCAGGAGGGCACGCTGATCGACATCAGCCCTTTCGCTTCACGTCGGTACTTCCTCTGCCCGGTCGCCGTCGAGCACACCGTCGTCTCCGCCCTCGGCCTCGCCGACCTGCCGGCCGACTCCGAATGGGAGGACCTGCTGCTGCAGACCGCATGGTACGGCGCCGCCGAACACCCCACCTGGAAGAGCTTCGACTACGTGGCCACCGGATTGGAGGGGCAGCACCTGTACGTAGCGCTCGTCGCCGGCACCGACGAGATGGAGTCACCGGTCCTGACGATCCAGTACGTCGGCGAGGTCATCGAGGAACCGGACGCGGGGGAGTGACACCGGAGCCCGGTACCACTCCCCGGCGCCGATCCGGTCACGCCCGGTGTCAGCCCTCGCACTCGGTGCAGTACTTGTCGCCGTTCTTCTCGCGGGCGAGCTGGGTGCGGTGGTGGACGAGGAAGCAGGACATACACGTGAACTCGTCCTCCTGCACGGGGACGACCAGTACCTGCAGTTCCTCGTCGAGGATCGCGCCCGGCAGGTCGAAGCCTTCGGCGGTATCGACGTCCTCGGTGTCGATCACTGCCGTCTGCGAGGTGGCGCTGCGCTGGGCCTGGATCGCATCGAGCGACTCGTTGGCGGGCTGGTCCTCTTCGCGGACGCGCGGTGCGTCGTAGTCGGTTGCCATGGCGGTGTCTCATCCTTCTGTTGTGGGGGAGTCGCAACAGGTTACATGCGCAAACAGGGAGCCCGTGACGCCGCATCGGCGACCGCGGACCGGGTGAGCGGGTGTACCCTGCCCTCCTGCCGCGGTGCTCGAGCAGCACCGCCGGCCTCACCTCCCCGTGCGCCCGCCGTCGTCCTCGGCAACCGGATCAGGACTCCCCTTTCGTCGGCGCCTCGTCGAGCAGATCGCAGACGTCGGTCATGTTTCGGGCCGTGTTCCTGGTGATCTCGACGGAGGTGGGCTCCAGGACGGCCGGATCCTCCCGGAACTCGAGGTCGACCGTGGAGCCGCCGCGGTACCTTATGACGGTGCTGCCGTCGTCCCGCACCCTCACTTTCCACTCGACATCCCGGACGTCAGCGCGACCGTCGTGCCACAGGCCTCGATGGCGATCGGGTCGTAGTAGTCCGACGGAACCGGCACGAAGTTCCCATCCGTGTCCTGCGACAGGCCGCCAGGTGATTCGTCGGTGGGCTCCGCTCCGGCAGGGGCGACGCCGGCGGTGAAAGTCAGTGCGAGCAGCAGGGGGAGAAAGCGGAATGTACGGGGGTCTTTCACGGTGGCTCCTCGGCCAACGGACCCTCGGCCACGTCGTCGTCGAGGGTGCCGTGGCTCCAGGACGGTTCCGGGCGAGGACGAGGACGCGGCGGACGACGGCCTCAGGCGCGTTCGCGCCTGCCCCGGTGGAGCGTGTCGATCCTGTGTCCGGAGACCCGTCCCGCCGTCAGCTGCAGGTCGTCGAGCGACCCGTGGGAGCCCTTCTGCCCGGGGATGCCGACGACCCGCACGAGCCCGGCGAGGCATCCGACGATCACGACCGACAGGAGTGCGAGCAGCGGGGCGTTCGGGCCCGGCCGGGAGTCGCTGCGCTCGATGGCGACGGCCTCTGCGCTCGCGGTGGTCGACGGTGATGCCGAAGGACCGGCCGTCGGAGTAGGTGATGGGGTGGCACGGGGCGATGGCACGGCAGGGCTCGTGGTCGCCGGCGCCGCCTCCGTGGGCTCCTCGACAGGGATCTCGAGCGGGACGTCGGGGGCGACGTCGGGAACGACACCGGGAGCAACCGGCGCGAGGATCGAGGGCCCGACCTGCTGGAACTGCTCGACGGGCGCGACGGGCGCGACGGGCGGCGGTGGGGGAGCGGGGGTTTCCGTCGTGGGCGGAGGGGTGGTGGGCAACGGGGTGGTCGGAGGGGTGGTCGGCGGAGGGGTGGGTACCGCTGTCGGGGCGGGCGGTGTCACGGGCTCGTCCGAGGGCGGCGGAGGGACAGGCCCCGGGGTGACGGGAGCCCGAGGCACCGAGGCAAGGGGAGGGGCCGGCACCTGCGGACCCGGACTCGGGGACACCGGAGCAGGCGACGTGGGGGGCGGCCCCGGTACGTTCTCGACTGCAGCTGCCGCCGGAACACCGAAGGTCAGGCCGGCCGAGACGACGACGGCAGCGCAGAACGTCCGCTTCAGCGCATTGCTCATGATTTCCCCCAGTCCGCGGGCCCAGCGCCCACCTCGGACAGCTTATCCTCCAGCAGCACCGTCGTTCTGCGCCCCGGGGAGGGAAGCCCTCCCGGTCCCGGTCATGTCCCCGTCATCGAACCCCTCGGGCCGTTGCCGTCGATGTGCCGTCAGGTCGAGGCACTCGGAGTTGTCGCCAGGTTCTGGAGGCCGGTGACCCGCAGCAGGTCGAGTCTGGCCTCGTCCTCGGAACCGGGGACCACGGTGTAGACGACGACGCGCAGATCGCTTCCCGGCACGGTGAGGACGTCGCAGTCGACACTGATCGGGCCGGCGGGAGTACCCGTGACGGTCTTCCGGCTCGAGCGGTGCTCGGCGACCCGCGCTTCCGCCCAGCGCCGTTCGAACTCCGCCGACGCCGCCCGGAGCCCCGCGACGAGCCGCCCCAGTTCGGCGTCGTTCGGGTAGCGTCCCACCGCGGTGCGCAAATCGGCGGCGAGGTCGCTCGCGAAGTCGTCGGCGTGCCGGTCGTCGAACTCCGTACCCTCGTGGCCGGAGGTGAAATGACGCCAGACGAGGTTCCGTTCGAGCCCGGTCAGCGCGGAGGGGTCGCCGTTGAGGGCCGCCCAGAGCGGGTTCCACAGCAGGATGTCGTGCGCGACGCTGAAGACGGCCAGCGGGACGTCCCCCAGGCGGTCGACGATCCGCTGCACGCCGGGCGAGATGTGCCGGGGCACCTGGCCCGACGGCGGCGCGGCGCCGGCGGCCCGGTAGAGGTGGTCCCGCTCGCTGTCGGACAGCCGCAGGGCGACGGCGAGCGCGCCGAGGAGCTGCGGCGAGGGATGGGTGGCCCGCCCCTGTTCCAGCCGCACCACGTAGTCGACACTGATGTTCGCGAGGGACGCGAGTTCCTCGCGCCGGAGCCCCACGCTCCTGCGACCGGCACCTGCAGGAAGCCCGACCTCCCGGGGCGTCAACCGCTCACGCCAGGACCTGAGCACACTGGCGAATTCGTTCTCGGCGCTCACGAGGGTCCGCCCTCCCCGGGTGGTACTCCCGGTCCTACCGTCCAACGGTGCCTTGGAGTCCCGACGAGCCGGGCACAGGATGAACTCATGACAACAACACTAATCACCGGGGCCAACAAGAGCCTCGGCCTCGAAACAGCCCGCCGCCTGATCGATGCCGGCCACACCGTCTACGCAGGGATGCGCGACGCGGCGAACGGGGACGCCGCCCGCGGACTCGGGGCGCACGTCGTCGAGCTGGACGTCCTGGACCAGGCGAGCGTCGACGCGGCGCTCGGCACCCTCCCGGCCCTCGACGTCCTGATCAACAACGCGGGGATCCTCGGCACCTCCTACGGCGTCGACGACCTCACCCCGGAGGCCATGCAGGGCGTGCTCGAGACCAACGTGGTGGGCATCGTCCGGGTCACGCAGGCGGCACTGCCCCTGCTGCAGGCGTCGCACCAGCCGGTGATCGTGAACGTCGCCTCGGGCGTGGGCTGGCCCCGCAGCCTGTCCACCGAGGGCTCGGACGAATTCGCCGTCCCGGTCATCCCCTACGCGGCGTCGAAGGCGGCCGTGATCGCGCTCACCGTCCAGTACGCGAAGAACCTGCCGTCGTTCCGCGTCAATGTCAGCGACCCCGGCTACACGGCGACCGACTTCAACGGCCACGGCGGGCACCAGACGGTGACGGAGGGCACGGACGCGACGGTCGCCCTCGCTCTGGTCGGCGCGGACGGGCCGACCGGGGAGTTCCACAACCGGTTCGGGCGGATCGCCTACTGAATCCCCGCTGAGGGAGCCGTGGCCGACGGACCGTCGTCACGGCTCCCGACCGGACCGATGATCCCGGCGGGCCGAGATCGCGTCTGTCCGGTACATGCCCGCAGGGCCCAGCCCTGGGGGCGCCATGGTGGTACCGGACAGATAAGGAAGAGCTCATGACCGAAGCAGCAGGCTCCGCCGTCAACCGCGTTATCACAGCACCGCCCGAGGCAGTCTTCGACGCCTGGGTGACTCCCGCGACCCTCTCCCGATGGTGGGGCGGCCGGGAGATCGAAGTGCCCCTCGACTCCATCGCCATGGACGTCCGTCCCGGGGGCACCTGGAAGGCCACCATGATCCTGGGCGAGGACATGCCCGCGTTCCATTGGCGGGGGGAGTTCCTCGAGGTCGACCGCCCACGCCGGCTCGTGCTCACCATGACGGACGAACCCGGCGAGGACCGTGAACTGCTCAGCGTGGCGCTCACCGCGGTGGACGGCGGCACCGAGCTGCGGTTCACCCAGACCGGAGGCCATCTCTCGCCTGAGCAGTACGAGGGGACCGCAGCGGGCTGGCAGCTGGCCTTCGACGAGATGGACACGGTCCTGGCGGCGTCGCCCCACCCGGGTCCCTGACCGCGCGCAGGTCAGGAGCCCGCGATCGTCTCCAGCGGGTGGTGTGCCAGTTTCGCGGCGACCCCTCCCTGGACGATCCGCTGGGCCGCGGTCGCGGGCTTGCGCCCTGCCTGGTCCGTCACGCTCGCCGTGAACTCCTCGCCGAGGGTTAGGCGGGGGTAGGCGGCCAGCACCTCGCGCACCAGGCCGTCCGGCAGGACGTCCGCCCGGGCGCCGCTGATGTCCAGTCCCGTGGCGATCTCCAGCAGGTATCCCTCGACGTCCAGCGCCGGGTCCACCGAGGGCCAGTTGTGACGGACGATCACCTCGAGTGCACGACGTCGTCGTTCGGGTGCCCAGCCGGCACCGGCGGTCAGGGCGACGGCGACGTGCCCGCCCGCCTCCTCGTAGGACAGCGCCACGTTGTCGTAGGCGGGGACCAGCCCGATGTCATGCAGGATCGCGGAGGTGTACAGCAGTTCGTGATCGATGTCCCGCCGGTCCTCGACCCGCGCGAACGCCTCCGCCCAGAGCCACGACCGCACCACGTGGTTGAGGACGGCGGGTGTGTGGTGGGAGGCCGCGAGCTCCAGTGCGGCCGCGGCTGCCGGTGTGGCGGGCGCGATGAAGTCGTGCAGATGCATGGCGCCATCATCGCAGACCCGACCAGACCGGACGGGGCCGGGAGAGGACGCCGCGCCGGCCTCCGGGGAGTTACTGCAGCAACCAGCGCACGGCCTCGTCGCGGTCCGTGAAGAACCGGATGTCGGAGGAGGATTTCACGGTGAAGGCGGTCAGCACGAGGTCGACGGCGTCCGAACCGACGATCGCGATCCTCGCCGGATGTGCGTACCCGATGATCGCCGTCCGCGCGTCCCAGGTGATCTCCTTCAGGCCGGCCACCTCCACCAGCAAAGGGAGTGTCGAACGGCCGGAGGCCGCCACCGCGGCACCGACGCGCGAGATGTCCGCCCGGTGGATCTCGAGGCGCGGAGCCCACTGCAGCCGGAGCGCGAAGGGCAGCACGGTGAGCGAGAACCGGTCCGCCCCATCGGCGGCTGCCTGCACGGTACGGCTGTCCGCCACGATCGATTCCATCCCTGTCCAGCGCCTCCCGGGCGGTCCCGCCGGCACGCCGGAGCGTGGATCGGGACATCAGTCGGGCCGCCGTCGGCGGCAGGCCGCGCAGGAAGGCGGCGGCCGGTCGGTATTCGGCGCTGGAAACGGGGCGGATGGGTGGGCGGGGGTGGGTCAGAGCTGCCAGGCGGGCTGGCCGTCCCACAGGCCACGGCCCGGCAGGCCGTCGATGAGCTGCCGGACGCCGGGAGCGAGCGCGGGGAGGCCGTCCACCACGGCGATGAGCGGGCCGTAGTGCCGTAGCTCGGCCATCTCGTTGGCGAAGTGCAGCGCCCGGGCGTGATCGACGGTGAGACCCACGCCACCCGCCGCTACTGCCTCGAGGGCGGCTTGGGCCCGGCCGAAGAGCACGGCGTGCGCCAGGTCGGCGGCCGCGGTGTCGGGGTCCTCGAGAGCGGCGCTGTCCCACGCCCTCAGGGCGACCCCTTCCTTGGAGCGGACGCCGATCGGTTCTCCCTCATATGCCATGGTTCCCCCGGATGGTGATGCGCTGACTGGAGGTTCCAGAGTCGCAGCCACCGGTTCCCGCCTACAAGACGGCGCACGAGTGATCCGGAAGTTGTTAGCCGCCCGTTACCTGTGCACACGCGCCCGCTCCGGCCGACGGCGTGCCGGTGCACCTCGTCCGGCGGGGCGCGCCGTGCCAGACTGGGACGCATGTGTCCCCGTTCCGCGAAGCCGCAGCCTCCCTCCACGACCCCGAGCAGTAGCTCCTCGCCGAGGGGCGGTGTCGGGGAACGCCACCTCGCCATGCGCCTCGACGACGCCTGGCTCCGGCTCCAGACCCGCCTCGCGGTGCGGCGCGGCAGGGTGGAGACGGTCATCCCGTACACCGGGTACGGCACGACGTCGTGGGTGCGGGTACTCGCCCGCGTGGTCCTCAGCGACCCGCGCGACACGGGGCGCGGGTCGGAGGCCGGTCCGCTGAAGCCACTGGCCGAGGGCATGCGCGGCTGGCGCAACTTCACGAGCGCCCCGGTCCCGCACGCCGTCGTGCACGTCACCATCGGTGACACGGTGCACGATGTCGAGGCGGACCGCGGCGGCGTGGTGGACTCCCGCATCCCGGTGACCCTCGACGCCGGCTGGCACACCATCACGGTGCAGTCCGGCGAGTCGAAGGCCGTCGAGGCCCCGGTGCGGATCGTCGCGGACGGCACGGAGTTCGGCGTCGTCTCGGACATCGACGACACCGTCATGGTCACCGCCCTGCCCCGGCCGTTCCTGGCCGCGTGGAACACGTTCGTCCTGGACGAGCACGCCCGGACCCCGACGCCCGGCATGGCCGTGCTCTACGAGCGGATCGTCCGGTCGCTTCCCTCGGCGCCCGTCCTGTACCTGTCGACGGGCGCGTGGAACGTCGCGCCCACGCTGTCGCGCTTCCTCTCCCGCAACCTGTACCCGGCGGGGCCGAAGCTGCTCACCGACTGGGGCCCCACCCGCGACCGCTGGTTCCGCAGCGGCCAGGAACACAAGCGGACGTCCCTGGAGCGCCTGGCCGAGGAGTTCCCCGACGTGAAGTGGCTCCTGGTGGGCGACGACGGCCAGCACGACGAGGCCATTTACTCCGAGTTCGCGCAGCGCCACCCGCAGAACGTCCGTGCCATCGCGATCCGCCAGCTCTCCACGGGTGAAGCGGTCCTCGCGGGCGGACGTTCCAAGACCGGGGTCCAGCCGACGCCCGGCATCCCCTGGATCTACGCGCCCGACGGTGCGGGGATGTCCGACCGGCTCGCGGACCTCGGCATCATCCAGAAGGATCCGGAGATCGCCGACGTGCCCGACGTACCGGAGGAGCCCGAGTAGACCTGACGGGCCGGCGGCCGCGCGTCATTCTTCCGCCGATCCTTGATGCACGCAGCGGCCTGTCGTAGCGTGTGGTTCCAGGTACAGCCGGTCAGCGACTCCCGCAGGGGAGTGTGGGTGCCCCCATGCGGGCCTGACATTCGTACGCAGCACCGCCGCGGCACCTCGCGGTCATCCGCCTTTCGACCGCTCCCATGCCCTCCGGGCGACGGACGGCACGTACGAAGAGGACCCCATGTCGTCACCGTCCTACCCTGCACTCTCCTACGAACTGTATCCACCGCGGAACGCCGAGGCGGAGGAGTCCCTGTGGACGACCGTCCGCCGGCTCGAGGACACCCGGCCCGACTTCGTCTCGGTCACCTACGGCGCCGCCGGCAGCAACCAGGAGACCGCGATCGCCCTGCTGCGGCGCCTGCTCACCGAGACCACGCTGAAGCCACTGGCGCATCTCACCTGCATCGGCAGCAGCCGCGAGGAGCTGACGGGCATCGTCGAACGGCTGATCGGCGGGGGAGTGCGCGGCATCCTCGCGCTGCGCGGTGATGCGCCGGACGGCCACGCCCACGACGCGGACGGGAGCCACGCGGGCGACGTCGAGCACGCCGACGAACTCGTGCGCCTGATCCGCGAGGTCGAGGCCCAGCACACCGCGCAGCTGGCCGCCGGACGGGTCTCCGTGGGGGTGGCCGCCTACGCCACCCGTCACCCGGACTCGCCCTCCCTGGAGCAGGACATCGAGGTGCTCCTGGCGAAGGAGGCCGCCGGAGCGGACTTCGCGATCACCCAGGTGTTCTTCCGGCCCTCCGACTACGCGGGCCTCGTCCGCCGCGCACGCCGCGCCGGCGTCACCCTGCCGATCATCCCGGGCGTCATGCCCCTGACGAGCACGCGGCGGCTGAAGAGGCTCAGCGGGCTCGCAGGGATCGACGTCGACCAGGGTCTGTGGGACCGGCTGGAGGGCGCGCGCAGCCCCGAGGAGCGCCGCCGCATCGGCGTCGCCGCTACCGTGGACCTCGCGCGGGCCGCACTCGCGGACGGCGCCCCGGGCATCCACCTTTACACCTTCAACGAGCACGCCGCAGCACTGGACGTCCTCGACGCCCTCGACCTCGAGCGACCCCCGCAGGCAGGCCTCGCGGCATCCCTGTAGGGCAGGCACCACCCGAGCGAACCCCGAGCAGGCAGCACGCCCCATCCACGACAGCCGTCAGGAGACCCCGTGTCCGTCCCCTTCCCGCACAGCACGATCATCGGCTACCCGCGCATCGGGCCGCGCCGCGAACTGAAGAAGGCACTCGAGGCCTTCTGGTCGGGACAGGCCGACGGCCCGACCCTCGAGCGTGAGGCCCGACGGCTCCGGGAGGCCACCTACGCCCGACTGACCGATCTCGGGCTCGATCCGCACGGAAGCGCCATCCCGGCGTCCTTCTCCCTCTACGACCAGGTGCTGGACACGGCCGTCGTCCTCGGTGCGGTGC
The DNA here is from genome assembly GCF_036867195.1 of Arthrobacter sp. Soc17.1.1.1. Lineage (NCBI taxonomy): Bacteria > Bacillati > Actinomycetota > Actinomycetes > Micrococcales > Micrococcaceae > Arthrobacter > Arthrobacter sp. Soc17.1.1.1. Next base: position 1,568,451 of record NZ_JBAJII010000001.1, read on the forward strand.
CCGAACGCTTCGCGGACCTGCCGGGCCACGACGGCGCCCTCGACCTCCCCGCGTACTTCACCCTCGCACGGGGCGACGCCGAGCGGCCGCCCCTCGAGCTGACCAAGTGGTTCGACACCAACTACCACTACCTCGTCCCCGAGATCGGCGAGCAGTCACCGTTCCGGCTGTCCGCCGGCACGATCCTGCGCGACGTCGGGGAGGCCGCGGACGCGGGTTACAGCGTGCGCCCCACGCTGATCGGGCCCGTGACGTTCCTCCTGCTGAGCAAGGCGGCCCGCGGGTCGCGGGACTCCTTCGGCCCGCTCGACCGTCTCGACGACGTGCTGCCCCTGTACGCGGAGCTGCTGCGGCACCTCGCCGGGAGGGGCGTGCGGTGGGTCCAGTTCGACGAGCCCGCGCTCGTCGCCGACTGGCCCCTGCCCGAGGAGCGCATCCACGCGGCCGTCGGGCGCGCCTACGGCAGGCTCGCCGGGGAGTCCGAGCGTCCCGCGCTCTTCGTGACCACCGCGTACGGATCACCGGGGACACGGCTCGCCGCGCTCGCCGGAAGCGGCGTCGACGCCGTGCATCTCGACCTGGTCCGGGGCGCCCCGCCCGCCGCCGAGGACCTGGCCCTGCTGCGGGGCAGGACGCTCGTGGCGGGGGTGATCGACGGGCGCAACGTGTGGAAGGCCGACCTCCGGGCGGCGGCCTCGACCCTCGATGCGCTGAGGACGGACCGCATGGCGCTGTCCGTGGCGACGTCCACCTCGCTCCAGCACGTCCCGCACGACACGGGCGCGGAACAGGCACTCGACGCACGGCTCCGCTCCTGGCTGTCCTTCGCCGACCAGAAGGTCCGGGAGGTCACCGTCCTCGCGGAGCACGCCGCGCATCCCGGGGCGGTGGACCGCGAGATCGCGGCGGCGTCGCGGCTCCTGGCCGGGCGGAGCGCCGCCCCGGGCGTCCACGTCCCCGCGGTCCGCGCCCGCGCTGCCGCGCTCACGCCGTCGGACGCGCAGCGCAGCCCCTACGCGGAGCGGCGCGTCGCCCAGCAGGCGGCGCTGGGCCTGCCGCTCCTACCGACGACGACGATCGGCTCGTTCCCGCAGACGGCGGACGTGCGGTCCGCACGGGCCCGGGCAGCGAAGGGGGTGCTCTCCGCCGGGGAGTACGAGGCGGCCCTGCAGGACGAGATCCGTCGGGCGATCGGGCTCCAGGAAGAGCTCGGCTTCGACGTCCTGGTGCACGGGGAGCCGGAGCGCAACGACATGGTGCAGTACTTTGCGGAGCACCTCGACGGGTTCGACGTCACGCAGCACGGCTGGGTGCAGTCCTACGGCTCCCGGTGCACGCGCCCGTCCCTGCTCTGGGGGGACGTCGCCCGGACGGCACCCATCACCGTGCCCTGGACGTCCTTCGCCCAGTCGCTCACGGAGAGACCGGTCAAGGGCATGCTCACAGGGCCGGTCACCATCCTCGCCTGGTCCTTCGTCCGCGACGACCAGCCGCCGGCCGACACCGCCGTGCAGGTGGCGCTCGCACTGCGGGACGAGGTGGACGACCTCGAGCGGTCCGGGACGCGCATCATCCAGGTGGACGAACCCGCGCTGCGGGAACTGCTGCCGCTGCGGCGGTCCGATCAGCCGGCCTACCTCGACTGGGCGGTGCGGGCCTTCCGGCTGGCGACGTCGTCGGCGGCTCCGGCGACCCAGATCCACACGCACCTCTGCTACTCCGAGTTCGGGGCCGTGATGTCCGCGATCGACGGCCTCGACGCCGATGTCACCTCCCTCGAGGCCGCCCGCTCCCGCATGGAGGTGGTGCACGACCTCGAGGCCCATGGCTTCGGGCGCGGCGTCGGGCCCGGGGTGTACGACATCCATTCGCCGCGCGTGCCCGACGACGGGGAGATCCGCCTGCTGCTGGAGCGCGCCCTCCGGCACATCCCGGCCGAACAGCTCTGGGTCAACCCGGACTGCGGGCTGAAGACGCGCGGGTACCGGGAGGTCGAGCAGTCGCTGCGGAACCTGATCGAGGCCGCCCGCGTCGTGCGCACGTCGGTTCCGGTACCCGGCTAGCGGACGGTCCGCCCGGCCGGAGGTCGGTCGCGCCGGCCCAGGAGCCGTCGCGGACGTCGGCGAGGCTCAGGAATCGCCCACGGCCCGTCGGGCGGCCGCCGTCACCGCGGGAGCGGCCGCCTTCAGCTTGTCGCTGAAGACGACGGCGCCGACACCCACGAGCGCCGTGCCGAGGACCATCCGCTGCGCGGTGCGTCGCCGGCCGCTCCAGCCGCCGGCCACCGCAGCGTTCGCGGGATCGAGCGAGGGGCCGTAGAGGTTGCCCGTCGAGTCCTCCGCGGACTCCTTCTTCGACAGCTGGCTGAGCTCGGCCTGCACGGCCATGCTCTTCTCCACCTGGGCCGGCATGAGGCGGTGCTGCCGCACCATGGCGCGACCGATCCGGCCGACGGCGATCTCGCGGACCGGCTTCTCGACGACCGCGAGGATCATCCTGGCCACCTGGTCCGCGGGGTAGACGGGAGGCATCGCCACCACGCGACGGCCGGTGTAGTTGGCCGCATGGTGGAAGAACGGCGTGTCGATGGTCGGTGGGAGCACGGTGGACACATGGATGTGCTTCTTCTTCTCCAGCATCAGTTCCGAGCGCAGGCTCACGCCCAGGGCCCGCACCGCGGCCTTCGCCATGGAGTAGGCGGAATTGTAGGGCTGCGGGACCACCGCCAGGATGGAGGACACGTTGACGAGGACGCCGGAGCCCTGGTCGTGCATCTGCGCCAGCGCCGCGCGCGCCCCGTACACGTACCCCATGAGGTCGACGTCGATCACGCGCTGGAAGTCGCGGAGCGGGACCTCGAGGAACGGCGAGAAGGCGGCTACGGCGGCGTTGTTCACCCACACGTCGATCCGCCCGAACTCCTCGACGGCCCGGCTCGCGAGCTCCTGGACGGCGTCGTGGTCCGAGGTGTCCGTGGGTACGGCGATGGCGCGGGACCCGAGGGCCGTGCACTCCGCGACGAGGGATTCGAGGGCCTCGACGCGACGGCCGGCCAGGACGAGGCACGTCCTGCGGCGCGCGAACCGCAGGGCGGTGGCCCGGCCGATGCCGCTCGCCGCCCCGGTGATGACGACCACGCTGTTCCTGATGCGCATTGGATCTCCTCCTCGACAGGCTCCGGACGGCGCGCGGCTGTGTGCCCGCCCTGTCCCGAAGCTACGGAGTGACCGGCGGCGGCGCAACGGCTGATCAGCGACCGGCGGTGGGTGCGTATCCGGTGGCCGTATGCTTCGGCCCGATGCTCTGGCTCCGCAGGATGTCGGCGAGCTGGTCCATGAACAGCCGCACGCGCGCATCGTCGGCATCGCCCGTCCGCAGGGCGAAGATGCTGCGGGCGAGGCGGATCTCCGGGACGTCGAGCGCCACGATGCCCTCGGGTCGGTTGACCATGGCGAGTTCGGGGACGAGCGCCGCGCCGAGCCCGGCGGCGGTGAGCTCCAGGCTGGCATTGAAGTCGTCGCAGTACGCGGCGATCCGGGGGTGGAGGTTGCAACTCGCGAAGAGCCGCTCGATCACCGTGGCGTCGGCGGTGCCCGGATGGTGCATGATCCACGGCATGTCCGCGAGCTGGTCCGCCGTGACGCGGGAGCCGCTGCGGATACCCCAGCTCGAGGGCAGGATCACCCGGAAGTCGTCGTCACCGATCCACTGGCGGCTGAGCGTGGACGGCCAGGCGAGACCTGCCTGACCCACCTGGTAGACGAGCGCGAGGTCGAGGTCGCCACCGCTCCGCAGCCCCTGGATGGCGTGCGCGGGTTCGCCGACGAACAGGCGCAGCGAAACCCCGAGCCGCTGCCACTCCGGCATGCGGAGCAGCCGCGGCAGGGCGAAGGTCGCGAGGCTTGGGAAGATCCCGAGCCGGAGCTCGTGCGCCGGCCCGGACCCGGCGCGGGCCGTCGAGGCGAGCAGGGCGTCGATGTCCGTGAGGACCTTCGCCGCGTGCCGTGCCATGGCGAGCGCGGCGTCCGTGGGGATGGCGCTCCGTGCGGCGCGGGTGAACAGGGTGGCGCCCGTGTCGCGCTCCAGGGCGGACATCTGCTGGGACACGGCGGACGCCGTATAGCCCAGGCTGACGGCGGCCCCGCTGAAGGACCCGTGCCGGATGACCTCGAGCAGCGTCCGCAGGTGGACCGGGTTGACCATGGCGTACTCTCCCTTGCAGTCGTCCGGCGGGTTCCCGAACGGATCGCGTCGAGCCTACCGGGGGCAGCCGGGGGACCGGCCTGCGCTCCTCCTGCGGGGCGGTGTCGGCCGTCGTCGTGTCCGGCCGATTCCTGCCCGTCGGGACCGACGCGACACGCCAGGAAAAGTGCGACACGAAAATTCTTGCGCCTGTGTGGAAGTCCTCCACAGCGTGTGGACCGGGGCCCCGGAACAGGCCGAATTCGGCGCGTTTCCGGGGTTCCGCCGGGCGCGGATCTGTGGACATCATGTGGACTACTCACTCCCGGAATGACATACTTGTAATACATCATGTAGGGGTATGTCCCAACGGCCCGCACTAGATGTAGTATCGAGGGACAGAAACAACCGCTGCACAGCATGAGCCGCAAGGTGCGAGAAACCCCAGATTTCTTCCCCATTTCCGGGGCCGCGCCGCTCATGTCTCGACAGCACGCTGCTGGTATGAAATCAGCAGCCGAATGAGGAAAAGGGGATCAGGATATGACCGTCACGGTTTACACGAAGCCGGCTTGCGTTCAGTGCAATGCCACCTACCGCGCCCTGGACAAGAAGGGCATCGCCTACCAGAGCGTCGACATCTCGCAGGACCCGACGGCGCTCGAGCGCGTCCGGTCGATGGGCTACATGCAGGCCCCCGTCGTCATCACCGACAACGACCACTGGTCCGGCTTCCGTCCTGACAAGATCAGCGCCCTCGCGGACTCGACCGTCAGCTCCGTAGCCTGAGCGGAACCCTCCGGGGTTCCCAGCGTGGCATCGCCATGAGCGCTCTCGCCGTGGACGACCAGGCGCCCTCCGCATCCCCGGTCGGGGACGCGGAGGGGCCGGTGACCGACGCCCCGCTGATCTACTTCTCGTCGGTCTCCGACAACACCCACCGCTTCGTCACGAAGCTGGGGGTCCGGGCCGCCCGCATGCCGCTGCTCACCAAGGAGCCGACCCTGCAGGCAACCCGCCCCTACGTCCTGGTCCTCCCCACCTACGGAGGGATCACCGGCAAGGGCGCGGTGCCCCGGCAGGTCGTCAAGTTCCTGAACAACGAGCAGAACCGCACCCTCCTGAAGGGGGTCATCGGGGCGGGGAACACCAATTTCGGTGAGACCTACTGCCTTGCCGCCGACATCATCGCGGCCAAGTGCCACGTGCCGGTGCTGTACAGATTCGAAGTCATGGGCACGTCCGAGGACGTGGACCGAGTAACCAAAGGATTGGAAGAGTTTTGGACATGAGTGTTGCAGAGACGGAGACGGGCGCACCCGCTGCCGCGGCCGACCGCTTCAAGGACCTGGGCTATCACGAGCTGAACGCGATGCTCAACCTGTACGGACCGAACGGGGAGATCCAGTTCGACGCCGACCGCGAGGCTGCGCACCAGTACTTCCTGCAGCACGTGAACAACAACACGGTTTTCTTCCACGACCTCGAGGAGAAGCTCGACTACCTGGTGAAGAACGAGTACTACGAGCGTGAGACGCTCCACCAGTACACGATGAACTTCATCCGCGACCTCTTCAAGCGCGCCTACGCCAAGAAGTTCCGCTTCGAGACCTTCCTCGGCGCTTTCAAGTACTACACCTCGTACACGCTGAAGACGTTCGACGGCAAGCGCTACCTCGAGCGCTACGAGGACCGCGTCTGCATGGTCGCCCTGCACCTGGCCCGCGGCAACGAGCAGCTCGCCGAGCAGATGGTCGACGAGATCATCGACGGCCGCTTCCAGCCTGCCACCCCCACGTTCCTCAACGCCGGCAAGCGCCAGCGCGGCGAGCTCGTCTCCTGCTTCCTCCTCCGCATCGAGGACAACATGGAGTCGATCGGCCGGTCCATCAACTCGGCCCTGCAGCTCTCCAAGCGCGGCGGCGGCGTCGCGTTCGCGCTCACCAACATCCGCGAGGTCGGCGCGCCGATCAAGCAGATCGAGAACCAGTCCTCCGGCGTCATCCCCGTGATGAAGCTCCTCGAGGACAGCTTCTCCTACGCCAACCAGCTCGGCGCCCGCCAGGGTGCCGGCGCCGTGTACCTGCACGCCCACCACCCGGACATCAACCGCTTCCTCGACACCAAGCGCGAGAACGCGGACGAGAAGATCCGCATCAAGACGCTGTCCCTCGGCGTCGTGGTTCCCGACATCACGTTCGAGCTCGCCAAGCGCGACGAGGACATGTACCTGTTCTCCCCGTACGACGTCGAGCGCGTCTACGGCATGCCGTTCTCCGACATCTCGGTCACCGAGAAGTACTACGAGATGGTGGACGACGCCCGCATCAAGAAGACCAAGATCAAGGCCCGCGAGTTCTTCCAGACCCTCGCGGAGATCCAGTTCGAGTCCGGCTACCCGTACATCATGTTCGAGGACACCGTGAACCGGGCCAACCCGATCGAGGGCAAGATCATCATGTCCAACCTGTGCTCCGAGATCCTCCAGGTCTCCGAGCCCACCACGTACAACGAGGACCTGTCCTACGACCAGGTGGGCAAGGACATCTCCTGCAACCTCGGCTCGCTGAACATCGCGAAGACCATGGACTCGCCCGACTTCGGCCGGACGATCGAGACCGCGATCCGCACCCTCTCGGCCGTCTCGGACATGAGCCACATCAGCTCGGTGCCCTCGATCGCGAAGGGCAATGACGCCTCGCACGCCATCGGCCTCGGCCAGATGAACCTGCACGGCTACCTCGCCCGGGAGCGGGTCCACTACGGCTCCGAGGAGGGCCTGGACTTCACCAACATCTACTTCTACTCCGTGGTGTACCACTGCATCCGGGCGTCGAACCTGATGTCCATCGAGACCGGCCGCCGGTTCGCCGGCTTCGAGAAGTCGAAGTACGCCAGCGGCGAGTTCTTCGACAAGTACACCGATCAGGTATGGGAGCCGGCGACGCCGCGCGTGCGTGAGCTGTTCGCCGACGTGCACATCCCCACGCAGGAGGACTGGCGTGCCCTGAAGGCCTCGGTCATGGAGCACGGCATCTACAACCAGAACCTGCAGGCCGTGCCGCCCACCGGTTCCATCTCGTACATCAACAACTCGACGTCCTCCATCCACCCGGTGGCGTCGAAGATCGAGATCCGTAAGGAAGGCAAGCTGGGCCGCGTGTACTACCCGGCCCCGTACCTGACCAACGACAACCTGGAGTACTACCAGGACGCGTACGAGATCGGTTACGAGAAGATCATCGACACCTACGCCGCTGCCACGCAGCACGTGGACCAGGGCCTGTCCCTGACGCTGTTCTTCAAGGACACCGCCACCACGCGCGAGATCAACAAGTCGCAGATCTACGCCTGGCGCAAGGGCATCAAGACCGTCTACTACATCCGTCTCCGCCAGCTCGCGCTGGAAGGGACGGAGGTGGAGAACTGCGTCAGCTGCATGCTCTAGGCAACTAAATCAGTTCAGTCATCCGGAGGTGCGGAATGGTGGGGACGACGGTGGCAACGGGCGGGCTGGTCTACGGCATCCGGCTCAAGCAGGATGGTGAGTACCGGTATGTGGGTATCACGACCAAGACCGCGAGCCGTCGTTTCCACCAGCATCTTCGGGTGGCCGCCGAGGGGCGAAAAACGCCGTTCTACGACTGGCTTCGAAAACATGACGAGGTCGATGTCGCAATCGACGAACTGGATCGGATTGAAGGTCTGCCTGAACTCGGGCAGGCCGAGATCGACTGGATCGGCTATCTGAAGCGCCAAGGTGATCGGTTGCTCAACCTGTCGGATGGCGGGCTAGGACCGACCGGCGTCGTCTGGACAGAAGAACAGCGACAAGCTGCCCGGCTCCGAAGTACAGGCAGAAAGGGCCTCAGCCGGCCCGGTCCCGCAAATCCTTTCTATGGCAAGAAGCACAGCGACGAGCAGCGGGAACAGTGGACAGTTGATCGCAAGGGAACGAACTCGGGCGCCAGCAATGCGAATTTTGGGAAGTTCGGAGCGGATCATCCAAGCTTCGGTCACGCGATGAGCGTGGAATCCCGTAACGCTCTTTCGGAGGCGCGGAAGGGCGCGGGGAACGTCAACTTTGGTAAGAAATTTACTGATGAAACTCGAGCGAAGATGTCAGCAGCACAAAAGGGCCGTCCGAAGCCTGCCAGCCAGCGAAGCGCTCACACCAGGCATCACACCAACAAGGGCATCGAGAAAGCCGACTGCAGGCACTGCGTCGAGGACTCAGCCACCTTACGCAACACATCAGAAAGTTAATCACCGTCATGACTGAGAAACTGAAGCTCGTCGACCAGGTCCAGGCCATCAACTGGAACCGCATCCAGGACGACAAGGACGTGGACGTCTGGAACCGCCTGGTGAACAACTTCTGGCTGCCCGAGAAGGTGCCGCTGTCCAACGACGTGCAGTCGTGGGCGACACTCACGCCGGAGGAGCAGCAGCTCACCATGCGCGTGTTCACCGGCCTCACCCTGCTCGACACCGTGCAGGCGACGGTCGGCGCGGTCAGCCTGATCCCCGATGCGGTCACCCCGCACGAGGAGGCCGTCCTTACGAACATCGCGTTCATGGAGTCGGTGCACGCCAAGAGCTACTCGTCGATCTTCTCCACGCTGGCCTCCACCAAGGAGATCGACGAGGCGTTCCGCTGGTCCACCGAGAACGTGAACCTGCAGAAGAAGGCGCACATCGTCACGGACTACTACCGCGGCGACGATCCCCTGAAGCGCAAGGTCGCCTCGACCCTGCTCGAGAGCTTCCTGTTCTACTCCGGCTTCTACCTGCCGATGTACTGGTCCTCGCGGGCCAAGCTCACGAACACGGCGGACCTGGTGCGCCTGATCATCCGTGATGAGGCCGTCCACGGGTACTACATCGGGTACAAGTACCAGCGCGGACTGGAGAGCGCGACGCCGGAGCGCCGCCAGGAGCTCAAGGACTACACGTTCGAGCTGCTCTTCGAGCTGTACGAGAACGAGGTCCAGTACACGCACGACCTCTACGACTCCGTGGGCCTGGCCGAGGACGTCAAGAAGTTCCTGCACTACAACGCCAACAAGGCGCTGATGAACCTGGGCTACGAGGCGATGTTCCCGTCGTCCGTGACCGACGTGAACCCGGCGATCCTCTCGGCGCTGTCCCCGAACGCCGACGAGAACCACGACTTCTTCTCGGGCTCGGGCTCCTCGTACGTGATCGGCAAGGCCGTGAACACCGAGGACGAGGACTGGGACTTCTAGGTCCGTGTGAGACGCAGACCTAGTTGGAAGAATGCGGCTCTAGTTGGAAGATGCGGAGCACCTAGTTGGAAGTCTTCCAACTAGGTGCTCCGCCCTCAGGCGACCTTGAACCTGCCGGTTCGTGTAGATGGACAAGCTTCTTGGTCCTGAGTGTGAGTTGACAAGATAGTTGGCCGCCGTAGGGTGCAGACCTATCTAAGCAATTGCGGCGCACTCGAGCAGAAGTAGCTTTGCATCTGGGCATTGCTCCTATAGGAGACCTGCACCTTCTGTGGCACCCGACACCAAGCTGGTGTGAGCACTGCCAGGCTGCAAGCGCGTCCGCCAGTCGATGGGCGGTGCAGAAGGTCCAAGTTTCACGTCAAGTGCGTGCCCCAAGCCCCTCCTCGTTGATGAGTGGGACTAGTCGTCACAGCTGTAGAAAGACCACCACGTCGCTGATGCTGTAATGCGTCATCGGCTGATGTGTTCGATAGCCGTATTTGAAGCATCGAAATGTGAGCATTTTGCAGACAATGTTCCGACGCAGTCGGCACCTTGAGAGACTGACCTGAAACACTGAGCCGTCGACCTCTCAAGAAGTTGGCAAACGCTGCTTGAGATACGGCAGCTAGATCGACGTAGGTCTCAGATCGTTCGAAACTCGACAGCTCGCCGCCGGCCGACCGAAACGGCCGAAAAAAGATAGGAACAAATATGACGCGCGACAGGGGACGTTTCGCCAAATACGACGTGGCTGCGAAGTGAGTGCCACTATGACAACCAGTAACTCATTGCTTGCGAGCCTGGCCATCATTAAGGCGAACTGGGACTACTCACAGGAAAGCTACGTCGACAATTTTCTTCCCTTTTTCCTCGATGCAGTGAAAAATGCCGAAGGGCCAATCCCAACCGCTACCGCCAAAGTCCATATCAGGGAACGGTTTGGGATCGACATACCAGAGGGCGTACTCAGTACCTTAAGCCGTCGGGCCGTCCATAAAGGTTATGGCCAGCGCGAGAATGGCAATTTCGTTGCTGATCCAACAAAATTCGAAGATATTCGGGATTTGGGTCGCCAGAAGGCAGATTATCTACGGAAGCAGTCCGCATTAGTAAATGAACTTGTGAAGTACTCAGCGGATAGGTTTCAGCGGCATCTAAGTGTCGAGGACGCGGAGGATGCCCTGCTGAATCATATAGAGGAACACTCGGTCCCGATTCTTGGCTCAGTGATGAATGGCGCACCGTACGACAGTCGATCACCGTCCCGCTCTAACCCCGATACCGAGTATGTCGTCAACTCGTTCATCAGCGATGTTGTGAGCAGTATGCCAGCATCCTTTGACCACCTGGAAACAGTTGTGAAGGGAAGCATGCTTGCAGTTTCACTCTATCTCCCAAACAACAGCGAATTAGGTAAGCGCTTCGACCGCACGACTCTGTACTTAGACGCCCCCGTGTTGTTGAAGGCCCTGGGCTATGAAGGAAGTGAGGCGGGAGCAGCTGCGAAGGACCTCATAGTTTTGTCGAAATCTGCCGGCGCCGAGCTTGCCTGTTTTGAGCACAGTGTAGGCGAGGTCAGGGGTATTCTCGACAGGTCAGCTGGAAAAGCCAAGAACGGCGGTTTCAACGGTACTCATCGTAGAGCAACGGACGCCTATTTCGCCGGTGAAGGATTTGGCGCGAGTGACATTCTGTTGCTGTCGCAGCGCTTGGAGGATAATGTTGCTGCTCTTGGAGTATCGATTCATGAACGCCCCGAACCCACTGCGGAGCTAACGGTAGATGAACTTGCTTTGGAAGAAGCAATGGAATCAAGCATTTCTTACTCAAGTCGCGATACGCTGCTCAATGACCTGGACAGCCTCACTGCTATCCATCGTCTCCGCAGCGGGCGTAGCAGCTCTCGCCTAGAGACAAGCCGCGCCCTGCTGGTCACTACAAATGGCGCATTGACTCGTGTCGCTCGCTCGTTCTTTTCAAAAGAGGGCGACCATGGTTGGCCCGTGGCTTTGACTGATCATCACTTGGCCACTCTCGTATGGCTCAAAAAACCGCAAGCTGCCCCCAACCTGCCTCGGCGTCAGATCCTTGCTGACTGTTTCGCTGCGCTCGAACCGGGAGGGCGCGTTTGGGATCGGTACTTAGAGGAGATCCATCGGTTGGGAAGCCGGGGCAAAGCATCTGAAAATGATCTCATGCTGCTCCGCTACTCAACAGAGGCGCAGCGCAGTCTCATGGATCGAACGTTGGGGGACCATAATCAGGTAACGGCGGAAACGGTGGCCGATATTCTAAATAAAGTTCGGCAAAATATACTCTCTCCGACGGAAGAAGAGCGCGATGCTGCATTCCAGGCAGCAAGTACGACGAAATCTGCGCTTGACGAAGCGAAACAGTTGATTCGGAATCAGGATGCCTCTCTGGTGGCCGAACAAGCAGCTAAGCAAAAAGCAGAGAATCGATCCTCCGCGTTGGAAGACCGGCTTGCCGCACTGGAGGCTACAGCAAGAAGTCGGCGCGCGGCAGCTTCCGCGAAAGCGAAACGACGAGCCGCGCTTGCCTATCGGGGGGTTCTTATTTTCTGTGGTGCGGTGCTCCTCTACGCTGTCGCCGCTACGGTCCTGCCTGACGGCATCATCCCGGGCTGGGGGGAGCCCGCCGTGCCCTACTGCTTTACGTTCTCGGCTTTGGGGGGAGGCGCAACTCTAATGTGGGGCGGCAGCATTGAGGGGACAGCAGGCTATCTCAGGCGTCAACTCGAGAAGCGACTGGAGAGAAGGTATTTGGGTGATCTTGGAGGATAAACTCAGCCGCTTTCTCAATCCGTCACGACGACAGGTTCGTTGAGCGCCTTTTGATCACCCGGCAGGCTGAAGAATATGACAGCGCGGGTATCTTAGCGCCACCTGATCACGGGAAAGAGATTGATGGTTTGGTGGTAGCTCATGGTTCTAAGCCTCGCAAAAAGAAAGCATCGCTGGAGTGTGGTTCTGCAACTGCCGATGAATTGCGCGGTTAGCTTTCCATTCGGAGGGTTTGCTGGGTTGGACCCCGGTCGAATGTGGCCCCTCCTTTTGATCTTTGAGATCATGAAAGTGACCTAGATGCTAGGCGCCAACCCTGCCGGCTTAGGTGTGGCCGTGATGCTCATCGAGATCACTCAGCAATGTCGTGATGGGGATACCTAGAACATCGGCGATGTCCCAGAGCCGTTCGAAGCTCATACCTCGGCGGCCGAACTCAAGACTAATGATCATGTTGCGGCTCAGTCCGGACTCGAGCGCTAGCGCCTCCTGGCTAAGACCTTGGTCAACGCGGAGACTCCTGATGCGCCGTCCAACTGATTGCCGGCGCTTCGTCCACTTTTGCTGCGTTTCGGCGGAGGTCTGAGTCGGTCGGATGGGCACACTCCATGGCACTAGCTGTAGACCTCGATGTCTGCTCTACTAGTGATACATCGCGGGTGTAGGGAGGTGAGATGTGGCACTGCACGTCATCATCAGCCTTGATAACCCTGTGTCCCTGCGTGACCTCAGGAGGTTTGTCTACCTGACGGAGTCGAAGACGGGTCTCGATGAGGACCTGAGGTACCTCGATGAAGAGACGGGGCACGCGGAATTTCTGGAGGTAATTCTCTCTGACTCTGCTGCAACCGTTCACCTGTACAAGGACATCCTCGACTTGCGAAGGGACGGGCGGACCTTTCGCCGTGGCGCCACAGGCGAATCCGCATCAGAAGCTAGTCCGCCCAAGGATTGAGGCCTGGTACACCGTGAGTGAGCATGGACGCTGACAGGAACGCGGCACCAGCGAGCGAACCCGCCAGGGTGGTACGAGACACCGATCGTGGCGAATTTCTTGTCGAGACGTTCACGGGCAGCGTGTATGCCCTCGACTTGGACTTGCGAGTTATTAGTCGCTATGTCGGAGATGGAGGAGGTGTGCTCTTTGCTCCAGCCGGTTTGCGGAAGGACGGACTGCCGATCCCACTGCTATCGATAGTGATCTGCGAAGTCGAGAAACCTGCGGTGTTCTGGGTGCAGGTCCGCGAGGATCGCACGCCGACGCTGCGCACAACCAGCCCGGTGACGTCCATCTCCCGTCCCGGGCAGAGCCCCCAGTACTCAGGGAATCTCTGACCCACGCTCCGGTCAGTGCATGCCGCCATTTTGTTCTGGGCCCACGAAGAACGTTTATTCACCGACCTACGACGAATAGCGGTTCGGCCACCAGGGACCCGGTGTTGGTCGGAATCAAGAGGACGGCATTGCCCTCCCGGTTCAGCTCCTTGCCAAGGACATGCACTCGCGTTTCGGTGCCCTCGGCATGTGGAATCGAATGCTGGCGGCGGTGATGCCAGTGGCCACAGAACATCACCGGAGGCTGAAGGCGTTCGACGACCGAGTCCAGCAATCGCCTTGTTTGCTCAGCTCGGTCCGCAATGTGCGGCGGCAGGTCGAATTCCCCCTTCATGGGAACGGAGGCCGGTACATCGTGGGTGAGCAGAACCTTAACAGGTCCGCCGGCGATGAGATGCTCGGCTTCCTCCTGCGTGGGTTCCTCGTTGGGCCACCAGTCTTTTCCTGTTTTGCGCCATCCTTGGTCGACGCTGTAGGCGCCGCCGAGCCCGCCAATCACGACACTCTCAATGGTGGTGCGGCCACCACGGGGAAGTATCAGGACCTGCTCCGTGAACTGCGCGGTGCCGTCCTCACCTACGGGTAGTTTGAGGATCGTGCTCCAGTTGTCGTGATTACCGGGAGAGATGAGAATGCGCATGTCTGAGGCAGCCAGGCGACGGCTGAGCTTGCTTTCGTACCGGCCCCGCTGAGGACCGGGGAAGTCGAGACCGAAGTCTCCCACATGCAGCAGAGTCCTCACTCCGGCGCGTTCAGCAGCGTCGATGGCACCGAGGGCCCAGCCAAGGTGCCCGTGCCAATCGCCGAAGACGGCCAGGAGAGGGTTGGACAGTTCCATGCGATAAACCTATGTGCTGGTCCCAGATGAAGCTGCGCGTTGATGCTCCGACCCGTGGAGGCGGCAAGATGGGTACGGGCATCGGGGCGCTTGTTGCTGGCCTGTAAACCAGGGGTGCGTGACGTTCTCACCCTTTCACCGCTGCCACCTGCTCGTAAGCGGAGAAGACAAAGCGAGGGCCCTCCGCAAGGGGGTTGCTACTTCGAACTACCCCAAATTTTTCAGGCACGCGCTTCCAGGTATCTGCCGCTCGAGCCTATGATCAGGCCCAGACCTCTGCTGCGGTGGCGCATGCTGCCTGCCTGTAATCGTTTGGAGTGCCAGTGGATGAACTAGTGGAGTGGTCAAAAGATTTCGAGTACGACCTTCGGAACGGGTCAGGCGCACCGACGCTGCTCACCCTTGCGATCGCGGACAATGACGCACAAGCAGGACTGCTTGTAGAGACAGCATTGAAGCTGATTGAGTCCGCGGACGGACCGGTGGACGAAGTGTCGGCCAGACAGTTGACGCCTGAAACTGCGGCTTTCCAGCATGTGATCTCGCGTCTTCCGGGATTCCTGATCGTTCGGGATGTGGAGGTACCGCTGAACCAACTGGTGGTCAGTATGTGCGCTGCGCACCAGCACCGCATACGCGAAGACTCGCAGGCGGGTCTACTCGTTATCGGTACACCCGCAGGCATCGCCGCCCTACGGTCGCACCCAGCAATGGGCTTCCTGAGCCGGGCCACACCCTTGGACGTGCGTAATGGGCAGGGCCGGCCTCGTTAAAGGACGACAGCAAACGCGTGGGAGCAGGCCTGACAGATAATCCATTTGATGGGCATCCGGAGCGACCCCGAGGGCGAATTGACCTGGTCCTCGCCCTCGTTTCGGAAGACTGGGGGCGCTCAGGGGCTGATCAGCGATTCTTCCAGTACGTCACTAATCTCGCTCACGACACCATCGGCGCGAAGGACGCGTTCGTGGTCGAGGATGACACAGTCATCGAGGCCCTGCGGGCGCGGATCGATCTCAGGAGTCAGCGCTGGCCAGCGGGGTGCCGAATAACCTCCCACAGATAGCTGGGGCGGTCGTGACCGAATCCTTTGCTCAATCCTGCTTGCGGCTCGACGAACACCCAAGGATCCCGTGGAACGAGTGTGCGGGGCGCTTCATGGGTAGCGATTCCGGCGGGGTGCTCGCACTCTAACCCGGCGTGGCAGTACGCACTTGCTCGGCGAACTGAAATGCTGGGTGCATGACAGGCCACCCTTCGCGTGAGCAGTCCCGGCCGTTGCGTTTCCTCACCTTGCAGCAGGTAGCCGATGAATTGAACACCAAGCACAGCACCGTCCGCGCACTCATTCAATCGGGTGAACTGCCTGCTATTCAGATAGGCGGTCGCGGCCAGTGGCGTATTGAACGGGCCAAGCTCGAGGATTACATTGCAGGTGCCTACGTGCGGGCCCGGGTCGACATCGCCCGAGAAGAGGCCGATGAGGGTTCTAACCTCACCGTGGGGTGAGCGCTCTGACGTGCAATCCTGTTGCAATGCGCGGATTGCTCGGCGTGGCAATTCATAGTGTGCGTCGATGCACTAACAACGGCGCAGGCCGGAGACACTGGACAGCTGTCCCAGGAGAATTATCCCCATGATGTCGGAAGCATGGTGTTCTCCCACGCGGTCCGGTACCTAGCCAGGCTATAGGGTGCGGTGGCGGCTAGGAAGCGCCCCTGGCGCCGGAAGCTTCTCACCTGTAGGACTGCCAGGACAGCGAAGGCTGTGAAAAAGGCCAGGTACACCCAGTCCAGGTTTCCCATCGCTTGGCCGATGAAGTAGGTGTAGGCGGGGACGATCAGGAGCGTGGTGGCGGCGTCCTTGCGGCTGCGCACGGCAACGGCCCGTGCCACGCTGAGGTGGGCTGCTGGTACGGGTTCCTTGCCGTTGATGCCGCGCATCAAAGCCTTCTGCTCGTCCTTCTCCAGGGGGAAGGTGATGGCAATGTTTGATCCGAGCTTGACCCGGAGTTTGAGCCGCTTTGCGTTGTACACGAGCCCGCCGCCTAGGGCGGTGATGGCGAAGATGAACCACCCGGCCTGCACGAGAGTCGGGACCTGTTCTGGCCCGTCTGGAATGACGATGGGGCCCAGCAGGGCCAAGAGAAGGACGATGGCGAGGGCGCCGAGCGGCAGATAGCGGCTGTAGTAAACCCGCAGCGCCTCGTCCATGCCGTTGTCGGCGTAGCCTTGCGCGTACTGCCCGGCTTTCGCCCACCGGGCATCGGCTGCCGTTCTCGGATCCTCCACCCGGCCATCGCCCCCTGTAATCGATTTGAGCCGGTCAGCTTCTAGTGGGCTTCGTTGTAGGCGTCGATGATGGACTGGGTGATCCGTCCGCGGGAGCTGGGGTTGTAGCCGTTGTCCTGCGCCCACTGGCGGATCTGCTGGGTGTCCTCACGCTTAGCCCTGCCCGTCGAGGCGGACGTGGGTGTTTTCTGGCCGCCCTGGCCCCTGCGCCCGGTTTTGGCTTTGCGGGCCTTGTCCACGTAGTCGGACAGGGTTGAGCGCAGCTTTTGCGCGTTCTCCGTGGTCAGGTCGATCTCGTAGTCGATGCCGTCGATCCCGAAGCGGACCGTTTCCTGTGCGACGTCACCATTGAGGTCGTCTACCAATTGCACCTGTACGCGCTGCGCCATTTCCACTCCTGAGTTATTAGACATGAATCAATGATCCCCAGCCTTCCACCCTATCGTGTCGAAAAAATGTGGTGCACGCCTGCAAACTGTCCCGGTTTCATTCGCCGGTCCGGTTGTTCTTCTTTTTGTCGCGATTGCCGGTCTGCTTGTCGTCGTGATTGCTGTGACTGCTGTAGTTGGTGCTATTGGGGACGGGTAAGACCGAATTGAGCCATACCCAGCCCTCACGCTGGATCTGAATGAGAGGCTCCAGGAAGCGAATCTTCACCGCAGTCCGGGTGTAGGCGACCGCGTGGGCCTGAATCCGGATGGCTTTGGAGGGGTAGCGGATCCACGCGTACACCCGGCGTGGTTCGGGGAAGTCGGTGGGTTGGGTGTTCTCGAGGTCGAGTTCGGCTGCGGTGAGCATGATCAGCTCCTCGCGCATCACGAACTCCTCAATCCGGTCGTCCATTAGCCTCGCGTACCGTTTGGCGTATCTCTTGTTCTGACTCATGGCCTCGCACTTCGCCCTGGCACCTGCTCGTCATGCCATATGGCGCCGACCTGAGCCGACAGTGTTCGAGTTAAGCGGTGTTCGAGGTGATCACTATCCGCCCGTTGTCCTCGGTAATTGCTAGTAGCCGTCGATGGTGGTGACGCGGCGCAGCCGCCAGTCCTCCCACCGGGCATCGGCGTTCATGTCGAACTCCAGGACCGGGGACGCCGGCCCGGTCTGTGCCCGGAACCGCCAGAACCGGGTCGTCACAACACTGCCCAGACCGCCCAGGCCGCTCAGGGTGTTGTGCCCGCCCGCGCTGCCGAGGCTGCCGAGGCTGCTGTGGGTGTTGTCTGTCCCTGGGGGAGTGGTGACGGATTCTGGCCAGGTGTTCGAGCTGGACCAGGCGAGGGGTTCGCCGATGACCTGCCAGATACTGCCCCGCCAGCGCAGCGCCAACGGTGTGCCGGAGGGCAGGAACCGGACGGCCGCCGGCTCGTCCAGGGCATGCCACGCACCTGTCCGTGTGCCCTCATGTGCGGTGTCCTGAATCGCGTGTTGGGCTGTGTTGTGGGCTGGTTCTGTGGGTGGTGTGGTGTCCACTGGTTGCGCTGTCATCGGCTGCTTCTCCCTTGCCCTGGTGGTTCTTGTGCAGGCTTTAAAATAGAACACAGGTTCGATTATTTGGGAAGCCGGACAAGGGGACGAGGGTGGGGGTTGCGGGTCATCCATTTCTGGCCGGGTGGAGCCCGGAGGAATGAGCTCAAAGCCGTCCACCTGTGGATGAGCCGCCCGCAACACTGTTGCGGCGGTTGGTTACTGTCAACACCATGCATCGCATACCGCCTGGGTCCGACGAAGGAGGGGTATGTCCGGATCGTTGTAACCCTTCGCGGAGGCCGGGCACGGCGCCGTCGTGGTACGCGCGGTCCCTCGGTGGCGGGGGAGTAGCGGTGGCTGATCAGGCGGGCGGGGGGCCTCATGCGTTTTGATGACCTGATCCTGGCCGAGGACGACTACCCGCAGGGGGCGTGTGAGAACCGGCAGGAGTGGCTGCTGATGTACTCCCGCGGGGTGCCGCCGACGGTGATCGCCACATGGTGCAGGGTCGATGTCCGACGCGTCCACCGGGCCATCGACCGGCAGGCGGAACGGCATCCGGAGTGGTTCGACCGGTGCTGGCTGACCCATGACCAGCCCGCTCCCAGCAGCAACCGGCGCCGCTACCGGCGGAGCCGGGAGCAGGTGTGGTGGGAGCACCACGCCCACATGAGCGCCTACGTGGCTCGGGTAGGTGGGTTGCCGGCGCAGAACGACAGCACGGAGGCCCGGATGCTGTATCGGTGGTTGGAGAACCAGCGCCGCAACCACGACGTAGGCCGGCTTGCCCACGACAAGGCCGCGGCCCTGGACAGGCTGGGGGAGTGGGTCGGTACCCGGAAGGGAAGCCCGGACGAGCTATGGGTGCGGCGCCTCGAGCAGGT
The DNA here is from genome assembly GCF_036867195.1 of Arthrobacter sp. Soc17.1.1.1. NCBI lineage: Bacteria > Bacillati > Actinomycetota > Actinomycetes > Micrococcales > Micrococcaceae > Arthrobacter > Arthrobacter sp. Soc17.1.1.1. The sequence goes on from NZ_JBAJII010000001.1 coordinate 1,587,486, forward strand.
ACAGCGCTTCCGGGACGAGACCGGCCGGTTCCCGGTCTACGACCCGCAGCGCCACCCGGAGGAGAAGATCCTCGCGGTCTGGCTGGGCCGCCAACGTACCTGGTTGCGGAAGGGCCGGCTCCGCACCGACCGACAGGACGCTTTGGGCGAGATGCTGCCCGGTTGGGACAGGCCAACGGGCGGTGCCTGCATTGGTTGAAGGGATTGAACGGTGAACGGTGTGTGGGGTCCGGGCTGCCGGGAGGAGTGTTAGGGCGGGCGGACTACGCTGCTGGCAGGAGTGTGTCGTGAAGAGAGCCAATGAAGGGGGTGGTGGGTGTGGTTGGTCAGGATGTGAGCGGGCGGGGCGAACCGTCCGTTCAGGACGAGGGTGGTTTCGCTAGTCGGGATGTGTTGGCTGTTGCGCTCGGTGAGTTGGCGCGGTCTCTTCAGAAGGAAACCGATGCCGACGCGATCCTGCACAAGATCGTGGGTGCGGCGATTGATCTGATTCCCGGGGTGGAGGAAGGCTCCATCAGCACGGTCCAGGCGCGCCGTCACGTCATCTCCAGGGCGCCCTCCAATGAGACCGCTGCTCGGCTCGATACCTTGCAGAACGAAGCCGGTGAGGGCCCGTGCCTAGACGCGATCTGGAAGCAGCGGACGGTTCGGGTGCCGGATATGGGCACTGAACCGCGGTGGCCGCACTTCTCCGCACTGGCAGCCGAGGCTGGGGCCGGGAGCATGCTGTGTTTCCAGCTGTACGTTGAGGGCGACAACCTGGGCGCCCTGAACCTGTACTCCACCCGCCCCCATACGTTCACCGATGAATCCGAGCACGTGGGCTTGGTCGTGGCGGCCCACGCCGCGGTGGGCTACGCCGAAGCGGTGAAAATCGACCACCTCGAAACGGCGCTGCAGTCCAGGGACCTTATCGGCCAGGCAAAGGGAATCCTCATGGAACGCCACAAGATCCCCGCTGACCAGGCGTTCGGCATCCTCAACCGCGCAAGCTCTGAATCCAATATCAAATTGCACGAAATCGCGCAGCGAACGGTCGACACCGGAGAGGTCCCGACCCACCAACGACCCGGCCAACCACGCTGACAGACATCTTTTTCACAGCCGCGGACAGCGCGTCCCGGACAGTACCTCAGGAGAGGATCAGGGGAACACTCTGGTGTTAAGGAATAGCCCGTCACCCCTCAGGGCAACCCCCACTTCTTCCTCGCGGATGGCACGGGTACCCATGATCCGGGCATCACTCTGCGCCAGAAAGGTCCTCCCGGCGCAGCTTTCCTCGCCATGCATTCCGACGAAACCACCGACCAGTGTTTGTTTGAAGCGCAACGAGCACGGTCGGTGAAACGCGGCAGCCAGCCCGTCAGGTCAGGTGGGAGGGGAAGGTGGGTTGCCGGCGTCGTGAAAAGGTCGGATCTTTCCATGGGCAGCGGGAGCAGGACTGGTTAGTGTCACTGCATGGAACGAGTTCAAGGCATCGGAGGCCTATTCTTCCGAGCAGACGATCCGGACGCCCTTTCGCGCTAGTACGCCGACCACTTAGGCATTGAACCGCCGCCGGCGGCATACGACGTGTCCTCATGGCGCCAGGATGCGGGCGCGACGGTGTTCTCCGGCCTATCCGGGGAATCAGGTCACTTTCCGCCGGGAAAATCGTGGGCAGTGACATTCCGTGTCAGGGATCTCACTGCAATGATCGATCAGCTTGAAGCAGCAGGAGTCGCCGTCACGCGGGACCCGGAAATATACCCCAACGGTTCATTCGCCACGCTCATCGACCCTGAAGGAAACGGAATCCAGCTGTGGGAACCAGCAGGATCAGACACCTGAACCGTCGGTAACGATCGGCTTGTCGGCGGTCAAGGTTCGGCGCTGACCATACGCCGAACTCGTTGCCGCCACCGGGGGTGTCACCCGACCGGAAGGATGGAGGACCGGACCTGCGCGATGACATCATCCGGCAGGACGTGGAGACCGTGCGCCGATGCAGCATGTGCTGCGACCTGTGTCAGAACCTCATCATCCGAGCTGCACACCCATCGGGCGTCGCAGCCGGGCACCACGTCACCGCACGCGAAAGACTTCATCTCGTTCTCCGTTCATGTCCTGCTTCTTCCCTGAAGCAACCGTCCTGAATATACGGACCGCGCTCTCCCTGCAGGACCAGAATCAACCGGTTCGTCGAAAGACAGAGCTTTTCATGCGCTGATCCTTCGTTGACATCCGGGCGAATGACGACTGTGGCAGTTCGACCTCTTGGGCTTTACCGCCAGCAGGCGGCTGACTTCCACTACACGCAGTTCTTCCCTTCAGTCATCCGGTCAGATGAACACCCATGACTTGGCGCTTAGGTGCGGGACGCGGTGTTAGAAAATTGCCCGACAAATGCAGAATCGTGAGCGACGCTGGCCGTCGTCGCTTCCGTCAGTTCTGAAATCAAGCAACATGCTTCAAGCGCTGACCCGGCATCCGTCTTCAGGTCCTGACGGACGGGGGGGGAGGCTGAACTGGTCAGCGTTGGTCGCTTATCAGCTGGTACTGGGGGTGATCAGTGTGGACCCCAAGGTCCCCTCCCTCATCCTCGCCGGCTAGCTGAGACCCAGGGTTTCCGTGCTCGCACCAAGGTTTAGTTGCCGACGGATCCGGTCGTTATTTCGATTTCCACCTTGGCGGCGCAGGCCATGACATCCCATACATCCTCGGTGCTGAAGGTGGCATAAAGCTGCCGATGTGATCTGCGGACCTGACGACCGAACCCATCCAGAAGCCACCGGATATGGTTTCGAGCCGGAGCGCCCTTAATCACCGGTCCTCAGTTGTTGACGATTGACGGGGTTGCCGTCGGTCCGTATCCGCATCCCGATGCGCCCTGGCTCCTTTATGAGTGGTGCGTTGCTGCGTCGGACGGATCTCCTCCTGGTCATGAACTCGGTGTCGGTTAGTCCGGGCCTGACCGCTGGTCTGGTTGCCGGTGTGGGCCTCAGACAGTCACGTCCCGTTGCCGGATCAGGCGGGTGGCTGCAGCCGTCATAGCGATGGCCACGGCTATCATCAGCAGGGCGCCTTCTGGATGGAAGGCTTCAACGGGCATGGCTGAGGAGTGCCGGAACGGGCTCAGGTCCTGGACCCATCCGGGCAGGCCGAGCAGTTCTCCGAACTGCGCGAGGACCACGGCGACTGCCAGGGCGCCCCAGCCGGCAGCGCTGCTCCACCGGGGTATGACGGCGAACGCGAGCAGGGTCAGGGCAGGGAAGACGAGTGCTGCGGGGATGTGGGCCAGTGCCGCGGCCAGTACTGCGCCGGGGCTGCTGCCCTCCGTTTGCCCCAGGGCGAGGACAACCGAGGCAGAGACGCCGGCGGCAGCGGCGACGGCGGTCGTCGTGACTGCTGCCACAGTGAGGGTGCTGCCGAGCCAGCGCAAGCGTGACACCGGCACGGACAGGAGCAGTTCGGCCCGGCCTTCCGCCTCTTCCGTGCGAAGCCGCAGGACCGCTTCGATCCCGGCGACAGCGGCCATGATCCCGGCGATGCCCAGCATGGCCGTGGTGAACAGGTCGACCAGGCCCGCGTCGCCGGGGACGATGCGGCTCATCAGGTCCGCCAGGGACGGGTTGTTCTCCAGTGCGTCTCTGACCACCGGGCCCAGAGCGCCGGCCACCGCCCCCAGCGCTGCGGTGGCGATGCACCAGGTGGCCAGGCTTCCGCGTTGCAGCCGCCAGGCCAGGCCCAGCATCGATGCCAGACCGGCGCCGGCCCGTTCGGCGCCCGACGGATCCGCCGTGATGTAACTGGTGCCCAGATCCCTGGTATTGCGCAGCACCACGGCGATCCCTGCCAAGGCGACGGCGACGGCGCCGATGATGATCAGCGGCAGCGGGTCCGTCTCCGTGAAGGGGCGGGTGCGCTGGCCCCAGCCGATGGGCGAGATCAGTGCGGGCCAGGCCGCGGTGACGTGCAGCAGCGATGGGTCGGCTGTGCCGAGGGCGTCGCCGGTACCGCGGATGAGGTAGGCGAGACCCACCAGCGCTGCGGCCGTCGCGTTGGCGCTCCGGGCGGAGGGCATGAGCTGTGCCACCAGGGCGGCGGCGGACAGGAAGAATAATCCCACGGCGCCGACAGCTGCCCCCGCCAGGAGTGATCCCTGTGCCGGGAGGCCGGCGCCGATGAAACCGGCGGCCACGGCGAGGGCAAGGACCACGTTCGCGCAGGTGCCCAGGAGCAGGGTCGCGTGCAGGGACGTCGCCCGGGTGACCGGGGTGGAACCGACCAGTTCGGACCGGCCCTGGTCCTCATCAGCGCGGGTGTGCCGGATGACCAGGAATGCGCTCATCAGCCCGGCGAGCACTGCGGTGAACGAATATCCCTGGAAGAAGGTGACCGCTCCGGAGCTGATGCCGTCGGGCAGCCCCCGGAGGAAGAGGAAGGCCGGACTGGCCGCGGCTACGGAGATCAGGGCGGCGCGCTCGGCATCCTCGCCGAACTGTGTGGAGACGGCGGTCGCAGCCGCAAAACCCAGACCGGCGATGCCCAGGATCCAGGCGGTCAGGGTCCCGCGGTCCCTGCGGGCCTGGAGCAGGGCCAGGCGGAGGACAGCGCTCATCACAGCACCTGACCGTTCCGGCTGTTGTGGCTGGGCTGCCCGGCAACCTGCACACCGTAATGGCGCATGAACAGCTCCTCCAGGGAAGGGGGTGCGGCCGTGAGACCGGTGACGCCCGCTGTCGCCAAAGCATCCAGCACGTGACCCAGGTCGGCTGGGTCGGTGTCGAACTCCAAGGTTGTCCCGTCGACGCGGAGGTCATGGATTCCCCGCCAGGTGGAGACCACCTCAGGTGTCAGCGCCGAGGTGACGCGGAACCGTGTGCGGGTCAGGTGCCGGAGTTCGGCCAGTGTCCCGGATTCCACGGTCACCCCGGAGCGGATGATGGTCACCCTGTCGCAGAGCTGTTCCACTTCGGCCAGGATGTGGCTCGAGAGCAGCACGGTGGCCCCGTCGGCGGTGACCCGGCGGATCTGGCGGCGGAACACGGCGTCCATGACCGGGTCCAGGCCCGAGCTCGGTTCATCCAGCAGGTACAGCCTGGCCGGGCGGGAGAACGCTGCGATCAGGGCGGCCTTCTGCCGGTTGCCCTTGGAGTAGGTCCGTGCCTTCTTCCGCGGATCGAAGTCGAACTCGTCGACGAGCTGGCGGCGTGGGTTCTCATCCGCGCCGCCGCGCAGTCCGGTCAGCAGGTCGATGACCTCGCCGCCGGTCAGGTTGGGCCACAGCGTCACGTCCCCGGGAACGTAGGCTACATCCTTGTGTGTGCGCACCGGCTCGGCCCAGGGATCGACGCCGAACAGTCGGACGGTTCCGGACGTGGGGCGGATCAGTCCCAGGAGGATGCGGAGGGTGGTGGATTTCCCGGCCCCGTTCGGCCCCAGGAATCCGTGGACCTCGCCCGGCAGGACGGACAGGTCCAGACCGGCAAGCGCAGACGTCCGCCCGAAGGCCTTGGTGAGGCGTGAGGTGTGAAGAACGGGAGAAGAGTCTGACTGCATCACGGCACTGGTTCCTTGGTCGCGGCCACCACGCCACGACGGTCGCCATGGCATGCCGCAGGCGTTTCCGCGTGCGGGCCGACCAGGCTTCCCGGCTCTCCACCCCACAGTCTACGACCGGCCGGGAGGCGGCGGAAGTAGCCCTTGGTGTTGCCGTACACGGTGGCTTTGGGGAACGCGTTCTCGGGGGTGATGCTCGGCGTGGTCGACGGTGAAGCGTGCCATGGTTCCGTCCTCGCGCACGACATCAATCGGGTCTCCTGCTGCGAGAACTCGCAGGTTGGCGAAGACGCCGAGGCCCCCGTCGGCGGCGTTGACTTGTCCGAGGACCACGGCCGGGACCGTGTTCGCCGGGTGTCGGCGACAGGTCATACCAGCTCGCGGGTGCGCCCGGGACGCCGCAGGCACGGACGGTGGGGCCGCTGCCAGCGACGCGGAACCAGGAGGTGTGCCTGCCTTCGCGGTGCTGTCGGCGAGTGCGGCGGCGCAGCCGGTGAGCCTTAACAGGGCGACCGCCGCAGAAACCAGACGGTTTCTGCGGCGGTCGCGGGGAGAACTAATCAGGCGTACGGTACATCGGATCGGTTGGTCGTGCTGCCTTGGTGCTGCTTGTGGCTGGTGGGGCCTGGTGTCAGGCCTTGGCGCCGCTGCGGCGGACGAGGTAGGTTCCGCCGGCTGCTACTGCCAGGACGAGGCCGCCGCCGAGGGCGAGCATGCCGGTAGTGTTGCCGGTTTCCTGGGCGACACCGGTGTCGGCGCCACCGCTGGGCATGGCACCCATCTGAGATGCGACGAGCGTGCCACACAGGGCCGGCGAGGTCGCGCCGAGGGGCAGATCCGGGTTCAGGTCACTCGGCGAGGAAAAGACCTCGGTGGAGACACCGGCAGTGGCGGGGTCCAGGCCGTGGACGACGACGACGGCCTTGCCGGACTCGAGTGAGGCCTTGGTGGCGGCATCGAGGGGGATTTCGCGCTGGATGGTGTAGCTTCCGCCCTGGCCGCCGAGCTGCAGGTTCAGGCCCTCGGCGGGGGTGGTGGCGCCGCTGGTGGTCAGGGTTGTCTGGATGTCGCCGTACAGGCTGGCTGCTTCGGAGGTGCTGACGATGCCGTCGCCGTTAGTGTCATTGGCCGGGGTCGGGCAGGCACCCTGCGCTCCACCGTGGATGTGCTGCACGTGCGGGTACGGGCCGTCCATGAAAGTCTGGGCGAGACCGTTGACCTGGAGGTTCACCATCGCCGTGTCGCCGGTGACATCGACGGTGATCGTGCCGGTCCCGGTGGTGCCGTTGAGTTGGCCCAGGGTGGAGGAATACGAGGCGTCCGCGGCCATCGCGGATCCGCCCGAGAAGGCCAGGGCGCCGAGGGCGAGGGTGGGAACTGCCAGAAGTCGCATGGTCTTGTTCATCAGAATCAGGATCCTTTGCTGTGCGAATGAGACGCACCCGGTACGGGCGCGCGTTAACTGTGATTCGGAGCACTCCTGTGCGCGGATGGGACTTCCCCAGCAATCCACCTGCACAACAGTCAGCCTGCTTATTACTAGGCTGGTTACCCAATCAAAGCAGCGATTGCGTGCTACCGGAAGTGCATGGAGTGAAAGAAGTGAAAACGCGATGATCCTGAGCGAGGGACAAGGTTGCTCGGAAGGTAGTCGTCGTGCCGAATGGCTTCTTGCAGCGGGCGCCCGGGAAGTTTTCAGCTAAGCGTGGCTACGATGGGGTCATCTTCATGTGCGAGTGAGGAATGGCCGGGCGGCAGTGACGACCGGGTGCAACACGAAGGGCACGAGCGGCTTCTGCCGCTCGTGCCCTTCGTGCTTTCGGTCCGGAGGCGGCTTTAGCAAGCCCTGTCAGCCCCCGCGCCGCGGCGCTCGATTCCGGCGCCGCTGGGCAAGTGATCATCATGCTCACGCCCGTCCGCACATGGACGTACGGTTCCTGCGCGGTGTTCTTATGAGCAGGTCGTTCGTTCCACGGTGATGTCCAGGGGGTGAGCTACCGAGTAGTCCCGGTTGGGTGAGGTGAAGTCCACGGTGATGTTCTCTGCCGTCCCGGTTTCTGCGGTCTCATCGAGGGCCACTTCGACAACGATGTCGATGTGAGCGTCGGGTACGAAGGCGAACCCCCGAACCGGACGGGGTTCCGCCGGGGTTGTTGCGGTCGCCGTCGGGGCTGGCAGGGGAGTCCCTGCGGCATCGTGCCCGGCATGGGCGCCGGACTCCTTGGAGGCCGCGCCGTGGTGGTTGTGGCCTTCCTTGTTCGCGGGAGTTACTTCCGCGGAAAGGATACTCAAGTTCTCGGGGGACCCAAGTTCCACACCCGAGAACGTGAATGTTTCCAGCGTCGGGTTATGCAGCAGGAGCGTGTACCGCTGAAAGCTATCCGTGGGTTGAACCCCGCACAAGATCGCCCCGTCCTGAGCGAGGTCCAGCGGATCCTCCCCCCAATCCGACCCCACACCCACCGAATCCGGCGACTGCCCACCGGCTCCCAGGTCCTTCGCCGCCGATACCTCCGGCCCGGCGCTCTGCCCGCTCGAAGAGGAGGAGTCAGCGCCCCGGTCGCCGTTCACGCCCAAAGGATCCTCATCCGCGATGCTGCACCCGACACAGGACAAGGCGACCCCGACCAGCACGGCGACCACATGGCTTCCGCACCGATCCCTCAATCGATCCCTCCATTGATCCTTCGGCTGGTGCTCTTGTTGGTGCCGCATCTGCCTGGCCCTCTCTCCGCTGATCCTTCCCGGTTTATGCGGTCCATCACCTCCGGGCCCGCACAAAGGTCCTTCGTTGACCATCACTCACCGGACGGGCCCGACAACGGCGTCCTGACCAATGGCCCTCCTGATCGCGAAATGTAAGCCCTGCAGGAAATGCGACCCACTCATACCGTGGCAGGTCAAAGGTCCGGTGTCGGTGCGACATTGCACGTAGGCTGGCGAAGTCGTTGCCGCTGCTGCAATTTCATGAATTGCAGCAGCGGCCGGGACAGGTCTCAGGGCCTTCGGCCGACGCAGACCAGCACTTGCCGCCGTGAGCGAAGTCTGGCCGGTCACACCACCACTTGCACGTCACACTGGGAGAACATTCATGACCACCGCAAACACGCCCCACGCGGGCACCCGCACCAATGTCCAGAAAGCAGCCCTCGCCGTCGGCGCGGTCTTCCTGCTCGTCGGGATCCTCGGCTTCATCCCCGGCATCACCTCCGACTACGACACGATGATGTTCGCCGGCCACGAGTCGGAAGCGAAGCTCCTCGGCCTGTTCCAGGTCTCGATCCTGCACAACATCGTCCACCTGCTCTTCGGTGCAGCCGGCATCGCCATGGCCCGCACCATCAGCGGCGCCCGCTCCTACCTGCTGTACGGCGGCATCATCTACCTCGTCCTCTGGGTCTACGGCCTGGTCATCGGCGAGGACTCCGCCGGCAACTTCGTGCCGCTCAACGGCGCGGACAACTGGCTGCACTTCCTCCTGGGCGTCGGCATGATCGCCCTGGCGCTGCTGCTCACCCGCAACCACAAGCGGACCACCACACGCGCCTGACCACAGCAAACCCATCGCGCAACCGCATCCAGCAGAGAAGGCCCTGAGACTAACGTCTCGGGGCCTTCTCAGTCCCCAGAAACGACTCAGCGCTTGATTGGTTCAAGGACGTCCCCGCCGTCCCAACTGTGGCCGGCGGTGTAGGTGACGTTGTTCGAGCCGGTACCGGGCACGCCATAGAACGTGAGCTACTAGGCGTCGATGGTGAGCGGTGGCACTAGGGTCCACGCGGCGCGATCCGAGTCGCTGGGCGTTAGTGGCAGGTACCGGCAAGCGCTGAAAGGTTTCGGTGTCCGCTCCGTTCTCGCCTCCCTGATCCGGCTACTTGGAGAATCAGCCAGCGAACTAAACCTCTACTCCACGACATCACGATTTTTCACACGCCCGATTGCGACGGTGCGCGCCGCTTCGCTGCAGAAGCATCAAAGTCCATGCAGATCGCGGCGCGGATCGCCGAACTGACCGACACCGTCGTGGACCTCCGGGCTGCCATGGAAAGACGCCACGTCATCGACACAGCGGTCGGCGTCATTATGTCGCAGAACCACGGCGTCGCTTTCTCAGCCGCCGTACCCGCCGCTGGAGGGGGCATCGGGATCATCGGCAGGTTCGTCCGAGGAGCCGGTCACGATCTCGTCCGCGTCGGACCCGGCGGCTGCCGCATGGGTGGACGGATCCGGCGGGATCAATCCCGCATCGCGGGCTGCCTCCTCATCGGAGAAGGCCCAGCCCGCCGAGCCGTTTTCGCTGGGAACCGCACCAGTGTCAGACGCGTCACCGCCGTTCGGGGGGATGCTGTTCATGGTCGTCCTTTCCTTTCAGGAAGCGCAGGTGCAGGTGGATGGGTCAGGGGTGGAGGAGGACCTTTGTCCAGCCGTCCTCGCGCTTGTCGAACCGGGAGTAGGCGTCCACGGCATCGTCGAGGGACAACTCGTGGGACACGATCCAGGACGGTGTCGCCCGTCCGCGGATGATGAGGTCCCGAAGCTCCCGGTTGTACTTCTTCACCGGGCACTGCCCCCCGGCGATGCTGATGCCCTTGGTGAACGCTTCGCCGTAGTTGAAACCGATCCGTCCCTGCCGGGCGTCCTCGTTCGCAGCTTTCGGGTCCTCGGGTACATAGACACCGACGACACCGATGTGCCCGGTGGCCCGGACGACTTTCACGAGGTTGTCGAGCACCATCTCGGGGTGTTCCTCGCCATGGTGATCGTGGGCCTGGAAGCCGACGGCCTCCACACCGCAGTCAGCACCGAATCCGTCGGTGCCCTCCATGATCGCTTCCGCCGGGTCGGTGTCGGCGAAGTTGATGGCGGTCGCGCCGATCTGCTCCGCGAGGGCGAGGCGGTCCGGTTCCTTGTCCACCACGAAGACCTGCGAGGCTCCACGGAGGAACGCGCTGTGGGCGGCCATGAGGCCGACGGGTCCGGCCCCGAACACGGCGACGGACTTCCCCGGGGTCACCATTGCCATTTCGGTGGCGTGGTATCCGGTGGGGAAGATGTCGGAGAGCATCGTGAAGTCGTTCTCGTTCTCCATGCCCTCCGGCAGTTTCAGGAGGTTGAAATCCGCCCATGGCACACGCAGCAGTTCGGCCTGGCCGCCCCAGTAGGGCCCCATCATCGGATACCCGTAGCCGGCTCCGGGCTGCCCGGAAGGGTTCGCCCGCAGGCAGGCCGAGGTGTATCCGTTGTTGCAGTTCCGGCAGGTGCCGCAGGCCAGGTTGAAGGGGACGGACACGCGGTCGCCGACGCTGATCCGGTCAACGCCCGCCCCGACGGCTTCCACGACGCCCATGTTCTCGTGCCCGAGCACCATGCCGGCGTCGAGCTCGCTGCGACCCTCATAGGGGTGCAGGTCAGATCCGCAGATATTCGCTGTCGTGATCCGGATGATGGCATCCAGAGGACCCTGGATGGTTGGGTCGTCGACGGTTTCGACGGATAGTTCGTACGGTGCTTTGAAAACGACTGCCTTCATAGGAGAACTCCCTCACTGAAGATCGGCCCGATCACTCAAGGATCCGGGCGGGCCCAGGCTGCTGGGCTGCTTGACCTGCGCGCCGCACTACCTTCAATCTCAGGGAGGCAGTGCGTCGCAGCGGCCCTGCTCAGCATCCAGCCGCTTCTTGACCAAATACTAAGTCTACTGATGAGTCAACGTGACAAGCCGCGGTGAGGTCAAGGGGAGCACCAGCTGACCGGCGCTGCTTGACTCCCAGTGCAGCGCAACCGACGTTCGCAGAACGCCCTTCATCTCCGGCGCACCCAGGCCTCAACATCAGGTCCGCCTATCCAGCGGGCATCACGCTCCCTACGACATCGCAACCTGTACCCATCCGAAAGACAGCATGCTGACGAATATTTAGGGTGGAATGACGCGCCCACGGCGCATCACCGACAGCATCACCGACAGCACCGCCGACAGCACCGCCGACAGCACAAGCATCAGAAGGAGATATCCCTATGACGGAGATCGTCGCTCACCATGGTTTGTTCAAGAACACCAACCTCCACGTCGATGACACCGGTGGAACCGGCCGCCCCGTGGTCCTGATCCACGGGTGGCCCCTGTCCGGGGAGGCATTCAAGAACCAGATTCCCGCACTGGAGGCTGCCGGGTACCGGGTGATTACTTATGACCGTCGCGGTTTCGGTCGCAGTGACAAGCCGATGACCGGGTACACGTACGACACCTTGACGGAGGATCTTCAGGCCCTGCTTGAGGAGCTCGACCTGCGGGATGTGACCCTGGTCGGGTTCTCCATGGGTGGGGGAGAGGTGGCCCGCTACTTCGCTAAGTACAGCCCGGAGCGTATCCGCAGCGTCGTCTTCGCCTCCGCGGTCCCACCATTCATGATGCAGGGCGAGGACAACCCCGATGGACCCCTCACCAAAGAAGCAGCTGCGGGGATGACCAAGGATCTGACGAAGGACCAGGAGTTGTTCTACGACGGGTTCACCACCGATTTCTTTTCTGCCAATGGTGAGCTGAAGGTCACCGAGGCGCAGCGTCAGGAAGCCCTCGAACTGTGTCGTCAGGCCGACAAGAAAGCAGCCCTTGCCTGCATGGAGGCGTTCGGGAGCACCGATTTCCGCGATGACCTGCTCAAAGTAACGGTTCCGGCCCTGGTGCTGCACGGCGACGCCGATGCGACCGTGCCGTTCGACGGCTCCGGGCAGCGCACCCACGCCACCCTGCTCGGCAGCGACCTCCACGTCATCAAGGGTGGGCCGCACGGGTGCAACGTCAGTCACCCCGACGAATGGAATCAAGCCCTCATCACCTTCCTCGCCAAGTAGGACCCGGGCTCCTTCCTGTGTGCGGCGGCACAGGAAGGAGCCGGTCCTCCCGGGCAGCCTCGCTTGCATCCTCGTAGCGTCCCGAGCTGACTGCGCGGCACATTAGGATCGGCGTGCCTGGCCAGTGACAGACCGCAGAGTCATGTCGGGACGATCCACTTTCGGAGCGGTAACGGTGTGATGTAGCGGGGGATCAGGGCGGTGGTATGACCGGCGGAGAGGATGAGGCATAGCACGGCCGCGCCAGTGAAAGGCGACCAAATTGGGATGCCGAATCCCGCCGCACGGGTTGGACGGGGTTGTAGCGTCGGGTAATCCGTCGGCGTCCAGTGGACGGAACGAGGACAATTCAATGGCGGGGCGACAGGGGAACCTGTTTCTTTCGCGCCCCGGTGTCGGGTCCGTGACGTTGGTGAGGTTCATGATGGCGCAGGACCCTTCAATCTCGGATCATCCGTCCCATGCTGGCGAAGAAGTCAGTGGTTCGGATCCCTTCGAAACCGATAGCGGGCTGGGAGCCCGGTTGCATCACCTGGTCGCGGACAGCGGAGACATCGTCGAATACCTCGACTTCCTCACCCGCACCGCCGTCGAGGTCATCGGCTCCTACGGTGGTGACGTGTTCTGCGGGATCACGCTCCTTCGACCGCGTAGGGCTGCGACGGTTTCGAGCAGTAACGACCTCGCGCAGCGGATGGACGAAGCACAATACGGGTTCGACGACGGTCCCTGCCTGACCGCCGCACGTGAGGCACGCGAGGTGTACATCGAGGACGTCGACGACCTTCCACCGTCGTCCGGGTACCGGAAGGCGATGGAGGACTTCGGCGTCCGCTCCGTGCTCGCCTCCCCGATCCTGCTCCCGGGAGACTCAGCCAGCGCACTGAACCTCTACTCCACGGCCGCAGATGCCTTCCCGCCGCGTGATCGGGATGTCGCGCGCCGCTTCGCGGAGGAAGCATCGAAGTCCATGCAGATCGCAGTGCGGATCGCTGAACTGACCGATACCGGCGCTGACCTGCGGGCCGCTATGGAAGGACGACACATCATCGACACCGCGGTCGGCGTGATCATGTCGCAGAACCACTGCAGCCAGGAGGAAGCCTTCGCCATCCTCCGCAAAGCCTCGAACAGCCGCAACATCAAACTCCGAGACCTCGCCCAAACCATCATCGACGGAATGATCAATCACTCCCCCGGAAACCCCAACACACCCACCTGACCTGCTGCCTGACCTGTCAGCTGAACGGGATCGTGGTTCAGGTGCCTCAGGTGCCTCAGGTGCCTCAGGCGGTCCTGTGGGGAGTGATGCTGGGTGGTTGAAGGAGGTCCTTCAGTGCCAGTTCCGCGCCGTTGCAGGTGTCGGCGCAGATCCGGCAGTGGGGGTGGTCGTGTTTGCCGCATTCGATGGCGCAGGCGTTGCACGCGGTGCGGCACGCCAGCAAGACTTGCTGGATCAGAGTGTCATGCGGGTCTGTACGGCGGGTAAGGATGTCCGCTGTAACTCGGCACAGGTCAGCGCAATCCTGGTTCCTGCGGATGCAGGCGGTCATATGCGAAACGTCTTCGTCCGCGAGGCAGGCGTCGGTGCAGCTGGTACACGTCTGCGCGCAGCCGTTCAGGGCGGTGATCGCAGCGAGAACGGCGTGATCCTGCGCCGGCGTCCCTTCCGTGCGGGGGTGTGTAGTCATCATCTGCTGGGTGCGACTCACAGTATGTGATCCTTCCAAGGCGGGTACACGCGGATGAGGACGGTGTTTCACTGCCCGATCGACGGAGGAGCGTCAGGTGACGGCGCGTGCCAATCGTCCTCAAGTGTCAGCGTTGGGGAATGCCATTGCCCTGCTGGGGTGCAGGGCGCTGCAGGCGGTCAGCAGCAACGCAGACCACGATCAGTCCCGTCAGGGCCATGGGCAGGAGTTGAGCGAGGGCGCCGAGGATCAGGAGCCAGGCGCCGACGGCGAGGATGGTGATGAGGATCAAAGCGCGGCTGAGCGCTGGCGGCAGGATCCCGGTGGAGGTCGGGCCTGCCGTCATTGCGACAGCGCTTGCCGGCGTGTAGGGGAGTTCGTCGGCGAGGATACGCTCGAGTTCGTTCCACGCCTGGCGTTCTTGCCTGGAGAGCGTCACAGAAAGTCCTTCCTGGTGATGGACTGAGGAAGTTATGTGGAGGTGGTGCCTAATTAGTTCATCGAACGCGCCGGCCCCATGCCTCTTCGAATCTATTCAGCCAGCTACTTGACTCCTAAGGACCACTGTCTTCCCCCTCGGAAACCAAAGTGCTCACGTCACGATCCTTCAGGATCGACTCTGCCCCATCGCGGGCTTCGCTGCTGATGATGTAGGTCCGTCCAAGGGCGGCTGATGTCATTGCTGCGTCGACCCACAGTCCGCTCGGTGGTGTGATGTGTAGTGCTGAGACGGCGTGGCTGAAGACCTTTCGTGCGTCGTGCACGGACCGTCCCTTGGCGCGGGCAACCGTGTAGAAGATCGCTAGCTGCAAGTCGACGGCTTCGGTGCGTACAGTATGCGGTTCTGCCGATCCTGCTTTCTGATTCATAGGGATCACCTCCTCGAAAGACGCTCCAGAAGTTGGCACCGCTTTTAATGAGCGTCGGGCCACTGTGGGTTCGACGCATCACGATTCACCTCCTGCACGCAGCTTCGGAGGCTGCGCGCAGGGTGAATTCATTCCTTCTCGGTGGGAAGCCGTGCGGCGTGGATACCACTCGGCGACACGGGGGGCTCCGCTTCCTGCTCGTTTGAGAAGTCTGCGAGGTGCTCCTGTACCTGGCGTTCGACCTGGTCGGACATCGATTCGCTGACCTGGTCACTGACGCGGTCGACCATGGCCGCCGCGGCTGCTTTGCGCTGGGCTGCTTGCCAGGCGCGGTGTTCGCCGTGGAAGGCTTTCGCCGTCGCGACGCACATCAAAAGCATGACGACGCTGAATGGTAGCGCGGTGAGGATGGCCGCCGTCTGGATGGAACTCAGACCGGTGTCACCAACCAGCAGGAGGGAGATCGCCACCAGGGCGGCGAGGCCGGCCCAGAACACACGGATCCAGTTCCGCGGGTTGGGATCGCCGCCTGTGGAGATCATGCTCATCACCAGGGCCCCGGAGTCCGCGGACGTGATGAAGAAGATGGCGATGAGGAGGATCGCGCCGATGAGCAGTGCTGGACCCCCAGGCAGCTCACCAAGGAGGCCGAAGAGCGCGTTCTCGGTGTCCACTGATCCGTCCTCTGCGATCAGGCCGCCCTGGCCGAAGATCTCGCGATAGATCGCGGAGCCTCCGAGCACGGAGAACCAGAGGAAACCGAGGGTCGTGGGGACCAGCAGGACGCCGGCGACGAACTCGCGGACGGTGCGGCCCTTGGAGATCCGTGCGATGAAGATGCCGACGAAGGGTGCCCAGGACATCCACCAGCCCCAGTAGAAGGTGGTCCAGGCTGCCTGCCAGGCTTCTCCCTCGGCGCCGGAGAACGCGAGGGTGTTGAACGTGAGACCGACGACGTTCTGCAGGTAGTTGCCGATGGACTGGACGAATTCACGCAGGAGGAAGAGCGTGGGTCCGGCGAAGAGGACCACGAGCAGCAGCACGCCGGCGAGAACGAGGTTGATGTTGGACAGCCACTTCATGCCCTTGCCGACCCCGGAGATGACCGAGACGATCGTCAGCGCTGTGATGCAGAGGATCAGGCCGACCTGCGTGGCCTTGGTCGCGGCGAGGATTCCGGCGGTGTCGAGTCCGGACGAGATCTGCAGGACGCCGAGTCCGAGCGAAGTCGCCACACCGAAAAGCGTTCCGACGAGCGCGACGACGTCGATGGCGTGGCCCCAGCCGCCCTTGACGCGATCACCGAGGAGTGGCTCGAGGGTCCAGCGGATGGAGATGGGGCGTCCCCGACGGTGGACGGCGTAGGCGATGGACAGGCCGACCACCACGTAGATGCTCCAAGCGTGCAGTCCCCAGTGGAGGAAGGTCTGCGTGATGGCTTGCTGCCCGAGCTGGACGTCGGTGCCCGCGACGCCTGGTCGTGGGCTGGCGAAGTGGTTGAGCGGCTCGGCGACTCCCCAGAACACCAGGCCGATGCCCATGCCGGCCGCGAAGAGCAGCGCGAACCAGGACATCACGGAGAATTCGGGCTTGTCGTCGTCTTTCCCGAGGCGGATGTCACCGTAGCGGCTGAACCCCACCCAGAGGGAGAAGGCGACGAAGAAGGCGACGAGGGCCACGTAGTACCAGCCGAAGGCACCGATGACGTTCTCCTGGATGCCGGAGAACAGCGAAGAGGCGGAGTCCGGAGCGATCAGCGCGTAGGCCACGAAGAGCACAATGAGCGCCGCCGCGGGAACGAAGACGGGCAGCGCCAGGCGCGCGGTGTGGACAGGCTTCGTACGGGAAGTCGGACGGGCGGAGCCGGGTGGACTGGTTACTGTGTTTTTCCTGGTCTTATCGCTCATCGGAGTTCTCCTTTATTGACGCGTAGCAGGCGCGGCGAAGGGTTCCACCACGCGCTCAGGACAAGATGACGGCTACCAACACTACAAAAAGTCGCTCCTCTCAAGGGCTGCCAAGCTCATAATCTGCTGGTGAAAGGTGTGAGGGAAGCCACCTCTGCTGTTCTCCTGAGCCGCCTGATCCGCGTCAGCTCGGCGATGAAAGGACTTGCTCCAGGCGCTGCTCATCAGCGGCATCGTAGGGCAATCGTTACCTTCCGAGGTCCACCTGACCAGTGCTTCCGGGCTTTCGGCGGATGATTCCTTTCCCATGGGCTCCATGTCAGCAGTAGCAGGACGGGGAGGTCCTCGGGACCTTGGTGCCGGCCTATTCGCTGGTCGTTCCGGAGATCGTGATCGGGTTTGGGCTCCTATAGCAGGTCGGGATAGCCGTGTACTTCGCGCGGCAGATCGTGACACCTTCGCACGTCTCGTCAAAGGATCCGTTGCTTGGGCGGTGCAGGGGCTTAGGGGGTCTCGATGAGCGTGTGGGAGGGTGCCGGTGGTGGTTCGGCGTTTTGTTATCGGTCGTGGGGTGCTTCTGGGTCATCCGGGGCTTCGCTTCTGCGCTTCTCGAGGAGTTCCTTGGTGCGCACGAGCCGGAGGAGGGTGACCAGTACCAGTCCGCCGAGCATGTTGAACAGCAGGGTGTAGCCGAACCAGCTAAGCCATTGTCCGTAGCTGATGTCGGCGCCGGCGTGGATGGCGGCGAAGATGAGCAGCGAGTCGAGGACGGAGTGGAACAGCTGGAGTCCGGCCAGGAGGAATCCGCCGATGATGGTGGCGACGATCCGGGCGACGTCGTTGTTGGTGCCTTGCTGCATGCGGCTCATGAGGGTGATGGTGCTTCCTCCGAGGACGGCGAGGGCGACGGTCTGCAGGGAGAAGGGCGCGTCGACGTAATGGTGCGCGCTCTCGCTGACGGTGTCGGCCCATTCCGGGAAGGCCTGCATGACGATCCAGACGAAGACCCAGCCACCGGCGAGGTTGGCTACGAGGGTGCCTGCCCATAGTTTCCCCAATTGGGCGGCGCTTCCCTCTTTGGCGACGACGGCGGCGACCGGCATGAGGAAGTTCTCGGTGAACAGCTCGCTGTGCGCCAGCAGGAGTGCCACGAGGCCGATGCTGAAGGCGAGCCCGGCGAGCAGGTGGTTGCCCGTCTCGTGCATGACGGCGAGGTAGGCCATGATGCCGAGGCCGATCTCGAACCCTCCGAAGATACCGGTCACGAGGATGTTCCTCGTGGTGCGGTGGAGTCTTTCGGCGCCTTCTTCGATCGTCTTGTCGAAGGATTCCTTGAGTTCGTCCTCGACCGGGGCGTCTGATTCGCCCAGTTCCCGTCTGCGGTCCTCGCTCATGTCACCTTCCTGTGTCTGGGTAGAACCCGGTTGGTGAGGTTCCGGTCCCTCCGTCGCCGATGCCGGGGTCACCCCAGTGAAACAGTGACCCCGGTGATCTGCTCGCGACGACCAGTACTTGATCTTTTCGGAGCTCCAGCCACCCAGTGTGGGACGGGTAGGCCACGCCCACGACGCTTGACCAGTCCTGAAAGCTCAGGCTCTCCCGGTTCCACGTTCCTCGACCTCGACCTGGCCCTCGGCGTTAGCCTCGACGGTGGACTCGGTGTTGCTGAGGCTGTCGTTTTCCTCTGCATCGTCGCTGGTGGTGGCGCCGCGCAGTGCTTGCCGGCGGTCCAGTTCCTCGCGTAGCTCATGGTGCTGGCCTTCGGTCTCCGGATCGACGTCGCCGTTCCGGATGTACTGCAGGTCGCGGGCTCGGTGGTTCCGGCTGTTCAGGATGTCCAGTTGATCCCGGTCGAGAACGGTCAGGTCTTCCGGGAAGTCTCCTTCGGGGTCCAATCTACTGGTATCACTCATGCGGTGCCTCATTTACGTGCTGGGTGTAGAAGCCCCGCGCTTCTAGAGGCACGAGCGACGATACCGAAGTGGCCATCCTCCGTCCTACCGTTGGCCGCGGGCGTGTCTTGTTCTCGTGCGTCCCAGTCCTGTCGCTGGCGTTCCACCCGGGGCAACGGTCCTCTTGGGTCGGCGAGCTGCAGTCCAGCACCGGTAGGTCGCTCAAAGATTTTCCTCCGTCGCCCTGTCCTCGTCGTTGTACTTGTCGGTGTCCTCTTCGCGGTTGCGGAACAGTCCGTGGAGTCTTTCGCGTGAGTTCCTGGCGACGATTTCAGTCAAAGCCAGGTCAAGGAGGTCCCGTTCCATTTGTGGGAGGTCGCCTCGACCGTACACATAGTCCGCGACGGCGGGATACGACTCGATGCCGGTCAGGGCAAAGTATTCGATCCATAGGTCCCCTAGATGAAGTGCATTGTCCTTGACGAGGTTGATGACGTTCTGTTGTTGGTCGTCTGGGCCTTCGGCCATGAAGCATCTTCCGAGTCGATGATGATGCTGTTGCAGTGTGTCCAGAAGCCGGCCTGGTGCTCCATCGAGCGATGAGGGGTATGACCTCTTCAGGTGATGGCTTCACCTAGCTGGGAAGCAGCAAAGATCCGGTAGTGCTGGTGTGGTGGAGCTGCCGGATCTCACATGAGGGCCGCGCCCCCTTGATGATGCCCGGCCCCTTGTGGACGGAAGGGCCGGGCATCACCGGAGCGTCTATCTCACGCCAACTGCTTGACCAGAAAGAGCAGCCCACTTACTAGTCGATCATGGGTCGGTGGGGCGAGGTCAAACGCGTCGCCGTGTAGCCCGGGACCAGTAGGGGTGGGTGCCGCCGTGATAGACGCGCGCCTGATACCGGGCTGACCGCTGTGCCTGCCATAGGTCCTCAGGAATGGTGTGGTAGCCGTGGATCAGGCGGCGTTGGTGGTGGGACAGATGGCGTTGATGGTGAGGTGCAGTGTGGTCGTGGAACCGCACGCGTAGACGAGCGCGCGTGCGAGGGAGCTGACTTTCTGGTTGTGGTGCTGGCTGTACCGGGTGATGGCCAGGAAAGCCTGGTCGGCGTCGAGCCCTCGGAAGGCCATCAGGATGCCCTTTGCCTGCTCGATCTCGGCCCGGTTCCGTGCCGCTCGGGCGATCGCGTCGTTGGCCCGATAGGCCACGTCCTCGTGCAGGGGAGCGGTGAGATCCGAGACGTACCCGGTGATCTCCATCCCGGCGCCCGCACCACCGCTGATAGCAGCGCCACTGCCAGCTTGAAGGTCAGCGGCAGAGTCAACCTCGGAGTAGGACCTGGGAGCGACGTGCTCTTGATCGGTGGTGGTTTCGGGGTTGATGATCTGATGCGCGACCGTCAGGATCTGGTGGCGGCGGCCTTCAGCATCGATCAGACTGTGGTACCCCGATACCGGGTGAGGATCTGTAAGGACCTGACGCCACATTCCGCGAACATGTTCTCGTTCTGCAGCAGCGACGTGCGTCAGAGCAAGCTCGGGCGTGGGCACGACCTCCCCACGGGCATACCCGTACAGCTCATATACGGCGTCCGACCACTCCAGAGTCCTCGTTGCCATGCTGTACCGGAAAGTGCCGGTCGGGCAATCAACGCTCGAAGCCTGCAGGGCGACCGACGAATCGCCTGACGAGGGTGCGTGTGAGGACGGCGTGAGGGGTGGGTGCGACGGTGCGGAGGGGGATGGCGGGGGTGTTTTCGGCATCCCGGAGCCGGGATGCTCTGACAACTCATCGAAGGGATGAGTGGAGGCCATGGCGGAAGACCTTTCGCTGGACAACGGAGGCGAGCTGGCTTCTCAACTCGATCATCGAGGTACGCCGAAGATCCTAACGACGCGCACCGACACCTCTCTGACATTCGCCTGTGACCGTCCACGGGACGGCCCGCCCTCCAGGCGCGGACGAAGGAAGAAGGGGAGCCCCGCATGCCCCCGAGCCTGGAGGGGGCAGTGCAGGGGAGGTCGCGGGAATCATGTGATGCCCTCGTCCCGCAACCCCGCTCGTCCGAACGACAGCATGCTGAGGAATGCCTAGAGTGGGAGGTTGTGCGGCACCTGCGGGGCCGTCCCGGACACGACGAGAAATGGCTTTGTTCAAGAGGGTGGCAGGGTCAGTCATCGAGGGGTCCTGGTGAACACCGGGATCCAAGCGAAGTGGAGGACGCACCATGGGACCCGGTAATCACAGTGGCGATGACGATGCCCTGCTGCACGGTCGTCAGGACATCGCAGGCGCTGACGGTCCGGTCGGGATCGTGTCGCTGGAGGAATGGTCGACCAGCAGACTCCTGTCAACGGCAGCACGGTTGTGGGAGCGGGAAATCGCTGAAGACCTCCACGCGGTCCAGCTCTCACCCTCGAGTCTGACCGCACTGCAGGCCCTATCCGAGTCTGGAACGACGAACCAGGTAGGGCTTGCCCGGCGGGTCCACATCACCGCGCAAAGCCTCGGTCGAACCTTGAAGGCCCTTGAGGGCCTCGGGTACGTCAAGAGGTCATTCCGAACGGCGGGGCAGCGAGACATCATGATCTCCCTCACCCGGGCTGGTGGCCGGGCACTGACCGCCCTCCACCGCGAAACACCCCTCGGCGAAGGCACTGACCTATCGGCTATCGAACCGGCACGCGGAATGCCGATTGCAGCATTGAGGAAGGACCTCGTCGAGCTACTAGGGCACATCACCCCGCGGACCGGGACCAGCTGACACCAGATCGGCCTGTTCCGCCTCCCCGACCACCCGCCCGCCTGACAGCCCGCTTGGCCGCTCGGCGAAGACTCCTCCGTGTCGGCGCTCAACGTGTCGCACAACCATCATCGAAGTGGCCCCCATCCCCTCAGGGGTGTGTTCCGAACCACAGTAAGCACACTGACAAGTTGTGTCTCGTCTCAAGCACAGCAAAGGACTCACCTGATGAAGAACAGCATGCGACTTCTTGCCGTCCCTACCCTCGCCCTCGGCGCCCTGGCCCTGTCCGGCGGATCCGCCATGGCAGCGGACGCCTCCTACTCCTCGACCCTGGGTCAGCTCAACGGCACCACGGGCACCGGCACGATCACCGTCGATGTCACCGGTGACAAGGCCATGGTGAACCTGCAGGTCTCCGGTCTCGCCCAGACCTTCATGGACGGACCGTACCCGCACGTCCAGCACATCCACGGTGGCGCTCTTGGCCAGTGCCCCACCCCGGCCAAGGACGCCAATGGTGATGGCATCGTCAGCGTCACCGAAGCTGCGGATCTTTACGGAGACATCCAGACCACGCTGACCACCAGCGGCGCCACCACCCCGGCCGAGGGCCTGAACCTCGAGCTCGGCGGCCAGGGCGGCACCTACAGTGTCCAGCGCGAGATCACCCTCGACGCCGCCACCAAGGCATCCCTGGAGTCCGGGACCGCCGTCGTCGTCGTCCACGGCCTGGACCCCGCCACCGCAGGTGTCTCGACCGAGGTCTTCTCCTCGCCCAGCGACCTGAACCCGGACCTGCCGCTGGGTGCGACGTCGCCGGCACTGTGTGGCACGCTCGTCGCCACGCAGATGGGCGCCATGCCCGAAGGCGGAGCCGACACCGGTGTCTCCCAGGAATCGGGTAGCACCAACGCCGGCGTGATCGCCCTCGGTGGTGGCCTCGTCCTCGCCGCAGCAGCCGGAGGCGCCTACATGGTCCGCCGCAGCGCAACCAAGGCCTGATCACCAGTCGAACACCGGTCGAGCACTGATCGAGCATCCGGTCAAGCACCGGTGTGACACGCAAGCGCCGCGCATCCCCGACGGGATGTGCGGCGCTTCCGTCTGAGCATCATGAAGTACGGATCGTCATGAGGTTCTCCATCTACAGAAATCTGTCAATCTACACCACTGCTTCTGTAAGGCCGCTCGTGGTCGCTGTTGGTACAGGGTGCAGAGGGTGCAGAGGGTGCTGAGGGTGCTGAGAGTGTTGCCGGTGCTCAGGGGTAGTGGGGGAAGGGTGGGTAGGTGTAGCCGGCGGCCCAGAACGGGCCGAGGCCGTAGTACCCGTACACGGACTCGTAGTAGCGGGCCTCGGTCAGCTCCGGATCGTACGCGGGAGCTCCGTGCACGCGGTCCTGGTCCTGGTTGATGTGCACGTCCTCGGCGGTGATCCGAACGATGGCGTCGACCGGTATCAGGACGGTTCGCTGCCCGATGCCGAGGACGCCACCCTGACCGACGTGCAGGAACCTCACCTTCTGGCCTGCCTGGTCGATGATGAGGTCCTTGACCGTGCCGAAGTCATTTCCCTGGCTATCGCGCACCGTCCGGTCCCGCACGTCCTCATCCGGGTGAGCGAGGATATGCGGTGATTCGCTGAGCCTCACCAGCCCAGGATCCTCGTTCCCTGATGCAATAGATTCCGTCGTGATCGTCATGTCGATGATTCTTCCGCACTGCCGGGGCGGACCGACACCCCCTTTCCGCGGACATCTACGCCCTCCCCAAAGCGTTAAGCGGATCGAGACCTGTTTGATGGCGGGCTCGCCTCTTGTTATCGAGAAAATGATCCGGGCCTGCTGCATCAGCGTCGAGAACACGGGGTCACGTGGCAGCGGTCAGTACCCGCACACCGCTCCTCATGAGGAGGGCCCTCCTATTGGGGCAGAGTCAAACATTCTGGGGGTCAAATTCGGGGATGCGCCAGATTCGAGGATTCGATGGACTGGCTGGAACAGCCTGACCAGCAGAGAGGAAGCCTCGTGTCCCTGTCCAAGCATGAACGTCAGGTGTGGAACGAGCTCGAGCGGGTTCTCGCTGACGATCTTCCCTTTACGAGTGCGGGCGCCAGGCCGCCGCTACCTCATTCCTCGGCAGGGTTCCTGCCCCCAGGGTTTCACCGCATCGCACTGCTCATTACCGCTCTGATGACTGGGGTGTGGCTTCTGATCATCGGCGCCCTCGCGCACCTCTTCCTACTGGCGGTGACCGGCCTCATCGTGATCTGCGTCGCCGTCGATCGTCTGCAGCGGACCGCACCAGGCCGCACGGGGCCGCACCGGGACAAGCGGAACGGGTGAAAGGGGAAGAGTCTGATCACTGATGTCTGACCCGGACGCCCGCTGCAGGTGGATTACTCGACACGGTGATGGATTGATAGCTCGTCAATGGATCTATGGAAGGACCACCTTGTGAGTCGTACCCAGCAGATGATGACAACCCATCCACTCGTGGACGGGACTCCGGCGCAGGACCACACTGTCCTCGCCGCGATCACCGCCCTGAACGAGTGCGCCCAAGCCTGTATCAGCTGCGCGGATGCCTGCCTCGCGGAAGACGACCTTCCACAGTTGACCGCGTGTATCCGCAGGAATCAGGACTGCGCAGATCTATGCCAGATCACCGCAACCATGCTCATTCGCCGCGGGAACACGGATCCAATGCTGCTGCAGCAGGTCCTGCTGGCTTGCCGCACTGCATCCAATGCCTGCGCCATCGAATGCGGCAAGCACGACCACCAGCACTGCGCTGTCTGCGCCGAGGCATGCAAGACAGCAGAGCAAGCCCTGACGGACCTCCTGCAACCGCCCGCCGTCACCCCACACCGCACCCTTTAATGACACCGCGCGGCGACACTCTGCGGAGAGAACCACATCCCGTAGAGCCCGGATGCGGTTGGTGGCAGTAGGACCGCTTAGTACTCGCTCGACCTTTCCCGCCTATGAAGGCCTCTGCCGTGTCCTACGGTGTGTTGTCCGCCTTAGCCTCCGAGGCGTGGTGGTGCCCAACTTGCCCGTCATCCTCCGTCGACCCGCCACGTGGCCCACCGCACCCTCTTTTGGAGGGCGTCCGGGTTCCCGGGTGGCTCGTCCGAGAACCCGATGATGATCTCGTCTGGGTCTGTCCCGTTCATCGACGCATGGGTGGACGGATCCGCGGGTATGAGTCCCGCGTCGTGGGCTGCCTTCTCGTCGGAGGAAGCCCACACTGAGGAATCGCCGTCAGCGCTCCTTCCCGTGGGAGGGATGCTCTTCATGCCGGCGTAGTCGCTTGCGGTGTAGCTGGTTGTCGACTTGTTCGAGGTCAGCGACTGCGGCGCACAGGAGGCGCTGGAGGTTTTCGGGACGGGGACGGCTCGTTCCATCCGGGGGTACAAAGTCTTTTGTGGCCAGGATCGTCAGGATGTCGTCGGCGAGTGTCTCGCGAACGAGGTCGAGTTCGGATTTCGTCTCCATGGGTCGTCGCTTGTCCATCGTGGCGGCTGAAGCCTCCTCATTTACTCTGGCGTGCTGGGGCCTTTGTGGGTTGAAGGTGATGTCGGTGTCGAGACTGACTGTGGCGTGCGCGAAACGCAGCACCGATGTGTATGGGGCTCTGTTCAGCGCGAGCATCGCTAATCATCGTGTAGCCGGGTGTGAGGGCCCCACGAGGCGGAATGTTCTGCCTGGCGATCTGTCTGATGTCCGGTGCCGACGCGGTGAAGCCTTGGCCTGCTCCACCAGCTGCTTGTTCCTCGCTCTAGCCGGGCTACTTCGCCGCTGCCCGCTCTGCGGCGGTCGGTTCCCCTGGCAGTTCGGTGCCGCGAATTGAGGCTCCGGCGGTTTCACGGGCGAACGGCAGAGCGATGATGCCGATCAGGCACGCGGCCATCATGTAGAACGCGGGGACGAGCAGGTTGCCGGTGGCGGCGATCAGCGCCTCATTGACCAGGGGAGCGGTGCCGCCAAAGATCGCGGTCGCAAGGTTGTAGGTGATGGCGAAGCCTGCGAAGCGGACCTGGGTGGGGAACATTGCCGGGAAGGTCGCCGAGATCGTGGCGAGCTGCAGGACGTAGAGGACGCCGAGGACGGCGAACCCGATCAGGGCGCCGACGAAGCCGGTGCCCATGACGAGGTACATCGGGATCGCCGCGATGAAGAGACCGGCCATCGAGGTCAGCCACAGGGGTTTACGTCCGACCCGGTCGGACAGGGACCCGGCGAAGGGGATGAGGCACATCATCACGAGCTGCCCGACGAGGATCAAGGTCAGGGAGCCATCGGCGGTGAGACCGATGCGTGTTTCGAGGTAGGTGGGCATGTAGCTGAGCAGCGTGTAGTTCGCGACGTTCAGGGCGATGACGAGCCCTGCCATCGAGACCATGGGGCGCCAGTACCGGGTCACGAGATCTCTGATGCGGGACCGTCCGCGTTCCTGTGGCCCGGCATCGTCTTCGAGTTCGCGGAAGACCGGCGTGTCTTCCAGTTTCGATCGGAGGTACAGGCCGATCAGCCCCATCGGGCCGGCGATCAGGAAGGGCAGACGCCATCCCCACTCGGTCATCGCCTGGTCGCCGAGGATGATCTGGAGGAACAGCGTGACAGCCGTGCCGAGAGCGAATCCGAAGATGGTTCCGAACTCGAGGAAGCTGCCGAAGAAGCCGCGCTTCTTGTCGGGGGAGTATTCGGCCATGAACGTTGCCGCCCCTCCGTACTCGCCGCCGGTCGAGAACCCTTGCACCAGTCTCAGGAGGATCAGGAGGACAGGGGCTAGGTAGCCGATCTGATCGAAGGTCGGTAGGAGTCCGATGCAGAAGGTGGCGCCGGCCATCAGGACGATGGTGAGTGCGAGGACCTTGCGTCGCCCCAACCTGTCGCCCAGAGGCCCCCAGACAAATCCGCCCAGAGGTCTGACGAGGAAGGACACGGCGAATGTTGCCAGCGCCCACAGAGTGCCCGTTCCTTCATCGCCTCCTGGGAAGAAGTTGGTGGTGATGTAACCGACGACGACGGCGTAGACGCCGTAGTCGAACCACTCCGTTGCGTTGCCGACCGCGGAAGCGCCGATCGCTCTCCGTATGGTTTTGCGCCCTTCGGCAGTTTCAGTGTGGGAGACAGCAGTGCTGTCCTGGTCCGTAGCTTTTCCTGCCGATGCCATGCGGGCGGCAACCTCCAATTGGTGTGGTGTCGGGTGTGGACGCTGCGAGGGCCGATGCAATGGGGCCGGGCGCCTCTAGAAGCCATCAACGGTACACAGCACACTGATCATCTTCCAACGCTCAGGGGCCCGCACCGTGTTCCAATCGGGTCACGGTGAACCGTCTTGGTACCAGGGCCTCTGACGGTTCCGCATTGCGTCCCGGGTATTTCAGCCGTCAAGTCGGTGTTCGGACGTGGCATGAACCGGGCTCGCACGGGATCGATGGATCGATAGTGCATCCACACTTGGTTGGGCAAGGGCTGTCAGGGGCAACGGGGCAAGGACGTCGTAGCTACTTAGTGCTGGGCGGGCGTTTGGCTGCTTGTCCTGAGGTGTCACTGCACGACGGTGGCGGAGGTGCTGGATGGCGCTGCCGAGCAAGGCACCCGCGAGGACGACGGAGAGCGTGACATGGCTGCGTACTGCGGGCGATGTTCGCGTGCGTACGCCGCGCCCCCTTATACAGGCGCTCTTCAGTAGGGGGCTGAGATTGTCGGTGGAATCCGCAACTGGCCCCTTCCGGCGCTGGAGGGATGAGACGGCAGGGAGTTGATGGAGCTCGGTGTGGAGGTTAAACGCTGCCCGGAGGGAGCTTCATGCGGGGCCCAGCATGCGGTGCCCTGTGGTTCTGGTCTGACGTCCGGGGGAGGGCCGAAAACCGGGACCCATCCGGTTGGGAGGGGGAGTCCGAAGGGTTAATGTCCTTCAACCCCAACAGAAATGATGGAGGCAGAAACATGAGGAACATCTGGACGAAGTCCCTGGCAATCACCGCGGCTACCGGCGCGATGTTCGCAGGAGGTGCTGGCATGGCCAGCGCCGACACCGGGACGACAACCGATACCCGTGTGGACGAGGTCGCTCAGGTGACCAACAACCGCATCGTTGACAGCGGCAATGTGTCGCTGGAGAACATCCTCAACGATGCCGTCGACATCGACGATGTTGCGAGCAACAACACTGTTCTCAACGGAATCGATACTGACGTGACGGACAACCTAAGCGGCATCTTCAGCGGCAACAACGCCGCTGTCGACGTCACCCCTGACGTGGACAGCAACGTGGATGCCGATACCTCGGCCGACAGCACCACTGACGGTGGACAGGACAACGAGGGACTGCTGGGCGGACTGCTCTAGCACCACCTCAACCACCAGTGGCCCCTACCCCCTTGCGGGGTAGGGGCCACACCCAACTTCACGGCACTTCATACCCGGCAGCGAAGCGATAGCCATTAGCAACGGCTCTTGCAGGCACCGTCCGAGTCCACCCCCGGTTTCATCGCCCCACACCAACACGCATCGCGCCCAAAAACCAGGCTGCGAAAGATAAGCCCCGCAGGACGTGCGACCAACTCATAACGGGCCAGGTCAAAGGTTCGGTGTCGGTGCGACATTGCACGTAGGCTGGCGAAGTCGTTGCCGCTGCTGCAATTTCATGAATTGCAGCAGCGGCCGGGACAGGTCTCAGGGCCTTCGGCCGACGCAGACCAGCACTTGCCGCTGTGAGCGAAGTCTGGCCGGTCACATCACCACTTGCACGTCACACTGGGAGAACATTCATGACCACCGCAGACACGCCCCACGCGGGCACCCGCACCAATGTCCAGAAAGCAGCCCTCGCCGTCGGCGCGGTCTTCCTGCTCGTCGGGATCCTCGGCTTCATCCCCGGCATCACCTCCGACTACGACACGATGATGTTCGCCGGCCACGAGTCGGAAGCGAAGCTCCTCGGCCTGTTCCAGGTCTCGATCCTGCACAACATCGTCCACCTGCTCTTCGGTGCAGCCGGCATCGCCATGGCCCGCACCATCAGCGGCGCCCGCTCCTACCTGCTGTACGGCGGCATCATCTACCTCGTCCTCTGGGTCTACGGCCTGGTCATCGGCGAGGACTCCGCCGGCAACTTCGTGCCGCTCAACGGCGCGGACAACTGGCTGCACTTCCTCCTGGGCGTCGGCATGATCGCCCTGGCGCTGCTGCTGACCCGCAACCACACCCGCAACACCGCAGCCCGAGCCTGACCACAGCAAAGCCACTACACAACCGCACTCAGCAGAAAAGGCCCCGGGACCAACGTCTCGGGGCCTTCTTCATATACGACATGGTGGGGTCGGGATGAGTGCGCTTCGGTGGGTGCTGCGTAGCGAGTGGGACTTCCTCGACACCTGATTTGCCGCTGTGAGCCAGTTCCCTTTCGTGACATCGATAATTATCACCGGGCCAGTCCCTCTCGGCCTACCCGACGTTGGGACACGATCCTCCTATGACCGGCCCGGGTTGATGCCCGGTAAAGGCCCCTTTGCGGGTTCGACGTCGACCGCCACTTGTAGCTGAATCGAACGAATCCGCTACACTCGCCTCCGACGTTGCCAAGCGGCTCCTAAGCCCTTGTTCTGTGTTGCGATACTCAATGCCAGACTCTATGTTTCACTTCTGCTCCTCCGCGATGAGTTCCGCTACATTGCAGGGCATGGGAGACCTTCTCGGGTACGTGCGAGTGTCAACGACTGACTAAGACGCCGCTCTGCAGGTCGACGCGCTGAACGTTGCCGGCTGTTATCGGGTGTTCGTCGACACGATCTCGGGGTCACTCGATCAAGGGCCGGAGGTCACCAGGCTGCTCGATCAGATGCGAGGTTCGTGACGATGATGGTCGTCAGCCTCGTGAACGTCAGAAAACCCGGCAGGAAGAAACTGGTCACAGACCGGAGCGAGACAGTGGGCGTGAAGCAGTTCGTGATCACGGCTGTACGCTCCTTCCACTGCATGCTCTTGGCTCGTCGTTCCCATTCGAGCCTAGCCAGAGGCTCACACCCGCAGCCAAACGACCTTCCAAGGTTGAAGCGGTGTTACCGCTGTAGCAGGCCTGAAAGCCTGAGCGTCGGACGCGCGATTCGGTGGCGGGTCGCACAAACCAATTTCCGCAGCAGCTTCCAACAGGCCAGTGTCGGCGAACGGTTGGCTCCAGAGGTGTAGATCCCCGCCGTCCACGCACTCGCTATCGGTGGCGTCGACCGAACGACCGGACTGGTCGCTCACGAGGGAAAGTTCAGGCCGCGGGAACACGTAGTTGGAGCGAGCGTGGCCCCAGACCGCGGACGTCCGCGCGTGATCGTCGAAAGGCTTGGTGCCCCGGTAATGACCTTCGTGGATGCGCGGCCAGATGCCGTTGCGGCATGAGTGCGTAGCTGATAGCCTCTAAGGTCAAGAATCAGAGCATGACTATTAGGAGACCCCTTCGTCTCCGCTAGCGTAACAGGCTCTCGTGGGTAGCGACAAGTGGTTTCAGCCAATTTGTTCAGCTCGCGGTACCGGTTGGGGGCGGTGCAAGGGGTGGAAGGAGGATAAGCGGTAGCGCACCGTGGCGAAGGTGAGAACGTGCGGCCCGATTTGAGCTGCTGTGGCAGCACTTCGGATCGACCCTTAGAGGAGCAGGGCATGGCTTCCTTGCAGAATCACCCGTTCCAGGACGTCGTGAACACCGCCGCTTGTACGCAGCTGTTCGCGTTCGATGCTTCAGGTGAACGATTGACTTGGAACCTTGACGAGCGGCAAAGCGGGATAAGGCCTGAGACATTTCCGCCATGTCGGTGCAGTCCTCAATACGAACAACGCCCCAACTACTCCGGGCTGTATCCGTTTCCGGGGCAGGCCAAAATGGTGATGTTCGAGTCTCTGACTGAGATGCGGTGCCTCATGGAGCTGGAGCACGGTGGGGAGGTTGGCACCATCGCAGCTCAACCGTTCGGGCTTGTCTTCTTGGACGGGAGTATGCACTACCCAGATTTTGCGGCGAGGATGCATACCGGCGAGACGTGCATCATCGATGTGAAGCCCGAAGAATTTGCGACTGGAGGAAAATTCCTTCGTATCGAAAATCTGACGCGTCAAGTGTGCAAGGTGCAGAAGTGGGAGTACCGCGTGATGCACGGCCCAGTGGGCTGGCGTGCCGACAATTTGGAGTGGATGTTCGCGTTCAGGTTTGCCGAGTACAAACCTCTCCCGGAAGCGACAGCGAGGGTGCTTGCCGCCCTGTCAAATCCTCAGACGATGCGTTTTGCGGCCGAGACGATAGATCCACGGATGCACCTCGGCTTGGGGTACGCCTTCCTATCCAACATGTTGTTCAACCGTCAAGTGGTTCCGTGCGAGCCAGGCCCTTTCCACCCGGACCTGCTGATCCTAGGGGTTTTCGGGTCGGGTGCCGTGGGGGCGCCGACATGAGTGCGTACTGTATCGGTGACAGGATCATGTACGCCGACCACGGCTGGGAAATCGTTGACGTTGCGGGGCAGCTTGTCGGCTTGCTCGATCGTGACAATGGCGAACGACTAACCACGTCTCTGTCCAGCCTCATCGCGCAGAACCCTCCCGAGGATCGTTTCGGACGCGTTATTGCTCAGATGAACGTCATCGAGACTTTGGCGGCTGGTGCCCCCAACGCCAATGACCGCCAGGCATGTGCGCTTCGGGAGATGCAGCGGAAGGCCGCCGACGCTTACGAAGTCCTGCACGGCACCGCTATGGGTGCTTCCTGCCCGCGTCCCGGGTACGGCGAAGGTTCGTCCCGTTGGTCGCGCGCCCACTTGAAGGCCCGGGAGCTAGCTGCAATAGCGGACGAGATGAGAGCACGGGATCCTGCTTCTGCACGAGCGCTAACGAGAAGTCATTCCTCTCTCCTTCGTGATGCGGAAAAGCTAATGCAGAGCGGCTTGGCGGCATTGATCGACGGGCGGCGCTCGCGCAACCACACCGTACTCGACGGGATCGCCGCGGAGGTCCTCAAGGAGTGCAACTGGGTTCTTCGGGACCTGGGAAAACGTTCCCGGGTCCCGAAGCAGGAGCAAGTTGCGAGGGTGCAACGCCGCTTGAGGAAGAAGTATCCCGATGCAGATTTCGCTCTGCCGCCTGCCAGACGGCTGGGAAAAATTCTCGACGAACTCTCCGACGGTCAATACTTGGACGGGGACGCTCTCAACCGGCTAACTGCTGCCAACACCCCGAAACGCGTCAATCAAGCTCGGTCCGCCTTACTCCCTGGCTCAGAGATCCAGGTGGATTCTACCCGTCTGGACATACTCCTGATCCTGCCGGGTGGCAAAATCGGTCGTCCCGAATGCTCCATCATGGTCGATAAGGCAACACGGAGCATTTTGTCGTTCTCCTTAGCTAAGAATATTGACGGAGCCGATCTCGCATTCATGATCGCCCAGGCCATGACCCTCCGACCACGGACGGACCTGGAGGACGTCCCGGCCAACTACTGGGAATTGAAGAGTCGGGATCTTCCGTGGGCGCAGATGTACGACGCTGCAGAACGGGAGAGGCTGGATGTGATGGTACCGCTGGTGCGGCCGCGGTGCATCGAGACCGACCACGGCCGCGACTACACATCAGAAGTCGTTGAGTCGGCCTGTCGCCAGCTCGGCATCACTCTTGTCCGATCATCCGTCCGAACGCCGACGGATAAGGCAGTGGTCGAGAGGGCATTCGGAACTATCAAAACACGATTCCTGTCGCAATTGCCTGGGTTCACCGGGGGTGCACTATCCAGCCGGGGTGATCATCCTGAGAAGGACAATCTGCTAACGCTATACGAATTCGCTTGGTTGCTAGACCGATGGATTGTGCACATCTGGCAGAACACCCCGGCTGAAGGACTTCGTGAACCGTTGGTCGGGGCTTTGCAGCCGCTCAGCCCAAATGCCGCCTACCAAGCAATGTTCCCCTATGTTGGATTCGTTCCCGTGCCCTTGTCGAGGCGTGACTACATCTCGCTTCTTCCTATTGCAATGAGGACGATTCAGAGCGACGGAATCCAGCTTGAATACAGAATGTACGACTCCCCGGGACTTGACGTGCTTCGACGGCGCACCTCCGGAACTTTGCTGCCGGAGGGCAAATGGGAGGTGCACTACATCCCGACTGACCCAAGAGTTGTCTGGGTCCATAACCCGACCGGCAACACGTACGTCGAGTGCTACTGGAAGGAGAATCGTCTCGATAAGCCCTTCTCTCGCCCTATTCGGGAGCGCGCCCGGCAAATGATCGACGACGGAGAAGTGGATCCGTCCTACTGTTCCACCGACGCGACGATGAGCCTTATAGATGTGGCATTGAGTCAGGTTCGTAAGGGGCGGCGTGAGGAAGCGAAGAAGGAACTGGAGCGGGGATTTCAAGAGGCCCAAAGAGGACACCAACCTGCCATGACCACAATCAATGGCGTCGAAGATTTGGAACCCGTCGACCAGTCCGATCAGCTCGACGTGAGCGAGTGGGGGCCCGACGACGAGATTCAGGGCTTTGATGCAGTGAATGGAGTCGTCCGGTGACCCAGTATCCGCTCCGGGTCCATTCGGGGCTCGATACGAAGCACCACAAGGGATATATCGAGAACCTCCTCGACCTCGGCGCCCCCATCGAGCTGATGCCGATGGACGCCTTTACGGGCATGACCACTGATGCTCGCCGCGACTTCAACAGACTTCGAGCGAAGGCAATTACCCGCGGCATCATGGTCCGCAGCGATTCATTCCTAAACCTGCAGGAAGTCCTCATAGGCGTCATGCGACAACACCAGTTTCGGGAGGGCGGCGGCCACGGTGTCATGGTTTCGGCAGATTCTTATACAGGCAAGACCACTGCGGCGAGGATCCTGATGCTCGACGTCGTGAAGCAGGGCATCTTCGAAGATCCTGAATCCGTGAGCAGGGGCGACGTCCTCGTGAGCTACGTGAACTTACCCTCCACGGGAACACCACTTGGGTTGTACCGCATGCTGGCCTACTACTACGGACTTCCCATCGGCGCCCGTGAAACGGAGGCCACGATGGAGGGCATGGTGCAACATGCCATTAACGTTTGCAACACCCAGCTTGTCGTGATTGACGATGTTCACAATCTGAAATACGGCGGCGCACATTCCCGGAAAGTTAGCGCTGCGATCCGTCGTCTGGGAGACGACATCAATTGCCCCATCCTGCTCATGGGTGTGGCCTTAGAACGGACCAATCTGCTCACTGGACAGGAGGGAGCGCAGATATTTGAGCGGTATCGTCCCGCCGAGATGGCCTCATACCTCAGTATCAAACGTCCGGACGACAAGCAGCGCTGGTTGCGACTAGTCAAATCGATCATCGGCGCGATGCCACTATTTGCCGACAACACACAAGGATTAAGGGCGTTCGCAAGTGAACTCCATAGCTTGACGGGTGGTCGCATTGGCCCCCTCAACTCCATCATCAGCAGGGTCGCCCTAGACCTCATAGAGGCAGATGACCCTGAAAACGAGACGATCCGCGTACAACTGGCTGAAACGAAGGCGGACGAACTGGCGCACGAGGACCGCATCAAAGCCGCCATTGCAGGTCGTTCAGGAAAAAGGGCGAGGGGTGCGGCGTAAGGCCATGGCAGCTGAGATAGCAGGACGACTACCGAAGGCACTAGCACCTGTGCCGCTTATCGGTGAGGTCGTGTCTAGTTACGCTGCCAGACTGGACGCGGCCACTGGTGCGCCGATCGGTCACCTCTGGGGACTGGGTGTATCTCACTCACGTGAGCTGCACGGAGGAACTCCACGCAGCCGAGTTGCGGAGGACGCCGCAGAACAAGCGGCGTTGGATCTCTGCAGGGAGGCGGTTGGTCAACAGGCCGATCGCCTCCAACTTCTAAGGGGCGCCCCAAGAATGAACTGGCATGCCTGCCAGGAGTGCAGCGCTGGCGCTCGTGTCGCCCTGCATCCGGATTTCGCGAGCTTGGTGTGCGCGAGGCACTCACGCTGGACTGGTCCGTCAATCGCTTACGGGGCCCGTACTCTGCGCCGCCTCGCGTCACCGAGCCGCGACCACTCCCGAATCGTTGAGCACGACGTTGTTGAGGCGTCGGCAGCACTCGACGTGCGAAGCATCGAAGCGACGATCGTGTGGGAGTGCCTTCGCCGCGCATCTTCGATTCGCGAGAACTCGTGGGAAGGAACGCCGATACCGGAGGACCTTGTGATTGCGGCGCCGATTTTCCGAACGGTAACGACGCACAGCGTCATCACCACCGTGTGTGACCCCTCGCTGACCTTCTTGGAGATGTACCAAATTGTGGGGGAGCAGATGGCCCAAGCAGGAAATCCATCTGGAGGGGCTGGCACTGATCAAGCTTGGCTCATGCTTCGTCGAACTGCGGCCGCGGCCCGCTTTCGATGGATGGGGGAATGGAACAGCCAAGACCCGAGACCGTGCGTACAGCCGGTCGAGCCCCTAGGGCGACAAGCTGGCCCATTAGAGCCCTTCGGGCGCTATTTGGACTGTCTGCATGGGACCGAGCGCGACGACCAGTGTTGGTGGGATGACCAGTTCAGCAGTCCCGAGGCGAATGCCGGGCTTATGTGCCCCTCCGGCCACATCGTCGACTTATCCCGCAACGCGGCCCAGAGAGCTGACGGTAAAGCGTTTGCCTGCCCGCTGTGCTCCGGACAGCGGATCGTTTTTGGGTATAACTCGTTGGCAGACGTACTGCCGTATCTCGCTAGAGAGTGGGACGAGGGCGGCCCGAGCGATCACGGGCCCTGGGAGGTCGGCCCCGGCAGCAACTTCATGGGTCACTGGATCTGCCCTAAGGGCCACCACTACCCGGCAACTTTCGCGAACCGCGCACTACGAGGCTCGGGCTGCCCGGCGTGCTCGGGCAAAGGCGTTATAGCCGGGGCCAACGACCTTTGCACGACCCATCCCGAGCTGGCCGCACTTTGGGATCCAAACAGTACGAATACATGGGCAACCAATCAGGTGTCGGCAGGGAACTCGAAGCACAAACTCAATTGGCGGTGCCCCTTTGGACACCCCTTCGTCCGCACTACGGCGAAGCTAGTCGAGACAAACGGACGCTGCCAGACCTGTACCGGACGCGTCCTCATACCAGGAGAAAACGATTTGGGTACCGCTCGTCCGGATGTGGCTGCCCAATGGCACCCGCACCTCAACGGAAAGATGACGCCAGCAGATGTGAAGCCGGGCTCGGAGGTGGTGGTGTGGTGGCTGTGCCCCGCAGGGCACGAGTTCCCCATGCAGGTAGACCACCGGTGCAGGGGCGCGGAGCTGACGTGCCCGAAGGAATCCGGCCGGATGCTCGAGAAGGGCGTTTCTGACCTCGAGTTTAGAGAGCCCGAGCTCTGTGAAGACTGGGACTCGACACTCAACGGCAAGGCTCCCGATGAGGTTGTGCCGGGCAGCGGCCGTTGGTGGTGGACCTGTCGAGCTGGCCATCCACAGTATCGCTCGGTCGTGAATCGACGCCGGGCGGGTGGCTGCACCGAGTGCCCGCCAGAGGAAAGGGTCGCTGCCGGCAGTCGCAAAAACACTCGAGGTCGGCAGGGGTGGGACAAGCGAATTGTGGCGCTCGAGCCGGAGAATCTTCCAAGTACGAACCCACCAGGACAAGGAACCGCTGATGATTGAACCGCGACGTGGAGGGGTTCAAGTGCGTCAGTTCTTCCAAGTAGGTCTGCAACTCACAGTCCGGAACCGAAGGCGAGAAAGGGAAGGCGGCGCTCGGATCGAGCGTCGCCTTCCCTTTCTTCATGGGACGGACATGCTGGTCGAAACGCTCAGGCCGGCTGTCCGTGCATGTACTGAGTGGCGCGTGCGCTATTCGTGCCCGTAATCGCCACCCCTATCGCACTTGACCCTGATCGTCTCGCTTCTGTCCCAGCCATCCTTATGGCTGTAGCTGTAGGCCTGGTAGGAGTCGCCGCACTTCCCTTTGTCAGAGGTGTACCTGAAGTCGCCGCCGCGGTCCGTCCAGACGTTGCGCTCGTCAACTGTCCTGGCGTTGTCGTGGTAACTGAATTTGACGATCTTGACGTAGACCTTCTTCGCGTCGTAATTATCGCCCGTGACTCTCAGATCGCCGTTTCGATTCACATCGAGGGTCAGATCCGAGTCATCGCCGTGGTAATTCCCGTTGGCTGCTACCTGGACGGGAGCGGCAACGGCTGGAGCCGAAAGACCCATGCCTGCCAGAAGGGCGAACAGGGTTCCTGCGACGAGGATGAACAGGCGCCAGCTCAGAGATTTTTTCATGATGGTTCTCTTCCACGCATGCCGGGCCGAATAGTAAATGGGTGCGTGTCGCTGTCAGCACGCCGCGGACGGTTGTCCGGCGATGCCGTCCGTGCAGGGCGGAGTAGATTCACGTGAACGAGGACCGGTGTGGGCAGCGATGCCCGCACGGAAGTGTTCCCGTTGTCTCCAGTTGTGATCGTCACGTTCGGACTGGTCTTCCCCAGCGGAACCGTCCCTACACCTTCTCTGGGTGCACCCCCCATGGTAGATGAATGGCAGCTCCGAGAGAAGGGTCCGGGCACAGGCCGAGCGTGGGGTCAGGACCTTTCGAGGGCATGCACTGCGCGTTCGATGACGGGGCGCATGTCGAGCTGGGGGTCCACGGTGAGGCGGTGCAGGAGCAGCCCGTCGGCGAGCGCCATGAGGGCGCGGGTCGCCGGACCGGGGTCGGCGAAGCCGACGGCCGTCACGATTGACTCGGTCCACGTCTCGAACTCGTGGCGCTGCTGCCGCAGGGGCTCTCCGAGCTCGGGATCGGCTGCGAGTTCGAGGAAGAGGGCGTAGCGCGCGCGGGTCCGCACAGCGAACGGTCCGGCCTGCAGCTCGACCATGGCACACAGGCCCTCGATCAGTTCGTCGGCGCCAGTGACGGCGGGCATCGCGGCCGGATCGAAATCGGCCCGCTCGCGCTCGGCGATCCAGTCGACCACCCCGCCGAGCAGCGCCCGGCGGGTGCGGAACCAGTTCGACGTGGACCCGGCCGGCAGGCCGGCCCGCTCATCGACCCGCGCGTGACTGAGAGCGCGCACGCCTTCCGCACCGAGCAACTCCACAGCCGCCTCGAGGCCCCGCTCGCGTGTGGACGCCGGCATGGACACCTCCTTTCTCCAGGTTTACTATGAACATAGTATCTCCGCCCCACGAAGGAGGTCGCCATGTCCACGCCCATCCCGACCTGGTCTCCACCTCTGCCCGAAGCAGCAGGCTTCGACCACCTCGTCGTCGAGACGCCCGGCCTGCGGACGCACGTGGCTACTGTCGGCGAGGGCGATCCGGTCCTGCTCCTGCATGGATTCCCCCAGCACTGGTGGCAGTGGCGCGCCGTAGCCCCGCTCATCGCCGCACGCGGTTACCGCGTGATCTGCCCCGATCTGCGCGGCGCGGGCTGGACCGTGGTCGACGACCCGCGGATCGACCGCGAGAGCCGGCTGCGCGATCTGCTCGCTCTCCTCGACGTCCTCGCTGTCGGGCGGGCCCACGTCGTCTCCCACGACATGGGCGTCATCACCGCCGTCCAACTGAGCTACGACCACCCCGAGCGGGTCCGGACAGCAGTGCAGCTCGCGGTGCCGCCGGCCTTCTTCGCGTTCAGCCCGAAGATCGTCCCCGGTTTCCGGCACCTGCCCCGTTTCATCTGGCATCGCCCGGGCACCTCGCTGCGCGGCATCTTCTCCGAGGCCTACGTGGCCCGGCCCATGTCGGAGGCCACCATCGAAGCCCACCTCGCCCCGCTGCGCCGGCCCGGGATCGACGAGGCGGTACGTCCGCTCACCCGCGGCATGATCCTGCCCGAAGCCGTCCGCATGATGCTCGGCGTCTACCGCCGTCGGCGGCTCACGGTGCCGACCCTCGTCGTCTACGGCCGCCGGGACCGCCCCTGGACCGAGCAGGTCCTCGAGCGCATCTGCCGCAATCCGGAACGGTACGCCGATCGCGTCGAGCTCGCCTACGTCGAGGACGCGGCGCATTTCATCACCGACGACGCACCCGCCGAGGTCGCCGACCTCGTACTCGACTGGTTCGATCGCTCGGCGTGAGCGGCCCGATCGGCCGCCTGCCACTCCGGCCTTCTTCCGGCAACCGGTGGGGGAGCAGGGGTCAGGGCTCTTGGCGCGACGGCCATAGGGCCGGCTCGGGCGCAGCGCCGGTCAGTAGGCCTGCTGGATGGCCGCGGCCACCGCCCCGACGTCGTCGTTCGCCTTGAACACGCCTTCGATACCGGCGGCGAACCCCTGATTCAGGATGATCGCGAACGCGACGTCGCGGCCGCTCCCGGTGACCATGACCCCTCCGAGCGTCTTGGTGCCGAGCCGGGCGCGCCCGTTGAACAGGTCACCGCCGACGAGGGTGCCGGTCTTGGCGAACACCTTCCCGGCGGCGGGACTGCCCACCTGTACCGTCGACAGCGAGCCGTCGACGCCGAGGATCGGGAGGGTGTCCCGCCAGCGTCCGGCGTCCGGGCGGTCCGCCATGATCGTCTGGACTTGGACCGCGTTCCCGGTCGTGACGTAGTTGCCGTCCAGGCCGGAGCCGTCGATCAGGGAGGCCCCGGTGGTGTCGAGACCGGCCTCCTTCCAGATCCTGCCGGCCTCGCTCATGCCCGTGCTGCAGTCGTCCTTGCCCGTCTCCACGGCCAGGAGACAGACGAACGTCTGGGCGCCGCGGTTGTAGCTGATCTTCATGACGTAGGTGGCCTCCTGCGCCAGCGGGAGCGACTCGAGTCCGGCGACGGACGGGAGCGTATCGATGTCGGCCTGCGGTGCGAGCGTGGCGGTGGAGTTGACGGCGGTCGGATCGGCGGCCACGGCCACGCCCGCCCGCTCAAGTGCCTCGATGAACGCCGTGCGGGCGAAGGTGGCGGGATCGTCCAGCACGAGCACCTTCAGCTGCGGATCGCTGTCTGCGGAGATCGTGCCGCTGATGGCGATCTCACCGCCTCCCGTCGACTGCGGATTCGTCACCTCCGCCGGCTCGCCGGCCGCAACGGTCCGGATGTCGCTCACCACCCGCCACGGCTCCACGGCAGGGGTCAGCTCGACCGTGGCCGCTTCCCCGACCGCTCCCGGCGTGATCTGCAGGTCGAGGATGTTCTGGTTGACGATGATCGGCGTGATCGGTTCTCCGGCCAGTTCACCCGCGAAGAGCCGGTCGTCGATGACGACGTTCCCGCCGACCGTGTCGATCCCCGACGCCCTGACCTGCCTGGCGAGATCGTTCAATCCCGTCAGCGGGTCCTGCGGCGTGAGCGTGGCCCCGGGAAGCGGATTGGCATCGTTGTGATCGAGATCGGTGTAGTCGACGGTGCCGTCGGGCTTCGTCCGCCCGCCCATCGTGAGGTCTCCCTTCCCGACGAGGACGAGGTCGCCCTGGAGCACCCCGTCGACGACCTCGCCGACCCGCTTCACCGGTGTGGTCACCGTGTGGTCCGGTCCCCAGGTCAACCACGCCGCACCCGTGCTGTAGGTCTTCGCGAACGATCCCGGCTCGGCCATCCTGCTCCCGTCGAGATCGACCAGCAGCTCACCGGTGTCGAGGTCGGTGGCCGTGATCTG
Organism: Arthrobacter sp. Soc17.1.1.1; assembly: GCF_036867195.1. Taxonomy (NCBI): domain Bacteria; kingdom Bacillati; phylum Actinomycetota; class Actinomycetes; order Micrococcales; family Micrococcaceae; genus Arthrobacter; species Arthrobacter sp. Soc17.1.1.1. The sequence goes on from NZ_JBAJII010000001.1 coordinate 1,627,593, forward strand.
CCAGCGGCCACTCGCGTACTCCGGCTGGTTCATGACCTCCAGCGCGGCATCCGGCAGCTGCGACGGCGCTCTCTCGACATCGGCGGCAGGTGCGACGGTGCAGGACGTCGCCCCAGCTGCCAGCAGCAGTGCGGCCGCCGCTGCTGTCGTTCTCCGAAGGCGTCGAATCATGGCTTTGCCCCACTTTCGATGACTGCCGCCAAACGACGGAAGAGCTGATCGGCGGGATGGGCGCCGGAGGCCTCGTTGGACAGGTTCATGAAGACCACGATGGATGCACCGGTGTCCGGCTGGTGGAAGAGGGCAGCGGTGAAGCCGAAGCCCTCACCGTTGTGGCCCCACCAGCCCCCGGTCTCACCGATACCGAGCGCGTAGAGGTCGTAGGGCGGCCCCGCGTCGAGAGGCGCACCGACGAGGCGTTCCGCCTGGGGCGACGCGTCGAGCAGCGCACCGGTGGCGAGCGTCTCCGCCCACACGCGCCCGTCGTCGAGCGTGGACACCATCGATCCTGCGGGACCGAAGACGGACATGTTCGCATCCTGCGGGTCAGGCCCGTCCTCGGTGGGTGCGTAGCCCACGGGGTGGGCGGTGTCCCATGCGGAGGCGTCCACGATGTACTGCGTGTCGGCCTGGCCGAGCGGCTCGAGGATGCGCTCCTGCAGCACGGCGTCGAACGGCTGTCCGGTCACCTGCTCGACGACGGCGCCGAGCAGGTTGGTGTTCGCGTTGGTGTAGACCTTCGCAGTGCCCGGTGCGAACTGGGCGGGCTTGCCGAGCATGAATCCGTTGAGGTCCTCGAGGGTGAAGATCCGCTCCGGATCCTCGGCGAACGCCTCCACGAAGTCCTCGTTGGTGTAGTCGGCGTTGCCGCTGGTCATGCCGGCGAGATCGCGCAGAGTGATCCTGTCGCCGTCGGTGACCCCCTCGACGTACTCGTCGATCGTGTCGTCGAGCGAGATCACGCCCTGATCGGCGAGGTGGAGGACGAGCGTGACCGTGTAGGACTTGGTGATGCTGCGCAGTGGCCACTGCATCCCGGGCTCCACTGCGATGCCGTGCTCGATGTCGGCCGTACCGGCGGCCGAGGTCCACGTGCCCTTGCCGGGAACCCAGACGCCGACGGCCGCGCCGGGCACCCCGTAGTCGGCCATCGTCTGCTCGACGGTCGCCCGGAGGGCGGTCTGCGTCCCGCCGGGCAGTTCTCCCTCGGGCGCGGCCGGCCGCTCGGTCACCGCGGCGGATGCCGACGAGGACGGTGTGGAGGACGGTGTGGAGGACGATGCGGAGGACGCCGTCGAGGAAGGAAGGGAGGTGGCGGCGGGCGATGCTCCGACACATCCCGTGAGCAGGATCGCCGCGCTGAGGCCGGCGGTCACGCCGACGCCGGACGTACGTGAGCGGCGCCTCGATCGTGCGGTGCTTCCCATCACGAGCAGCTCCTCGGGTCGTCAGCACCGTGGAACCGGCCGGTCAGGCGGAAAAGGAGCGCGGCACCGTGGAATCGGTCGGAATGCATGCCCGTAACCTAGTCCTGTCGCGGGCAGGCCACTAGCGACCTAGGTCCACATCTCCCTTCCGGCACCGGTCCGGTCGGTTCACCCGCCCGGCGAGGTCAGCCAGCGCCACCACGACGACCGTTCGGGCGCCGGCTGGTGCTCCGGCTCCGGCTCCGGTTCCTCGCCGAGGGCCTGGGCGGCCTTCACGAGGTCGTCGGTGGTGAGCGTCATGACGTCGTCCCGATCGAGCGCGCCGAGGTCGCGGTCCGCGTCGAGCGACAGCCTCAGTGCCTGGCGGTTGAGCGCCTGTTCGAACAGGGTGCGGGCGAAGCGCGCATTGCCGGAGTCCTCGCCCGCATGGACGTTGGCGAGGATGCGGCGCAGCATGTCATCCGCCCCGGGCTCCAGGGCGTACTCGTGCTGGCCCAGCATCTGGTGGAAGATCGTCTCCAGTGCGTCCACCGAGTAGTCCGGGAAGGTGATCTCGCGGGCGAATCGGGAGCGCAGGCCCGGATTGGACAGGAGGAACTGCTCCATCAGCCGCGGATAGCCGGCCACGATCACCACGAGGCGGTGGCGGTGGTCCTCCATCCGCTTGAGCAGCACCTCGATGGCCTCGGGCCCGAAATCCACGCGGCCGACCTCCGGGGTCAGTGCGTAGGCCTCGTCGATGAACAGGACGCCGTCCAGCGCCCGGCGGATCACCCGATCCGTCTTGATGGCGGTCTCGCCCACGTACTGGCCGACCAGGCCGGACCGGTCCACCTCGACCAGATGACCCTTCTGCAGCAACCCCACCGCACGGTACATCTCGGCGAGCAGACGCGCCACGGTGGTCTTGCCGGTGCCGGGATTCCCGAGGAACACCAGGTGCTGTGACGTCGCGACCTCCGGCAGGCCGTGCTCCTTCCGCCGCGCCTGGACCTGCAGCAGTGCCACGAGTGCGCGCACCTGCTCCTTCACGCTCTCCAGCCCGACCAGTGCATCGAGCTCCGCCTGCACCTCGGCGAGCGGACGCGCGGGCCCGGGTCGAGCGCCGAAGAAATCGCCCACGCGGTCGTCGATCCGCTCCGAGCCCGGCAGCTTGAGCTGTTCCGCCAGGTGGCCGAGCGTCTCGCGCAGCTCATCGAGCGGGTTGCGGCTGGGGGCCATGGGCTTCTCCTGTGACGACGACTGAGGGGCGGGCGACGGATGCGTGGTGGCTGGATGAGGACCGGTCCGTGGACGTCCGGCGGGTGGCTCCAACTGTAGCCCTGCAGCCCGGCGCCGTGCGGAGCCGTAGCCGGCAAGGACCAGGCCGGACGTCCTGACCTGGTCGCCGTGGCCCGTCCCCGACGCACCGCGGAACCGCCCTCCGGTGCAGCACGTCTGGCAGCGAAGCGCCGGTCCCGCTGACGACCTACGGGCGGCGCGAACTGGAGGGATCCCCGTGGGCCCTTTCAGGCAGCGTCGAGGACGGAGGCCCTCAGCCGCCTGATACCGTCCCGGATGCGGGTCTTGGCCGTCGGGACGGGGATGTCCAGGTGTCCCGCGACCTCGGCATAGGTCATTCCTGCGAAGTACGCGAGGTGGATGGCCTCGCGCTGCACGACGGACAGGCACGCCAGGCTCGTGTGCACAGCGCCCGCTTCGAGTCGATGAAGCACCGTATCGGCAACCTGATCGTAGTCGACGTCCTGGTTCCTGATCCCCCACCGGAGAGTCCTGCTGCGGTGGGATTCCTCGGACCGGACCTTGTCGATGGCACGCCGATGCGCGAGGGTCATCAGCCAGGACATCCCGGTACCCCGGGAGGGGTCGAAACGCGCCGCCCCGCCCTGCCACAGGGCGAGGAACACGTCCTGTGTCGTCTCCGCACTCAGCTCGGCATCGACGACGATCCTGCGGACGAGCCCGAAGATGCGGTGGGACGTCTGCCGGTAGAGATGCTCGAACGCACACCCATCGCCCTGTCCGACACGCAGGATCAGCGCCTCGACCTGATCCACCGGACCGGGCGGACCGGGCGGACCGGGCGGACCGGGCGGAGCGGTGCGAGGAGGGGCGACGGGTGAGGATGTGGGCAGCACGGGAAGCGGCGTCGGAGCGGTACGCATGGGCTTGAGACCTTCTGGCCACCATCGGCGTCAACCAGCAGTCGAGGACACGGGGCGGTCTCGATCAGCTGATTGCTAAGTAACCTAAGGACAGCCAACCACGTGCAGGCCCATCGGCAACAGGAGGAGAACGCGAACGGGCGGCTCGCTCAGAACTCCCGGAGGTAGCAGAGCATCCGGTAGCCGGTGCCGGGCTCGATGTTGACGAACCCGTGGCGCTCGTAGAAGCGCCGGGTGTCGACGTCGATCTCGTCCACGTTGATGTGCATCTCCCCGACACCCCGGGACCGCACGCGGTCGATCGACGCGGTCAGCAGCACCGTGCCGATACCCTGATCGCGCAGGCCCGGCCGGACGTACAACTCCTCGAGCTGCGCGAGGGGTCCGTCGTAGTAGGGCGTGGGGCGCAGTGTGAGGAGGGCGAAGCCGGTCGCGTCGCCGGCCTCGTCCTCAGCGAGGACCACGACGACGTCGGGCCGTGCGAGCAACCGGCGGAAGCGCTCGCCGAGCAGCTGCGCGGTCGGGGTCGGGGACTCGAATTCGGTGTTGAAGGCGTACAGGAGCGCACCGGCCACGTCGGCGTCGCCCTGCACCGCCGTCCGCACCCGCGGTTCGGGGACTCCGGCCGGCAGGGCAATCATTGCGTCAGGCTCGCGGCGGCGCGCGCGTACGACGCCGACACCTGGCGGTAGACCGGCGTGAAGAACGCAGCCACCGCGGCCAGGATCATGATGATCCCGGCGACCAGGAACACCAGGGCGATCCCGCGGGACGTGCCCTCGCCCAGCAGCGGGGCGAGCGCGGCGGCTCCCTCGGCCGACCGCGCGTAGGGGATGATCCAGAACTGGGCGATCGGCGCGATGACGAACGCGGTGACCGGTGCTGCCGCGGACTCGAACGCCATGGCGAAGCCGAAGACGCGGCCCTGCCGCTCGAGCGGGACCGTCTGCTGGATGACCGTCTGCTCGGCGGCCTCGATGAAGGGGATCAGGACCAGGTACGCCCAGATCCCGGCGATGTACAGCCAGCCCCACTCCCGGAGGGTGAACACAGCCCCGAGCACCCCCATCGCGATCACCGCCAGGAGCATGGTCCGCAGCGGATTGGACCCGAGCCCGAACTTGCCGATCAGCGCCCCGCCCACGATGAACCCCGTGGCCCCGACCGCGAACAGCGTGCCCCACATCTCCACGGAGAACAGCTCCAGGCCGTAGGGGTCCATGAGCGCCATGTAGACGCCGCCCACGAAGTTGTTGAACGTGGAGAACAGGATCAGGGCGAACAGCCCGGGGATGACCAGCACGGCGGCGAAGGACCCGCGGAGGTCGAACCCGCCGTGGGCGTCGCTCGCGGCGACGTGGACCTCCTCGGGCATGCGCAGGGTGAGCAGGTGGAGGGCGGTCAGGGCGGTGAGGACGACGGCGACGGCGATGGTCCAGCCCATCCCCAGCAGGCCGACCGAGAGCCCGGAGAGCACGGAGGTGACGATGAACATCAGCCCCTGCACCATGCCCACGAGCCCGTTGGCGTTGGCCCGCCGATCGGGCTCGATGAGGATGGTGACGGTGGTGGACAACGCGATGTTGCGCATGTTCTCCACGACCGCGCCGATCAGGACGACCAGCGTGAACACCCAGAACCACGGCTGCGTCAGGTCCAGCAGCCACGCGGTGGGCGTCACCAGGAACATGCCACCCGCCAGCAGGAACATCACCAGCGTGAAGCCGGCGGCGAACCGCATCACGGCCAGTTTGCGGAAGCGGTCCACGAAGGTGCCGAAGCTGATGCTGGAGAGGGCGATCAGGAGCATGTACGCACCGCCCACCACGCCCGTGGCGATGACGTTGCGCGTCTCGAGGTACACCCAGAACGTCAGGGCGAACCAGAGGTAGCTGGTGGTGATGTTGGCGAGCGCGGTGTTCACGAGGATGCCGGCGAAGGTCCGGGACCGCTGCTCCGGAGTGCGGACCGAGCCGTCGGTGGCGTCGCGGTCGCCGAGCGGGTCGGCGGCACCGGAGGGCCCCTCCGCGACATCAGGGCCGCTACGGGAGGCCGCAGCGGTGGAGGGCGTGGGCGGTTCCTGCCCGGTCATGCCGATCAGTGTACTGAGAACCCCCGCCGGCCGGAAGGACTTCCGACCCCGGACCGCCGCAGCGACGATGGGGACTCGCGTGGCCCTCCGGCGTCGCTGCCTCCTCAGCGTCCGCGGCGCCGCGGGAACGGGACATGGTCCAGATCGGCAGCAGCGACCACGTCCACGGGCCCGGCCGTGGCGCGGGCCTGGGCGGCGAGCACGCCGACGTCGTCGTACCGGGACGAGAAGTGCGTGAGCACGAGGGTCCCCGCGCCGCCGGTCGCGGCCATCGCGCCCGCCTGGCCCGCCGTGAGGTGCCGGTACCGTTCGGCGAGGTCGGCGTCGTCGTCGCTGAACGTGGACTCCGAGACCAGGAGGTCGGCCCCGTCCGCGAGCGCCGAGGCGCCGTCGCACACGGCCGTGTCCATGACGAACGCGAAGCGCCGACCTGCGCGGTGCTCGCTCACGTCCTCCAGCCGGACCCCGCGGAGGGAGCCCTCGCGCTGCAGGCGGCCGACATCGGGTCCGGTGATGCCGGCGGCGGTGAGCCGCTCGGGGATGAAGGAGCGGCCGTCGGGTTCGGTGACCCGGTAGCCGTACGCCTCGATCCGGTGGCGGAGCGGCTCCACCTCGATCTCCGGTGCGATCGCGCCCGCCGCGCCGTGGGGGTGCAGGTGCAGGTCCAGTCCGGGCGTCGCGAGACCCACCAGGGCCCGCACCACGGTCTCGCCGGACGCCGGGTAGTGCAGGTGCACGGGGTGGGCGACGCCGTCGAGCACCATGCGGGACAGCACGCCGGGCAGGCCGAAGCAGTGGTCACCGTGGACATGCGTCAGGCAGATCCGTGTGATCCTCGACGCCGGGACGCCGGCCAGGAGCATCTGCCGCTGCGTGCCCTCGCCGGGGTCGAACAGGATCCCCTCCCGTTCCCAGCGGAGGAAGTAGCCGTTGTGGTTGCGGGTCCGGGTGGGCACCTGCGACGCGGTGCCGAGGATGACGAGCTCACGCATGGCTCCAGTCTCGCACCCCGCCGCACCCCGCCCGGGCCCTCCCGTGGCGCCGTGCGGCGGCCTGCAGGCGGGACACGGTGGACCGACCGCACGGCAGGCGAAACAATGGGGAGCATTCCCCGGCGCGGCCGGGGGAGTGCACACGTGACCAGGAGCGTGATCGGGTGGATCGACGAACCCTGCCGCCGGCACCCGGACCGGAGGCGACGCGGCAGGCGGCCTGGAAGCAGGGCCGATGGGCGACGCCGTCGCCGGCACTGGTCCCGGCCGCCCTGGTGTCGGTCGCGGGTCCCGTCCTGTTCGTCCTGCACCAGCCGGTGATCGGCTACTGCCTCCTCGTGGTGGCGCTCGCGGCGGCGGTGGTGGTCGACCGGGCGCTGTTCCGGGACCTGCTGCTCATCGCCTTCGGCCTCACGGTCATGAGCCTGGTCCCCATCACCACCGACATCAGCCCGGAGCACATGGCGGTCATGGGCACGGCGATGATCCTCGCGGTCGGCGTGCCCTACGCGGTCTCACGCTTCGCCTACCGCGACCACGCCATCGCCTTCCCGGTGCGGACGGGCATCCCGTGGACGCGCACCGAGAAGTGGTACCTGCCGGTCGTGGTGATCATCGGGTACGCCCTGCTGCCGGTCTACATGCTGCGCACCGGCGTCTACACGAACTGGCCCGCGGCGTCCGAGCCCGACGAGATCGTCCGCCTGTTCATCGGCACGAACGGGCTCGGGATCTGGGACGAGCTGTTCTTCATCTGCACGGTGTTCGCGCTCCTGCGCCGCCACCTGCCCATGGCACAGGCCAACGTCCTGCAGGCGGTGCTGTTCACGTCCTTCCTGTGGGAGCTGGGCTTCCACGCATGGGCGCCGCTGTTCATCTTCCCCTTCGCGCTGCTGCAGGCCTTCATCTTCACCCGGACCCGCTCCCTCTCCTACATCGTCTGCGTGCACCTCCTGTTCGACTTCGTCCTCTTCCTCGTGCTCATCCACGCCCACCACCGCGCCTGGGTGGACATCTTCCTCTACTGACCCTTGACCGGCTGCTACTGAAGGGGTTCACTGGTTGAGTAGCTAACCAGTAGAGATGGAGACCACGGTGGTCGAGGAAGGCAAGCCCCTGTTCGTGCAGATCGCCGAACAGGTCGAGGACTCGATCGTGGACGGCACCCTGACCGAGGAGGCGCAGGCGCCGTCCACCAACGAACTCGCGGCCTTCCACCGCATCAACCCCGCCACCGCGGCGAAGGGCGTGAACATGCTCGTGGACAAGGGTGTGCTCTACAAGCGCCGGGGGATCGGGATGTTCGTCGCGGCCGGCGCCCGCGAGCTGCTGCTCGAGGAGCGCCGCAGCGACTTCGCGCTGCGCTACGTGCACCCCCTCCTCGTCGAGGCGCGCAGGATCGGGCTCGCACCCGACGACGTCGCGGCCCTCATCCGCGCCGGCGCCGAGCCGGCGACCCCTTAAGGTCTATCGAATCGAAGGACACCATGGACACAGTCATCGAGGCCCGGAACCTCACGAAACGCTACAGGGACGTCCTCGCCCTCGACGACGTCGGTTTCGACATCCAGCGGGACACCATCTACGGCTTCCTGGGCCGCAACGGGGCCGGCAAGACCACCGCGATGTCGATCCTCACCGCGCAGAACCTCCCCACGAGCGGACAGGTCCGCGTGTTCGGTGAGGACCCCTACGAGAACGCCCGCGTCCTCAGCCGCATGTGCTTCGTGCGGGAGAGCCAGAAGTACCCGGACGACGCCTCACCACGCCACGCCCTCGCCTCCGCCCGCCTGTTCTTCCCCCGGTGGGACCAGGATCTCGCCGACGAGCTGGTGGAGGAGTTCCAGCTGCCGCTGAAGCGCCCCATCAAGAAGCTCTCGCGCGGGCAGCTCTCCGCCGTCGGCGTCATCATCGGGCTGGCGTCCCGCGCGGAGGTCACCTTCTTCGACGAGCCGTACCTCGGTCTCGACGCCGTCGCACGCCAGACCTTCTACGATCGCCTGCTGACCGACTACGCGGAGCACCCGAGGACGGTGCTCCTGTCCAGCCATCTCATCGACGAGGTCTCGAACCTCATCGAGCGCGTGCTCGTGATCGACGCGGGGCGCATCATCATGGACGAGTCCACCGAGGACGCCCGCGCACAGGCCACGAACGTGGTCGGCGACGCCGCCGTCGTGGAGCAGGCCCTGCGCGGCCGCGAGGTCATCCACCGTGAGAGCCTCGGCCGCGTGGCATCCGTGACGTTCCTCGGCCGGCTCGACGGCGCCGAGCGCGGTGCGCTCACCGCGGCGGGACTCGATCTCGCGCCCGTCTCCCTGCAGCAGCTCATCGTCCGCCTGACCCAGCAGAGAGCGCCCGGCCCGGACGCGTTCGCCGGTGCCGCCCAGGAAGGAAGCCTCCGATGACCACCCTCGAATCCGCCGGCGGGACCCGCGCTGCCGCGGGACGCCACCGAACGCGGAACGTCGTGCGCCTCCAGTTCGTCAACACCCAGACGTTCCTCTGGGTGCCGGCCCTCGTGCTCGCCGGTGCCTGGGTCCTGACACTGCTCATCTACTGGATCCTCCAGAACGCAGGAGTCGGCGCGGTCAAGACCGGCGGGGGTTCGCAGGCCCCGCTGTGGTACTTCCTCGTGGTCGGCATCCAGGCCATGACCCTGACCTTCCCCTTCTCGCAGGCGATGAGCCTGACGCGCCGGGAGTTCTACCTCGGCTCCCTCGCCGCCGCGGCGGTGAGCGGACTCGGGATGTCGCTGGTGTTCGTGCTGCTCGGGCTGGTCGAACAGGCCACCAAGGGCTACGGCATGAACGGCTACTTCGCCTACCTCGACTGGGTGTGGGAGGGCGGTCCGCTCGCGGCGGGCCTCACCTACTTCGTCCTCACCATGCTGTTCTTCGTCATCGGATTCTGGTTCGCCACGATCTACAAGCGGTACGGCACGGCGGTGCTGACGATCGTCCTGATCGGGATCGGCCTCGCGCTCGTGGGCGCCGTCGGAGTCGTGACGCGGCAGCAGGCATGGCCGGAGGTCTGGCAGTGGATCCTCGACGCCGGGGCGCTCGGACTGACCCTGTGGGCCGTCCTGCTGGGTGTGCTGCTCGCCGCCGGGTCCTACCTCACGTTGCGCAGGATGCCCGCCTGATGCTCGAGGAGACAGACGGGCCGGCCGGCTTCATCGACGAGTCCCTCCAGTACGAGAGCTCGTGGGAGCGCGCGGAGGACTTCGAACGGCGCTACGGCGACCGCCTGGAGTACTACGGCGCCTCGATGGGCGCCGTGCGCGGCACCGTCCGCAACGCCGCCCGGCGGTACCCGGACCTGGGGCACGACGACGTCACCGCCCTCGCGTCCGAGCTGTGGTCGCGGCCCGTGTTCGAGCGGCGGCTGGCCGCCGTCGTGCTCCTGCAGTCCTTCGTGCGACTGCTCCGCTCCTCGGACCTCACGCGGATCGAGGGCTTCCTCCGGTCGGCGCACCTGCCCGAGCTCGTGGACCCGCTCGCCGTCGACGTGGTGGGGCCGCTGCTCCTCCGCCTCCCGGGACCCGAGGCGGCCCGCGCCCAGGCGGTCCTGCACCGCTGGGCGGCCGCGGACGACGCTTGGCTCCGCCGTGCCGCGGTCCTCGCGCACCTGCCGGCGTTCCGGGCGGGGGAGGGCGACGACCCCTCGTTCCGCCGGACCGTCCGCCTCGTCTCGGGCGCGCAGCAGGGCAGGGTGTCCGCCGTCGAGGAGGCCGTGGACCTGGTCCGCGCGAGTGGAGCGGGCTAGCGGACGTCGATGGTGCGGATGAGCCGTCCCCGCAGGGCCGGTACGAGATGGTGGAGGCCCATCAGGCTGAGCCCGTAGCGCCGCACGCGCCGCATCGAGGTGGCGACCCGGAGCCGCGGGTCGATGAGGACCGCGCCGCGACCGAGGCGGTGGGCCACGCGGGCGGAGAAGTCGATGTCCTCGTCGCGCGTGTCGATCGCGGTCCGCTCGAAGCCGCCGGTCTCGAGGTACGCCGACGCCCGGACGGCCATGTTGTGGCCCGCCACGAAGCGGAGGTACGCGGCGTCGAGATGCTTCACCGTGATCAGGACCCGCAGCAGGCGCAGGGCGCCCGGCATGAGGAGGTCGTCGCCCCAGCGGTAGTGCCTGTCGCGCAGCGGGACGCTGGTGCCGCCGACCAGCGCCACCCCCGGGTGGCGCGCGAACAGGACGCGGATGCGGCCGGCCCAGTCCTCCGCGGGCTCGCTGTCGCCGTCGGTCCGGGCGATCAGTGCGTAGCCGTCGTCGATCGCCCTGCGGACGCCGGTGTCGCTCGCCGCCCCGGTGCCCTTCTGCAGCTCACTGAGGACCGTGACGCGGAGGTCCGGCCGGGCGGCGGCGAAGCGCCGCACCCGCTGGACCGTGTCGTCGGTGGAGCCGTTGTCCACCACGTAGACGTGCAGGCCGGCGCGGTCCCGCTGCCGGTGCAGCGCTTCGAGGGTGCGCGCCACGTCGGGTTCGTTGAAGACGGGGACGACGACGGCGAGCCGGTCGGTCATGGGGAGATCCTTCAGGGGGTGTCGAGGTCGCGTGCGGCGAACGTGTCGCAGGAGCGGAGATCGCCCGTCTCGAATCCCTGCGAGAACCAGGCCTGGCGCTGGGCGCTGGAGCCGTGGGTCCACCCCTCGGGATTGACCTGGCCGGTCGCCGACTCCTGGATGCGGTCGTCGCCCACGGAGGAGGCCGCGGACAGCGCGTCCGAGAGGTCGGCGTCCGAGAAGGGCCGGAGGAACGGCTCACCGGACTCCGGGTCGGGTACCGATGTGGCGTGCGCCGCCCACATGCCCGCGAAGCAGTCGGCCTGCAGCTCGACGCGCACGCCGCCGGACTCGGCGCCCTGCGGGTCCTGCTGTGCGGCGCCGAGCGTGCCGATCAGGTTCTGGATGTGGTGGCCGAACTCGTGGGCCACAACGTACTCCTGGGCCAGCGGACCGCTGGAGGACCCGAACTGCGTGACGAGCTCGTCGAAGAACGCGGTGTCGTAGTACGTCTGCTCATCGGTGGGGCAGTAGAACGGGCCCACGGCGCTCGTCGCCGTGCCGCAGCCGGTGTCGGTCTGCCCGGTGAACAGGACGACCCCGGGCTGGGTGTAGGCGACGCCGACCTGCTCCAGGTAGGGCGTCCAGAAGCTGTCGAGGCTCTCCGCGGTGCCGAGGATGCGGCAGTCGAGCTGCTCGTTGGCCTGGACGCCGGTCAGGCACGCGTTGATGGCCGGTTCCGCGCCGCTGCCCTGTTCCTGCCCGACGCCGGTTCCGGTGCCCTCGCTGAGCCCGAGCTGGTCCACCACCCCGGGTCCGAAGATCAGCGAGAGGATCAGGAGCAGCCCGCCGCCCACTCCACCGCCCACGGCGGCGCCCCGGCCGCGTCCGCGCCGGTCGTTGACGCGGGACGGGTCGAACCGGGCGTTGTCGTTGAAACTCATGAACCAACCATAAGCCGACTTAGCGTTCCCCCGGGGCACAACCCGCCGGGGGAGCCTGCCGCCACGGCATCGCTGCCGTCGTGCGTCCTGTCACCCGCCCCAGTGGGCAGGAGGGGCGATGCGCTCCGGCAGCCGGGTGCGGCCGTCACCTGCGGCTGCGGCGACCTGCATCGGGGTGAGGAAGAGTGCGCGTGAGAGGTCCGCGCCGTGCAGCCGGGCGTCCCGGAGGTCGGCGCCCAGCAGGTCCACCCACCGGAGGTCCGCGCCCGTCAGGTCCGCGGCGATGAGGTAGGCACCCCGGAGGTTCGCCCCCTGCAGCACCCGCCCCGCGAGGTCGGCGCCGAGGAGGTCCGCACCCGGGACAAGACGCCGGGGGACCCCCCTGCCCCCGGCGGCCGTCCGGACGGAGACGCTGACGTCCTTCAGCGCCTCGCCGACCCGTCCGCGCAGTTCGGTGAGGTCGACGGCGGTGAGCTGCGCCGGCTCGAGCCGCGTCAGCCCGACGGTCTCCTCGGTCAGCGACGCGACGGCGGCGCCGACGGCGTGCGGGACGGCGGCTGACGCGCCGCTGAGACGCCCGGCCTCGTCGAGGTACCACAGCACCTCGTGGAGCTGCCGGACGATCGGGAAGGCCGCGAACATCGGCCCGCGTACCTCCGGGTGGGCCGTCCAGCTCCGCCCGTCGAACAGCTCCTGGGCCACGTGTTGGCCGGCGCCGAAGCAGTCGAAGACCGTGCAGCCCCGGTAGCCCTCGCCGCGCAGCCGGGCATGAATGGTGCAGGAGAAGTCCGCGGCGAGATTGCGGCACGCCTGTCCGGCCGGCTTGTCGTGGGCGAAGTCAGTGGACCGCTCGAAGCCCAGCGCGGAGCAGCAGAGGGCGAAGCAGTTGCCGCAGTCGGCGGTCAGGGCGATGTCCGGGTGGCCGGAGAGGTGCAGGGGGACGGCGGGCACGGGCGTTCCTCTCGTCGTCAGGGGGCGGACCTGTCGGCGGTCCGGGGGCGGCGCAGCCGGCATGCCTCGCCCGCCACCCCGGGATTCTCGCACCGATCACCGGCAGCGCCAAGCGGAACCTCCTCGCATCGGGTCCGGTTGTCAGCCCCGCCACCTGCTGTAACGGTGGGTTCGGGCGGCACCGCGGTCACCCTGGACAGGCGAGACGCCGTCCCGATCTGAAGGAGCAACGGATGAATCTCGTGCACGCGATGCTGGACGGACTCGAGCAGGCCAAGGCGCTGGACAGGATCGCCGATCCGATCGCCGCTGCGCTCTCCAAGGCGGTGCGCCCCCGGGCGATCCGGAACCTGCTCAGCGGGACCGCCATCGGGCACCACCTCCACCCGATGCTCATCGTCATCCCGTCGGGCGCCTGGAGCATGGCCTCGTTCCTCGACCTCACCGGCGGCAAGGACACCCGGAAGGCCGCCGACCTCCTCGTGACCGTCGGGATCCTCTCGGCCGTCCCCACGGCGATGACGGGGCTGCACGACTGGTCCGACACGCAGGAGAAGGAGCGGCGCGTCGGGATCGTGCACGCCGCCGGGAACTCCGTCGCCCTGCTGCTCTACACCGCGTCCGCCGTCGCGCGGGCCAGGGACCGGCGTGCCCTCGGCGTGCTGCTCGGCCTCGGGGGCCTGGGCTCGATGCTGTTCAGCGCGTTCCTGGGCGGGCACCTGAGCTACGCGAGCGGCGTCAACGTCAACCGCACGGCCTGGCACGAGGCCCCCACGGACTGGACGCGCGTCGCGAAGGACACCGACGTTGTCGAGGGCGGACGGCACACCGTGCGCACCGACGGCGTGCCGATCCTGCTGCTGCGGCACGAGGGGAAGCTGACCGCGATGGACAGCGTCTGCAACCACCTCGGCGGCCCCCTGGAGGAGGGCACCATCGAGGACGGCTGCATCACCTGCCCGTGGCACCAGAGCATGTTCCGGCTGGACGACGGCAAGAACTACCGCGGGCCCGCCGCCGTGCCTCAGCCCGTCTACGAGACCCGGGTGACGGCCGACGGCTTCATCGAGCTGCGCCAGCCGGTGTCCTGACCGGGCACCAGGTGCATCGGGTCTCCCGGTGCACCAGGAGACCCGATGCGTGGACCTGCTAGTGCACCGGGACGGGTGAGTCCGCGGTCACCTGCGGTGCGCGCACGAAGAACGAGGCGACGACGGCGAGCAGGAAGATCACCGCGCCGTACAGGAAGGCCGAACGGATCCCGCCCGCCAGGGCGGCCTCCTGGGCCACGCCCTCTCCCAGCAGGGAGGTGCTCTGGATGGTCATCACCGAGATGAACAGGGCCGTACCGGCCGCACCGGCCAGCTGCTGGGCGGTGCCGAACACGGCGCTGCCGTGGGAGTACAGGGGCGGCTCGACCGAGCCGAGCGCCGAGGTCAGCAGGGGGGTGAACATCAGCGCGAGGCCCACGCTGAGGAGCACGTGCGCCACGAGGACCAGCCACACGGGCGTGGTCTCGGTCACCTGGGTCATGGACCAGAACACCGCGCTGACCAGGAAGGCACCCGGGACCAGGAGCACGCGGGGGCCCCGGCGGTCGTAGATGCGTCCGACCACGGGACCGAGCAGGCCCATCGCGAGGCCGCCGGGCAGGAGCAGGAGCCCGGAGACCAGCGGGTCCATCCCGAGCACGGTCTGCACGTAGATGGGGATCAGGATGATGGTGCCGAAGAGGGCCATCATGCTCACCGCGATCGCCACGATGGAGATGGTGAAGTTCCGCGAGGTGAACACGCGGAGGTCGAGCAGCGCGGCGTCCCGGCGCTGCAGCACGAGCTGCCGTGCGACGAAGAGGCCGAGCGCGGCGACGCCGACGACCAGCGGGAGCCATGCGGGCACGGCGCTGCCGGTCGAGGCCTCGCCCAGCTGGCTGAGTCCGTAGATGATGCCGCCGAAGGCGAACGCGGACAGGATGACGGACACGACGTCGATCGCGGACCTGCGCGGGGTCGTCACGTTCTGCATCTTCGCGGACCCGAAGCCGAGGGCCGCGAGGGAGATGGGCAGGACGAGCCAGAACATCCAGCGCCAGTCCAGCACGCTGAGGATGGCTCCCGAGATGGTGGGGCCGAGCGCGGGCGCCACGGAGATGACGATCGAGATGTTGCCCATGATCTTGCCGCGCGAGGCCGGCGGCACGAGGGTCATGACCGTGGTCATGAGCAGCGGCATCATGATCGCGGTGCCGCTGGCCTGGACCACGCGGCCGACCACGAGGACCCCAAAGCCGGGTGCGAGCGCGGCGATCAGGGTGCCGAGGCTGAACAGGGCCATGGCGGCCATGAAGACCGGGCGGGTGTTGAAGCGCTGGAGCAGGAAGCCGGTCACGGGGATCACGACGGCCATGGTCAGCATGAACGCGGTGCTCAGCCACTGGCCGGCCCCCACGGTGATGCCGAGGTCCTCGACGAGCCGGGGGATCGCGACACCCATGATGGTCTCGTTCAGGATCACCACGAAGGCGGAGATGAGCAGGAGCGTGATGACGAGCTTGTCGCGGGCCGGCAGGGCGCCCTGGACGCCGCCCGGCCGCGGGGAGGCGGGGGAGACGGCGTCGGGCTTCGCTGCCGTGCCGGGCAGTGCGACGGGGTCGGGGAGGGGGAGCGCGTCGGAGACGCGGGACGGGGGGCTCTGGGCCATGGGTGATCCGCTCGGTTCGATCTTCTGCTGCTCCACGCAAGGGAGCTCTTCTGGGTGCCGGGTCGGTGGACGCCCGGCCGGGCCGCGGGGGCGGCGGTCCGGTCAATGAACTGAACCCCGGCCGCCGGAAGTCTATTCCGGCGGCCCGCCCCGCGCCACCGCTTCCGTGGGACCGCCTCGCTGCCGCCGGGCTGTCTCCGCTGCCGTCGCACTGCCGAAGGTCGCCGTCGCACTGCCGGAGGTCGCCGCTCCGTTAGCATGAGCGGGTGCCCGGCCTGGATCCTGCCGGCCCGGCACCTGGTGCGCCGGCAGTCCCTCCGGTGCCGCGCCCGCTTCCCCCGACGAAGGAGTTCTCCGTGCCTGATTCTTTCTACCGCGATCTCGGCGGCGGGAGATTCGACTCGACGATCCACGCGCAGGGGGCCTGGAACCCGGAGGAGCAGCACATGGCTCCCATCTCCGGTCTCCTCACGCAGTGCCTGCTCGAGTGCGCGCCGCGCGAGGGCATGCAGCTCAGCCGCCTCAGCTTCGACATCTTCGGCATGATCCCCGGCGGTGAGTTCGAGGTGACCACCGCCGTCGTCCGCCCGGGACGCACGATCGAGCTGCTCGAAGCCCGCATGGAGTCCGGCGGGCGCACCGCGATCGTGGCGAAGGCGTGGCGCCTCGGCACGCAGGACACCGCGGAGGTGGCCGCGGTCGAGGACCCCCGCATCCCGGGCCCGGAGGAGGCCGGCCCCCACGAGGGCATGACGGCGTGGCCGGGCGGTTTCATCCGGTCCCTCGAGGTGCGCGTGGTCCCCGGGCACCGCCCGGGCCGCGGCCAGGTGTGGCTGAGGAACCCCCATGCGATGGTCGACGGACAGGCGACCCCCGACGTCGTGCGGCTCGTCGGGATGATGGACGCCGCCAACGGCATCGCGACCCGCGTGCCGCCCGGCGGCGACAGCTGGATGTATCCCAACGTGGACCTGCAGATCCACCTCCACCGGATGCCGCGCTGCGAATGGCTCGGCCTCGACACCCGGGTGACCTTCGGTGAGCACGGGGTGGGTCTGACCTCGAGCGTGGTGCACGACCTCGAGGGGCCCTTCGGGCGCATCGAGCAGATCCTGACCGTCCGGAAGCTCTGACCCCGGCGTTCCCGCGCGGACCCCTGGGCGCCCGCGCCGGAATGCTCCGCGGTGTCCGACCGTTGCACCCGGTGTGACCGCCGCCTCGTGCGGGAGCGGTCGCCGCACCCACGCGCCGTGGGGACCGAGGAAGAGGAAGCATGCCGAAAGCAGTGTGGAACGACAGGGTCATCGCGGAATCGGCGGACACCGTCCAGGTCGAAGGGAACCACTACTTCCCGCCGGAGTCGATCGCGCAGGAGTACTTCGTGCCCTCCGACACGCAGACCGTCTGCCACTGGAAGGGGACGGCCGCCTACTACAGCCTGGAGGTCGACGGCGAGCGCAACGCGGACGCCGCCTGGACCTACCCGGAGCCGAAGGAGGCCGCGGAGAACATCCGCGGTCACTACGCTTTCTGGAAGGGCGTCACGGTCAGCGACTGATCGCTGAGACACGGGAAGGGGCGCCGCCCCGCAGGCGGCGCCCCTTCCCGCGGCCCCGACACGAGCACGAGTACGAGTACGAACAGCAGCCCACCGACGACGGCGCCCCCGGCGCACAGACGAAGGAGTACCCATGGAGTACCGCAAACTCGGCAACAGCGGCACCTCGGTGTCCCACCTGGCCCTCGGCACGATGACCTTCGGCGCGGAATCGGACGAGGCGGCGTCGCATGCGATCCTCTCCGACTACGCCGCGGCGGGCGGCAACCTGATCGACACCGCGGACGTCTACACCGCCGGCACGTCCGAGGAGATCATCGGCCGGTGGCTCGCCAGGAACCCCGCCGAGCGGGACCGCATGGTCCTGGCGTCCAAGGGCAGGTTCCCGATGGGCGACGACGTCAACGATCTCGGCCTGTCCCGCCGCCACCTCCGCCGCGCGCTCGACGCGTCCCTCACGCGCCTGGGCGTCGACCACATCGACCTGTACCAGGTGCACTCGTGGGATCCGCTGACGCCCCTCGAGGAGACCCTCGGCTTCCTCGACGAGGCCGTGGTGCAGGGCAGGATCGGCTACTACGGTTTCTCAAACTACACGGGCTGGCAGCTCACGAAGGCCGTGATGATCGCCCGCCAGCGCGGCTACTCCCTGCCTGTCACCCTCCAGCCGCAGTACTCGCTGCTGGTCCGCGAGATCGAGGCGGAGATCGTCCCGGCCGTGCTCGACGCCGGGATGGGCATGCTCCCGTGGTCCCCGCTGGGCGGCGGCTGGCTCACCGGCAAGTACACCCGGGACACCGAGCCGACCGGCGCCACCCGGCTCGGCGAGAACCCGCAGCGCGGCATGGAGGCGTGGGAGAAGCGCA
Source organism: Arthrobacter sp. Soc17.1.1.1 (assembly GCF_036867195.1). Lineage (NCBI taxonomy): Bacteria > Bacillati > Actinomycetota > Actinomycetes > Micrococcales > Micrococcaceae > Arthrobacter > Arthrobacter sp. Soc17.1.1.1. The sequence continues at coordinate 1,645,793 of NZ_JBAJII010000001.1, forward strand.
ACGCCCAGGAGCGGACCTGGCGGATCATCGACACGGTGACAGGGATCGCGGGCGAGCGCGGCGTCAACGCCTCGCACGTGGCCCTGGCCTGGGTGGCCGCGCAGCCCGCCGTGACCTCCGTGATCCTGGGTGCCCGCACGCAGGACCAGCTGGCCGACAACCTCGCGTCCGCCGACCTCCGGCTGACGGCCGAGGAACTGGCCCGCCTCGACGAGGTCAGCGCACCGACCTTCAGCGACTACCCCTACGGCGCGCCCGGCATCGAGCAGCGCAGCCGCAGGATCGAGGGCGGCCGGTAGGCGGGGAGTCCCGCACGGAGCGGCCCGCCGCTAACCGACGCGGCGCACCATGGCAACCGGTATCGCGGGCCCCGGGCGACCCTAGACTCCCCTGTGTGGCCATGAGGAGCCGTGGGTCCGCCGCTGCACCGGGCGCGCCGCTCCTTCCGGCGGACCCGGCAGGCGGAGGAGGACCGATGGACAGCACACCACCACGGGACGCGGCGGAGGATCCCGCCGTCCTCACGGCACGCCCCGGCCCATCGGGTGCCACCCCCGCGGCCGTGGCCGGGGTGCACGCCCTCGGCGTGGCCGGGTCGCGGGACCCGATCGTCTTCGTCCCGGAGGGCCTGCCAGCCGACGGACCCGTGCCCCTCCTCGTGGCACTGCACGGTGCCGGCGGGGATGCACAGGGTGGCCTGTCCGTGCTGCGCGCCGCGGCTGAGGCGCTGGGGATCGTCATCCTCGCGCCTGCCTCCCGGGCCGCGACCTGGGATGCGGTCCGCGGCGGATTCGGCCCGGACACCGTCGTCATCGACAGGGCCCTCCGGGAGGTCTTCTCCTTCGTCCCCGTGGACCCGCAGCGCATCGGCGTCACGGGTTTCTCGGACGGGGCGTCCTACGCGCTGGGGCTCGGCCTCGCCAACGGCGACCTGTTCAGCAAGGTGGCCGCCTTCTCGCCGGGCTTCGTCCCACCCGGGCCGCAGAACGGCCGGCCGGCCGTGTTCATCGCCCACGGCACGCAGGACGCCGTGCTGCCGATCGACGCGACGAGCAGGCGCGTGGTCCCCGCCCTCAAGCGCCGCGGGTACGACGTCGTGTACCGGGAGTTCGACGGACCGCACACCGTGCCGCCGGCCATCGCCCTCGAGGCGGGGCTCTGGCTCGACTGGACGGCGCTGCCGACGCCCTGAGCATCCCGCACTGCCTACGATGGAGGGATGAGCACTCCGTGGAAGGGCGCACCCGAGCTGGCGCTCGTCGTCGACCCGGCATCGGCCGACGCGGCCGGCGAGCTCGACCGGGGGGTGGAGCTGCTCCACGAGGTGGCCGCCGGCACGCGTCCGGCGACACTGCGCCTCTACCGTCCGAGCCCCACCGTCGCGTTCGGGCAGCGCGACGCACGCCTCCCGGGCTTCCCTGCGGCGACCCGGTCGGCGGCGGCGCACGGGTTCGCGCCGCTCGTCCGCAGGGCCGGGGGCCGGGCCGCCGCGTACCACGGGGGGTGCCTGATCGTGGACCACCTCGAACCGACCGGTGACGCCGTCGCCGGGACGCGGGCGCGCTTCGCGGCGTTCGGCGACTTCTTCGCGGACGTGCTCGCCGGCGTCGGCCTCGAGGCCGGGGTCGGCGAGGTGCCGGGGGAGTACTGCCCGGGGGAGTTCAGCGTGCACGGACGGCACGAGGGCGTGCCCGCCGTCAAGCTCGTGGGCACCGCCCAGCGCGTGGTCGCGGGGGCCTGGCTGTTCTCGTCCGTCGTCGTCGTCGAGGACGCCGCACCCCTGCGGGCCGTGCTCACCGACGTCTACGCGGACCTCGGCCTCGCGTGGCGGCCCGCCACGGCCGGTGCGGCGGAGGACCTCGCACCGGGCGTGGCGGTCGACGACGTCGAGGCCGCACTGCTCGCGGCCTACGCGGCCGTCGTGCGCCTCGGGGAACGGGAGCGGACGCGCCGCTGACGCGTCCGGCCCGTCAGTGACCGCGCCGGATCCACTCCTCGAGGTGCGGGGCCTCGTCGCCGATCGTCGTGCTGTCCCCGTGGCCGGTCCGGGCGATGGTCTCCGGCGGCAGCGTGAGCAGGCGGGTCCGGATGGACTCGATGATGGTCGGGAAGTCGCTGTAGGACCGGCCCGTCGCCCCGGGGCCGCCCTGGAAGAGCGTGTCGCCCGTGAAGACGGTGCCGGCCTCCTCGAGGTAGTAGCAGACCGAGCCGGGCGAGTGACCGGGCGTGTGCAGCGCGGTCAGGGTCACGCCGGCAACCTCGATGGTGTCGCCATCGGCGATCGACTGGTCCGGGCTCAGCGAGGGGAACACCATGTCCCAGAGTTCCCGGTCGGCGTCGTGCAGGTGGATCGGCGCGTGGACGGCGTCGAAGAGGTCGCCGACGGCCCGGATGTGGTCGTCGTGCGCGTGGGTCAGGAGGATCGCCCGCACGGTGCGCCCGTTGACCTGCTCCACGATGGCTGCAGCGTCGTGCGGGGCGTCGATCACCACGCACTCGTCGTCATCGCCCACGATCCACACGTTGTTGTCGACGTCCCAGGTGCCGCCGTCCAGCGAGAAGGTGCCCGAGGTGACGAGGTGTTCCACGCGCGCGGCCATCAGAGCTCCACCACCGAGCGGAGGACGGTGCCGCCGTGCATCTTCCCGAAGGCTTCCTCCACCTGGTCGAGGCGGATGCGCTCGGTCACGAAGGCGTCGAGGTCGAGGTTGCCCTGCAGGTAGTGGCTGACGAGCATGGGGAAGTCGCGGCTGGGCAGGCAGTCTCCGTACCAGGAGGACTTCAGCGAGCCGCCGCGTCCGAAGACATCGAGCAGCGGAAGCTCGATGGTCATGTCCGGGGTGGGCACGCCCACGAGCACCACCGTGCCCGCGAGGTCGCGTGCGTAGAACGCCTGCCGGTAGGTCTCCGGGCGGCCGACGGCGTCGATCACGACATCGGCGCCGTTGCCGCCGGTCAGGGCGCGGATCGCCTCCACCGGGTCCTCGTCCTTCGAGTTGATGACGTGGGTGGCGCCGAGGCCCTTCGCGAGCTCGAGCTTCCGGTCGTCGATGTCGACGGCGATGATGGTGGTGGCTCCGGCGAGCCTCGAGCCGGCGACGGCGGCGATGCCGACCCCGCCGCACCCGATGACGGCGACGGAGTCGCCGCGGGAGACGTCGCCCGTGTTGATGGCCGCTCCGATGCCGGCCATGACGCCGCACCCGAGGAGGCCCACGGCGGCGGCGTCCGCCGCCGGATCCACCTTCGTGCACTGGCCGGCCGCCACGAGGGTCTTCTCCGCGAAGGCGCCGATGCCGAGTGCGGGGGACAGGACGGTGCCGTCCTCGAGGGTCATCTTCTGCTTGGCGTTGTGCGTGTTGAAGCAGTACTGCGGTTCGCCGCGGCGGCAGGCGCGGCACTCGCCGCAGACGGCGCGCCAGTTGAGGATCACCCGGTCGCCGGGGGCGACGGTGGTGACGTCGTCGCCCACGGCGCTGACCACGCCCGTGGCCTCGTGCCCCAGCAGGAACGGGAACTCGTCGTTGATGCCGCCCTGCTTGTAGTGCAGGTCGGTGTGGCAGACGCCGCAGGTCAGGATGTCGACGAGCGCCTCGCCCGGCCCGGGATCGGGCACCAGGATGGTCTCGATGGAGGCAGGGGCATCCTTCGCCCGCACCACGACGCCTTGGACTCTGTGCATCATGTTCTCGCTGTCCTTCCGCTGGGAGCGGCGCACCGACCGACGGGCGCCGCTTCCAGCATATGGGGGACGGCTCGAGCGCGGGGACGGCGTTCGGGGCAGGACCCTAGGCGGCGAGCCTGGTCCTGACGTCCGCCAGGGAGGGGTTCGTCGCGGTGGTGCCGTCCGGGAAGATCACGGTGGGCACCGTCTGGTTGCCGCCGTTCAGCGACTCCACGAGCTCCGCGGTCCCCTCGACCTCCTCGATGTTGACCTCGGTGTAGCCGATGCCCTGCGCGTCCAGCTGCGACTTCAGACGACGGCAGTATCCGCACCACGAGGTGGAGAACATGGTGATGGATCCGGCTTCTGGCGTGTAGTCCACGGTGCTCCTCAGGTCCGGGGACGGCTTCGCCGTCCCCTGTGTCGATACGCGGGCCGCTCCTTGCGCCCGCACAGGCGTCAACGCGGATCGCCGTCGCGCCATTCCGTGCACCGGTAGGCTCACGCCATGGCTGAAGCAGACGAAGAACAGAACGCGAAGCAGCTGGCGGCGGTCCGGGTGGCCATCGACGAGGTGGACGAGCAGATCGTCTCCCTCATCTCCCGCCGGGAACGGCTCGTGCGCCGGGCGGGCTCGCTCAAGCACGACGACGCCTCGGTCCGCGCCCCGGCACGCGTGGAGCGCGTCATCACCAACGTGCGCGACTACGCGTCGAGGCAGGGCGTGGATCCCACCGTCGTGGAGCAGACGTACCGTGCCATGATCTCGGCGTTCATCGAGTTCGAGCTGAGGGTGCGGCGGGAGCCGTAGGCCCGGGTTGCGGCGAGCTTGTTGGTCGGCCCTCCGCCCACCCGATACGATCGACACGGCGGTCCCAGCCCTCATCGGGTGTCGCCGCGCCCGTTCGGGCACCTATTCGCGATCCCCCAAGGAGACTGCCCGTGTCAGCGCCCCAGCCCATGAAGCTCATCGTCGACGGCGAAGAGAAGCAGGCGACGACGGGCACCACCGGCACGGAGCTCTTCGCGGAGCGGCGCGACGTCGTCGTGATGCGCGTGGACGGCGCCCTGAAGGACCTCGACCAGGAGCTGCCCGACGGCGCGTCCGTCGAGGGCGTCACGCTGGAGGACCCCGCGGGCCTCGAGGTGCTGCGCCACTCGGCCGCACACGTCATGGCGCAGGCCGTTCAGCAGCTGCGGCCCGGGGCGAAGCTCGGCATCGGCCCGTACATCACCGACGGCTTCTACTTCGACTTCGACGTCGAGGAGCCCTTCACGCCGGACGAGCTGAAGCAGCTCGAGAAGATGATGCTGAAGATCGTCAACGCCAACCAGCGCTTCGTACGCCGGGTCGTGTCCGAGGACGAGGCCCGCGAGGCGATGAGCGACGAGCCCTACAAGCTGGAGCTGATCGGGCTCAAGGGCGGCGCCACGGACGACGACGGCGCTTCCGTGGAGGTCGGCGAGGGCGAGCTCACGATTTACGACAACGTGGACCGCAAGTCTGGCGACGTCGTCTGGAAGGACCTCTGCCGCGGCCCCCATCTCCCCAACACCAAGCTCATCTCCAACGCCTACGCACTGACGCGATCGGCGGCCGCCTACTGGCGCGGCAGCGAGAAGAACAAGCAGCTGCAGCGCATCTACGGCACGGCGTGGCCCACCAAGGACGCCCTGAAGGCCTACCAGGAGCGCCTGGCCGAGGCCGAGCGCCGCGACCACCGCCGCCTCGGGACGGAGCTGGACCTCTTCTCGTTCCCGGACGAGCTCGGCTCGGGCCTGCCGGTGTTCCACCCCAAGGGCGGCATCATCCGTAAGGCGATGGAGGACTACTCCCGCCAGCGCCACACCGACGCCGGATACGAGTTCGTCTACACGCCGCACATCACCAAGGGCCACCTCTACGAGGTCTCGGGCCACCTCGACTGGTACCGCGACGGCATGTTCCCCGCGATGCACGTGGACGAGGAGCTCAACGAGGACGGCACGGTGCGCAAGCCCGGGCAGGACTACTACCTCAAGCCCATGAACTGCCCCATGCACAACCTGATCTTCCGCTCGCGCGGCCGCTCCTACCGCGAGCTGCCGCTGCGCCTGTTCGAATTCGGGTCCGTGTACCGGTACGAGAAGTCCGGGGTGATCCACGGGCTGACCCGCGTGCGGGGGATGACCCAGGACGACGCCCACATCTACTGCACCCGCGAGCAGATGAAGGACGAGCTCACGGGCACGCTGAACTTCGTGCTCGGCCTCCTCAAGGACTACGGCCTGGAGGACTTCTACCTCGAACTCTCCACGCGCAACCCGGAGAAGTCCGTCGGTTCGGACGAGATCTGGGACGAGGCCACGCGGACGCTCGCCGAGGTCGCCGAGGCCTCCGGGCTCGAGCTCGTGCCCGACCCCGGGGGAGCGGCGTTCTACGGACCGAAGATCTCCGTGCAGGCTCGCGACGCGATCGGACGCACCTGGCAGATGTCGACCATCCAGCTCGACTTCAACCTGCCCGAGCGCTTCGAGCTCGAGTACCAGGCCGCCGACGGCTCGCGCCAGCGCCCGGTCATGATCCACCGTGCGCTGTTCGGGTCGATCGAGCGCTTCATGGGCGTGCTCACCGAGCACTACGCCGGAGCGTTCCCGGCCTGGCTGGCACCCGTGCAGGTGCTCGCCGTCCCCGTCGCCGAGGCCTTCAACGACTACCTGTTCGACGTCGTCGACAAGCTGAAGGCCGAAGGCATCCGGGCGCAGGTGGACGCCGGATCCGACCGCTTCCCGAAGAAGATCCGCACGGCGAGCAAGGAGAAGATCCCCTTCGTCCTCATCGCCGGCGGCGAGGACCAGGAAGCCGGCGCCGTCTCCTTCCGGTTCCGGGACGGCAGCCAGGACAACCAGGTGCCCGTGGACGAGGCCGTCCGCCGCATCGTGGAGGCGGTCCGCAGCAGGGAGGCAACACGCTGATGGCAGACGGGGGGAGTCGGGACGGGAGCCCTGCCACGGGATACCCGGGGGACGCCGAGGTCACGGACCGGTTCGAGCTCGCCGGCGTGCCCGACGCCTTCCAGCGCCTGTGGACCCCGCACCGCCTCGCCTACATCAAGGGCGGGCAGGAGCAGGTCACCTCCGAGCAGACCTGCCCGTTCTGCCGCGCACCGCACCTCAGCGACGAGGAGTCGCTGATCGTGCACCGCGGCACCCACGCCTTCGTGCTCCTCAACCTCTTCCCGTACAACGCCGGCCACCTGCTCGTCTGCCCCTACCGGCACGTACCCGATTACACGGACATCGACGAGGCTGAGACCGCGGAGATCGCCGCCCTCACGCAGACGGCCATGCGCGTGCTGCGGAAGGTGTCCAACCCGTCGGGGTTCAATCTCGGCATGAACCAGGGTGTCACCGGGGGTGCCGGTATCGCCGCCCACCTCCACCAGCACGTGGTGCCGCGCTGGGGCGGTGACGGCAACTTCCTGCCGATCATCGCGCAGACCAAGGCCATCACGCAGACGCTCGGCGAGGTCCGCGAGCAGGTCGCGTCCGCGTGGCCGTCGATGGCCGACACCCCGGGACCGGTCGCCTGATGCTGAACCGCTACGCGCGTGGCTTCTTCACCCGCCTCTTCACACCGCTGGCCCGCACCCTGCTCCGCTGGGGAGTGACGCCGGACGCCGTGACCATCATGGGCACCGTCGGCGTGGCCGGCGGAGCGCTGGTGTTCTACCCGCTCGGACAGCTGTTCTGGGGCACGGTCTTCATCACGCTCTTCGTCTTCTCCGACGTGATCGACGGGATCATGGCGCGCCTGAGGGGCCACGGCGGTCCCTGGGGGAGCTTCCTCGACTCGACCCTCGACCGCATCGCGGACGGCGCGCTGTTCGCCGGCGTCGCCGTCTGGTTCTTCACCGGCGGGCAGAACGCAGCGATCGGCGTGGCGGCCCTCGCCTGCCTGGTTCTCGGCATGCTCGTCTCCTATGCGCGGGCCAAGGCCGAATCGCTCGGCTTCACGGCGAACGTGGGGGTGGCCGAGCGCGCCGAGCGGCTCGTCTCCGTCCTCGTCGTCACGGGACTGACGGGCCTCGGCCTGCACGAGGGCGTGCTGCTGGCGGTCCTCGTGGTCCTCGCGGCGGCGAGCCTCGTCACGGTCTTCCAGAGGATCAGGGCCGTCCGGCGCCAGTCCCTGGACACCCGGCGGGCGCCGTCGGATCCTTCCGGAGCGTCGCGGGACGCCTCCGGCGACTAGGGGCCGTGGGCCGCGCTGCGCAGCGCCTTCCCGTAGTGGCGGTCGGAGAGCAACGGCGGGATCCTGGACAGCACGTCGTTGACCCGGTCCGACCGATCCTGACACCGTGGTGTCCTGTTCGTGCGATTCCCGGTGACAGGACGACCACCGGTCAGCACCCCCCGCTGCAGCACATCCCGTGGCACCGATCCCGATCCGGACACCGCTGGTCTCCTGGATCCCCCTACCTGACGGGACACCGACGCCGTGCATGCGATGACAACCGAGTGGTATCCGCTACGGGTCACCGCGCCGCCCCGACCCCTGGTCTTCGGCGACCACGCGATCGCCAGGCGCCTGGGCAAGGAGGGGTTGCCCGACTGGGCCATCGGGGAGACGTGGGAGGTCAGCGACGTCGACGGCAGCCAATCCACCGTGATCGAGGGACCGCTGGCCGGGATGACCCTCCGCGAGCTCGTGAGCCGTGACCCCGGAGGCTTGATGGGGCCGGGCTGGTCCGGTGACTTCTTCCCGTGCGTGCGGGGGAGACCATCTATGTCCCCGGTGGCACGCTGCACAGCTTCGGCCCTGACACCCTGATCTACGAGATCGAGCAGACCTCCGACGTCCAGCAGCACGCGACGCGCTGGAACATGCAGGACGGGTCCCCGGTTCCCGATGAGGACTGGCACGCCGGCTCTGCCGAGCCCCTACGCCATTTCTTCGCCACGGCCCAGATCCTCACGAACGTCGGCGCTCCCGTGCGTGTGCGGGCCGGGGCGTGGGACCAGGAACTGGGGCGCGCCCAGACCCTGCTGTTGCCCGCGGCCGTGGGCGAGGTGGAGATCGCCGGTCCGGCTGATGTGCTCCTCGGCTACCTTCCGGATCTGACCCGCGATGTGATCGCCCCGCTCAGTGCCGCCGGCTACTCGCCGGCGCTCATCGCGGCCCTGGGCGAGGGTCTGGAGCCACCGGCCTGAACGTGCTCGAGGACGGTGGAGCGACTGCCCCGCCCTCCGCGTCAGCCCCGGGTGCTGTCCGCCCGGCGTCGAGCCGGATGACGTGGTCCGCTGCAGCGAGCGCCACGTCGTCGTGGCTCACACAGACGACGGTGGCTCCACGGCCCTGCTCTGCGCGCAGGACATCGGCGACCACGGCGCGCGTGACGTCATCGAGGCCCGTCGTGGGTTCGTCGAGCAGCACGATGTCGGCGCGTCGCGCCAGCCCCTGGGCGAGCAGGGCGCGTTGCCGCTGGCCGCCGGAAAGGGTACTCAACGAGCGGTCCTGATGGTCCCCCAGACCGACGAGGTCGATGCACTCACCGATGATCCGCCGGTCGTCGGCACGCAGGCGGCGCATCAGGCCGGCGTCGGCCCACCGCCCCATCGTCACCACGTCGCGCACCGTCAGCGGCATGCGGTCGGAGACCTCGCTGCGCTGTGCCACGAGCGCGCGGCGCCTGCGCAGCGGGAGGGACACCGTGCCGCGGCGGGGCACGAGCAGGCCCGCGAGAACCGCCAGCACCGTCGATTTCCCCGACCCGTTGGGGCCGGCGATCGCCGTGACGGCCCCCGGCTGGATGGACAGGGAGACGCCGCGGAGGGCATCGACGCCGTCGTGGTCGAACCACACGTCGGTCAGCTCGAGCAGCCCTGCGTCAGCCGGAGCCGGTCCGTTCGGGGGTCGGTCGGTGGGCCGGGCAGCGGGCCGGACGGACGAGGTTCGAAGGAGGGGCATGGATCGAAACTAGCACGTTGAGAATGATTCGCATTTAAGTCTAGGGTTGGGGCGTGCCCTTCCTCCTCGAACCCTTCACCAGCGACTTCATGCTGCGAGCACTCCTCGGCGGCTCGCTCTGCGCGGTGATCTGCGCCGTCGTCGGCACCTGGGTCGTGATCCGGGGGATGGCCTTCCTGGGCGAGGCGATGGCGCACGGGATGCTGCCCGGCGTCGCCCTCGCCACCCTCGCCGGAGTGCCGGTGATCCTCGGGGCGGCGGCCAGTGCCCTCGTCATGAGCCTCGGCGTGAGCGTCCTGGCCCGGCGGGGACGCCTGTCCCACGACACGAGCATCGGCCTGTTCTTCGTCGGCATGCTCGCCGCGGGGGTCATCGTCATCTCCCACTCCAGGAGCTTCGCGACCGACGCGACGGCCATCCTGTTCGGCGACGTGCTGGCGATCGGCACGGAGGAGATCCTGGTGCTCGCCGGTGCCCTGCTCGTCACCCTGATCGTCGCGGTGGCCTTCCACCGCGCCTTCGTGACCCTCGCCTTCGACGGCAGGATCGCCCAGGTCATGGGGTTACGCCCACGGCTCGCCCAGGTACTCCTCGTCGGACTGGTCACGCTCGCCGTCGTCGCGTCCTATCAAGCCGTCGGTGCTCTGCTCGTCATCGGACTGCTCCTCGGCCCGGCCGTCGCCGCCGCTCCCTGGACCACGCGCGTTCCCGGCACCATGGCCCTCTCGGCACTGATCGGCGCAGTCTCCGTCCTCCTCGGGCTCCTCGCCTCCTGGCACTACGGCACGGCCGCCGGTGCCTCGATCGCCCTCGCGGCCATCGGGTGCGCCTTCCTGTCGAGCACCCTCCGCGGCCTCACCCGCCGCCCCAGCAGCCCTGCCCGCTCCACCAGCCCTGGTGGGCGGTCCGCCGGTCCGACGCCGGCACCTCCCTCACAGAAAGTCCTCCGTGCGAACGCCTGATTTCCCGCTCGTCCCTCGTCCCGTGCCCGTCCTCCTGCTCGTCCCCCTGCTCGCCCTCACCCTGGTCTCCTGCTCCTCGCCGGGGCCCGCCGGTGGCGCCGTCGCGGATCCTCCGGTCGTCACCCCTGCATCGGTCCCTCCATCGATCGGCGACGGTCATGGGACGCTCGAGGGCTCCACGGAGGTCGCGGAGCCCCAGCTCCACCTGATGACCCTGGATCCGCAGGGCCGGATCGGCCTGCTCGACCTGGCCGACGGGACGACCAGTGATGCCGGCCAGGTCCCGGACGTCAGCTCCACCTCGACCGACGGACGCTACCTCTTCGCATCCTCCGCCACGGGCGGAGCTCTGACAGTCGTCGACAGCGGCATGTGGACGTGGGACCACGAGGACCACTTCCACTACTACCGCGGCGGATCGAGAACCGTCGGCACCGTGGAGGGCCTGGGCGAAGCCGTGGTCACCTCCGGCACCTCGGCCACCGGCGTCTACTTCCCCGACAGCGGCGAGGCCACCGTGCTCGACAACGACGCCCTCGCGAAGGGGGAGCTCGGCGTCCGTGCCGAATTCTCCGTGGAGCCGTATCCCGGCATGCTCGTCCCGCTCTCGGACCTCACCCTCCTGACCCGACCAGGCGTCGGCGGGGCAGCCGCCTCGGTCCAGGCATACGACGCCGACGGCGAGCCGGTCGAGGGCGCGACCGCCGACTGCATCGACGCCCTGGGCACCATCACCACGTCGGTCGGCGCCGTGATCGGGTGCGACGACGGTGCGCTCCTCGCGACCCTCGACGGCGGGGACGTCGCGTACGAACGGATCCCCTACCCGGCCGGCACGGATGCGGCGAGGGCGACGGAGTTCCGGGCCCGCGAGGGACGGCCGACCGTCGCCGCGGTGGCGGGGGACCAGGGCGTCTGGCTGCTCGACACGCGTGAGCGGTCCTGGCAGCTCGTCCGGACCGACGTGCCGCTCCTGCAGGCCTCCGCCGTGGACGACAGGGAAGGGCACGTCGTCGCCCTCGCCGAGGACGGACGGGTGCTCGTGCTGTCCGCCGACTCCGGCGCGACACTCGCCGCGACGGAACCCCTGCTGACCGAGACGCTGAAGAACCCTGCGCTCCTGGCCGGCGTGGAGCTGATCGCCGACCAGCACCGCGTGTACCTCAACGCTCCCGCCGAGCAGCAGCTGTTCGAGATCGACTTCGCCGACGGTGCCCGGATCGCCCGCACCTTCGACACCGACACCGTCCCCGCGCATCTGGCAGAGGTCGGCCGATGACCCGGACGCAACGGCAGCAGGCCCTGGTGCTGGCTGCGACGACCCTCATCAGTGCCTCGGGGTGCGCCGCCGCCGGGAGCGACGAGCCGGTCATCGTGGTGACCACCAACATCCTCGGCGACGTGGTGCAGAACGTCGTCGGTGACGAGGCCGAGGTCCGCGTCCTCATGCAGCCCAACGCCGATCCGCACTCCTTCGAGATCTCCGCGCAGGACGGCGCCATGATGAGGCGGGCGGACCTGATCGTCACCAACGGCCTCGGTCTCGAGGAGGGCCTGCAGCAGCACATCGACAGCGCCCGGTCAGAGGATGTCCCCCTGCTCGTCGCCGGCGAGGTCATCGAACCCCTCGACTACGCCGACGGCGACTCCGGAGGGGAATCGGAGGGTGCACCGGACCCGCACTTCTGGACCGATCCGGCGCTCATGGCCGACGTCGTCGACGAACTGGAGCAGCAGGTCCTCGGCATCGACGGCATCGATAGCGAAGCCGTCGAAGCCGCTGCTGCCACCTACCAGGCAGACCTCGCAGAGCTCGATGCAGCCATGACCGAAGCCTTCGCGACGATCCCCGCGGACCGGCGGAACCTGGTGACCAACCACCACGTCTTCGGCTACCTCGCGGAACGCTACGACTTCCGCATCGTCGGTGCTGTGATCCCGGGCGGTACCACACTCGCCTCGCCCAGTGCCTCCGACCTGCGCGACCTCGTCGCGGCCATCGAGGAGGCGAGGGTGAGCACCATCTTCGCCGAGTCCTCCCAGCCGGACCGGCTCGTCCAGGTCCTCGCGGACGGCGCGGACCTCGACGTCGACGTCGTCGAGCTCTTCACCGAGTCGCTCACCGACCCCGGCGAGGGTGCGGACACGTACCTCGCCATGATGCGCATCAACACCGAGCGCATCTCCACCGGGCTCTCACCCTGAGATCCGACACCACAGGAAGAACGATCATGACAGTCATCCCGCTCACCGGACGCTCACGGCACCTGTCCCTCGCCGCAACCGTCGCCACGTCCGCACTGCTCCTGACAGCGTGCGGATCCTCCTCCGAACCGGCGTCGGAGGCGTCAGCCGCACCGGAAACCACCACCTCGGCCGCAGCTGCATCGCCCACTCCCCGCGTCGCCCTGACCTACGACGGCGGCATCGTCGTCGTCGACGGGACCACGCTGGAACCCGTCGGCGATCTCCCCATCGAGGGCTTCACGCGCCTCAACCCCGCGGGAGACGGGCGCCACGCCCTCGTCACCGTCCCCGCCGGCTTCCAGGTCCTGGACCTCGGCACGTGGACCGACTCCTCCGGCTCACAGCAGGCGGAACCGAAGCTCACTGACCTCGTCTTCGGCGCGGACACCGCGGGCCACGTGGTCCAGCACGGCGACAAGACCGTCCTCTACGCCGACGGCACGAGCGACACCACCATCTACACCACCGATGATCTCCTCGAGGATCCCGGGAGCCTCCCGGCGACCGAGGTCATCCCCGGCGGCGATGCCCACCACGGTGTCTCGATCGTCCTCGAGGACGGCACCTTCCTCACCACCGTCGGAACCTCAGAGAGCCGCTCCGGCATCAAGGCGCTCGACGCCGACGGCAACGAGATCGCCACCAGCGACCAGTGCCCCTCCGTCCACGGCGAGGGGACCGCGATGAACGAGGTCGTCGTCTTCGGCTGCAGCGATGGCGCACTCGTCTACGACGGGGGAGAGATCACCAAGATCGACGCCCCGGACGAGTTCGGCCGCATGGGCAACGCCTACGTGAGCGAGACCAGCCCCATCATCGCCGGGGACTACAAGTCGGACCCCGACCTGGAGGGCTACCTGCTGCACCAGCTCACGCTGATCGACACCGAGACCAAGACCATGAAGGTGATCGACCTCCCCGAGGGCGTCGAGTACACCTTCCGCGACGTGGCCCGCGGCCCGGAGGACGAGGTGCTCATCCTCGCCTCCGACGGCGCCCTGCACAGCATGGACGCCGAGAACGGCGAGATTACCACCTCGATCCCCGTGATCGACCCGTGGCAGGGACCCGCCGAGTGGCAGGACCCGCACCCCGCGCTCAAGGTCGTCGGAGGTACCGCCTACATCACCGATCCGGCGTCGAAGAAGCTCCACGCCGTCGACATCGCCACGGGCGGGATCACGTCCTCGGACGAGCTTCCGGGCGCGCCCAACGAGATCGCGGCCGTCGAAGGCTGACCGACCGGTACGGCAGGGGGTCAGGACGCAGACGCGAACGCCGGCCTGGCGGATGTGCGTGAAGCGACTGTCGTGTGGAGCGGTGCCAGCGCCGCGCCGAGTGCCGAGAGGTACTCGGCGCGGCGCTTCGGCGAGATCCTGGACACAGGCGCGGACGGGGTGCCCGCGGTGTCGGCGTAGTGGGTCGCGAGTCCGTCCTGCAGCAGCCGCAACGCCTCGGATTTCTGCTGCGACACGGCCGAATGGGTGGTGCCGAGCTCCGCGGCGACCTCGGTGACGGACCTGCCCTCGAAGAAGACCTGCTCGATGATGTGGCGCATGCGCCCCGGGAGATGCATGACGGCGGCCCGCAGATGGCGCACCTGCTCCTCGGCGAGCAGCGCGGTCTCGGGAAGCTGCTCGACAGCGGGAACGATGTCCAGCACGGTCTCGTCGAGCGCCTGGATCGAACGGCCGGCGTCGTCGAGTGCCGCCTGCACCTCACGGCGGCTGACACCGAGCGTCATGGCGAGCTCATCGACCGTCGGTGTGCGACCGAGCGACGCGGCCAGCGCGTCCTGCGCCGCCAGGGTCTCGCCGATACGGCGCCGGACGGACCGGGGTGCCCAGTCGTTGGACCGGAGCTCGTCGGCGAACGCGCCGGTGATCCGGCGACGCGCGTAGGCGCCGAAGGGCACGCCGAGTGTGGGATCGAACGAGTCCGCGGAGGTGATGAGCGCGAGCGCACCCACCGATGCGAGGTCGTCCCTCGAGAGGTGTGTGGCACGGGCGCACAGGGCGGAGACGAGATATCCGACCAGAGGCAGATTGGCGACGATGAGTTCGTCGCGGTCGTGTGAATGCATGAGCAAGCTCCCCAGCTGCTTCGATGGCATCGCTGTCCGCTGGTGTCCGGCAAGGGTCTGCCGCGGCGGCAGGATGTCGCTCTGAAGCTATCAGCGGGTTCCTGCGGGAGGGCTGCGCTGAGCCAATCCTGCCCAAAGGTTGAGTATCTTGCGCTAACGATCGGGGTGACAGGGGAAACGCGCACCTCGACCGACGTCACTGCCGTCGCCGGGGACCACGGACCGCTCCGGGCGTCGGCCGATGATTCCGCTCTCCCCGGTCCGTCCAACCAGCATCGGACAACGACGCGGGAGGACACGCGATGACCCACCGCAGTGGATGGCTGCCGGACGATCTGCACATCGTCTCCGACGCGGACCTGCTCCTGCTGCAGCACGGGGCCCAGTCTCCGTGCCGGCAGGGAACAGCAGGTCGGTTCCGGGCGTCGCCCTGGTCCGACGGCCTCGAGCGCGTGCTCGACGAACTCGAGCGCCGGGGCCTGGTCGCGCCAGAGTCATGACGGGGTACCGGTCTCCGGGTGCACCTGAGCGACCGTGAGGGTGGCTCCGTCGTGGAGACAGAGCCGGGCCGGAGCACCCCTACCACCAGGCCCCGGTCCGGGATCGGGCGCAGTGGTAGGGGTCGCGACGTATCCGGGACCGGGCTGGTCGCCTAGGCGAAGGTGGCGGCGTCGATGACGAACCGGTAGCGGACGTCCGAGGCGAGGACGCGCTCGTAGGCGTCGTTGATCCTGTCCGCCGGGATGACCTCGATCTCGGCACCGATGCCGTTCCGGGCGCAGAAGTCGAGCATCTCCTGTGTCTCCGCGATGCCGCCGATCATGGAACCGGCGAACGAACGGCGACCGCCGATGAGTGCCATCGCATTCACCGGCAGTGGCTCGGCAGGCGCGCCGACGTTGACGAGGGCGCCGTCGACCGTCAGGAGTCCCAGGAAGGCGCTGATGTCGATGCTGGCGCTGACCGTGTTGATGATGAGGTCGAACGAGCCGGCCAGGTCGGTGAACGTGGTGTCGTCGCTGGTGGCGTAGTAATGGTCCGCGCCCAGGCGGAGGCCGTCCTCCTGCTTCTTGAGGGACTGTGAGAGGACGGTGACGTCGGCGCCCATGGCGTGCGCGATCTTGACGGCCATGTGGCCCAAGCCGCCGAGACCGATCACGGCGACTTTCTTGCCGGGGCCGGCGCCCCAGCGGTGCAGGGGTGAGTAGGTCGTGATACCGGCGCAGAGCAGGGGAGCGGCGGCGTCGAGCCCGATGCCCTCGGGGATCCTCAGGACGAAGTCCTCGGTGACGACGACGTGGGTGGAGTAGCCGCCCTGGGTGATGGTTCCGTCGCGGTCGGTGGCGCCGTAGGTGCCGACCATCCCGTTGACGCAGTACTGCTCGTCGCCCGCCGTGCAGTTCCTGCACTCACCGCAGGAGTTGACCATGCAACCGACGCCGACGCGATCGCCGACCGAGTGCTTGGTCACTTCGGAGCCGACTTCCGCGACGACGCCGGCGATCTCGTGTCCGGGTACCAGCGGGTAGGGCTGCGGACCCCAGTCACCCTGCACGGTGTGGATGTCGGAGTGGCAGATGCCGGCGTACTTGATCTCGATCAGGACGTCATGGGGGCCGACGTCGCGGCGTTCGATGGTGGTGGGGGCGAGGTCGCCGTCGGCGGAGGGTGAGGCGTAAGCGGACACGGTGGTGGTCATGTGTTTTCTCCTTCTAGGGGCATTCAGTTGCAGGTCACGGCCGCCCGGCCGTGGTCCTGGTCGACGATGTGGGGCATGAAGTGGGCGCGCCTGACGCGCGGATCGACGGATCCTGTGTCGGGTGGGTGCCTACTGCTTCTTGGTCTTCTTGAGGTCGTCAGCCAGGGAGCGCGCTTCATCCGACAGTTGCGCGGCCCTGGAGTCGTCCCCGGCCTGCACGGCCTGCCAGTAGTCGATCTTCAGTGCGACGTAGCGTTCGCGCAGGGCGATGGACTTCGCCTCGATGGCCAGCTGTTCCTGCTGTGCCTTCAACAGCTCGATCTGCTCTGGGGCAGCAGCCGCCCCGAGCGTCCCGTTCCCGATGTAGCGACGCATGTCGCTCACCGACATTCCCGTTGCGCTCAGGCAGGAGACCCAGGTCAGCAGATCAAGGTCCTCCGGCGTGTAGACCCGGTGCTTGCTGGTCGCGCCCCGAGAGATCGGCGTGATCACACCGATCGACTCGTAATAGCGCAGCGTGCTCGCCGGCAGTCCCGTCAGGGCCGCCGCTTCCTTGATCGTGTAGGTTCTCCGGATGGTCGGTGCGCTCATCTCCTCAACCATAGGAACTTCAAGTACTTGAAGACAAGCTGAGGCCGGCAGGGAGGCTGTTGAGGATCAAGGACACAGCAGAGGGGTGTCAGCCTGCGCTGACAGCCCCTCTGCTGGGTGTCCTGGCAGCTACCGGGTGGTCATGGGGCCGAAGGTTGCGTCGATGTCGGCCATCTCCATGTCCGCCGTGGCCTGGATCAGGGCGAGCAGCTCGGGATCCAGTCCGGGGGCGAACTCCTCCAGCCGCTCGGGGGCGATCTGCGACGGCACACCCTCGGGGGCCTGCTCGCTGGCGTCGAGGGTCGTCCCGTCGTTCGACGGGGACAGCCCCTGGTAGATCTTGCCGGCCTCCGACTGTCCCTTGAGATCGAAGGTGTACTGCTTGCTCTGCAGCCCGAGGTCGAGGAGCTTCTTGACCTCGGGGAACTGCTCGGCGTTGGTCTTCGGGATGGGTAGCAGCGACTTCCAGTTCACGCCGAGGGTCTCGAGGGCCTTGGCGTAGCCGTTCTCGTGGGCCTGGTCGCGGACGATCAGGTAGGAGATGGTGGAGCGGGCGGTCTTGTTCTCCGTCATCTCGTACATGCGGCACTTCTGCAGTCGGCCGGTCGCCTCGAGCATCAGGTTGTACAGGAGGTCCAGGGGGAGGTTGCCCGAGTTGTAGACGTAGCTGCCGCTCCAGGGATTGCCCGCCGAGTCGACGGGCAGGGCACCCTGCGCGCCCACGAGGTAGTGGTGGATGTTGCCCTGGGACAGGGCGAGGTTCAGCGGGATCGCGCCTCCGGCACCGGGGGTGTCCAGCGGGTCGTCGAGTTTGCCCTGGTAGCGCGGAGACCCGTCGAGGAGGCGGGAGATGGTGGTGCCGATCAGCTCGACATGGCTGATCTCCTCAGTGCCGATGCCCTGGATCAGGTCGCGGTAGGGCTTGGCGGCGGCGCCGCGGAAGTTCATGCTCTGGAACAGGTACTGCATCATGGTGCGCATCTCGCCGAACTGCCCGCCCAGGCCCTCCTGGAGGGCGTTGGCGGCCGCGGGATCCGGCTCGTCAGGGATGATCTCGTTGATGAGCTGCTGGACGTGGAAGAACATGGAACCTCCTGATGACAGGCGGAAAAGGAAAGCCGCCTTACCTTCACCCTTCACTGCCGGACCTGAGAGCACAAGTGGGCGGTGACCAGCTGTGAGCGAGCTCGAACGAATCTCCGGAGTGTGCACTGGTGCCCGGGGGCACCAGGGACCAAGCAACCGCTCGTGGGATCGCTCACGTGGACGCTCACATGAGGGACAGGGTGAAGGAGAGGACAAAACCGGCGGCAGTGCTCATGGCCACTGCTGGTCCACCGTGTTCGTAGGCTTCAGGCATCAGGGTGTCGGCCAGGGACGCGATGACAGCACCGGCGGCGAAGGCCAGGGGCAGCGAGATGGCTTCCGGGTCTGCCCCTGAGAGGGGACCGGCGCCGATGAGGACAGCGACAACCAGGAGGACGGCACAGGCCCCCCACAGCCCGAGGATCCGCTGGGTGGACCGGCCCTGGGACCGCATCGACGACGCTCCGACGAGGGCTTCGGGGAGGTTGGAGACGAAGATCGCGGCCAGGAGGGCAAGGCCTCCGGTTCCTCCGCCCAGTGCCACACCGAGGGCCACGTTCTCCGGGACGCCGTCCAGGGTGACGGCGGCAAGAAGGGCCAGGCCTGCCGCGCCGCGTACTGAGGCTTTGGAGGCTGACTGGTCCGAAGCGGCAGCGTCGGTGTCCAGTTTCGCACTGCCTTCATGCTCATCGGCCGGTGTGGGATCCTCGCCTGCTTGGGCCCATCGGTCGAGCAGGGCACTGAGGACGGTGAAGACGAGGGCGCCTGCGAGCAGGCCCAGTGCCGCGCGCCAGATACCGCCCTGTTCGAACGCATCCTCGAACAGTTCGAAGGCCAGAGCGGTGATCAGCGATCCTGCGGCAAAGGACAGCAGGATAGCCAGCACCCGTTTGGGAAGATCGAACCGCACACCGATCAGAGCGCCGATGATCAGCGCGCTGGAGGCCACCACACCGAACAGCAGCGACATCATCATGCGGCAAGTATGCGACCACTACACGAACCAGGCCAGCGACGAGCGACGCCTCCCGATACACGAGGGAGCGGACCCGTTCCTGGTCACGATCGGTGCAAGCGGGGCCCGAATGCCTGGGCGAGGAGATCCTCGGCGTGAGGGTTGGGCAACCACAGCAGCTTGTGCTCACTTCCGTCGGTCATCCTGATACGCAACCGGGAAGAGCTGATTCCGGGCCGGTAGTCGAGAGTGTCGATATCGTCGCGGCCGAGGATCAAGGCCTTCGGCTGATGATCGAGCTCGCCCGCCCATGTCTCCTTCTCGACCTCGACCACCGCGCCTGGTGCGGGACGGGTACTGGCGAACTTCTTGCCCGCCGCCTGCACCGCGAGGAGTCCCAGGCCTCCTGCCGCAGCGGCGGCACCGCCTATCGCACCACCTTTCGCCGCGGACCTCAGGGTGAGCTCACGCCGACCGATCCGAACCACGTGATCCGGTGTCAGCCACAGTTCACCATGGCCCCAGTTCAGCCAACCCGTCGTGCAGGAGTCGGCCAGGAGAGCGATCCTCACGCCTGCCACCGTCCAGCGGATCCTGACATCACAAGAGAGGCAAGCATCGAACTCCATTCAGGAAGGAACCAGCGACTGACCAGCAGGGACGCTCCGAGCACTCCTGTGCGCGGAAGGCGGCAAGAGCGCGCCGATGCCATGAAGGCTACTGAGGGACGCGTACCTCGTGCACGAGTACCACCTACCCCACCCAGCCAGGCAGCTACCCGCGTTTCTCGTGCGTGATGGTGCGAAGGAAGGTCGGGGCAGAGTTCCGGGCCGACGCCGGGTCAGCCGAGATGGCTCACCTGGTCTTCGATGGCCACGGTGCCCTGGACAGTGGTGTTCCCGGTGTGTGAGGTGGTGACCGTCTCGATGAGGACGATGTGTACTTCCTCCTTCGCTACAGGGTTGTGCCGGACACCGCGTGGTACGACGTGGAACTGGCCCGGGCCCAGTTCCACGTCGTCCTGTCCTTCGATCTCGATCCGCAGGTGTCCTGAGATCACGAGGAACATCTCGTCCTCGTCGTCGTGGGCGTGCCAGACGAGTTCTCCGAGGAGCTTGGCGACCTTGATGTACTGGTCGTTGACCTGCCCCACGACTCGTGGGGTCCAATGCTTCACGACGTGCTCGAGCTCGCCGGCGATGTCTGTCGTTGATAGTCGTGTCATGGCACCAGTCTTCCCTGAGTGCTCCTCGAGCAGGAGTCAGAGGGCGAAGGCAAGGTCCGCTCCAACCACTTTGTTCGTCTCGTCCCACAGATCGCGGGCGAGGTTCTCGTTGCGGGCTGTCCGGGATGGCCGGCGGATCGTCGGGTATCCCTTGATGCTCGCCAGACCATCGGGGCCGACATAGGACCCGCCGGGGACGTCCTGTGTTGCCGCGTACAGCGTGGGCAGGGCGCCCTGCTCGACGGTGTTCAGCAGCGGCCCGAGGTAGTTGATGCGGCCGGTCAGTCCGCCGGCGTGCGAAGCGAGGCTGGTCCGGGCGATTCCCGGGTGGGCTGTGATGGAACGAACGGGACTGTTCACGGCCGTCAGGCGCCGCTGGAGTTCGCTGGAGAACAGGACGACGGCGAGTTTGGAATCCGCGTAAGCGGCCAGGTCGTCGTACTTCCGTGTCTTCCACGCCAGGTCATCGAGGCGGACGTGCCCGGTGCGGTGAAGCTGGGACGACAGGGAAACGACCCGGTCGGTGATGTGGGGCAGAAGAGTCCTGGTGAGGGCAAATGCGCCGAAGTAATTCGTCGCCATCTGCAACTCGAGCCCGTCACGGGTGTGAGCGAGGGGGACCTGCATGATGCCGGCGTTGTTGATCAGTACGTCGATCGGGTCGGACCAGTTCCACCCGAACTCGCGGACAGACCCCAGATCCGCCACATCCAGGTGGCGGATCTCGATCTGCCCCTTCGTGGGCCCCATGCCGCGGAGGATGTCCGCTGCTTTCTGTTCATTGCGGACCGCCATGACCACATGCGCGCCGGCGCGAGCAAGCTCCCGTGTCGTCACTTCGCCGAGACCTGCCGTGGCCCCTGTCACGACGATCGTCCTCCCGGTCAGGTCCGGCAGATCCGCCGTCGTCCATCGAGTACTCATTGCTCGCTCTTCTCTTCGTCCGTGCCCGGATCGGGTTGGTGGTCAGGTGACGTCGGGTAACGCTACGGAGATGGTCGGGCCCGAGGAAGGGCCCGTTGATCCTCTGACTACCAGGCAGGGGCTGGGCAGTGGCTGACGTAGGACGCGTGCTGGAAACTACTCGTATGGAGAGAACCGCGCTGGCCGATTTCCTGCGTTCCAGGCGGGAGAAGCTCCAACCCGAGGACGTCGGCCTGGCCAGGGGTGAGCGGCGTCGAACGCCGGGGCTCCGCCGGGAGGAACTCGCAGCACTGACCGGAATGTCCGCTGACTACTACTCACGGATGGAGCGCGGTCACAGCCCGAGACCATCGGAGCAGATGCTCGCCGCCCTCGCCCGTGGCCTGCGCTTGTCCCTGGAGGACCGCGACTACCTGTTCCGCCTGGTGGGCTACGACACCCAGCGGCGTGTACGCCGCACAGACCACGTGGACGTTGGACTGATGCGCGTCGTGGACAGACTCACCGACACCCCTGCCGCCGTCCTCAACTCCCTGGGCGAGACACTGTTCCAAACCCAGCCGGGGCTGGCGCTCCTGGGCGACCATCGGGCTCACCACGGACTGGCCCGCAGCGTCGTCTACCGGTGGTTCACCGACACCGGTGAGCGGAACCTGTACCCGCCTGAGGACCACCCCAAGCACTCACGGGTCCTCGCCTCTCAGCTGCGGCAGGTCCTGACCCGAGAAGGCCCCCGATCCCGTGCAGCCGACATCGCCGACGCCTTACGGGACAGCAGCACCGAGTTCGCAGAAGTATGGGCGGAGCACCCGGTGGGATGGCGTTACAGCGAACACAAACGCCTCCTCCACCCCGATCTGGGAGAGCTGACCGTCCACTGCCAGAGCCTCCTGGACCCCGAACAGACCCAGACCCTGCTCGTCTTCACGGCAACCCCGGGCACCGAGAGCCACAACAAGCTCCAGCTGCTCTCCGTCATCGGAACGCAAGACCTGAGCCCCTCCGACGGTGACAGCGTATGAGGCGTTTCCGTCAGTAGACGGGGCTGATCGTTGAAGCGGTGTCGAGCGATCCGGAGGCACAGGATGCACCAACAATCACCCGATCGACGATCGATCGACCGGACTTCGCTTCTGTGTCGGACATGCCGCTGGTTGAATGGAGCCCGAGGCTTGAATGACCAACTCAGGGGATGTGGCATGACACGAATTACCAGTGGAGCCGGCGAGGTCTGGGATCGGGGAAGGTGGCGGAATCCGCCCGTGCGTGCCGTCGCTGAGGGGCAGACTCTGCGGGTGACCGCAGCTGAGAACAGTGACGCCTGGAGACACACCTCGTATGGCTTCGTCCATGACAGCGCGCATGCCTTACTGGCTCCGCTGCCCGCCGAGAGTGCGGTGGAGGTTTCATTCCTCCTGGACTACACCGAGCAGTTCGACCAGGCGGGGATCTACCTTCACGTATCGGATTCGCTGTGGATCAAAGCCGGTGTGGAGGTATCTGATGGGATCCCTCAGGTTGGGGCGGTTGTCACACATGGCGCCTCTGACTGGTCGGTGGCACCTGTCCCTGAGTGGATCGACAGGGAGATCACAGTGCGCCTCAGCAGGGCCGGTAACGCCGTCACGATCCGGGCCCGCGCCGGGGACGAGCCTTTCCGACTCATCCGTGTCGCCCCTCTGGATGAAACCGTGAGTGCCGAGGGCGGCCCATTCTGCGCCTCTCCCACTCGGGCTGACCTCACGACCACCTTCACCGGATGGGTTGTCACCGATCCAGATGCGTCGCTGCATCCCGACCACGGCTAGAGCCGCAACCTCCGCGGATCTCCTCCTGGTCGTCGGTGTCCTGGTACCGGCTGTCGTCGTCGTGTTTCCCGGGCCCTGGGGTTGCGGGCCGTCCGGATCGGAGCAGCGAGTGAGTCGAGTGCTGTGATGAACAGTCGCCCGGCCGACGAGGATATCGAGTACCGGATGGAGGCGCGAATGAGCAGCGCACAACCGGCTGCAATCCCGAACGCGTGGCGCTCGTCCAGTCAAGCGACCCTGGACGGATCCGTGAACGGGCGCGGATCAGTGTTCGTCCTTGCTCACTTCGTGTCATTCCTCATGGCGATCGCACGCCACGCTCTGGCTCCGAGGAGGAAGGCAAGGGTGGCGATGACGATGGGGACGACGAGCCAGGCCCAGTCGCTGGTCCAGCCGATGCCGACGGCTTCGGCGGTGGAGTAGGCGGTGACTTCGATGGTCAGGAATCTGGCGTGGGCTTCGCTGGAGCCGAGGGACTCGACGGCGGCGAGCATTCCGAAGACGTAGGACAGGAACACTGTCCAGTAGATCAGGAGTGCTGCGCCGGCGGTGATGATGCCGACGGACCATAGGGGCCTGCGGCGCGTGTCGTCGGCGTACTGCTCAGCGAGTGCTTTCGGTGATCCGAGGTCCCGGAGGCTGGAGGACATGTCCCGGGGATCACTTACCAAAGACTGCCGGAGGTCTTTCACTGTCGCTCGACGCGCCTTGCCCGGTAGGACCCCTTCCAGGTGCCAGTCGAGTTTGGTGAGGTACAGGTCGGCCCGTAGTTTCTCGCTGATGGATCGACGACGGGCGGGAGTGGGTTCAAGGATCCTGTCAGGCATGAGGTGCGTGCTCCTTCTCGGTGGCAGCGTGAACGGCTGTGGCCACGACCTGCCACTGGTCCTTCACTGATGCTCGCGTGGTGTGGCCTGCTTCTGTCAGGGCGAAGTACTTCCGCGGTGGTCCGTTCGTCGAGGGAACCATGCGGGTGGTCACCAGTCCGTCCCGTTCGAGTCTGCTCAGCAGCGGGTACATCAGCCCGGTCGTCACTTCCAGGCCCAGGTCCTCGAGACGCTCGATGAGCTGGTAGCCGTAGGACTCCTCGTCGGCGAGGAGGGTCAGCGTCAGCAGTGGCAACGCTGCCCTGGTGAGTTGCGCGTCTTGCTGCGCCTTGATTCTCGACATAGTAATAATAAAACATTAATACTGAAGAGGCACAAGAGCGGCTGGGATCTGCTGTTCACGCTGCCCGTAGGCCGGTCCTTCACCGGGCGAGATGCGGGGCAGCGGGTCTCCAGGTCTCGGTGAAGACCCCGACCGGCGACGGCTCCAGCGTCGTGGTCACCCACACGTGGTGCCGTGGTCACTGGCGGCTCGATGTGTGTGGTCCGATGCGGCTAGAAGTGCGAACAGTGGTGTCGAGGCGATCAGCAGGTGGCGTGACCGGTGCGTGATGTCCCGGTGGCGAGCAGCAAGGGCCGTGGTGAGCTGCTCGGGGTCCTGCCCCGCCCGTAGGGCCGGGAGTAGTTGCCGGATGCTGGGAATCGGCTGGCCTACTGCTCGCAGTTGCTGGACGATCCGTACCTCCCTGACCTGCGCGGGGGAGTAGCGCCGGGACCGTCCGGCCCGCGGTCGGGACGGGCAATGCCTTCCGAGTCCCAGAAGCGGAGTGTCGACGCTCGGATACCCAGGGCCGTTGCGAGCTCTCCGATCGTGAAGGCGTCGTCGTCGCTGCTTCCCCCGACGGGTTCGTCAGCGATGTGCAGAGCAGCGTCCTGTGCGCGTAGGAGAGACTCCCGCTCCAGACTGAGGTGTTGATGCGCCTCGTCCAGTGCCGCCAGGGTGTCTGCCTCGTCCTGTGTCTGCAGGTCGCGCAGGAACTGCTTGGCGCTGACTGGACCGAGGGCGACGGCGAGAGGCCGATAGGCACGGACGGCCTGCACGTGCAGGAGCTGATACTGCCGGTACCCGGTTGCTGAGCGATGTGCCGGCGGGATGACGCGTTCGCGCTCGAGTTTGCGTATCTGCTGCACGGAGTAGTCGGTGAGGCGGGCGACGTCGACGGTGCGCAGCGAAGGGGTGTGCAGAGTTCTCACCTACCAATGCATCCTGGGCGGGGAGAAACCCGCCACAGGGAGTTTAATAGCAGGCTTTAACCATGGATATGTCGACGATCATCGAGATGGTTGGGGAGTGGGAGGGTGCCCTCGTGGTTCGCCCTCTCCCGGGTGACAGGACACCGGAGATCGCATGGGGCGATACCTTCTTCTACTACGAACCCGGTCACGTCATGCCGGTGAACCGGCAACCGTTCGCGACGATCGTCACGAAGGACTATCCCGACGATGATCGGTCGAAGTTGCATCGGGAAGGCCACTACCGGGTCAACATCCACCCGGGGAAGGGTTCGTTCTCGACGTGGACGGCAGACAACAGGTCCAGCCCGGACTCGACCGACACCATCTTCGCCCACCCCGTCTACGGGGATGCGGGGTGGCTTGCGGTCGTCAATCCCGGCTCGAGGACATCGGACGCCGTGCGGGCCCTCCTGAGGGAGGCTTTCGAGCTGGACCGGGACCGGTACGAGCGTCGCCACCTACCGACGAAGGAAGGCAATGACTAGCATCTCCTGCCCGGGTCGGCCGCGGGAGCTGCGCTTCAGCGGGCTCACCAACGCGCCACGCCGACGCTCCGGCGCGTGGAGCCCTCCAGGAGGCACGTTCTCGTGATTCTTCCCGAACTGCGCGACCCCCGGTTCGTCACGCTCCGTCGTGGAGGCACCCTGACTGACGATGATCATCACCTCCTCGCTCTCTGGGCGGCCCTGTGCGCCGACCACGTCCTCGGCCTGTTCGAGTCGATCCGGCCCGATGACTCGCGCCCGCGGCTCGCGATCAGTGGAGCCCGGTCATGGGTTGCGGGCGACCTGACGATGATGGAGGCTCGCGCCGCCGGAGGGCATGCGATGGCAGCGGCGCGGGATCTCGTAGGAGCTGCACGCTTCGCCGCCTACGCTGCAGGGCAGGCCGGTGCTGTTGCTCATGTCGCAGCTCATGAACTCGGAGCGGCGGCCTACGCCATCAAGGCCGTACGGGCAGCCGTACCAGGAACCAGGGAACGTGCCGCAGGGCGGGCGGAACGTGACTGGCAGCGCGACCAGCTGCCTGCCGCGATCCGTGACCTGGTGCTGGATGACCAGCGGTTGCGCAACGACATCTGTTGGCACGTGTTCGACGACTCCCGCTCGATCTAGAGCGCGGCGACCCTGCGGCTCACCCGCGTCGGCGCAACGCGCATGAGGGTCGGAAGCATTCTGGATCCTCCCGGCAGGGCCATGGGCCGTCGGTGGTCCAGGGCGTCAAGAGTCGCGTCGGCGACGGCCGAGGGAGGAAGCATCCTCCCGGTCGTGCCGGCGTTCATGGGCGTGTCCGTCGTCGGAGGGAGCACCTCGAGCACATGCGTGCCACGAGGTGCGAGTTGTCTGCGAAGGCCGTCCGCGAAGCCATGGAGCCCCGCTTTGACGGCGCCGTAGCTCGGGGCCCGGGCAGGCGACACCAGCGCGAACCCCGAGGTGACGAAGACGATCGCCTCCATCCTCGGCCAACGGGAGAGGGTTTCCCCGGTGAGGTGGATGGGCGCGCTCAGGTTGAGGTGCACCTCCTCGTCCAGGTTCTGTGTGGCGTGAGCGGCCACGGTGAAATCGCGCTCGACGAAGGTCCCGGCGTTGTTGACCAGGATGTCAAGGCGCCCGTACCGCTCCGTCACCGCATCGAGCATGGCCGCGCGCTTCGCCTGATCGGTCACGTCCGCCCGAAGGGCCAGGATGCCAGGGTGAGCGGAACTCATCCGGTCGAGGGCCGCCTGGGATCGTCCGCAGACCGCTACGGTGTCTCCACGACGCAGGAAGGCCTCTGCGAGAGCGAGACCGATACCGGAACTGCCACCGGTGATGAGGACGACTCGTCGGGCGTTCATGATGTATCTCCTTGATCATGGTGGATAGTTGGTATCCACCAGATACCGACCCTAGGACCGGAGACGGAAACCGTCGAGGAGGCACTTTCGTGAAACTAGATGACCTACGGGAAACCGCCGACTGCAATCGAGCCACGGAGACGCTGGCCAGGGTCGGCGACAAGTGGTCGGTCCTGGTCTTCATGCAGTTGGAGGATGAGACGGTGCGCTTCGGAGAGTTGCGACGCAGGATCAGCGGAATATCGCCGAAGATGCTCGCCTCCACCCTCCGCGGCCTCGAGCGGGAGGGCTTCGTCGTCCGCACCGTGCACCCGACGAAGCCACCGAGCGTCGATTACGCCCTGACCGCTCTGGGTCGGGAGATGGCAACCCCCATCCGGGCGGTCGGAACCTGGGTGCTGGACAATATCCATCGCATCGAGGACGCGCGTCGACGCTTCGACACCGAGCACGCGGCATCGAAGGCACCGGTCCGGTAGCCGTCCACGGCACAGGCGTGAGGGGCATCGCCGGGGCAGGCCCGCACCACGCCAGCGAGCAGGGCAGGGCCGCCCTGCGTCGTATCATGGAGGGTCAGCTTTTATCTACCTTGAGGGGCAAATCGTGTCCACCGTTGAAGACCGTTCGGCAACCACAGCTCAGACCGGCGGCAACCGGGTCAAGCGCGGCATGGCCGAGATGCTCAAGGGCGGCGTCATCATGGATGTCGTCACCGCCGAGCAGGCGCGCATCGCCGAGGACGCCGGTGCGGTAGCCGTCATGGCGCTCGAGAGGGTCCCCGCCGACATCCGCGCCCAGGGCGGCGTGTCCCGCATGAGCGACCCCGACATGATCGACAAGATCATCGAGACCGTCTCCATCCCGGTGATGGCCAAGGCGCGCATCGGCCACTTCGTCGAGGCGCAGGTGCTGCAGTCCCTCGGAGTCGACTACATCGACGAGTCCGAGGTCCTCACACCGGCCGACTTCACCAACCACATCGACAAGTGGAAGTTCACCGTCCCCTTCGTCTGCGGTGCCACCAACCTCGGCGAGGCGCTGAGGCGCATCAATGAGGGCGCGGCGATGATCCGTTCCAAGGGCGAGGCGGGTACCGGCGACGTCTCGAACGCCACGATGCACATGCGCAAGATCCGCTCGGAGATCAACCGCCTGTCCTCGATGGCGGAGGACGAGCTGTACGTCGCGGCCAAGGAGCTCCAGGCACCCTACGAGCTCGTGAAGGAGGTGGCCTCCGCCGGTCGCCTGCCCGTGGTCCTGTTCACCGCGGGCGGTATCGCCACCCCGGCGGACGCCGCCATGATGATGCAGCTCGGCGCGGACGGCGTCTTCGTCGGCTCCGGCATCTTCAAGTCCGGCAACCCCGCGGAACGCGCGAACGCCATCGTCCAGGCGACCACCTTCCACGACGACCCCGACGTGATCGCCAAGGTGTCCCGCGGTCTCGGCGAGGCCATGGTCGGCATCAACGTCGACGAGATCCCGCAGCCCCACCGTCTCGCGGAGCGCGGCTGGTAGTACCGGAGCGTCGTACCGGAGCGACCGGCTCAGCCGATCGGAGGACCGCAGCCCGCCTCGGGCTGCGGTCCTCTCCGCGTCGGGGGCCGTCCCCGGTGCTGCCTGGGTCCCCGGGCTACCTGCGGACGGGGACCGACGTCGGAGACTCCGGCTTCCGTCGGGGCGTCGGACACGGCGCAGTAGATCTCACGCAGGTCGGGCCCCGCAGCAGGATGATCAGGCGTGCCTCGGCCTCGTGGCGACCGCCGCATGACCGGTAGCCGTTGCGCGGCAGCGCGGCAGCGGCTCGGGCGCGCTCAGAGACCGAGCGACCAGGTGCGGCCCCGGCCGAGCAGGGTGAACCCGCGCCGGGAGAGGAACTCGTAACCCTCCGGCGTCGCGTTCACGGCGAGGTGCACCGCCCCGGCCTGGCCGGCCGCCCGGGCTGTGGCGCTCAGGAGGGCCGTCGCGAGACCGCGGCGCTGGTGGGCGGGAAGCACCTCGAGGTGGTGGATCCCGCCGAGCCCGTGCAGGCCGGGATCGCCGGAGGGATGGAACGAGTACGCCGCCCCCGAGATGTTGCCGCTCACGGCGTCCCGGGTCACGGCGTGCCAGGCCTGGCGCGGCTCCGACCGGACCACCCGCAGTTCCTGCGCGAGCGGTCCCGAGTAGTCGGGCACCTCGGTGGTGAGCACGGCGCCGTCGTCCCCGGACCGGACGACGGCGGAGACCGGGGCCGTCATCCACCACGGCTGCCAGCTCGGTGCGAACCCGAGGGGGCGGAGGTCCGTGGCGTCCACCGCGCTGTTGAGCCACACCCGGGCCGAGGTGGCGCCAAGCCTCATGCCCTCGGCGAGGGCCGGGCGCACCGCGGAGGCACTGACGGCGTCGGGGAACATCATCAGGAGTTCCCGCCGTGCGGGCAGCCACACCCAGGTGCAGCCGTGCGTGGAGAACGTCTTGCCGCCCGTGGCTGCGGCGAGCGCGGCGTACCACGCGGCCTGGAGCCGCTGGGACTGCGCGATCGTCACCATCGGGCGCGGCCCGGGCCCGTGCTCACGCCAGGCCGCGGCGGACGAGCAGCGGATGGAGGTCCGCGTCCCGGCCGCGGAACCGGCGGAACGCCTCCAGCGGGTCGATGCTGTTGCCCCGCGAGAGCAGTTCACGGCGGAAGTGGTCGCCGTTCGGGCGGGTCAGGCCCCCCGAGGACTTGAACCACTCCACGGTGTCGGCGTCGAGCATCTCGCTCCAGATGTAGGCGTAGTACGACGCCGCGTAGCCGCCCGC
The DNA here is from genome assembly GCF_036867195.1 of Arthrobacter sp. Soc17.1.1.1. Taxonomy (NCBI): domain Bacteria; kingdom Bacillati; phylum Actinomycetota; class Actinomycetes; order Micrococcales; family Micrococcaceae; genus Arthrobacter; species Arthrobacter sp. Soc17.1.1.1. The sequence goes on from NZ_JBAJII010000001.1 coordinate 1,675,728, forward strand.
GAAGATGTGCTTGAAGTAGGAGGTGCGGTAGCGGGGCGGCACGGGCGCGAAGTCGACGCCGGCGTCGGCGAGCGCGGTGGCCTCGAAGGCCAGGGGATCCTCGACGACGGTCCCCGCGGGGATCGAGTGCCAGGCGAGGTCCAGCAGCGTGGCGCCGAGGTATGCGGTGGTCTCGAAGCCCTCGCCCCAGGCGCCGGCGGCGTGGATGCGATCGATGACGTCCTGGGGGAGCGGCTCCCCGGTCTCGTGGTGGCGCGCGTAGTTCGCCACGATCTCCGGCCAGAGGATCCACATCTCGTTGACCTGGGAGGGGTATTCGACGAAGTCGCGCGGCACCGACGTGCCCGCGAAGAGCGGGTAGGTCACGTCGGAGAACAGGCCGTGCAGGGCGTGGCCGAACTCGTGGAACGTGGTGACCACCTGGTCGTAGGACAGCAGGGTGGGCTCACCCGCGCCCGGCTTCGAGATGTTCAGGTTGTTGACGACGACGGCGCGGGTCCCCTCCAGCGACGACTGGTCCACGAAGGAGTTCATCCAGGCACCGCCGCTCTTGGTGTCGCGGGTGTAGAAATCGCCGAGGAACAGGCCCAGGCCCGAACCGTCCTCGTTGAAGACCTCCCACACGCGGACGTCGGGGTGGTAGCCCACGAGGTCGGGGCGCTCGGTGAACGTCAGGCCGTACAGCCGGTTCGCGGCGTAGAACACGCCGTCCTGGAGGACGCGCTCGAGCTCGAAGTAGGGGCGGAGCGCATCCAGGTCGACGTCGAACTTCGCCTTCCGGACCTTCGAGGCGTAGTAGGCCCAGTCCCAGGGTTCGATCGTGTGGCCGGCCTCGGCCTCCAGCTCCGCGGCTTCGGCGCGGGCGTTGCGGACGGCCGGTGCGGCGAGCTCACGCATCCGGTCCATGATCGCCTCGAGGGAGGGCGCGGTCTGGCTGTCGGTGGCCGCAGCGGCGTGCGTGTCGAATCCCAGGAGGGCGGCGCGCTCGGCGCGCAGGGTCGCCATGCGGGTGGCGATCGCGAGCGTGTCCGCGTCGTTGCCGCGTGCGCCGCGGTGGACGGAGGCCTCGTGCAGGCGGCGGCGGACGTCGCGGTCCGTGAGCGACTCCAGGGCGGGCTGTGCCGTGGGGAGGATGAGCGTCAGGAGGTACTTCCCGTCCTTGCCGGCCTCCGCGGCCGCGGTCGCCGCGGCGGAGACGGCGTCGGGGGACAGCCCGTCCAGCTCCTCGGCGGTGTCGAGCAGCAGCGCGGAGTCGTTGGTGTCCTTCATGAGCTTCTGGGAGAACTCGGTGCTGAGAGCAGACAGCTCCGAGTTGAGCCGGCGGAGCGTGGCCTGGGCGTCGTCGTCGAGCTCGGCACCCGCCCGCACGAAACTGCGGAGGTGCTCCTCGACGAGGCGCGTCGACTCGTCGTCGAGCCCGTCCAGCGGCACCTGCCGGATGCGCTCGAACAGGGCCCTGTTCAGCTTGATGTTGTCCTCGTGCTCGGCGAGGCGCGGAGCGACCTGCTGCTCGAGCTCCTGGATGGCAGGAGTGGCGTGGCTGACTGAGTTGCTGAAGAACACGCGCGCCACGCGGTCGAGGGTGCTTCCTGCGCGCTCGAGGGCCACGAGCGTGTTCTCGAACGTCGGCGCCTCCGCGGAGCCCGTGATGGCGTCGATCTCGGCGAGGTGCTCGGCGAACCCGGCGTCGAAGGCGGGCAGGTAGTGCTCGTCCTCGATCGCAGCGAACGGTGGCAGCTGGTAGTCGAGGGTGCTCGGTGCGAGGAAAGGGTTGCTCATGAGAACTAACTTTTGCACGTAGTTGCCCTCCACCGCACCACCCTTGACCCTGCGGGTGGCCGCTACCTATGGTCGGAATGCTTCGCTGCCTGATGATCGTGGGGGGCCCGACCGGGGCATCGGCATCATGGCAGGGGCACACGGCACCGACGCCGGTGTGCCGCGGAGCATGCCGGGCAGCGCAGCCCGGTCCCGAGAAGGAGAACCATGAGCATGCGTTCCCGGACATCCGTCCTGCTGTCGCTGTCCCTCGTCCTCACCGGCCTGGGCGTCTCCGCCGGGCCGGCGGCGGCGAAAGCCCCGCCACCGCAACCCGCACTGGCCGCTCCCGACGGCACGACGCCGATCCCTGCCGTCGAGGGCCCGCTGGACACCTCGGCGGAGTCCTACCCCTTCGGCGCCGCGGATCACCAGGAGGTCCCGCAGGACCTCGGGGAGCTCGGCTACGTGGAGGAGGAGTTCCTCGTCAGCGGCACCTCCAACGTCTACACCTGGCCCACGCAGGGCCCGGCCCAGGTCCGTACCGCCGACGCCCCGTACACCACCCGGGTGCTCGTCCGGAAACCGGCGAAGGGCAGGGAGTTCAGCGGCAACGTGGTGGTCGAGATGCTCAACCCGAGCAACCTGTTCGACCTGAACATCGGTTGGGCGGTGGCCCAGGAGCAGATCGTGGCCAACGGCGACGCCTGGGTCGGGATCACGGCCAAGCCGGTCGCCGTCGAGGCCCTCAAGAACTTCGACCCCGAGCGGTATGCGGCGCTGTCCTTCGCCAACCCGCTCCCGCTGACCGACCCGGGCAACTGCGCCACCGTGGCCGCAGATTCCTCGAGGAGCACCGAGAACGGCCTCATCTGGGACATCTACTCCCAGGTCGGGGCATGGCTGAAGAGCGACGACGCCGCCAACCCGCTGCGCTACGGGTCCCGGACCACGCAGGTGGAGCACGCCTACGGATTCGGCTACTCCCAGACGGGCGGCTACCTCGTCAACTACATCAACGGCGTGCACCCGCTCGTCGTCGAGTCCGACGGCGAACCCGTGTACGACGCGTACCTCGTGGCCGTCGCGGGCGGCGCCTTCGCCGGTGCGTACCCCATGAACCAGTGCGAAGCGGCGCCGCCGGCCACGGACGCGCGACGCCAGTTCAAGGACGTCGGCGTGCCGATCATGCGGATGATGTCGCAGTCCGACTACCTGCCCGGTATCGGGTCCCGCCGCGCGGACAGCGACGCGCCCGGCGACCGGTACCGCCACTACGAGATGGCGGGCGCCGGGCACGCGACGCCGGACGAGCTGACCTTCTCGGCGTCGTCCGCGGACATCGTCGCGGCCGGCCGCACCGTTCCGCCGACCTCCTGCAACGAGGGACCGCGGAGCAGGTTCCCGAGTTCCATCTTCTTCAATGCGGCCCTCCGGAACCTCGACCTCTGGGTGCGGGAGGGCATCGCGCCACCCCGGGCCGAGCCGATCCTCGTGCGCGACGGCGCGCCGGTGCTCGACGGGTTCGGGAACGTGCAGGGGGGCCTGCGCTCGCCCTTCCTCGATGCACCGACCAGCACCTGGTTCGGCACGGCGACCGGGGCGTCGTTCTGCTTCATCGCCGGGTACGAGCGGCCGCTATCCCAGGACGTGATCGACGGCCTGTACCGGAACCACGGAGCGTACGTGAGGGCGGTCAAGGACAGCGTGCGGACGCTGGAGCGCCAGGGCTTCCTGACGGACTACGACGCCCGCGAACTGGCGAAGGACGCCGCCAGGAGCGACATCCCCTGACCCGGCGCCCGTCCTGCGTGGCGGAGGCCCCCGTTCCGGCGGGGGCCTCCGTCGTCCGTTAGATTCGGGGCATGAGCGGCAGCGTGATCGTCCTGACCGGGCCACCGGGGGCTGGCAAGTCGACGATCGCGCGGGTGCTGGCGGGCACCTACCCGCGCGCCGTCCACCTGCACGCCGACGACTTCTGGCACGCGATCGTCTCCGGCGGCATCCCGCCCTACCTGCCCGCGTCCGACGCCCAGAACCAGGTCGTCGTCGACGCCGTCGCCCGGGCCGCCGTCACCTACGCGCGCGGCGGGTACACCGTGGTGGTGGACGGCATCGTGGGGCCGTGGATGCTCGGGCACTACCGCCGCGCGCTGCGGCACCACCCCGGTGTGGAACTGCAGTACGTGGTGCTGCGCCCCGACCGTGCGACGGCGCTCGCGCGGGCCCGGCAGCGTACCGATCCCGGCGCGCTCGTCGACGAGGGCCCGATCCTCGCCCTGTGGGACCAGTTCGCGGACCTCGGCGTGCTGGACGGCCACACCGTCGATTCGACGGGACATCGGGAGGACGAGACCCTCCGGGCGGTGCAGGACGCCCTGGCCGGCGGCCGCTACCGGCTCGCGCACGACGCCGGATCCCCGCAGGACCCCGCCACCGGTCCTGAGGACGACCGTGACGAGGTGCACCACGCGCCGCGCGGGGGCGTCGAGGACGCCCTGCTGCTCGGCGAGAGGCGGACGGCGCGTCTCCTGCTCCGCCGCCTCCTTCCCGGCGACGAGGCGGCGGTCCTGGCCTACCGGTCGGACGCCCACGCCTCCCGGTACCTCGGGCACGGGCCCATGGAGCCGGGCCGGTACGCCGGGTGGCTGGCCGAACGGGCCATCGGCTGGCCGCTCGAACACCCGGGCGACCGCCGCTTCTACGCCGTCGTCGAGTCAGCGTCCGGGCGCGTGGTCGGCGACGCCGTCCTCGTCCGAGCGGCGGAGGGACTGCAGGGCGAACTCGGCATGTTCCTGCATCCGGAGACCTCCGGACTCGGCTACTCGCTCGAGGCCGGGCGGGCGCTGCTCGGCATCGCGTTCGACGAGCTCGCCTGGCACCGGATCGTCGCCCGCGCGGATGCGGACAACCGGAGTTCGGTGAGGGCGATCGAGAAGCTGGGGCTGCGGCGCGAGGGCCTGTTCGTCGAGGGCACGCCGCGCGGAGACACGTGGGCCGATACCGTGCAGTACGCGCTGCTCGCCCGCGAATGGGCAGCATCCCTTGCCTGAGGGTCGGCGTCGACGCGGCCGCTGCCGGGGCCGCCCCGTGGGCCGGCCGGAAGCGACGACCGCCCCGGATCAGCCGCTGTGGCCGCCCACCGACGGCGCGTTCCGCCGGTCCGAGGTGACAGCCGTCCTCGGCCGCGGCGACGCGACCTGGCAGCGGGCCGGTTCCGAGGTGCTGCGGTGGACGGTGAAGACCCGGAGCGGCTTCTCCGTGAGCAGCCCCCGGCCGGTCGTCCCGGGAGAACGGCTCACCGTGACCGCGGCCCTCCTCGGCCTGACCGTCGCGGAACCGGTCGAGGTGGTCGCGGTCGTGGAGCAGCCGGAACGGATCGGCTTCTCCTACCGGACGCGGCCGGGCCATCCTGTGCGCGGGGAAGAGGCGTTCATCGTGCATCGCGACGGTGACACGGTGCTCATCACGGTCCGATCACTCACCCGTGCCGCGTCATCGCAGCCGTGGCGGGCGCTCTTCCCACTGATCCTCGTGGCCCAGCGCATCGTGCGCAGGCGGTACCTGCGCGCGTTGCAGCAGTAGCCTGGTCTCCCGCAGCAGCACGCCGGGGTGGGGACGTCCGCACCTAGCCGCGGATCGCCAGGCCGAGCGGTTCCGTGACCATCGGTCCGCCGCACGCCGCCGACCCTCCGACCCGCTCCCAGGCCAGGTCCGCCGTCGCCTCGGCGAGCACGGTGGAGTCCGCCGCGAAGGCCCGGATGGTGACGGTGTCGGGCGTGGACATGCCGACCTGCACCCTCCAGCGCCCCGCCCCGTCGGGCTCCGCCCGGTAGTACGGTGCCTCGGGGTCGTGCGGCGACGCCGGGGCCGCCGGGGCCGCCGAGGGGAGGGTGGAGGGCGGGAGGGCAGGCGTCGCGAGGGACGGCGGTGGGGGTGGGCTGTCGTCGGGAGGCGCCGGCGGGGCGGCCGGGGTGGAGCAGCCGAGATCGTCGCAGAGCTCCACCCAGGCGACCCGCTCGACGTCGTCGGCGGAACCGTCCAGCCTGATCTCGACCGCGTTGATCCAGCCGATCGCCGGGCAGGCCTGCCCGGCGAACGGCTCACAGCCGGTCAGCAACACCGCGAGCACCGCACCGCCCAGCACCGCGATTCCCGACCGTGTCCGTGCACCGGAGGCATTCATGAGCCGACCCTGCCATGCCTCCGGGCGGGGAGACAGGGGCGGAGGGTGCCACGGCGCGACCGTTACGGGTCCGCAACGGTTCCCGTGCGCCGACCGGTCACGGAGCGTGGCCGGGCGGCGCTGTGGGGCCGGGCGCGCTCAGCCTTCGGAGGGGGGTGAGTAGAGCTGGAGGTCGTTGCCCTCGCTGTCCTTGAACGGCAGGATCCGCCCCCACGCGTACTCGCTGATCTCGCCCTCGATGGACGCGCCGCCGCGGGTCGAGATACGCTCCAGCTCCTCCTCGATGGTGCCCTCGGGCTCGAAGCTGATGACGGCGCCGCCGCCCTGCCCGCCGTGCGTGTCCTCGCGGCCGTTGAGGCCGATCGTCAGCCCGCCGGCGTCCACCACGGACCAGTCCTCCTGCTCCATGGTGACCTCCAGTCCCAGGGTGTCCCGGTAGAACGCGAGGGCCCTGCCCATATCCTCGACCGGCACCCAGACTGTCGCTACTCCCTTGGCCATGACACTCCTTCCGCGGACCCCGTGCGGGTCCGATGCTGTGGCGGGCCCCGGCCGGGGTCCGTCCCGTCGAACGCTACCGGCAGCACTCCGGGGCGGGTCGCGGCGCCGTCGCCCCTTGACGCGCACGGCGGGGTGCTGTCCCTCCTGGTGCGGTGCGGTGCGCGGTGCGCGGTGCGGCGCGGGGTGTCCGGGGGTCACCGGCCCGGTGCGGGTCCCGGTGCGTCGCGGAGAGGACGGAGGGCAGGAGCGAGGAGCACGCTGACGACGAACAGCCCGACCAGCGGCCAGAAGGCCGTGAGGATGTCGAAACCCGAGGCGAGGAACCCGATGAGGGGCGGGCTCACGAGGTTGGCGATGTACCCGAGGCTCCCCACGACCGACACCCGTGCGGCACCACCGGGCCCCTCCGCCGCGGCGGACATGCCGAGCGGGAATCCCATGGAGACGCCGACGGACCACAGGACGATGCCCGCGACGCCGGGCGCCGTCCCCAGATCGAGCACCATGAGGAGGACGCCGGCGGCACCGAGGCCCATCGTCACCCGGATCACGCGGACCCGGCCGAAGCGGTCCACCAGGGGGCCGCCGGCCACCCGGATCACCACCTGTGCCGCGGCGTAGACGCCCACCACCCCCGCAGCGAAGGCGTCGGGCTGGCCGAACGCATCACGCACCGCGACGCTCAGCCAGCTGTTCGCGGCCCCCTCGCCGAACTCGGCGGCGAACATGACGGCACCGATGGCGACGAGCCGCGGATCGAGGACGGACCCGGCGCGGCGTCGCAGCCCGGAGGTGGTCCCGTAGCGCCGGCGCAGTCCGCGCGAACCCGCAGGTACCGCCCGTACCATCAGGACGCCGGCCACCAGCACGATCAGGGCCAGCGCGATCAGCTGGACCGACGGCGCCACCCCGGCCGCCGCACAGACGGCGCCGACCCCCGCCCCGACGACGGCGCCCGCGGGCCACGCGGCGTGGAGGAGCGGCAGCAGGGAGCGGTGGGCGAGCCGCTCGACGGCGGCCCCGTCGATGTTGATGAGGATGTCGGTCGCGCCCACGCCGAACCCGGCGATCCCGAGTCCGGCGAAGAAGACCGGGACGCTCGCGGCGCCTGCGCCGCCACCCGCCACGATCATCCCGACGCTCATCGCGACGACCGTGACGAGCAGAGCCGTCCGGGCGCCGAGCAGCCGGAGCAGCGCGGGTGCGCCGACGAGGCCGACGGCCGAACCGATGGTGGGTGCCAGGAGGACGAGCCCGAGCTGCGCGTTGTCGAGGGCGAGGTCCTCGCGAAGGGCCGGCAGGCGCGTCGCCCAGCTGGAGAGGGCGAAGCCGCCGAGGGCGAAGGCGACCAGCAGCGCATTCCGCCACTGCCGCACCCCGCGCCGGCTCGCCTCCCTCCCCGGCACCGTGGTCCTACCGGGGCCGGGCGCCCGCGTGCTCCCGCGCCAGGTCGGCCAGGGAGTCGTCGAGGCCGGCGCCGTCGAAGGCGCCGAACCTGCGCTCGGCGGCGGTGCGCAGGAGGAAGTCGGCGATCGCCGGGTTCTTCGGCAGCAGCGAGCCGTGCAGGTAGCTCGCCACGATGTTCCGGTACCGCGCCCCCTCGTGCTTCTCGTGCGCGTTGTTGCCGGCGCCCTTCACCACCGTTGCCAGGGGCTTGAGTCCGGCGCCGAGGAAGGTCTGGCCGCTGTGGTTCTCGTAGCCGTGGATCTCCCCGAACTCCTCGCTGGTCGCCACGACGTTGCCGATCAGGCGCTCCGTCCCGCCCCGGGTCTCGAGGTCCAGGACGCCGATACCCGGGATCACGGTGCCGTCATGCGTGCGGAAGACGTTGCCGAACAGCTGGTACAGCCCGCAGATGAGCAGCATGGGCGTGCCGCCCTCGGCCAGGTCGCGGAGTCTCGGGGCGATGGCCTGGAGGTCGTCCTGGATGACCACCTGGCCGCTGTCCTGGCCGCCGCCACCGATGATGATGTCGACATCGTCCGGGAACGCATCGCCGGCGTTGTGCTCGAGGATCTCCGCGCCGTAGCCGCGCCACGCGAGGCGGCGCTTGAGGACGAGCACGTTGCCGTAGTCGCCGTAGATGTTCATCTCCCGCGGGTACAGCTGCAGGATGCGCAGGGTCCCCTTCGAGGGATCGGTGGGTGCCTCGCTCAGGGCGCCGGCGGAGGGGGCGTCGCTCATCAGGAGACAACCTCGACCTTCGTGATCTTGGAGAGCTCGCGGCGGACCGCGAGCATGGCCGTGTACGTGCAGAAGATCCGCTTGGGCCGGCCCTCGGACCCCCGGACGAACTGCTTCAGTGCCTCGGTGATGTCGGGCTCGACGACGCCCACCCGGACGTCGTCGTACTTCAGCCGCAGCGCCATGTCGTAGGCGCGGACGCCGCTCACCATCTCCACGCCGCCGAGGCCGAGCGAATCGAAGTCGACGTCCCACAGCCAGGACATGTCACGGCCGTCGGCGTAGTTGTCGTTGATCGCGATCATCGTCGCGCAGCCCGCGGGGTCGAAGGACTTCAGGCCGAGGCGGAAGCCGCTGGGGTTCTTGACGAGCACCAGCTCGAGCGCCTGGCCGTCGACCACGAGGCTCTCGCCGCGCCCGAAGGCGGGCTCCACGGCGGCCAGGGAGGAGAAGAGCCGCGCGGTGTCCGCCGCGCCGCCGAGGACGGCGCGCGCCGCCGCGAGAGCGGCCGCGGCGTTGAAGATGTTGTAGACGCCGCGCAGGCGCAGATCCGTGTGCGTCGTGGTGCCGTCCACCTCGAAGGATGCCGCGTTGCCGTCCACCGAGCGCAGGACGACGTCGGCCGCCAGCGCGGAGGCGGGCGCCGTGCCCGCGGCGCCGCGCAGTTCGTCGTCGTTCGGGAAGGTGCTCCGCAGCGAGGCGTCGAGGCCGAAGTAGGTCACCTGCGTGGTCGGGAGGGACGCGGCGAGGCCCGCCACGCGCGGGTCCTCCCGGTTCAGCACGACCGTCCCCGTGGTCGCCAGCGCGATGCGCTCGAGCAGGCGCGTGGTCGCGTCGATCTCGCCGAAGCGGTCGAGCTGGTCGCGGAGCACGTTCAGGAGGAGCGCGTAGCGCGGCGGGACGAGCTTCACGAAGTGCACGGCGTGCGCCTCGTCGAGCTCGAGGACGGCGACGTCGGCGTCGAGACGGCCGCGCCAGTCGACGTCGCCGAGGAGGGCCGCGGCCACGCCGCGCGTGAAGTTGCTGCCCGTGCGGTTGGTGAACACCTTCAGGCCCTGACCCTCGAGCAGTTCCACCACCATCTTGGTGGTGGTGGTCTTGCCGTTCGTACCGCTGACCACGAGCACGCCGTACGGGAGGGTGGACAGCGCGCGGCCCATGAAGCGGGGGTCGAGGCGCTCGACCACGAGGCCGGGCAGCGCGGAGCCGCCGCCGCGCAGGCGCGAGGCGATGCGCACGGCCTTGCCCACGAGGACTGGAAGGGGATTCATGCCTCCAAATTATCGCAGGCGTGCGCGTCCTCCCGGGACGCGGCGGCGAGGCGCTGCTCACGCCGGTCCGCCCGGGCACCGCCGTACGGGCGGGAACGGCCTAGAATCGGGGGATGACCTCCCCGTTCCCGTCGGTGTCCCCGCGCACGCCCGGCGCCCCGGATGCAGCCGGTCCGGCCGCCGAGGCGGCGGTCCCCGCCCCAACGCAGCGCGCCGTCGTCGGTGTACTCGCCGTGCAGGGCGACGTGCGCGAGCACATCGCCACCATCGAGTCCCTCGGCGCCCGCGCCGTCCCCGTGCGGCGGCCCTCGGAGCTCGCCGCGGTCGACGGTCTGATCCTCCCCGGCGGCGAATCCACCACGATGGACAAGCTGACCCGCACCTTCGGGCTCGCCGGACCCCTTCGCGAGCTAATCGCCGGCGGGCTGCCCGTCTACGGATCGTGCGCCGGCATGATCCTGCTCTCCGACGTGATCGCCGATCCGTCGACCGACCGGGACGGCAACCCCCAGCAGACCCTCGGCGGGCTGGACATGGTGGTGCGGCGCAACGCCTTCGGCCGCCAGCGCGAATCCTTCGAGACCGACCTCGCGTTCGCGGGCCTCGCGACGACCGGCCCGGTCGCCGGGGAGGATCCCGTGCGCGCCGTGTTCATCCGCGCACCCTGGGTGGAGAAGGTGGGCGCCGACGTCGAGGTGCTGGCCCAGGTGCCGGCCGCCGAGACGCCGCAGGCGGGTCCGTCCGGCGGTGTCCACGACCGCGATCCACAGGGTGCCGGTGCGTCCGGAGCGGACTTGGAACCGGTCGCTAGAATTGTCGCAGTGCGTTCAGGGAACCTGCTGGCCACGAGTTTCCACCCGGAGGTCACGGGTGAGCGGCGGGTCCACGAACTCTTTATCCGGATGATCAGAGGAGAAGCGTAAGCATGTCGGGGCACTCCAAATGGGCAACAACCAAGCACAAGAAAGCTGCGATCGACGCCAAGCGCGCGAAGTCCTTCGCCAAGCTGATCAAGAACATCGAGGTCGCTGCGCGGGCCGGCGGTGCCGACGTCGCGGGTAACCCCGGCCTCGAACTGGCCGTCTCGAAGGCCAAGAAGACGTCCGTGCCCATCGACAACATCAACCGCGCGGTGAAGCGCGGAGCGGGCCTGCTCGGCGAGGCCGTCGACTACCAGACGATCATGTACGAGGCGCGCGGGCCCCAGGGCTCGGCCCTGCTGATCGAGTGCCTGACGGACAACAAGAACCGTGCCGCCTCCGAGGTGCGCCTCGGCATCTCCCGCAACGGCGGCACGATCGCCGACCCGGGGTCCGTGGCGTACCTGTTCGCGCGGAAGGGCGTCGTGACGCTGCCGAAGAACGGCCTCACCGAGGACGAACTGCTGATGTCCGTCCTCGATGCCGGCGCGGACGAGGTGAAGGAATCGGCCGAGTCGTTCGAGATCGTCTCCGAGCCCCAGGACCTGCGGGCCGTGGTCGCCGCGCTCGACGAGAGCAGCATCGAGTACGAGACCGACGACGTCGAGTTCGTCCCGTCCATGCAGGTGGACCTCGACGCGGACGGCGCGCGGAAGTTCCTGAAGCTCGTGGACGCGCTGGAGGAGCTCGACGACGTCCAGAACGTCTACTCCAACGCGCACCTCCCCGAGGATGTCCTGGCGGAGCTCGAGAACGACGACTGACATCGCACCGCTGCACATCCCCGGCCACCTTGCGCGGGTGACGCCATGACCTACCGCGTCATGGGCGTCGATCCCGGACTCACGCGGTGCGGGCTCGCCGTCGTCGACATCGAACCGAACCGCCGCTCCACGCTCGTCGCCGTCGGCGTCGTCGGGACCGAGGCCGGCAGGAGCCTCGACGAGCGGCTGCTGGTGATCTCCGAGGCCGTGGACTCGTGGCTGGACCTGCACCAGCCCCAGGTGCTCGCCGTCGAGCGCGTCTTCAGCCAGCTCAACGTCAGTACCGTGATGGGCACGGCGCAGGCGTCCGGCGTCGTGATCGTGTCCGCGGCGCGGCGCGGCATCCCGGTGGCCCTCCACACGCCCACCGAGGTGAAGGCCGCGGTCACCGGCAACGGCCAGGCGGACAAGGTCGCGGTCACCAAGATGGTCACGAAGATCCTCCGGCTCGAGACGGCCCCCCGGCCGGCCGACGCCGCCGACGCCCTGGCCCTCGCCATCACGCATGCCTGGCGCAGGGGAGTGGGCGTCCAGGGCGCCGCCGCGTCGGCGGCCGGAGGGTCCATCACCCCCGCGCAGCGCATCTGGGCCGAGGCGGAGGCACGGGCCCGACGGCGGTAGCGCCGCTGCAGGGCCCGGTCCGGGGCCGTCGGCGCACACAATCGGTGTGGCGACTCGATCGAACGGCGCGACGCCAGTACCGTTAGACATTAGAACGTATGTTCGACGTCGGGCGACCGCCCGGCCGACCCCTCAGCATCTGCCCTGGAGAGCCCCATGATCAGTTCCCTGCGCGGGACAGTGACCCACGTGGGCCTGCACTCCGCCGTCCTCGACGTCAACGGCTTCGGCATGCAGGTCCAGGCCACGCCGCAGACGCTTGCCGGACTGCGCGTGGGGGAGCAGGCAGCCATCGCCACGGCGATGATCGTGCGCGAGGACTCCATGACGCTCTTCGGCTTCGAGGACGCCGACCAGCGCGAGGTCTTCGAGACCCTCCTGGCCGTCAGCGGCGTCGGCCCACGCCTCGCCCTCGCCGTGCTCGCCGTGCACACACCGGACGCCATCCGGATCGCGGCGTCGTCGGGCGACGACAAGGCCTTCAGCAAGGTGCCGGGCATCGGCCCGAAGGGCGCACGGCGCATCGTGCTCGAACTCGCCGGGAAGCTCGTGCCCCTGGAGGCGAAGCCCGGCGTCCCGGCCCGGACGTGGCAGGGGCAGGTCCTCACCGCCATGATGGGCCTCGGCTGGTCCGAGAAGGACGCGGGCGCGGCGATCGACGCCGCCGTCGCCGAGGCGCCCGAGGTGGCAGCGACCGGTGACGTGGGACAGATCCTCAAGCTCACGCTGCGCCGGCTCGGCCAGGACGGCGCCCGGAGCTCCGCCCGGACGAAGGTGGGGTCATGACGGACCGGCAGCCCGAGGACGCGCCGCTCGTCGCTCCGGCCGCCGATCCCGAGGACCGCGCCGTCGAGGCGGCGCTCCGCCCCCGGAACCTCGACGACTTCGTGGGGCAGAAGCGGGTGCGCCGCCAGCTCTCGCTCGTCCTCGAGGCCTCCCGCCTGCGCGGCCGCAGCGCGGACCACGTGCTGCTCTCCGGGCCGCCCGGGCTGGGCAAGACGACGCTCGCCATGATCATCGCGGCGGAGATGAACGCCCCGCTCCGCATCACCTCGGGGCCGGCGATCCAGCACGCGGGCGACCTCGCGGCGATCCTCTCCTCCCTGACCGAGGGCGAGGTGCTCTTCCTCGACGAGATCCACCGCATGTCCCGGCCCGCCGAGGAGATGCTCTACATGGCCATGGAGGACTTCCGGGTCGACATCATCGTGGGCAAGGGCCCGGGAGCGACGGCGATCCCCCTCGAGCTGCCGCCCTTCACCCTCGTCGGAGCCACCACCCGGGCCGGGCTGCTGCCCGGCCCGCTCCGCGACCGCTTCGGATTCACCGGGCACCTGGAGTTCTACTCCACCGAGGAACTCGAACTCGTGCTCCGGCGCTCGGCAATGCTCATGGACATGAAGGTGAACTCGGCGGCCTTCTCCGAGATCGCCGGCCGGTCCCGCGGCACGCCGCGTATCGCCAACCGCCTGCTGCGCCGCGTCCGGGACTGGGCGCTCGTGCACGGCATCGACCTCATCGACGCCCGCGCCGCGAGTGCCGCCCTCGACATGTACGAGGTGGACGCGCGCGGCCTCGACCGGCTGGACCGCTCCGTCCTGACAGCGCTCATCACCAAGTTCAACGGCGGGCCGGTGGGGCTGTCGACACTGGCGATCGCCGTGGGGGAGGAGCCCGAGACGGTGGAGACCGTCGCCGAGCCCTACCTGGTGCGCGAGGGGATGCTCGGGCGGACACCGCGCGGACGGATCGCGACGGCCGCCGCCTGGAAGCACCTCGGCCTCGAGATGCCGGCGAACGTCGCGGCGGCGATGCCCGAGGACCTGTTCTCCGTGGCGCCCGAATCGCTGCTGGACACCGAATCCGTCCTTGACAGCTGGGCCCAGCCGGAGTCCTGACGCGCCGGACGCCCAGAAATCCCCTTTACACTGGTGTCTTCCAATGTGTGCCGGGGCACAATGCTGCCGCCGCCTCACCCAGTCCCAGGAACGGAATTCCCAGTGCTTGCACACGTAGTCGCGCAGTCCGCCTCAGGAGATGCCCCCGGTTTCGACATCTTCTCCCTCCTGCTGCCGCTGGCACTGGCGTTCCTGATCTTCACCATGTTCCGCCGCCAGCGGAAGACGCAGCAGCAGGTGAAGGAGATGCGCACGCAGATGGAGCCGGGCACCGAGGTCATGACCCAGTTCGGGCTCTTCGGCACGATCGTCTCGATCGACCAGGAGAACAACAAGGCCGTGCTCGAACTGTCTCCCGGCAACTTCGCCACCGTGCACACGCAGGCCCTCTCCAAGGTCGTCCAGCAGGACACCGCGGCAGCCGGTGACCCCGTCGACGACGAGGACGCCGTCCACGGCACCACCGTCCACGGCACCACGGTCCCCGACGACGCGTCCTCGATCAGCGGTGACATCACCGATCGCACCGACCGCTCGGACCGCACGCCGTCCGCCGGGTCCACAGCGTCGGGAGCCACGGCTGCCGGGAGCGCCGGCGGCCCGGGCGCCGAGACCCCGGAGGAGACCCTGGCGCGCCTGAACCGCGACGCCGCAGGGGAGAACCGCGACGCGCGCGATCCCCGCGACCCCAGAACGAACCCCGAGAACTAGCATTCCGTAGGGCGCCGGTACTCAGCCGCGGCCTCCAGCATCAACCCGGCGCCCGAGACGCGCCACTGAATAAGGACATCCATCATGCCTCGTACCGGTCCCGGGACGGCAGCCAAGCGGACACTTGTCTGGCTGGGCGCATTGACAGCACTGCTCGCGATCCTGCTGGGAGCGGGCTCCTACTGGAGCACCGCGAGCTGGAGCCCCCGCCTGGCCCTCGACCTCGAGGGCGGGACGCAGATGATCCTCGCCCCCCGCGTCCAGGGCGGGAGCGACATCACACCCGAGCAGCTCGACCAGGCCGTGGAGATCATCCGCCAGCGCGTCGACGGCTCCGGTGTCGCCGAGGCCGAGATCAACACGCAGTCCGGCCAGAACGTCATCGTGTCGCTGCCCGGGACCCCGGACCCCGAGACGCGCGACCTCATCCAGGCCTCCGCACAGATGGAGTTCCGTCCCGTCCTCACGGGCGGCCCGGGCCAGGCGGCAGCCGCCGAGACGCCCACCCCCGACGACCAGCTGCCCCAGCCGGCCGCCGAGCCCCAGAACGCGAGCGACCCGAACTGGATCACGCCCGAGCTCTACAAGGAGTTCGAGGCGCTGAACTGCCTCGACCCGGCCGCCCTCGAGCCCGCCGAGGAGCCCGCTCCCGCCGACCGGCCCATGGTCGCCTGCGAGCCCGACACGCAGGGCAAGTACATCCTCGGCCCCGTCGAGGTCCCGGGCACCGACATCTCGACGGCCAGCTACGGCCTGCAGCGCAGCCAGCAGGGCCAGACCCTCAACACCTGGGCCGTGACGATCGACTTCAACGACGAGGGCACGCAGACCTTCCGCGAGGTCACCGAACGCCTCTACGCGATCGGCTCGGGCGACCCCCGGAACCAGTTCGCCATCGTGCTCGACGGGCGCATCGTCTCCGCGCCGACCACCAACGCCGTCATCCCCGACGGCAACCCCCAGATCACGGGCAACTTCACCGAGGAGTCGGCAGCGGCCCTGTCGGAGCAGCTGAAGTACGGCGCCCTGCCGATCAGCTTCGAGATCCAGAGCGAACAGCAGATCTCCGCGACGCTCGGTGCCGACCAGCTGCGTCTCGGCCTCATCGCGGGCCTCATCGGCCTGCTGCTCGTGGCCGTGTACTCGATGTTCCAGTACCGGCTGCTCGGCCTGGTCACGATCGCCTCGCTGGTGGTCGCGGGCGTGCTGACCTATCTCGCCATCTGCATCCTCGGCTGGACCGAGAACTACCGCCTGTCCCTGGCGGGCGTGGCCGGCCTGATCGTCGCCATCGGCCAGACGGCCGACTCGTTCATCGTCTACTTCGAACGCATCCGTGACGAACTGCGCGACGGGCGCGGCCTCGTCTCCGCCGTGGAGAACGGCTGGCGCCGGGCCAAGCGGACGGTGCTCGCCTCCAAGGCGGTCAACCTCCTCGCCGCCCTCGTGCTCTATTTCGTCGCCGTCGGCAACGTGCGCGGTTTCGCGTTCACGCTCGGCCTCACGGCCATCGCGGACCTCGTGGTCGTGTTCATGTTCACGCACCCGGTGCTCCGCCTCCTCGCGAAGACGAAGTTCTTCGGCGAGGGACACCCGTGGTCCGGGCTCGACCCGCGCCGACTCGGCGGGATCCCGCTCTACCGCGGCGCCGGCCGTCTGCGCGAGCCGGGCGAGAAGCCCGTCACCGTCGCCCGCACCAAGAACAAGGGTGCCTCGGCGGAGGCCGAGCGACGCCTGACCATCGCCGAGCGCCGTCGCGCGGAGCAGCAGAAGGCCCTCGCCGGGCGCGCGGGGTCCTCGGCTGCCGGGTCGGCCGTCGCGGATCCCACCGTCGCGGATCCCACTGCCGTCGAAACCGGTGCCGGACGCCCTGAGGCGTCCGTCCCCGCGCGGACCGGTTCCACCGTCGCCGGGCGCACCGGATCCTCCCAGAAAGAGACCAAAGAATGAGCCGCACCAGCTTCGCCACGTTCGGCAACGAGCTGTACTCGGGCAAGCGCTCCTACCCCTTCGTCGCCAAGCGGAACCTCTGGTTCCTCATCGCCGGCATCGCCATCCTGATCTCGATCATCATCCCGGTGGTCAAGGGCGGGTTCAATCTCGGTATCGACTTCCGGGGCGGCTCCGAGTTCACCGTCTCCGCCACCGAGAACACCGATGTGGCCGTCGGCGAGAAGGCGGTCACGGACGTGGTGCCCGACGCCGTCCCGCGCGTCACCAACATCGCAGCCGACACGATGCGCATCCAGACCGAGCGGCTCTCCGACGACCAGACGCTCAGCGTCCGCGACAACCTCGTCAGCGGGTACGGCGTGGGTGAGGACCAGGTGACCTCGAGCTTCGTGGGTCCGACCTGGGGCGAGGACGTCAGCCGTCAGGCGCTGATCGGGTTCGGCGTGTTCGTCCTCCTCGCCGCGGTCCTCATGGCGATCTACTTCCGCACCTGGAAGATGGCCCTCGCCGCGATGGCGGCCCTCGTGGTGGTCATGGTCGTCACCGCGGGCCTGTACTCGCTGAGCGACTTCGAGGTCACGCCGTCGGCCATCATCGGCTTCCTGACCATCCTCAGCTACGCCCTGTACGACACGGTGGTGGTCTTCGACAAGATCCGGGAGAACACCGCCGACGTCACCATCTCGACGAAGCGGACGTTCGCCGAGCAGGTCAACCTCGCCGTGAACCAGACCCTCGTGCGCTCGATCAACACCTCCGTGGTGGCGATCCTGCCGGTCGCGTCGATCCTCTTCATCGGCTCGTTCCTGCTGGGAGCGGGTACCCTCCAGGACCTCTCGCTGGCCCTGTTCATCGGCATCATCCTCGGCACGCTCGGCACCATCTTCATCGCGGCACCCCTGTACGCGGCGCTGCGGCTCAACGAGCCGGAGCTGAAGAAGCAGGAGAAGAAGGTCCTGAACCGCCGCTCCCTGGAGGCGGCGGCCGTCTGATCCGACATCCCGTCGGGCAGGACCGTCGCCGACGCTCGGTCCCATCCTCAGCCGCAGCGGCTCCCACGGGCCCGCTGCGGCTGAGTCGGTTCGAGCCCCGCTAGACTTGAAGGTGCCGCAGAACCGGCGGCACGATGGATCCTTGCCGGATTCCGGATGGAGATTGAGGAACTGGATATGGCTGAAGCGGTGAATCCCGGAGAGAACCCGGGAGCTCCGGCGCCCGGGGTCCCCGGACCGGTCGCCACCGACGCCTCGCGCCCGGCTCCCGCCCGCGGGCTCGTGCAGCCGGCGTCGCCCACGTCCGCGCCGTCGGCCACGAGCGCCGACCAGGTCGCTCCCGGACGGCGCGGCCGCACGCGGGCGCGCATCGCCCGCCTCACCGGTCGCGGCTCCTCGGGCTACTCGCCCGTGCTCGAGCCCCTGCTCCGCACCGTCCGGGCCAACAACCCGCGCGAGGACCTCGACCTCATCCAGCGGGCCTACCTCGTGGCGGAACGGAGCCACGAGGGCCAGACACGCAAGAGCGGCGACCCGTACATCACCCACCCGGTCGCGGTCGCCACCATCCTCGCCGAACTCGGCATGACCGGCACCACGCTCGCCGCAGCCCTCCTGCACGACACCGTCGAGGACACCTCCTACACCCTCGAGGAGCTCAAGCGGGATTTCGGCCCCGAGGTGGCCATGCTCGTGGACGGCGTCACCAAGCTCGACAAGGTGTCCTTCGGGGACGCCGCGCAGGCCGAGACGGTGCGCAAGATGGTCGTGGCGATGGCGAAGGACATCCGTGTCCTCGTCATCAAGCTCGCCGACCGGCTGCACAACGCCCGCACCTGGCGCTTCGTCTCGCCCGCGTCCTCGGCGAAGAAGGCGAGGGAGACCCTCGAGATCTTCGCGCCCCTCGCGCACCGCCTCGGCATGAACACCATCAAGTGGGAGCTCGAGGACCTGTCCTTCGCCGCGCTGCACCCGAAGGTGTACGAGGAGATCGTCCGGATGGTGGGGGACAGGACCCCCGAGCGGGAGAAGCATCTGAGCCTCGTCCGCAACCAGATCGAGGAAGACCTCCGGGCCGTGAAGATCAAGGCCACGATCACGGGCCGCCCCAAGCACTACTACTCGATCTACCAGAAGATGATCGTCCGGGGGAAGGACTTCGACGACATCCACGACCTGATGGGCGTGCGCGTCCTGGTCGACAGCGTGCGGGACTGCTACGCCACCCTCGGCTCGCTGCATTCACGGTGGAACCCCCTGCCCGGGCGGTTCAAGGACTACATCGCGATGCCGAAGTTCAACATGTACCAGTCGCTGCACACCACGGTGATCGGTCCGGGCGGCAAGCCCGTCGAGGTGCAGATCCGCACGCACGACATGCACCGCCGCGCCGAGTACGGCGTGGCAGCCCACTGGAAGTACAAGAACGGCGGCAAGCAGCCCGAGGCGGCCGACAACGGTGACCTGGGCTGGCTGCGGAGCCTCGTGGACTGGCAGCAGGAGACGTCGGACCCCGACGAGTTCCTCGACTCCCTGCGCTTCGAGATCAACGCGCGCGAGGTCTTCGTCTTCACGCCCAAGGGTGAGGTCATGGCGTTGCCCGCCGGCTCCACGCCCGTCGACTTCGCCTACGCCGTCCACACCGAGGTGGGGCACAGGACCATCGGCGCGCGGGTCAACGGCAAGCTCGTGCCCCTCAACAGCGAACTGAACCACGGCGACTGGGTGGAGATCTTCACCTCCAAGGCCGAGGGCGCCGGGCCCAGCCAGGACTGGCAGGGCTTCGTCAAGAGCCCGCGCGCCCGCAACAAGATCCGGCAGTGGTTCACGAAGGAACGCCGCGAGGAGGCGATCGACAAGGGCAAGGAACTGCTGACCCGCGCCATGCGGAAGCAGAACCTCCCGCTGCAGCGCATGATGACGCACACGGCCCTGCTGACGGTCGCCCAGGAGCTCCGGCACCAGGACATCTCGGCCCTCTACGCGGCCGTCGGGGACGGGCACACGTCCGCCCAGAACGTGATCGAGCACCTCGTGGCGCTCATGGGCGGCCACGAGGACGCCGAGGACAAGATCGCGGAGACGGCGGTCGCCACGCAGCCCCGCCGGCCCAAGTTCTCCGACTCGGGCGTCACCGTCCGCGGGGTCGGCGACGTGTGGGTCAAGCTCGCCCGCTGCTGTACGCCCGTGCCGCCGGACCCGATCATTGGGTTCGTGACGCGCGGATCCGGGGTGTCCGTGCACCGCAGCGACTGCCGTAACGTGCAGGAGCTGCGTGACCAGCCTGACCGGATCGTGCCGGTGGAGTGGGCGCCGACGCAGTCGAGCGTGTTCCTCGTCGAGATCCAGGTCGAGGCCCTCGACCGCAAGAGCCTCCTCTCCGACGTGACGAGCGTGCTCGCCGAGAACCACGTGAACATCCTCGCGGCGAACGTCAACACGTCGTCCGACCGGGTGGCGATGTCCCGGTTCGCGTTCGAGATGGGCGACCCGAAGTACCTGAGTCACATCCTCAGCGCGGTGCGCCGCATCGACGGCGTCTTCGACGTGTACAGGACCACGGGCTCCCAGCGACGCCCCTGACCACCGTGCCTCACGCCCGCGCGTCCTGCGGGCGCCGGGCCGCGCGCAGCCGGGCGAGCGCCCGCGCCTTGCCCGGCACCCGCGGAGCGTTGACGAGCGC
Organism: Arthrobacter sp. Soc17.1.1.1; assembly: GCF_036867195.1. Classification (NCBI taxonomy): domain Bacteria; kingdom Bacillati; phylum Actinomycetota; class Actinomycetes; order Micrococcales; family Micrococcaceae; genus Arthrobacter; species Arthrobacter sp. Soc17.1.1.1. The sequence goes on from NZ_JBAJII010000001.1 coordinate 1,696,170, forward strand.
GGCCTCGACGAGCCGCAGGGGACAGTCGAGGGCCGCGGTCCCGCTGATCGCCCGGAGGATGGGCACCGCGTCCCGCTCCTCGCCGTGGACGGCGATGTCCAGCGCCGTGCGGAGCGGTGTGGTGACGGACACCCCGCCGATCAGGTTGACGTCGAACGGGCCGAGCGCCACCTGGTGCATGACGGCGGGGGTGAAGGGCGGCAGCGCCGTGGTACGGCGCCGGTGGTCCGTGACCAGGCTGATCAGGGCGGGCGGCGGAGCGCACCCGTAGATCCAGGCCGCGGTGGAGCGGCCCAGGGCCACCCGCGCCCGCATCGGGGCGGGGACGCTGCGGACAGCCGACCGCGACCTCGTGGCGGGGTCCTCCCTGAAGTCGCTGCGGAGGTACGAGTCCCCGATGACGAGGTGCACCAGTCCGTCGAGCCGCATGGCCTGCAGCTCCGCCGACGTGAAGATCTCCCCGGCATGGAACAGCGCCCCGCCGGTGGATGTGACCGGCTGCCCCGGGCCCAGGACGCGCTCCGGAGGTGCTCCGGATGCGGTGCTGTCCAGGGGAGGCATTGCTCCAGCATCCCCACCGCGGGGAGCACGCAGAAGCCCTCCGGCGCCGATGTGGACAACGGTGCCGGAGGGCCTGGTCGGTGCGGGAGCCTCCCCCTGGGAGGCCTGCGGTCAGGAGAAGTCCTGGGCAGACCTCTGCAGCATCTCGAGCCACTGCTCGCGGGCCGCCAGTGCCTCCCGCGCGGACGCGATCTTCTTCGCGTTCCCCGCGCTCTCGGCGTCGGCGAGGTCGTCCCTGAGCTGCGCGATGGTCGCCTCGAGCTGGCTCAGCGCACTGTTGGTGCGGGCCTTCGTCTCGGGGTTCGTCTTCGTCCAGTGCTCGTCGTCGGCCGCCTTCACGGCGTCCTCGACCTTCCGGAGCCCGGCGTCGATGCGCCCCATGTCGGCGCGCGGGACCTTCCCCGCCTCGTCCCACCGGTCCCTGACGGACTGCAGGGCCTTCTTCGCGGCCGCGAGATCCCGGATGGGCAGGATCTGCTGGGCCTCCTTGAGGAGCGCCTCCTTGACCCCGAGGTTGCCCGCGTACTCCTCGTCCACGGCTTCGTTCGCGGCCTTGCGGGCCTCGAAGAAGCGGTCCTGGGCGGCGCGGAAGCGGGCCCACAGGGCGTCGTCGTCCTTACGGCTCGCGCGCTTGGACGACTTCCACTCGTCCATCAGGTGACGGTACTCGGCGGCGGTCTGGCCCCAGTCCGTGGAGTCCGAGAGCTGCTCGGCGCGCCGGATGAGCGCCTCCTTGGCCTGCTTCGCCTCCGCGTTGTCGCTGTCCAGCTGGGAGAAGTACGCGCGGCGGTGACGGTCGAACACGGTGCGCGCGGACCGGAAGCGCTTCCAGAGGGCGTCCTCCGTGCCGCGGCCGAGCCTCGGCCCGTTCTTCTGGGCGGCCTTCCACATCTCGAAGAGCTCGTTCATGCGCGTGCTGCTGGCCTTCCACTGCACGGTGGAGGGGTCACGCTCCGCGAGCTCCTCGGCCTCGGCGACGATCGCCTCGCGGGCGGCGAGTTCCTTCGCCTTCAGGGCGTCCTGCGCTGCCCGCTCGGCCTTCTCCAGGCCGCCGATCTCACCGAGCAGCGCGTCGATCCGCGCCTCCAGTGCGAGGACGTCGCCGACCATCTTGCGTTCGCCGACCTGCGTGCGCAGGTGCTTGGCGGTCTTGGCCATGTCCGACGACGGCGCCTTCGCCTGGACACGCTGCTCCAGCAGCGCGACCTGGGCCACGACGTCGTCGTACTTGCGCACGAAATAGCCGAGCGCCTCCTCGCGCGTCGCGTCGGGGTACTGGCCCACCGGGTGCTCGGCGCCGTCCACGAGGAGGAAGACGTGGCCGTCCTCCTCGACGCGGGCGAACCGGCCGGCCTCCTCGAGGGACGTGCTGTGGGCGGGAGGGGCCGCCAGGGGCTGCGCGGCCTTCTTGAGCGGGCGGGGTGCCATCGCGGTGGGCAGGGGCGCGCGCGCCGGGGCCGTGCTGGGCGACGGCGTGCTCAGCGGTGCGGGCTCGGGAGCGAGCGGGACCGACGGCTCGGTGCTGCCGGCGTCGTCGGTCGCCTCGGTCTGGACGTCGGGCGCATCGGACGCGTCGGTGTCGCCGGCGGCCTCGGGCTGGACACCGGGCTCCGCCTCGGTCTCGGCCGCAACGGGCTCCGCGGCCGCCGATGCCTCGGCTTCCGGGGTGCCGACGGCGTCCGCCACAGTGGCGTCGACGCCCTGCACGGGGTCGGCGGGAGCAGCGTCCTGCGTCTGGTCCGAGTCCCCGTCCGTGCCAGGGGCCGAAGGAGAGGATGCGGGCGTGGGGGCACCGTCGGCTGCCGCAGCGTCCTGCTGCGAGTGCCGGCCGATGGTCGTTTCGTCGGATTGCTGACTGTCTGTCACCGCTAGAAGTCTTTCGCTCGTCGGATGGCCGTGAGCAACGCCGGGGCCATTTGATGCAGGGTCTAGGAGTCTATCGGCCCGGCCCGCCGGGTAGCGGCGGAAGAGCCCGCCGAACGGGACTCCTCAGCGCCCACCGATTGCCCGGGCAGCGCGCAACCTGCCCTGAGGTTACTTTACCCACTGGCCCCTGATCCGCGTCACGGCGGGGAGCGGGGCTTGCCCCCGACTGCTGCCGGCGCCCCTTTTCCCGCACGCCGCCGCCGGGACCTAGGATTGAGGCCGCAGAACCGCTCCGCTGCTCCGTCCGCGGGAGCCGGTCCCCATCGCAGGAGGAGAACCACCCCATGGCCCGCAAGGCATCACTGTCCGGCTTCCCCGAATGGCTTCCGGAGGAACGCCTGATCGAGCTCCACGTCCTCGGGGTGCTGCAGCGGACGTTCGAGCTGCACGGCTTCTCCAGTATCGAGACGCGCGCGGTCGAGACCGTCGAGCACCTCCTGCGCAAGGGCGAGATCGACAAGGAGGTCTACGCGGTCTCGCGACTGCAGGCCGACGAGGCGTCCGCCTCGGAGAGCGGACTCGCCCTCCACTACGACCTCACCGTCCCGTTCGCGCGCTACGTCGTCGAGAACGCCGGGCACCTCGCCTTCCCGTTCCGCCGGTACCAGATCCAGAAGTGCTGGCGCGGCGAGCGGCCGCAGGAGGGCCGTGCCCGCGAATTCACGCAGGCGGACATCGACGTCGTGGGCGACGGTGTCCTGCCGTTCCGGTACGACGTCGAACTCGCCCTCGCCGTGGTGGAGGCCCTCGGCGCCCTGCCGATCCCGGACTTCACGCTGCGCGTCAACAACCGGAAGCTCGCGGAGGGGTTCTACCGGGCCATCGGTCTCGAGGACACGGCCGCCGTGCTGCGGAGCATCGACAAGCTGGAGAAGATCGGCGCCGAGAAGGTGGGCACGCTGCTGCGCGACGAGGTGGGCGCCGATGACCGGCAGGTGCGCCTCGCCCTCGACCTCGCGTCCATCCGCACCGCCGACACCTCCTTCGTGGAGCAGGTGCGCGCGCTGGGCGTCACGAACGAGCTCCTCGAGGAAGGACTCGAGGAGCTGCGCCAGGTGGTCGGCGAGGCGTCGCGGCGCGCGCCGGGCCGCGTGGTCGCCGACCTCAGCATCGCCCGCGGCCTCGACTACTACACGGGCACCGTCTACGAGACGGTCCTCGACGGACACGAGGCGCTCGGCTCCATCTGTTCCGGCGGCCGCTACGACGCCCTGGCGCGCAAGGGCAACCGCACCTTCCCCGGCGTCGGGCTGTCCATCGGCGTCACGCGGATCGTCTCGCGCATCCTCAGCCAGGGCTTCGCCACGGTCTCCCGCTCCGTGCCGACGGCGGTGCTCGTGACGCTGGCCGACGACGACTCCTGGTCCGAGGCCCAGGACGTCGCCGCGGCCCTGCGCGGTCGCGGCATCCCGGCCGAGGTCGCGGCGAGCGCGGAGAAGTTCGGCAAGCAGATCAAGTTCGCCGATCGCCGTGGCATCCCGTTCGTCTGGTTCACGTCGGCGGACGGCGCCCACGAGGTCAAGGACATCCGGTCGGGCGAGCAGACGCCGGCGGACCCGGCGTCCTGGGCGCCCCCGGCGGAGGACCTCCGGCCGGTGGTCAGCACCGCCTGACACCGGGCGGCCGCGCCGCGGGCGCGGCCGCCGATGCGCCGCGCGCCGGGCCGGGTTGCCGCGCGGGACCGGATCCTCGCAGGACCGTCAGGCCCGCCCGCGACGACGTCCACGCACGATCCCTCGCACCACGAGCCCTCCCGCGAGCACCGCGAGCATGGTGAGCACCGACGCCGCCGGCAGCGTGAAGGCCAGCACGAGGCATGCAAGGGCGCCGACGGCGTTCAGCCAGCGCGGCGCGTACCACTGCCGCTCGGTGAGGGTGAACGCCGCGATGTTGGCGATCGCGTAGTAGAGCAGCACGCCGACGCTGGAGAAGCCGACGACGGTGAGCACGTCCGTGGCCACGAGGAGCACCACCACGACGACGGCGGTCGCGATGTCGGCGACCCAGGGCACCGCGAACCGGCGCGAGACGCGGGCGAGTGCGCCCGGGAGGTCCCCGCCGCGCGCCATCGCGAGGCTCGTGCGCCCCACGCCGGCAATCAGCGCGAGCAGCGCGCCGAGGCTGGCGAGCGCGGCCCCGACCGTCACCACGGCACCCAGCAGGCCGGCCGTCGCCGGCGCCGCGGCCTCCACCACCTGGCGCAGCGGGGCGGTGGTCGCGGCGAGCCCGGCCGGCCCCAGCGCGTGGAGCAGGGACAGGGCCAGCAGGACGTACAGCACCAGGGTGAAGCCGAGAGCGCCGAAGATCGCCGCCGGGATGTTCCGCCGCGGCTCCCGGACCTCCTCGCCCATGGTCGCGATCCGCGCGTACCCCGCGAATGCGAAGAACAGCAGCGCCGCGGCCTGCAGCACGCCCCCGACGCCGGCGGGACCGCCGCCGGCCGCCGGCGGGCCGGCGGGGGAGGCGAAGGCGACCACGATGACGAAGGCGAGGACGGGCACCACGAGCGCGACGATCACGCGCGTCGCGAGGGCCGTGCGGGTCACGCCGAGGACGTTCACCAGGGTCAGGCCGACGACGGCGGCCACCGCGGCGGGCTTCTCGGCGCCGGGAGCGGCGTAGAGGCCGAACGTCAGTGCCATCGCGGCGCAGGAGGCGAGCTTGCCCGTGACGAAGGCCCACCCCGCGAGGAACCCGGGCGCCGCCCCCAGCCGCTCCCGCCCGTACACGTACGTCCCGCCGCTCGAGGGGTAGCGGACGGCGAGGGACGCCGTCGCCGCCGCGTTGCAGTAGGCGACGAAGCCCGCGATGACGACGGCCAGGGGCAGGAGGCCGCCGGCGGTGGCGGCGGCGGGCGCAAAGACCACGAAGGCTCCCGCTCCGATCATGGCGCCGACGCCGACGGTCGTGGCATCGAAGCCACCCATCGCACGGCGGAGTCCGGGCTGCTCGGACATGGTCCTCCTCGGGTCGGGAACGGCGGGCGGTCGGGGTGGAGCTCGGATGAAGGCCGGGGAGAGGCCGGGTGCAAAGGTCGAGGGCCGACAGCGGGCCCGTCCCGGTCGGAGCGGTCGCACCGGGACCGGTAAGGTTGGTCGGGCTTGAACCAACTGTAGGCAGGCGCTTCCACGCCCTGCGACCCGACTGACACGACTGTGGGAAGGAATGCTGTGCTCCGCACGCATGAACTCGGCTCCCTCCGGCCTGAGCACGTAGGACAAACCGTCACCCTGGCAGGATGGGTCGCGCGGCGCCGCGACCACGGCGGTGTGGCGTTCCTCGATCTGCGCGACGCCTCCGGTGTCGCCCAGGTGGTGGTGCGCGAGGAGGACGTGTTCTCCAGCCTGCGCAACGAGTACGTCCTGCAGATCGTGGGCACGGTGCACCAGCGCCCCGAGGGCAACGAGAACCCGGCCCTCGCCACGGGTGCGATCGAGGTCATCGCGGACACCGTCACCATCCTCAACACCGCGGACCCGCTGCCGTTCCAGATCGACGAGCACGTCGAGGTGGGCGAGGAGGCCCGCCTAAAGCACCGCTACCTCGACCTGCGTCGGCCCGCCCCGCAGAAGAACCTGCGCCTGCGCTCCGAGGCCAGCCGGGTCGCCCGGGAGCTGCTGCACGCGGACGGCTACGTCGAGATCGAGACCCCCACCCTGACCCGCTCCACCCCCGAGGGCGCCCGCGACTTCCTGGTGCCCGCCCGCCTGGCCCCCGGCTCCTGGTACGCCCTGCCGCAGTCGCCGCAGCTGTTCAAGCAGCTGCTGCAGGTCGGCGGGTTCGAGAAGTACTACCAGATCGCCCGCTGCTACCGCGACGAGGACTTCCGCGCCGACCGCCAGCCCGAATTCACGCAGCTGGACATCGAGGCGAGCTTCGTCGAGGAGGACGACATCATCGCCCTCGGCGAGCAGCTCATCACGCGCCTGTGGAAGCTGATCGACGTCGAGATCCCCACCCCGATCCGCCGGATGACCTACGCCGACGCCATGGCGAAGTACGGCTCCGACAAGCCGGACCTGCGCTTCGGACTCGAGCTCACGGAGCTCACCAGGTTCTTCAAGGACACCGGCTTCGGCGTCTTCAAGGCCCCCTACGTCGGCGCCGTGGTCATGCCCGGCGGTGCCTCCCAGCCCCGCCGCACGCTCGACGCCTGGCAGGAGTTCGCCAAGCAGCGCGGCGCCAAGGGCCTCGCGTACGTCCTGATCGACGACGACGGCAGCCTCCGCGGCCCCGTGGCCAAGAACCTCAACGACGCCGAGCGCGAGGGCCTCGCCGCCGCCGTGGGCGCCGGCCCCGGCGACTGCGTCTTCTTCGCCGCCGGCGAGAAGACACCCTCCCGGGCCCTGCTCGGTGCGGCGCGCGTCGAGATCGGCCACCGTACCGGACTCATCACGGACGGCGACTGGGCCTTCGTGTGGGTGGTCGACGCCCCGATGTTCGAGCCCGCATCCGCCGCCGTCGCCGCCGGTGACGTCGCCGTCGGCGGCGGTGCCTGGACCGCCGTCCACCATGCCTTCACCTCCCCGAAGCCCGAGTTCCTCGACACGTTCGACACGGACCCCGAGAACGCGCTGGCCTACGCCTACGACATCGTCTGCAACGGCAACGAGCTCGGCGGCGGGTCCATCCGTATCCACCGGCGCGACGTGCAGGAGCGCGTGTTCGCCGTCATGGGCCTCGGCGCCGAGGAGGCCCAGGAGAAGTTCGGCTTCCTGCTCGAGGGCTTCAAGTACGGCGCGCCTCCCCACGGCGGGATCGCGCTCGGCTGGGACCGCGTGGTCTCCCTGCTCGCGGGTACCGACTCCATCCGCGACGTCATCGCCTTCCCGAAGTCCGGCGGCGGGTACGACCCGCTGACGGCCGCGCCCGCGCCGATCACGGCGCAGCAGCGCAGGGAGGCCGGCGTCGACGCGAAGCCGAAGGCCGACGCGCAGCCGGCGTCGGCCGGCTGACAGCGGATCGCTTGACCAGCAGATCCGCTGACCTGCAGATCCGCTGACGACAGGAGCGGGGCACCCTCGACGGGGTGCCCCGCTCCTGTCGTAGGCCCCCGTCCTGATCGCTGTCGGACGAATTGTGACGGATCCTCCACCCCGGGCCCGCGCGCTGTGAAATAATCGGCGCTGTACGTGCTCCGGGGTCGGTGTAAGTCCGAACCGGCGGTTATAGTCCGCGACCCGTCCACCATCCGCGCACCCGCGCGGGCAGTGGACGGTTGAGCCGGTGGAATTCCGGGACCGACAGTCACAGTCTGGATGGGAGAAGCACGCACAGCAGGGGCTTGCCGCTGCCCGCTTCCGGGCTGCGGTCCTGTCGTGGTACAGCCACGGCGTTGCGCCCCTCCTTCTGCCATTCCCCGGAGCCGTTCTATCGGCGAAGGATCGGCATGGAATTTCTGCAGTGGCTCTTCGAAGCCCGCATCCCCGTAGGCAACGGCTCCCTCCTGCTGCGCGAAGTGGTGGGCAACATCTTCGGCCTGCTCAGCGCCCTCGGCGGCATGCGCCGCCGCGTGTGGGCGTGGCCCGTCGGCATCATCGGCAACCTCCTGCTCCTCACGGTGTTCCTGGGCTCCCTGTTCGGCGCGGCGAGCGCAGCCAATCTCCTCGGCCAGGCCGGACGGCAGGTCATGTTCATCGCCGTCTCCGTCTACGGCTGGCGGCAGTGGCAGGCGAGCCGCCACCGCGGCGGCCAGGCCGTCGTCCCGCAGTGGGCCGGCACCAGGGCACGGATCGGCATGGTCGCGTTCCTGCTCATCGGCACGCTCGCGCTGACCCCGCTCTTCCGCGTCCTCGGCTCCTACGAGCCGGTCTGGGCCGACGCCTGGACCTTCGTCGGCTCCCTGCTCGCCACCTACGGCATGGCCAAGGGGTGGGTGGAGTTCTGGCTCGTCTGGGTCGCCGTGGACATCGTCGGCGTGCCGCTGCTCTTCAGCGCCGGCTATTACGCCAGCGCCTTCATGTACATGTTCTACGGCGCCTTCACGCTCGTCGGCTTCTTCGTCTGGGCGCGCGCCCAGCGCACCGCGAAGCCCGGCATCGAGATCCTCCTCCCGGATCCGACGCTGCGCTGATGGCGACCCCCGGCACACCCGGCACCACACCGGCGGAAGCGGCGGCCATGCTGCGCGCCCTCGACCTCGCCGCGCGCGGCGTGCGGGGCGCCAACCCCCTCGTGGGCGCCGTCCTGCTCGGGCCCGACGGCGCCGTCCTCGGCGAAGGCCACCACAGGGGTGCGGGCACGCCCCACGCCGAGCCCGCCGCCCTCGCCGATGCCCGCGACCGCGGCAGCGACCCGCGAGGCGCCACCATGGTGGTGACCCTGGAACCGTGCAGCCACACCGGCCGCACCGGTCCCTGCAGCACGGCACTGATCGACGCCGGTGTCGCCCGCGTCGTGTACGCGGCCGACGACGGCAACGCGGCCGCGGCCGGCGGCGCACGGCAGCTGCGCGCCGCGGGCATCGACTGCATCGGAGGACTGGAGGCCGGCCGCGCGCAGGCCCTGAACGAGCGCTGGACCGACGGCCTCGCCGACCGGCGCCCGTTCGTCACCCTGAAATCCGCGCAGTCCCTCGATGGGCGCGTTGCCGCCCCGGACGGCACCAGCCAGTGGATCACCGGCGCCGAGGCACGCGCCGACGGCCACCGGCTCCGCACCCTCGCGGACGCCGTCCTGGTGGGCACCGGCACCGTCCTCGCCGACGATCCGCGACTCACCGCACGGCAGGACGCCGCGCTGTCCGCCCCGCTGTCCTCCCCGCTGCCCGCCGGGAGGCCCGGACTGCGGGTCGTCATGGGCGAGCGCCCCGTGCCCGACGGCGCCGCCGTCCGCGGCGAGGGCTTCCTCCACCTGCCCACCCGGGACGTGCACGAGGTGCTCGACGCGCTCCACGGCAGGGGGGTCCGCCACCTCCTCGTCGAGGGAGGCCCCCGCATCGCGTCCGCCTTCCTCCGGGCGGGCGTCGTGGACGAGGTGTTCAGCTACGTCGCCCCGCTGCTGCTCGGCGACGGTGCCGCGGCGTTCCCGGCACTCGGCGTCACGACCCTCGCCGCCGCCTCACGCTGGCAGCTCGACGACGCAGGGGGGCCCGCCGTCGGCCGGTTCGGCCCCGACGTGAGACTGCACCTGCGGCCACCGCTCGGACACCCGGCCGCCCCGCCCGACCCCGCCTGACCCGCCGTATATCCGCCCGCCACGACACCCCATGCCCGACCGCAACCGAAGGAAGCACCAGTGTTCACAGGAATCGTCTCCGAGCAGGGGAGCGTCGTCTCCCTCGAGCTCACACCCGACGGCGAGAGCGGCCTCCTCGTCGTCGAGGCGCCCGAGACCGGGCAGGACCTCGCCCCCGGCGCGTCGATCGCCGTCAACGGCGTTTGCCTCACCGCCGTCACGCTCGACGGCGCACGCGTGGGCGTCGACGTGATGGGCGAGACCCTCCGCCGCACCACGACGGGACGCCTCCAGCCGGGGGCCCCGGTGAACCTCGAGCGGTGCGTGCCCGCGGGAGGCCGCCTCGACGGGCACGTCGTCCAGGGGCACGTGGACGGCATCGGCGTGCTGCTCGAGCGCGAGGACCTCGGCGCCTGGCACCGGCTCCGCTTCGGGCTCCCCGCGACGCTGGGGCGCTACGCCGCGGAGAAGGGGTCCGTGGCGATCGACGGCGTCTCCCTGACGGTCACGGCGGTCAGCCCGCCCCAGGACCTCCAGCAGTGGTTCGAGGTCGGGCTGATCCCGACCACGCTCCGCGCGACAGGTCTCGGCACCAAGGCTCTCGGCGACCCGGTGAACCTCGAGATGGACGTGCTCGCCAAGTACGCCGAGCGGCTCCTCGGCTTCGCAGCCGTCGACGCCCGGCGGCAGGACGACACGGGCCGGAGCCTCCCGTGACGGGCGCCATCCGCCTCGACACCGTCGAGGACGCCATCGCAGCCCTCGCCGCGGGCCGTGCGGCCGTCGTCGTCGACGACGAGGACCGCGAGAACGAAGGCGACATCGTCTTCGCCGCCGAGGACGCGACGCCGGAGCTCATCGGCTGGACGGTGCGCTGGACCTCGGGTGTGCTGTGCGTGCCGCTGCGGGCCGAGGACGCCGACCGTCTCCTCCTGCCCCCCATGACGGCGGTCAACGAGGACGCCAAGGGCACGGCCTACACCGTCTCGTGCGACGCGGCGGCCGGTGTCAGCACCGGCATCAGCGCCGCGGACCGCGCACGCACGGCCCGCGTCCTCGCCGACCCCGCCAGCGGCCCGCAGGACCTCACCCGCCCCGGCCACGTCTTCCCGCTGCGCGCCGCACCGGGCGGTGTCCGCGAACGCGCCGGGCACACGGAGGCCGGCGTCGAACTGAGCGTCCTCGCGGGCAAGCGCCCCGCCGCCGTCATCGCCGAACTCGTGCACGACCACGGCGGCATGATGCGCCTGCCCGCCCTGCGGGAGTTCGCCGACGAGCACGGCATCCCGCTGGTCTCCATCGAGGACCTCGTCGCCCACGTGGCACGAACCGCCCCCACCCACCACGCCTGACCACCCCCCCCCACCGAAGGAGAACCATGAGCGGCCACGGAGCCCCGAGCATCGACATCAGCGCACTCACACCGGAGGGCGCGCCCCTGCGCCTCGCGATCATCGCCGCGAGCTGGCACACCCAGATCATGGACGGCCTGCTCGACGGGGCGCGCCGCGCCGCGGCCGACGCCGGCGCGGTCGTGACCGAGATCCGCGTCCCGGGCAGCTTCGAGCTGCCGGTCGCCGCCGCCCGCCTCGCACCGGGGTTCGACGCCGTCGCAGCGCTCGGCGTCGTCATCCGCGGCGGGACGCCGCACTTCGACTACGTGTGCCAGGCGGCGACGTCGGGACTCACCGACGTGAGCGTGCGCACCGGCGTGCCGGTCGGATTCGGCGTACTCACCTGCGACACGGAGCAGCAGGGACTCGACCGTGCGGGCCTGCCGGGCTCCTCCGAGGACAAGGGCTACGAGGCGGTGTCCGCCGCGCTCGCCACGGCCGCCGTCCTCCGCCCCTGGACGGAGTAGCCCGGTGCGCACGGAGCCGGCGCCGGAGGCGTCCGTCACACGAGGGCGGCCGCGGGACGGAGGAGCCCGGCGAGCCGATAGCCTAGGGGATGTGAAAACCTTTGAATCCCTGTTCGAGGAACTCAGTGCGAAGGCCGCCGACCGCCCCGCCGGCTCCCGGACCGTCGCCGAGCTCGACTCCGGCGTGCACGGCATCGGCAAGAAGGTCGTCGAGGAGGCCGCCGAGGTCTGGATGGCCGCCGAGTACGAGTCCCTGGAGGACGCCGCCGAGGAGATCTCCCAGCTGCTCTACCACCTGCAGGTCCTCATGCTTGCAAAGGGGCTCACCCTGGAGGACGTCTACAAGCATCTGTAGCCGCGCCGGCGACCCGCCCGCGGCCCTGCTTGCCCCAGTCCCTCCTTTCCCCCAAGGATCCCCATGCTCCGTGTAGCAGTCCCCAACAAGGGCGCCCTCTCCGAGGCCGCCTCCGCCATGCTCGCCGAAGCCGGCTACCGCCAGCGCCGCGACCCCCGCGAGCTCGTGCTCGTCGATCCCGAGAACGAAATAGAGTTCTTCTTCCTCCGCCCCCGCGACATCGCGGTGTACGTCGGCTCGGGCACGCTCGACGTCGGCATCACCGGGCGCGACCTCTTCCTCGACGCCCAGGTGAAGGCCGAGGAGCTCATGCAGCTCGGCTTCGGCGCCTCCACCTTCCGATTCGCCGGGCCCGTCGGGGACTTCTCCTCCGTGGACGAGCTCGAGGGCCGCCGGCTCGCCACGAGCTACGAGGGGCTGCTCAACGACTACCTCTCCGCACGCGGCATCACCGCCTCCGTGGTCCGGCTCGACGGCGCCGTGGAGTCCTCCGTGCGCCTCGGCGTCGCGGACGCGATCGCCGACGTTGTGGAGACCGGCAGTACGCTGCGCGCGGCCGGCATGGAGATCTTCGGCGATCCCATCCTGCAGAGCGAGGCCGTCCTCATCGGCCGGTCCGCCGCCGAGGCGCCCGCCGGGCTCGACGTGCTGCTGCGGCGCCTGCAGGGCGTCCTCGTGGCACGCCAGTACGTGATGATGGACTACGACATCCGCACGGACCTCGTGGACCGGGCCGCGGCCCTCACGCCGGGGCTCGAGTCGCCGACCATCTCCCCGCTGCGCGACTCCGACTGGGTGGCCGTCCGCGCGATGGTCAAGCGCAACGGGACGAACCGCATCATGGACGAGCTGTACGAGCTCGGCGCGCGCGCCATCCTCGTCAGCACCATCCACGCCTGCCGGATCTAGGGCCCGCCATGACCGTCGCCATCCGTGTGATCCCCTGCCTTGACGTCGACGCCGGGCGCGTCGTCAAGGGCGTCAACTTCGCCGACCTCCGCGATGCCGGCGACCCGGTGGAGCTCGCGCACCGCTACGACCGCGCCGGCGCCGACGAACTGACGTTCCTCGACGTCACCGCCTCCTCGGGCAACCGGGAGACGACCTTCGACGTCGTCGCCCGCACCGCGGAGGAGGTCTTCATCCCCCTGACCGTGGGCGGGGGAGTCCGCGAGATCTCCGACGTCGACCGCCTCCTGCGCCACGGCGCCGACAAGGCCTCGATCAACACGGCCGCCGTCGCGCGCCCGTCGGTCATCGACGAGATCACCGCGCACTTCGGGGCGCAGGTCCTCGTGCTCTCCCTCGACGCGCGCCGCACACGGGATGCCGGCACACCGTCGGGCTTCGAGGTCACCACGTACGGGGGCCGCAAGGGCACCGGGATCGACGCCGTCGCCTGGGCCAAGGAGGCCGCGGACCGGGGCGTGGGGGAGATCCTGCTCAACTCGATCGACGCCGACGGCACGAAGGAGGGCTTCGACCTGGAGCTCATCCGGGCCGTGCGCGCCGCCGTGGGCGTGCCGCTGATCGCCTCCGGCGGTGCGGGCCGGCCGGAGCACTTCCCGCCGGCGGTGCAGGCCGGGGCCGACGCCGTCCTGGCGGCGTCCGTCTTCCACTTCGGTCCGGTCGACGCGATCGCCCAGGTGAAGACGGCCATCCGCGAGGCGGGCTTCCCCGTCCGCTAGTCCCCGGCAGCGACCGGACGGCCGCCTCCGGGGGACCGGGTCCAGCCGGCGTCGCGGTCCTTCAGGGGTGCAGGCTACAGGCCGACGTCGGCGCTCTCGAGCAGGGCGACGGCGTCCGGCTGGCCCTCGAACGTGACCAGCGCCTGCCGGCGCCGTCCGTGGGCGTGCAGCAGCAGTTCGCCCGGATCGCCGACGATCGCCACCGAGACGGGGGCGCGTTTGGCCACGTGCCGCGGGCCGTCCGGCCTCACCAGCACCACGCCGAGGTCCACGCCGCGGTACAGGATGGCCGCCCGCTTGACGAGTTCCTCCCAGAGGGCGTCCGCGTAGTCCTCGTCGAGCGCCCGGGGGGCCCACCGCGTGGTGGCCCGGCGGACGTCCTCCGTGTGGACGAAGTACTCGATGAGATTGGCGCTCTTGTCGATCGTGCTGATGCGCATCGGCGACAGCGCCGGGGGACCGGCCACGAAGCGGTTGACCAGGGCCTCGTACCCGGCGGGTGAGGCCGCGCGCTCGGCCGTCTCGCTGATGGCGCGCTCCGTGACGGACGCCAGCTTCCGCACCACCATCCCGAGACCGAGCGCGGGCTTGTGCTCCCGCAGGTACAGGTGCGCGGCGAGGTCGCGCGTCTGCCACCCCTCGCACAGCGTGGGGGCGTCGGGACCGGCGGCCAGGAGCGTCTCGGCCAGGACCTCGCGGGACGGGGTTACGTAGTGCATCACTGCTGAAAATAGCATGCCGTGCCCGGGCGGAGGCGGCTGCGGGGGCGCGCGCCCGCAGCCGCACTAGAATCAGGGGTGATGTCACCCTCCACTCCGGCCCCGCCCGTGTCCGCGACGCCCCCCGTCGCGCCTCCCGCCCCGCCGCCCCACGGGGAGCGCCCCGCGCTCGATCCGGCGGTCGCCGCCGCGCTCAAGAAGGACGACGCCGGTCTCGTGGCCGCCGTCGTGCAGCAGTACGACACCCTCGAGGTGCTCATGCTCGGCTGGATGGACGAGGAGGCCCTCCGGCGCACCCTGACGAGCGGCCGCGTGACGTTCTACTCGCGGTCCCGTGCCGAGTACTGGCGCAAGGGCGACACCTCCGGCCACCGCCAGTGGGTCAAGGGCGTCGCCCTCGACTGCGACGGCGACGCCCTGCTGGTCACGGTCGACCAGGAAGGCGCCGCGTGCCACACCGGCACCAGGACCTGCTTCGACGGACGCGCACTCGACGCCGTGACCGCCGACCGCCCCGACCCCGAAGGATCCTGACCCCTATGCAGCAGCTGGGTACCATCAGCCCCACCCTCGAGGAGTTCCGCGCCCTGGCCGAGGCCCGCCGCGTGGTGCCCGTGCACCTGAAGGTGCTCGCGGACGCGCACACGCCCATCGGCATCTACCGCAAGCTCGCGGCGGGGCAGCCCGGCACCTTCCTCATGGAGTCCGCGGCCGTGGGCGGCGTGTGGTCGCGCTACTCCTTCATCGGTTCCCACTCCCGCGCCACCCTCACCACGCGCGACGGCGAGGCGCACTGGCTCGGCGAACCGCCCGCCGGCGTCCCCGTGGGCGGCAACCCCGTGGAGGCCCTGCGCCGCACGGTCGAGGCCCTGCGCACGGAACGGTTCCAGGACCTGCCCCCGTTCACCTCCGGCATGGTCGGGTTCGTGGGCTGGGAGGCCGTGCGGCACTGGGAGCGGCTGACGAGCCCGCCCGAGGACGATCTGCTGCTGCCCGAGCTCGCGATGTGCCTCGTCTCGGACCTCGCCATCCACGACAACTCCGAGGGCTCCCTCACCCTGGTCGCCAACGCGATCAACTTCGACGGCACCGACGAGCGCGTGGACGAGGCGTGGCACGACGCCGTCGCCCGCATCCGGGCGATGCTCGCGAAGCTCGTGGCCCCCACGGAACTCGCCGTGTCCGTGATGGCCGTCGACGCGCCGACGGCGGAGCGGTCCATGGACCGGGTCCGCGAGTCCTGGTTCGAGCCCGAGTACCTGCAGGCCATCGAGCGCGGCAAGCGGGCCATCGTCGACGGCGACGTCTTCCAGGTGGTGATCAGTCGCCGCTTCGAGATCGAGTGCGACGCCTCGGCGCTCGACGTGTACCGGATCCTCCGCACCACCAACCCGAGCCCCTACATGTACCTCTTCAGCCTCGAGGACGCCGACGGACGCGGTTACTCGATCGTGGGCAGCTCGCCCGAGGCCCTCGTCACTGTCACGGGCGACGAGGTCATCACCCACCCGATCGCCGGGTCGCGGCCGCGGGGGAGGACCACCGAGGAGGACCGCGACCTCGCCGTCGAACTCCGCGCGGACACGAAGGAGAAGGCGGAGCACCTCATGCTTGTGGACCTCGCACGCAACGACCTCTCGAAGGTCTGCCTGCCGGGCAGCGTGGACGTCACGCAGTTCATGGAGGTGGAGAAGTTCAGCCACATCATGCACCTGGTGTCCACGGTGGTCGGCCGGCTCTCGCCCTCGAAGACCGCCTACGACGTCCTCGCCGCGACCTTCCCCGCCGGGACCCTGTCCGGTGCACCCAAGCCCCGCGCCCTGCGCCTGATCGACGAGGTGGAGCCGCACCGCCGGGGGATCTACGGCGGGGTGGTCGGCTATCTCGACTTCGCGGGCGACATGGACATGGCGATCGCCATCCGGTCGGCCCTGCTGCGCGAGGGCAAGGCCTATGTGCAGTCCGGCGGCGGCATCGTCGCGGACTCCGTCCTCGAGGCGGAGGCCCTGGAGACGGTCAACAAGGCCGCGGCGCCGCTCCGCGCCGCCCTGACCGCGGCCGGTCTCCGGACCGCGACGGCGGACCTGCCATGAGCGCCGAGCGGCCCGCCGCCGACCGGCCCGCCGACGGCCGGTTCACGCGGCGCGGCACCGTCGTGCTGGCGATCGTGGTCCTCGCGCTGCTCGCCTTCGGGTCCACGACGCAGACCTGGCTCAGCGTGCGCCTGCCCCAGGAGGCCGTGCAGACACCCGACCTCAGCATCCCGGGGAGCGACGCGGCCACGCCCGTCACGGCGTTCGCGCTCGTGGCCCTCGCGGCCGCCCTCGCGGTCTCCATCGCCGGGCGGGTGGCGCGGTGGATCATCGCGGTGATCCTCGTGCTGTCCGGTGTCGGCATCATTTTCTCCAGCGCCGCCGTCGCCCTCGACCCGGCCACCGCGGCCGAACCCGCCATCGGGACGGCGATCGGGGTCAGCGGCTCCGCGGGCGCCGTCGCGACCGCGAGCGCGATGCCCTGGCTGGCAGCGGGAGCCGGTGTGCTGCTGGTCCTCGCGGCGGCCTGGGTGGTCCTGGCCGGCAGGACCTGGGGCGTGAACCGGCGGTACGACGCCGGCGCCGCCCGCGGCGTCCACCCTGCGGCCGGCAGCCTGCAGCCCGGCGCCCCCGTGCCGTCCACCGGGGACGTGGCCCCCGGTGTCGTCCCCGGGGCCGCGGGCACGGGCCGGGAGGCCGGTGCGGACGAGGACGGCGGAGCGCCGGGCGCCCGCACGGCCACGCGCGGGCACGCCGACCCCGACCGCAGCGGCGCGGCCCCTGCGACCCCGGGCGCCACGGACACCTCCGGGACCCCTGACGCCACCGGCGCCGCGGGCTCCGACGCCGGGCACGCCGGGCACGCGGGGCACGCCGTGCATGCCGAGGACCGGGCACCGCGCCCGCGCCGCACGAGCGCCCACGCCGACGAGATCGACAGCTGGGACGAGCTCTCCCGGGGCAACGACCCGACCGGCTGACCTCCGGCCGCGACGCCTCCGGTCCGACGGGCCTGCATCACGCCACGCGCCTCGCCGCGACGGCCGCATGCGCTGCCGCCTCCGTACCGCCGCGCCGACCCATCAATGGCAGAATGGGACCAGACCCGTTTCGAAGGAGATTTCCCATGGCATCCGAGACCCGCGCCTCCGCCACCCGCAACACCCCCGCGAACCACGCCCAGATGGGCGACGAGACGATCGGTCACGGCAACAGCCCCGCCGCGTGGACCTGCGTCCTCATCATGCTGGCCGGCGCGGCCGTGGCCTCCTTCGCCTACATCCTGGCCAGCACCGAGGGCAACAAGGACTTCGGCACCCTGCTGTTCTGGGCCGGCATCGGCGTCATGTTCATCGGCCTGATCGTCGGCTTCATCCTGCGCCGGATCGGCTACGGCGTCGGCGGGTCGAAGCTCAAGAACAACGGCCACTAGATGACCGTCCTCGACGACATCATCGAGGGCGTCCGTGAGGACCTCGCGGACCGCCGCCGCGCGCGGCCCCTCGAGGACGTGCGTGCAGCAGCCCAGGCGGCGCCCGCGCCCCGCGACGCGTTCGAGGCGCTCGGCGGTGGGAACGGCGGGAGCATCGCCGTCATCGCCGAGGTCAAGCGCAGCAGCCCGTCCAAGGGTGCCCTCGCGGACATCGCGGACCCCGAAGCCCTCGCGGCCTCGTACGAGCGCGGCGGCGCGGCGGTCATCTCCGTGCTCACGGAGGAACGGCGCTTCGGCGGCTCGCTCGCCGACCTCGACTCCGTCCGCGCCGCGGTGGGACTGCCCGTGCTCCGCAAGGACTTCACCGTGGACGAGTACCAGATCTGGGAGGCCCGCGCGCACGGCGCCGACGTCGTCCTGCTCATCGTCGCGGCCCTCGACGACGAGGAGCTCGGCTCCTTCCTCGCCCTGACGCACCAGCTCGGCATGAACGCGATCGTCGAGACCCACACGGAGGAGGAGGTCCGCCGCGCGGTCGCCGCCGGGGCCTCCATCATCGGCGTGAACGTCCGCAACCTGAAGACGCTCGAGATCGACCGGGACGTCTTCGGCCGGCTGGCGCACCTCATCCCGGGCGGCACGGTGGTCATCGCCGAATCGGGCGTCCGGGACACCGACGACGTTGCCGGGTACGCCGCGAGCGGCGCGCACGCCGTCCTCGTGGGGGAGGCGCTCGTCCGCCACGAGGACCCCGCCACCACGATCGGTGCCTTCCGGCGGGCCGGCAGCGCCGCCTGGGATGCCGGCGTGGCACCCCGCGGCTGACAGCCGTACCCTCCGCGACCCCGGCAAGGGTGCGCGGCGCACAGCAGGACGGGCCGGCCGCCACCGGCCCGTGAGGGACACGGGCGGCACCGCCGCCCGGACCAGGACCAACAGGACAGGAACGCTGAAGCCATGACCGAGATGCACCAGGACACGGGCCTGAACGGCGCGGACGCCGGAGCAGCGGACGCCATCGACGCCGGGACGGCCGAGGCGTTCCTCAGCCACGACGAGAGCCTCCGCCATGCCCCCGGACCGTACTTCGGCTCGTACGGCGGACGCTGGATGCCCGAATCGCTGATCGCCGCCCTCGACGAGCTGCAGGACACGTTCGACAAGGCGAAGGCCGATCCCGCGTTCACCGCGCAGGTGGCGGAGCTGAACCGGAACTACGCCGGCCGGCCCTCCCTGCTCACCGAGGCGCAGCGCTTCGCCGAGCACTGCGGCGGGGTCCGCGTGTTCCTCAAGCGCGAGGACCTCAACCACACCGGTTCCCACAAGATCAACAACGTCCTCGGACAGGCCCTCATCGCCAAGCGGATGGGCAAGACCCGCGTGATCGCCGAGACCGGCGCCGGCCAGCACGGCGTCGCGAGCGCGACGGCGGCCGCCCTCCTCGGCCTCGAGTGCGTCGTGTACATGGGGGCGGAGGACACCCGCCGCCAGGCCCTGAACGTCGCGCGCATGCAGCTGCTCGGCGCCACCGTCATCCCCGTCACCAACGGCTCGCAGACCCTCAAGGACGCCATCAACGACGCCCTGCGCGACTGGGTGGCGAACGTCGACACCACGCACTACCTCCTCGGCACCGCCGCCGGCGCGCACCCCTTCCCGGCCATGGTGCGGTACTTCCACGAGGTCATCGGCGAGGAGGCGCGCGAGCAGATCCTCGAGCAGGCCGGCAGGCTGCCCGACGCCGTCTGCGCCTGCGTGGGCGGCGGCTCCAACGCCATCGGCATGTTCCACGGCTTCCTCGACGACCGCGACGTGGCCCTCTACGGCTTCGAGGCCGGCGGCGACGGCGTCGAGTCCGGACGGCACGCCGCCACCATCACCCTGGGCCGCCCCGGGGTGCTGCATGGCGCGCGGTCCTACCTCATGCAGGACGAGGACGGCCAGACGATGGAGTCGCACTCCATCTCCGCCGGCCTCGACTACCCGGGCGTGGGCCCCGAGCACGCCTACCTCGCCGACATCGGACGCGCCCACTACGAGCCCATCACCGACGCGGAGGCCATGGAGGCGTTCCAGCTCCTCAGCCGGACCGAGGGCATTATCCCGGCCATCGAGACCGCGCACGCCCTCGCGGGCGCCATGAAGGTCGGACAGCGCCTCGCCGCGGATCTCGCACCGGGGGAGAAGCCCTCGGACCGGATCATCGTCGTGAACCTCTCGGGGCGCGGCGACAAGGACGTGGCGACCGCCGCGGGCTATTTCGACCTGCTGCCGGACGACAGCGCCGAGCAGGAGATCGCGGAGGAGGGTGAGCAGCTGTGACCACGCAGTCCACGAACGGTCCCGCCGGAGTGCCCGCCACCGCCGGGCACTCCAAGGCCGCCGCCGCCATCGAGAAGGCGCGGAGCGAGGGGCGCGCCGCGCTCATCGGCTACCTGCCTGCGGGCTTCCCCGACGTGCAGACCAGCATCGACGCCGGCATCGCCCTGGCGCGGAACGGTGTCGACCTCATCGAGATCGGCATCCCCTACTCGGACCCCGTCATGGACGGGCAGGTGATCCAGGAGGCGACCGTCGAGGCTCTGGACAACGGCTTCACCGTGCCCCGCATCTTCGACGTCGTCGAGGGCATCACCCGTGAGACGGACGCCGCCGTGCTGGTGATGACCTACTGGAACCCGGTGATGCGCATGGGCGTCCGGGCGTTCGCCGAGCGCCTCGCGGCCGCCGGCGGAGCGGGGCTCATCACACCCGACCTCATCCCCGACGAGGCGGCCGAGTGGCTCGAGGCGTCGGACGAGTTCGGCCTGGACCGCGTGTTCCTCGTGGCGCCCTCCACGTCGCCGCAGCGCATGCAGGCCACCGTGGACGCCAGCCGGGGCTTCGTCTACGCCGTCTCGGTCATGGGCGTCACCGGCGCCCGGACCTCCGTGGGCGCCGCGGCACGCGCCGTGGTCGACGCCGCCCACGCGGCGGGCGCGGACCGCGTCTGCGTGGGGCTCGGGGTCTCCTCCTCGGCCCAGGTGCGGGAGATCGGCGCCTACGCCGACGGCGTCATCGTCGGCACGGCCCTCGTGGCCGCCCTGCGCGACGGCGGCGTGGACGCGGTCGCCGACCTCACCCGCGAGCTGAGCACCGGGACGCCGAAGGCGTCGTCGGGTGGGGCGGCATGAGCGCGGCCACGGCCCTGACCGTCGCGGCCTCGATCCCGAGCCCGCCGTCCGAGTGGGCGAGCTTCGCCCTCGGCCCCCTGACCATCCACGCCTATGCGCTGTGCATCCTGGCCGGCATCATCCTCGCCCTGATCCTGACGCAGAAGCGCTTCGTCGCCTTCGGCGGCCACGCGGACGCCGTCTGGGACATCGCCATCTGGGCCATCCCGTTCGGCATCATCGGCGGGCGGCTCTACCACGTGGTCTCCTCGCCGGACGCCTACTTCGGACCCGAGGGCGACCTCGCGCGGATCCCGCAGATCTGGCAGGGCGGGCTCGGGATCTGGGGCGCCATCGCCCTGGGCGCCGTCGGTGCGTGGATCGGTGCCCGCCGCGCAGGCGTGAAGCTCTCCGCGTTCGCCGACGCCGCAGCACCCGGTGTCCTCCTCGCGCAGGCCGTCGGCCGGCTCGGCAACTGGTTCAACCAGGAGCTCTTCGGCGCACCCACCACACTGCCGTGGGGCCTCGAGATC
The DNA here is from genome assembly GCF_036867195.1 of Arthrobacter sp. Soc17.1.1.1. Taxonomy (NCBI): domain Bacteria; kingdom Bacillati; phylum Actinomycetota; class Actinomycetes; order Micrococcales; family Micrococcaceae; genus Arthrobacter; species Arthrobacter sp. Soc17.1.1.1. The sequence goes on from NZ_JBAJII010000001.1 coordinate 1,717,606, forward strand.
GACGCCGACAACGTGAACTTCCCGCCCGACCAGGCGCCCGGCACGCTGTTCCACCCGACCTTCCTCTACGAACTCCTGTGGAACCTCGCCGGCGTGGCGCTGCTGCTGCTGCTCGCCCGGCGGTTCCGGCTGCGCGGCGGCCGCATGTTCTGGCTGTACGCCGCCTACTACACCCTCGGGCGCGTCTGGATCGAGGCGCTGCGGATCGACGACGCCGAGATGGTCACCCTCTTCGGCGTCACGCAGCGCCTCAACGTGTGGACGAGCATCGCCGTCTTCCTGGTGTCGCTCGCCGTGCTCGTCTACCTGTCGGTCCGGCGCGGTCCCGTCGACGACCCCTCCGTGTACCTGCCCGGGCGGGAGCCGAAGGGCACCGTCGAGGGTGCGGCGGACCGGAAGGACGCCGCAGATCCAGCAGGCGACGCCGAGCGCAAGGACGACGCCGAGCGGGACGACGACGCCGGCCTCCCGGCGTCCGGGGACGACGTCCCGGCGCGCTCCCCGGACACGTCCGGGGACGCTCCGCGGGCCGCCTCCGGTAACGCTTCGGCCACAGGTAGCCACGGTGCGGACACGGCGCAGAGGGCGCGGAACGACCGTGGTAACCTTTCCGAAACAACGGCTCCCGAGTAGCGCTCCATGTTCCTCAGGGCCCCGCGACAGCGGAGCCGCGGGATTCGGTCCCCGCAAGCAGTCCCCGGGCCACCGCCTCCAAGGACGCAACACCACACAGTTGTGGACCATCGGTGCGACGGCCGGATCACCTCCGCCCGCACCTGAACCGCCCCACCCGGCGCAGCATGAACACTGCGACTGCCCGCCAAGAGCGCCGGGCCGACCCGGCGCAGGCGGACAGATGAACCAAGACACGGTGCCCGCTCGAAGCGGGCCCGCGGGGCCAAGGCTGTCCCCTCCCGACGCTCCATCAAGGGGGAAGGATCCTTATCCGATGACTGCTCCAACACCAGAGACCTCGAACGGGACGCAGCCCACGCCGTCGACCCCGGCGCCCGTCGAATCTCCCTTCACGCGCTTCGCCGCCATCCCGGAGGCCACGGGCCTCTACGACCCCGAGAACGAGAAGGACGCGTGCGGCCTCGCCGTCATCGCGACCCTGCGCGGGGAGCCCGGCCACGACATCGTCGACGCCGCCCTGACCGCCCTGCGCAACCTCGAGCACCGCGGTGCCGTGGGCGCCGACGAGGGCACCGGGGACGGCGCGGGCCTGCTCACGCAGATCCCCGACGAGTTCTTCCGCGCCGTCGTCGACTTCCCGCTGCCGGCCGCCGGCTCCTACGTGGTCGGCACGGCGTTCCTGCCGGCCGAGGCGAAGGAGGAGGAGACGGCCCGTGCGGGCCTCGAGTCGATCGCCGAGGCCGAGGGCCTGGACGTGCTGGGCTGGCGGGTGGTTCCCGTCGTGGCCGATCTCGTGGGCGCCATGGCCCGGGCCTGCATGCCGCACTTCGTGCAGCTCTTCCTGGCGCCGACCGACGGCGCGGTGTCCGACCTCGACTCCCGCGCGTTCCGGGTCCGCAAGCGCGCGCAGAACAAGTTCGGCGTCTACTTCCCGTCCCTGTCCTCGAAGACGATCGTCTACAAGGGCATGCTGACCACGGCGCAGCTCGAGCCGTTCTACCCAGACCTCTCCGACGAGCGCTTCAAGACGCGCCTCGGGATCGTGCACTCCCGCTTCTCCACGAACACGTTCCCGTCGTGGCCCCTGGCCCAGCCGTTCCGCACCATCGCGCACAACGGCGAGATCAACACCGTCAAGGGCAATCGCAACTGGATGCGCGCCCGCCAGTCGCAGCTGTCCAACCGGCTGCTCGGGGACTCCCCGGAGGAGCTGTACCCGATCTGCACGCCGGGCGCCTCCGATTCCGCGTCCTTCGACGAGGTGGCCGAACTCCTGACCCTCTCGGGGCGGCCCATCACGCACTCGATCATGATGATGATCCCCGAGGCATGGGAGAACCACGCCACCATGGACCCGGCCCGCCGCGCCTTCTACCAGTACCACTCGATGCTCATGGAGCCCTGGGACGGGCCGGCCGCGGTGTCCTTCACCGACGGGCGCCTCGTCGGCGCCGTCCTCGACCGCAACGGCCTGCGCCCCGCCCGCTACTGGGTCACCGAGGACGGTCTCGTGATCCTCGCCTCCGAGGTGGGCGTGCTCGACATCGAGCCCTCCCGGGTGGTCCGCAAGGGCCGCGTCTCCCCGGGCAAGATGTTCCTCGTCGACACCGAGGACGGCCGGCTCATCGAGGACCAGGAGATCAAGGCCGAGGTGGCCGCCGCGAACCCGTGGGGGGAGTGGGTCAGGGAGAACCTGATCCAGCTCGAGGACCTGCCGGAACGCGAGCACGTCATCCACACGAAGGCCTCCATCAACCGCCGCCAGCGCACCTTCGGGTACACGCAGGAGGAACTGCGCATCCTCCTCGGCCCGATGGCGAAGAACGGTGCCGAGCCCCTCGGCGCCATGGGTTCCGACACCCCCATCGCCGTGCTCTCCAAGCGCCCGCGTCTGCTGTTCGACTACTTCGTGCAGTCCTTCGCGCAGGTCACCAACCCGCCGCTCGACTCCATCCGCGAGGAACTCGTGACCTCGATGGGCGTCACGATCGGCCCCGACGGCAACCTGCTGTCCACCGGACAGGTGCGCTCCAAGCAGATCGCCCTGAAGTTCCCCGTCATCACCAACGACGAACTCGCGAAGATCGCCAACCTCGAGACCGACGACGGCGACCGCCTCACCGTCCGCGTGCGCGGCCTGTACCGGCACGACGGCGGGGAGGCGGCCCTCCGCGCCCGCCTCGCGGAGATCTGCGAGCAGGTCTCCAGCGCGCTGAACCGCGGCGTGGAGTACGTGGTGCTGTCCGACCGCGACTCGAACGCCCAGTGGGCGCCCATCCCGTCCCTGCTCCTCACCAGTGCGGTGCACCACCACCTGCTGCGCAGCGCGAACCGCACCAAGACCTCCCTCGTGGTCGAGGCGGGCGACGTGCGCGAGGTCCACCACGTCGCCGTCCTCATCGGCTACGGTGCCTCGGCGGTCAACCCCTACCTGGCCATGGAGAGCTGCGAGGAGCTCGTCCGGAACGGCGACATCACCGGCGTCACCGCCGAGCAGGCCGTCGCTCACCTCATCAAGGGCCTCGGCAAGGGCGTCCTGAAGATCATGTCCAAGATGGGCATCTCCACGGTCAGCTCCTACTGCGGCGCCCAGACCTTCGAGGCGCTCGGACTCGCGCAGGAACTCGTCGACGAGTACTTCCACGGCACGCAGACCCAGCTGGGCGGCGTCGGGCTCGACGTCGTCGCGGCGGAGACCGCTGCCCGCCACGAGAGCGCGTACCCGCAGGACGGCATCGAGGACCCCCACCGCGGCCTCGACAACGGCGGCGAGTACCAGTGGCGCCGCGAGGGCCCGCCCCACCTGTTCAACCCCGAGACGGTGTTCCGGCTCCAGCACGCCACGCGCGAGCGCCGCTACGACATCTTCAAGTCCTACACGCGCGGCGTGGACGACCAGTCCAAGGACCTCATGACCCTCCGGGGGCTCCTGAAGCTGCGCGGCGACGCCCGCCCGCCCATCGGCATCGACGAGGTGGAGCCCGTCTCCGCCATCGTGAAGCGGTTCTCCACCGGCGCCATGAGCTACGGCTCCATCTCGCAGGAGGCGCACGAGACCCTCGCGATCGCGATGAACCGCCTCGGCGGCAAGTCCAACACCGGCGAGGGCGGCGAGGACGTCGAGCGCCTGCTCGACCCGGAGCGCCGCTCCGCCATCAAGCAGGTGGCCTCCGGCCGGTTCGGCGTGACGAGCCTGTACCTGACGAACGCCGACGACATCCAGATCAAGATGGCGCAGGGGGCCAAGCCCGGCGAGGGCGGCCAGCTGATGAGCCAGAAGGTGTACCCGTGGATCGCCCGCACGCGGCACTCCACACCCGGCGTCGCGCTCATCTCGCCGCCGCCGCACCACGACATCTACTCGATCGAGGACCTCGCCCAGCTCATCTACGACCTGAAGCGGTCCAACCCGAGCGCGCGCGTCCACGTCAAGCTCGTCTCCGAGGTGGGCATCGGCACGGTCGCCGCGGGCGTCACGAAGGCCAAGGCCGACGTCGTCCTGGTGTCCGGGCACGACGGCGGCACCGGTGCGAGCCCGCTCAACTCGCTGAAGCACGCCGGCATCCCGTGGGAGCTCGGCCTCGCCGAGACGCAGCAGACCCTGATGCTCAACGGCCTGCGCGACCGCGTGGTGGTGCAGGTGGACGGGCAGCTCAAGACCGGGCGCGACGTCGTCATCGCCGCGCTGCTCGGCGGCGAGGAGTTCGGCTTCGCGACGGCCCCGCTCGTGGTGTCCGGCTGCATCATGATGCGCGTCTGCCACCTCGACACCTGCCCCGTTGGCGTCGCGACGCAGAACCCGGAGCTGCGCAGCCGCTTCACGGGCAAGCCGGAGTTCGTGGTCAACTTCTTCGAGTTCATCGCCGAGGAGGTCCGCGAGATCCTCGCGGAGCTCGGGTTCCGCACGCTCGAGGAGGCCATCGGCCACAGCGAGCTGCTCGACGCCCGCGAGGCGATCGAGCACTGGAAGGCCGACGGACTCGATCTCGACCCGATCCTGCGCGGCAACGAGTTCGACTCGGGTGAGCCGATGCGCAACATGCTCCCGCAGAACCACGAGCTCGACCAGCACTTCGACAACAAGCTCATCGAGATGAGCGCCGACGCGCTGCACCACCGCTCGCCGGTCCGCATCTCGGTGGACGTCGTCAACACGGACCGCTCCGTCGGCACGATGCTCGGTCACGAGGTGACCCGCACGTTCGGGCTGGACACCCTGGGCACGAACACCATCGACGTGACCCTCACGGGCCAGGCGGGACAGTCGCTCGGCGCCTTCCTGCCGGCCGGTATCACCCTGCGGCTGCTCGGGGATTCCAACGACTACGTGGGCAAGGGGCTTTCCGGCGGCCGGATCATCGTCCGCCCGGACCGCTCCAACGTGTTCCGCGCGGAGGACAACGTCATCGCGGGCAATGTCATCGGCTACGGTGCCACGAGCGGCGAGATGTTCCTCCGCGGGCAGGTGGGCGAGCGGTTCCTCGTCCGCAACTCCGGCGCCACGGCGGTGGCCGAGGGCATCGGTGACCACGGCTGCGAGTACATGACCGGTGGCCAGGCCCTGATCCTCGGCCGCACGGGCCGCAACTTCGGCGCGGGCATGTCCGGCGGCACGGCCTTCGTGCTCGACCTCGACCGCGCCCGGGTGAACCGGCAGAGCCTCGAGAACGGGGAGCTGCTGCTCGTCGACCTGGACGCCGAGGACGTGGAGATCGTCCGCGGCCTGCTCATCCGCCACGTCGAGGAGACCGAGTCCACGCTCGCCGAGAGCCTGCTGGTGTCCTTCGAAGACACCGTCGCACGATTCACGAAGGTCCTGCCGCGCGACTACGCCGCGGTACTGGACGCCCGTGCCACCGCCGCCGAGCAGGGACTCGATCCCGACGGCGAGGAGGCATGGACCAAGATCCTGGAGGTGACCGGTGGCTGACCCACGCGGATTCATGAAGGTGCGCGAGCGCCAGACCCAGCCGCGGCGGCCCGTGCCGGTGCGCATCATGGACTGGCAGGAGGTGTACGAGGCGCAGGAGAAGGGCGTGCTGAAGTCGCAGGCCGGCCGCTGCATGGACTGCGGCATCCCGTTCTGCCACCAGGGCTGCCCGCTCGGCAACCTCATCCCGGAGTGGAACGACCTCACGTTCCGCGACAAGGGCCGCGAGGCGATCGAGCGGCTGCACGCCACGAACAACTTCCCGGAGTTCACGGGCCGCCTTTGCCCGGCGCCGTGCGAGTCCTCCTGCGTGCTCGGCATCAACCAGCCGCCCGTGACCATCAAGCAGGTCGAGGTCTCCATCGCCGACCAGGCGTTCGCGGAGGGCTGGGTGGAACCCCACCCGCCGGAGCGCCTGACCGACCGCACCATCGCCGTCGTGGGCTCCGGACCGGCCGGCCTCGCCGCGGCCCAGCAGCTGACGCGCGCCGGCCACACCGTCGCCGTCTACGAGCGGGACGACCGGATCGGCGGACTGCTGCGCTACGGCATCCCCGACTTCAAGATGGAGAAGATCCACCTCGAGCGCCGCCTGGACCAGATGAAGGCCGAGGGCACGCGCTTCCGCACCGGCGTCGACGTGGGCAGGGACATCAGCTGGGGACAGCTCAAGCGGCGCTACGACGCCGTCGTCGTCGCGACCGGGGCCACGGTGCCGCGGGACCTCGCCATCCCCGGCCGGGACCTCCAGGGCGTGCACTTCGCGATGGACTACCTCGTGCAGGCGAACCGCGTGGTGGCCGGCGAGGCCATCGAGGACCAGATCCACGCCGAGGGCAAGCACGTGGTCATCCTCGGCGGCGGCGACACCGGTGCCGACTGCCTCGGCACCGCCCACCGGCAGAAGGCCGCGAGCGTCACGACGCTCGCGATCGGCCAGCAGCCCCCGTCCGAACGGCGCCCGGACCAGCCGTGGCCGACATTCCCGACACTCTTCGACATCGCCAGCGCCCACGAGGAGGGCGGCGAGCGGCGCTACCTCGCGTCCACCGTGGAGTTCGTGGGCGACGACGGTGTGCTGCGCGGCATCAAGGTCGCGGAGACCGAGTTCGTGGACGGCCGCCGCGTGCCGAAGGCCGGGACCGAACGCGAGATCCCCGCGGACCTCGTGTTCCTCTCGCTCGGCTTCACGGGAGCCGAACCGGCGGGCATCACCGAGCAGGTCCACGCCGAGTTCGACGAGCGCGGCAACGTGGCACGCGACGGCTACTACATGACCAACACCCCGGGCGTCTTCTCGGCCGGCGACGCCGGCCGCGGCCAGTCGCTTATCGTGTGGGCCATCGCCGAAGGCCGCGCCTGCGCCGCCGCGGTGGACCAGTGGCTGATGGGCTCCACCAAGCTGCCCGCCCCCGTGGCACCCACCGACCGCTCCATCGCCGTCCTCTGACCGGCACCGGCACCACCCCTCCCCACCTACTTGCACCATTCCGACGACCCAACACGACTAGGCTAGGTTCATGAGACGCGCAAAAATCGTTGCCACCTTCGGCCCCGCAATCGCCAGCTATGAGAACACGCTCGCTGTGCTCGAGGCGGGCGTCGACGTGGCCCGGATGAACATGAGCCACGGTGACTACACCGTGCACAGCAGCACCTACGACAACGTCCGGCGTGCGTCGGAGGAGCTCGGCAAGCCCGTCGGCATCTTCGCCGACCTCCAGGGACCCAAGATCCGCCTCGGACGCTTCGCCGACGGCCCCCACGCCCTGGCCCCCGGCGACGTCTTCACCATCACCGTCGAGGACATCGAGGGCACGCAGGAGATCTCCTCCACCACGTTCAAGGGACTGCCGCAGGACGTCAACGTCGGCGACATGCTGCTCATCGACGACGGCAAGGTCTCACTGCGCGCCACCGCGGTCGACGACGTGAAGGTCACCACCGAGGTCGTCGTCGGCGGCATGGTGTCCAACAACAAGGGCATCAACCTGCCGGGCGTCGCCGTGAACGTCCCCGCCCTCAGCGACAAGGACGAGGAGGACCTCCGCTGGGCCATCCGGATCGGCGTCGACATGGTCGCCCTCTCCTTCGTGCGCGACGCCGGCGACGTGAAGCGCGTCCACGAGATCATGGACGAGGAAGGCCGCCGCGTCCCGGTCATCGCGAAGATCGAGAAGCCGCAGGCCGTCGACGCCCTCGAATCGATCATCGACGCGTTCGACGCGATCATGGTGGCCCGTGGCGATCTCGGCGTGGAGCTGCCGCTGCAGGACGTGCCGATCGTGCAGAAGCGCGCCGTGGAGCTGGCCCGCCGCTGGGCCAAGCCCGTCATCGTCGCCACGCAGGTCCTCGAGTCCATGATCGACAACCCGCGTCCCACGCGCGCCGAGGCCTCCGACTGCGCCAACGCCGTGCTCGACGGTGCAGACGCGGTCATGCTGTCCGGCGAGACGAGCGTCGGCAAGTACCCCATCGAGACGGTCCGCACCATGGCCGACATCATCGAGTCGACCGAGCGCCACGGCCTCGAGCGCGTCCCGCCGCTCGGCAGCAAGCCGAAGACCCGCGGCGGGGCCATCACGCGCGCCGCCGTCGAGATCTCGGACCAGCTCGACGCGAAGTACATTTGCACCTTCACCCAGTCGGGCGACTCCGCGCGCCGCCTGTCCCGCCTGCGCCCCAAGAAGCCCGTCTTCGCCTTCACGCCGGTGCAGTCCACCCTGAACGCCATGTCCCTCATCTGGGGCATCCAGCCCAAGCTCGTCGAGTTCGTCGCGCACACCGACGAGATGACCGCCCAGGTGGACAAGGTGCTCTTCGAGCAGGGCCTGGTCGAGGTGGACGACCTCGTGGTGATCGCCGCCGGGTCCCCTCCCGGACAGGCCGGCTCGACGAACTCCATCAAGGTGCACCGCGTCGGCGACATCACCGACGCCGGACAGCTGCCGGACGACCACACGTCCTACGTCAAGGAGGACGTCGGCCCCTGGCCCGTCAAGAAGAAGTAGCGCGTCCCTGGACGCAGAAGACCCCCACCCGTTCCGGGTGGGGGTCTTTTTCGTGGCTCCGGTCGGATCCGTAGACCCTGCTCGTCGACCCTGCTCTCAGTTGACCTGGTTAATGATCGTCTCGGCGACCTCGCGCATGCTGAGGCGGCGGTCCATGGACGTCTTCTGGATCCAGCGGAAGGCCTCGGGCTCGGTGAGGCCCATCTTGGTGGTCAGGAGGCTCTTGGCGCGCTCCACGAGCTTGCGGGTGGCGAACTGCTCCTGCAGGTCGGATACCTCGGCCTCGAGGGCCTTGATCTCCTCGTGGCGCGACATCGCGATCTCGATGGCGGGGATCAGGTCTGCCGGCGTGAAGGGCTTGACGACGTACGCCATGGCCCCGGCGTCGCGCGCCCGTTCGATGAGTTCCTTCTGGCTGAAGGCGGTGAGCAGGACCACGGGGGCGATCCTGGCCTTGACGATCTGCTCGGCGGCGGTGATGCCGTCCATGACGGGCATCTTCACGTCCATGAGGACGAGGTCGGGCTTGTGCTCCTCGGCGAGTGCCACGGCCTTCTCGCCGTTGTCGGCCTCGGCCACGACTTCGTAGCCCTCCCCACGCAGGATCTCGATGATGTCGAGCCGGATGAGCGTCTCGTCCTCGGCCACGATGACCCGGCGTGCGGGTCCGGCGGGCGTGGATTCGGTGGGTTCAGACACTGTTGCTCCTTGATGATGGTGGCGTTCCGGTGGGTCCGCGGAGAGCTCGTTCGCGTACCCGGAAACAGACTATCGGCATGTAGAGTGGATTCGCGCACCGGCGGATGCGGAAGCAGGGCTTCCCTCCCGCTACCGGGGTGCAGACGGCCCGAATGGCGGAATTGGCAGACGCGCTGCACTCAAAATGCAGTATCGAGAGGTGTGTGGGTTCGAGTCCCACTTCGGGCACCTAAAACTCCCAGTCAAAGCGGGGTAGCCCCCGTGTGTGTGGACAAAAGTTGTAATAGTGTGGACAGCAGTCCACTATTACGGCCATGGCGAGCATCAAGGTACGGCAGCGTAAGAACGGGTCCAGCTCCTTCACCGTGTGCTGGAGGGACCCTCAGTCCAGGCGCGAGCAGGGCATAACGTTCGACTCCCGAGGAGAGGCCGAGACCCTCAAAAGGCTCCTCGAAACGAACGGCAATTCCTTCGAAATTGCGCAGCACGCCATCGTCCAAAACAACACCACGACGCCTACAGTTGCCGCCGTCGTGACTGAGCACATCGACCAGCTCATCCGACCCACGAAGCAGACGATCCACAACTACCGGACGATGCTCGAGCGGCACATCGACGGCGTCATCGGCCACATTCCGATCGACAAGCTCGACCACAAACACGTCACGCACTTGGTGCGTGCGCTCATGGACAAAGGGCTGAGCCCGAAGACGATCCGCAACATCCACGGACTTCTCGCGAGCTCCATGGAAACCGCCGTCCGCTACGGGTACCGCGGGGACAACCCGTGCCGGGGTACGGCGCTGCCGAGCATCGAAAAGGTCGAAGATGACGCGCAGTTCCTGACGGCCGGAGAGTTCGCCATGGTGCACCAGCAGCTCGATGACCAGTACAAGGACCTGGCAGCGTTCCTGGTGCTCACAGGAGCCCGCTACGGGGAAGCCACAGCGATCACGGTGGGCGACGTCGACCTGATGGCCAAACCGCCCACCGTGCGCATCACGAAGGCGTGGAAGCGCGACGGGTCGAAGGGCCACTACGTCGGAGTTACGAAGACGCCCAACAGCAAACGCACTGTCTCCCTGCCGCCGACGCTTGTTGAAATGCTCATCCCGCTCGTCGCAAGCCGCCCCGCGGACGAGTTGCTTTTCACCGGGCCCCAGGGCGGGCGGGTGCAGCACAAGCTGTTCTGGCACCACCACTGGGTGCCTGCTGTGCGTCGAGCGCAGGCAGAGGGCTTGGCGAAAGCGCCGAGGATCCATGACCTGCGGCACACGCATGCGTCCTGGCTCATTCAGGACGGACAGTCCCTGTTCAGCGTTAGCCGACGACTCGGGCACAGCTCCACAGACATGACTGACCGAATCTATAGTCACCGGATGCCTGATGCCCTGCAAGGATCGGCAGACGCCAGCGAGCGTGCGCTGCAGGGGCTGCGCTTCTAGTCGAGGCTATCCGACGCCCTGCCCGAAGTTCATTGCATCCAAAGGGACTTAGGTCCCCTCATCACCTTTATGGGACAACGTGCCTCGAGCGCTAACGCCGGGTTAGTCGGTCGGGAGGTCCTCTGGTGCCAGCTTCCCGCGCTGCTTCTCGGCCTGCTCGTACATGCGGGCGATGTACTCCTCAAGCTTCACCCGCTCGACTCGCCACTGCCCGCGGCCGCCCACCTGAATCGCGGGAAGATCGCCGGACTTCACCAGCGCGTACATCTGCGACTGACTCACCGCCAGCTCCGCGGCGACATCGGGCAGGGTCATGAAACGGGGTTGATCGGCCATGAGCTGATCCTAGTGGGATGAAGTGGAATCAACCGTCGCGGTTGCGCCGAGGCTCCTCGATCTTTCGCCGGCTGACGACGTTCGCGTTCACCCAAGCCTCCCGGGCCATGCTGTACTCCACCCACTGGCAGAGAACGAGGTTGTTCGTCCACGCCATCGCGAAGCCCTTGACCGTCTGTGTCCGGCCGTCCGGGTAAATGAGGTCGCACCAGATGGGCGGAGCCTTCTCCGTGGTTCTGGTGACGCCCTCGGTCGGCTCAGGGAGCGACATGGGCGGCACGAACCGATCACGAGATGGTGGGATGCCGTGCCAGCCTGGCCGGGGTGCGCGTTCCATGGCGAAACCGTAGACCTCGGCAATGACAACTAGCGCAAACTCTTGCGTATCAGGAACGGTTTGTGCACTCGACTGATGGTAAGCCGGGTGATGGTTCAGGCGTTACTGCCAACAGTAGGCTCAGTCCATCATCTTTCAGCCGCCTCCGCGGCTTCCTATGGGGAGACACCTTTTGATCGAGCTATTACGGCGGACTGTGTCCGTCGCTGCCGCTTGCGTCGTTGCAGCCGGCAGCATCACTATGACCTCCACGGCCGCTAACGCCTACATCGAGCCGGGAGCTACAACCACGTCGAATGCTCTGTTCCAGGAGTTGCCGTACAGCGGGAGCGCTCCTGCGGGATACGATCGGAGCCTTTTCACCCACTGGACCGACGACGATGGCGACTGCCAGGACACCCGCCAGGAAGTCCTCATCGCTGAATCACTGACACCTGTCACTCTCTCCAGCAATGGTTGCTCCGTCATCTCCGGTCAGTGGTATTCAACGTACGACAACCAATATTGGTCGAACCCCAGTGACGTCGACATCGACCACTTCGTTCCCCTCGCCGAGGCATACCGTTCCGGAGCATCCGCCTGGAGCCCTCAGCAGCGCCAAGCGTTCGCGAATGATCTGAGTTATTCACCAACCCTCGTTGCTATGACTGATTCGCTGAACCAGAGCAAGAGCGACGGAGACCCAAACGAGTGGCTGCCGCCGGTCGCGAGTACTCAATGCGCCTACGTCCAAAATTGGGTCGCGGTGAAATACCGCTGGGGTCTTTCAATGGACGACTTCGAAGCCCGAATCATCTTCTCCATCCTCAGCTACAACGGCTGCGGGGATGCCGCCGTCACCGCACCCGCTCAGGCCATTGGTTTCCAAGCTCCACAGCCTGACCGCTACCCGCTGTTCAAGAACAGCTACGACGGCACAATCTACGAGCAGATCAACGGGACGCCTTACCCGATCTCGTACGAGAGGTGGCGGGACGTCTACAACTTCGAGGCACCACAGCCGACCCGCACCGACTACGTGAAGTACCCCTGGTCGCCGACTGTGTACGCGGTAACGTTCTGGACCAACGAGGAGGCGTCGTGGCAGTGGACGCCCATCACCTACAACCAGTACCTGACTGCTGGATCCCCGTCTCCGAGGATTGCCGGCTGGATCAAGGGCAGCTACTACTACAAGTGGGGCACGAACGCCGAGATCTTCGTCGAAGGCGCTGACGGCGTGAACCACAAGCTCACCGGGCCCGAATGGGCAGCATCCGGGTACCGGTCCTTCGTCGACCGCGCCAACGAGGGTGTCTTGAAGCTCTCCTGGGCGCCGGAGCTGGTATGGATGAACAACATCAGCGCCGGCCAGGGGAACGCCCTCAGCTACCCGCGTTGGCAGGAAGAAGCCTTCCCGACACCACAGACCGTACGCCGGATCAACGGCGACCAGTTCTACCAGAACTACGGCAGCACCACGATCTGGTACGCCGGCCCGGGTATGAACCGCCCCGTGAGCTACAACGAGTGGGTCGGAGCCGGCTCACCCCGTCCCACGATGCAGGGCACTCCTCCCGCGCCGCCGACCACCCCGCAGCCGCCAGCACCACAGCCGCCACCGCCAACCACGCCTCAGCCGCCGGCGCCTCAGCCGCCACCGCCGAGCAACGTGTACTACCCGAACTGCGACGCAGTACGGGCAGCTGGCAAAGCACCCCTGTACCGCGGGCAGCCCGGCTACCGACCGGGCCTTGACCGTGAAGGCGACGGTATCGCCTGCGAGTAGTCCCTCGAGCAGCAACAAAAGCGCCCCCATCCATCTTGGGTGGGGGCGCTCCTGCACTAAGCCGAATTTATCTGCGGGTGGCGGAAGAGAGCGGGCCTTCAGCTTCGGCATATCGTAGTGAAGTGAAGCGTGCGAGGAGGACACTTGGCCTGCCCCAGAGAACTGAATACTGCCGTCTATGCAATGCCACCGATAAGCGAACGAACCGAGAAGACGTCCTCCCTACGTGGCTTCGCAACGTTCTGGGTGGTATTCACAAGCAGGCCGGGCTGCTTGAGCTTCCACCGCGTACCTTCCTCCGGATGTGCGTCGCCCACAACTCCATGCTCTCCACGCTTTTGGAGAATCCGCTCGCGCCGCTGCTGAAAACGATGATGGCTGGCGAGGAGACGACGCTCAGCCCGGAGCAGCAAGCACTGCTACTTGCTTGGCTTATCAAGACGACGGCACTCTTCGACCTAGTTGCTCTCGAGGAGTTTGAACGTAGGGAGCGCGACCATACTCGTGGAAAGCGGTCCAGGGAGGAACTTCAGGACCTGGTCTTGCAACTAATCGCGCGGGGTGGGGTGCCCCTCGACACATGGGCCGCAGCTGTCTGTTACGTAATACCAGAGGATGGTCGTTCCACCTCGACGCGCAGTCCGCTACCGGCCATAGAACGGCCCGATCACACCGCAATTACTTCCTATCCTCACTTGGTCGCTTTGTCCACCTGGGGAACCGAAGCCCAAGCTAACGCCTTTCGGAGCTACATGGGCGCGCTCAACGGGTGGCATGTCCTCACCAATGAGGCGACAGAGAACTTGGACTGGCGGGTCAATCTTGGCGTTACACCCTCCGATGTCGCGACCATTCGGAGCGCTGCCGGGCACCTGCCGCCAATGGGTTGGGTCTTTGCGACCAGCGAGCGTGAGCGGCAGCAGGCGAAGCGAAACCCGACCATCACGATGCATGGGGACGATCCGCAAGACCTTCAAAATGTCGGGCATGCCCTCGCTGAATTGGGCGTCGCTCGGATCGAGGTTAGTGTCTACAATCCTGGTTCAAGCATCAACTGAGCTCCCTAGGGCTTGTCATTTCGCGGGCCCGTAGGTGTAGGTCCGACCGCCGCTGCATTGAGCCGGATATATGCGCCGTACCATTGGGGCAGTATCGGATCCAACGCCTGGGGAAAACATGGTCTCTCTTCTCACTCGATCGCGCTCCAAATCGGCGCGCCCGAAAGCCAAAAAGTCAGGAAGCGCGCTGCGACCGGACATTCAGGGCCTCCGCGCTCTCGCTGTCGTCGCAGTGATCCTTGACCACCTCTTGGGCTGGCCCAGCGGCGGCTTCGTCGGTGTGGACATCTTCTTTGTCCTCTCCGGCTTCCTGATCACAGGGCTTCTTCTACGGGAGCAGGAGCGCACAGGAAGAATCTCGTTCTCAGGCTTCTACCGGCGTCGCATCAAGCGCATCCTGCCAGCCGCCGTGCTGGTCCTCGTTCTCACTGTCGCCGCCGCCTTCCTGGCATTCAACGACGCTCGAGCGAAAAGCACCTTGGTCGACTCGGTGTGGGCGTTGCTGTTCGGCGCTAACTGGCGTCAAGCCATTGTCGGCACTGATTACTTCGCGGCGGGCGGTCCAGAGTCACCCGTCCAGCACTATTGGTCACTCGCAGTCGAAGAGCAGTTCTACATCATCTGGCCGTGGCTCATGGTTGCGCTCTTCTTCATTGCCGCACGCGGATTCGGGTACCGGGACAGGCCCCGACTCATCGCAGGTTTCGCGATGCTGGCAATAACAGTCGCGTCATTCGCCTGGTCGGTCTTCGAGACAAGCACCTCACCGACAACCGCTTACTTTTCCACCTTCTCCAGGGCGTGGGAACTTGGCGTAGGCGCCCTCCTTGCCTGCGCCTCCACCATGATGGTGCGCCTATCTGCCACACTTCGTCCCTACCTCGCCTGGGCAGGGCTGGCTGGCATCGCTGTCTCCCTCTTCACCATCACAGCTGAGACAGCATTCCCCGGGCCCTCTGCGGCACTTCCTGTCCTTTCAACCGCGCTTGTCATCGCGGCAGGCACCGGTACCGCCACGCATAGAGGACTAGCACCGCTCACCAATAGCGTCAGCGGATACATCGGAGACATCTCCTACTCCCTCTACCTCTGGCACTTCCCAGTTATCGTCATCGGCGTCACGCTCTTTGGAGACGGGCCAGCTCAAATCGCGCTCATCGCCCTGACCTTCACTGCGGGCGCCATCTACGCCTACCACTTGATTGAAGATCCCATTCGGAAATCGGACTGGCTGAACGGCTCCAATGGCAAGGGCGGTTCGAGCAATGGGCTCTTCAGGCCAGCGTCGCACGCCTACAAGATGACCGCACTCAGCCTCCTCCTTGCGATAGCCGCGGTGTGTGTCACTATCGCGCTGATTCCTGTGCGTGCTCCCGTGGCTACGGCAGTACCCGCCCCAAGCATGAGCAGCACTGCAGAGGCCGTGCCATCCACAACACCTCAACTGGAAGATCTCCAAGCCAAGATGGCGTCCGCTCTCGCGGCGCCGGAATGGCCGCAAAGCTTGCTGCCCGCTCTCGATGAAGCCTTGGTTAGCCCGCAGGCGCCGGCGGACGTTATGCCCTGCGGTGAGGGGGTAGTGGATGAGAGCACGTGTACATGGGGGGATGATCAGGCTGAGCGCACGGCAATGACCATTGGCAATTCCATCAGCATGACTTACGTTGAGGCGCTTCGTTCTGCGATGGGAACAGACAGCGGATGGAAACTGATGAGCTACGGAATGTTCGGATGCCCGATCGCGGATTCTGCGGCGGTGCCGGTTGATTGGGCGGAGGGGTGCAGCGAGAGATTGGATGCGACCGTCGAGGCCATCAACCGCATTGAGCCTGACGTCGTTTTTGTCTCAGGGGTTGATTCTGCAGAATCCGTCAAGGTTCAACTGGGTAAGGTAACCGTTCCCACGAAGTTTGTTTTCCTGCCTGGCCCCCCGGGCGACAACGACTTGACCGATTGCTACACCCGGCTGAGCAGCCCTGCAGATTGCATGGGCGAGCTGCAATCAGACTTCGGTCAGACAGAGCGGAATCTGGCAGCGGATCTCAACGGAACCTTCGTCGACTCCAGCGACTGGTTCTGCTATCAAGGCAACTGCCCGGCCTACGTCGAAGGCACCGTCATGAAAATGGACAACCGGCACATGACGCCGCAGTACGCCAACTACATCGGCCCCGTAATCCGAGAGCATCTAGATGGGCTGGGCATTCTGCAGCCACTCGGCACCTAACCTAGGCGACATTCCCTTGCTCATGCACGAAGCAGCCCCAGCCTTCGAAGGCTGGGGCTGCTTCGTGTATGACTCCAATGGTGAAAGAGATCGAGGCTTACATTGCTCTAGTATTACCGCCATGGGGAAACTTTCAGCTCTCGCCGTGATCACTGCTGCCGCCCTGGGGCTGGTTGGCTGTAATGCCAGCGCATCCACTTCGCTGAGCCCGGCCTGTGAGCAGTTCGTTGAAGCACACTCGGGGTATGAAGCATCCGAGACGGCAGATCGATCTGCCGAAGTTGCGGCACTTAGAACCCTGTGGGACGAGACCATTGCCGCAGCCGAGGCATCCGAGGGAGACACAGCTGCCGCCCTCGAAAGGGCAGCAGCGGCAATAACGTCGGCTGCCATCCGCGAAGGCGAAGATGCTCACCTCGAGGAATCGCTCAGCAACGCTGAAGATGTGTGCTCAGCTCATATAGAGGAGACCGCCCCAGCAGTCCAGGCGGCACCGTCTGAGTAGGCCTGCTTGTTGAGGGTGGTGTCGTAGTAGGTACCGCCCACGCCCGCAACAGCAGGCGTTAGGCGCTGCGCCGTCGTCATGTTGCCACCATTGACACGACTTCCCACGCCGACCGCCGTACCACCCGTGAATAGCGGGACGTTCGGGGTTCCACCGGTCAGGTGGTTCGGGCCGATGATGAGCCCGGCCATGGTGCCGTTGAACGCAATAACCGCGGAGCGAGTGAACCCATCGAAAGAGTTCGTCGCGATCGTCCCGCTGCTGCATGCGTCGAGGTTGACTCCATCCTGAGAGGTTCCCTGCCCAGCGACCATGTTGCCGGTCATGAGGAAGTTCGTGACCGACTGAAGGATGATCGGCTGGTACGGGCCACGTAGTGAGTTCCCACCGAAAACGATGTGGTCTGTGGATGAGGCATGGACGGCGAACCCGTTCGGCGCCCACCCCTGGAACGAATTCGCGCTAACCGTGGCGTATTTCGTGTTGGTCGAGATGGAGAGGCACCGCGCCGTTACTCCTGCGCCGTCGACCGTGTTGGCGGTGATCGAGGCGTTCAGGGCGCCGACAACCTCTAGGCCGAATGCCGACGCCCCGATGATCGAGTTGCCGCTCACAGAGGCGTTGTCCGACTTGTCGACGCTGATACCCATGCGCCCGCCGACTGTCGTGTTGTTGCTTACTGTGGCGTTGTGAGCTTTCCCGAAAATCTCGATGCAAAGCCCTGAAGTGTTACCCGCTGGGAGTGAGACGTGATTACCGGTGACGCGGATGTAGTTAGCCGTCGCCGGGGTCTCGCCCTTGATCCGAATGCCATAAGGCCCGATGGCCGTATTGGTGATCGTGTTGTTGGTTACGCTGATGTTCGAGATTGAGCCCGAGGCGGTCGCGGTGACGCCGATGCCTGCGTCGCCGGATTCGGAGATGCGGCAATCGTTGACGCTCGCGTTGCTTCGGACGACGTTGATAGCGACACCCCGGGCGTTGTTGATGACCGCCCGGTCCACGACTGCACGCTCTCCGTTGACCAGGATGCCGCCCGAGCCGTTGGTCTGGTTCGCCTTATTGCCCTCGATGACCGGCCCGGTGAGGGTCACGTCTGGCGCTGAGATCTGGATAGCGTCGGCGTTCGACCCGTCAGCGATCTTTAGCAGCGACCCGGCGGCGAAAATCCATTGCTGCCCCGCGACGTTCGCGAGGAGGGTCGTGACTGTGTAAGTGCGCGGAGGGAAGTAGACGGTACCGCCCACGCCCGCCGCGTTCCGCGCCGCATGGACCGAGGCAGCGTCGGAGCCGGCGACAACGATTGCCGGCACGAACATGGCACTTAGTGCAGCGCGGGACGGGCTAGCCGGGTCCTGCAGCTCGCCGGCGACAGCGGCTCTGGTCGTTGCGACGTTCGCGCCGTCCTTGCCCGGCTCGCCCTTGAACGCTCCGGTTGCTGCAACGGCTTCGACTTCGGCGGTGACGCGCTCCGGCACTTCCGCAGCCAGCTGCTGCGCGGCGTCGCGAGCTTCCTCTACGAGCTTGCGGGCGTGATCGAAGGAGTTGCGGCGCCACACGAAGGCATCGGGGCCGCTGCCGGAGACCCAGTCGTGGGAAAACGCCCCGGCTGGGTCTTGAACATAGACGTCCGGGACGGCGCCCAGCGAGGAACTCTGGACGGATACGGAGGTCACGCCGTAGAGGCTCTTGATCGGGAGCGGGTTCGAGCGGTCGCCGACGGCGAAGACCTGGAACCGTGCGTTGGGGGCGATGACGGCGGCTGTGGTGCCGGCCTGTCCCTGGTCAGCGGCGGTGCCGGCGACGACGCCTTCGTAGTAGATATCTGACATGCGGTCCTCCTAGTGGGGTGGTGGGCGTAGCGAGAAGACCCCACTAGGAGGCCTGCTGTTCGGCAGAGTCAGAGGAGCTCGTGGCGTCCGGGCGGGTTCCCGTCGGGGGACAGGAACGACAGGTGCGCACGCGTCCACTCGACGACGCCGGGCACTGCGAGGATCCGGGTGACCAGAGCGGTCAGGGCGATGGCCGCGAGGAGGATGCCGTTGAGCACCACGAACAGCCACTCGGGGATGATCGGGGTGTTCTCGGTCAGCCAGTCCGCGCAGACCGCGAGGATGCCGTTGAGCAGGGGGAGGAGGCCGAGGGCGGCGGCCACGGCCGTCCTGAGGGTGGCCCGCCCGGGGTGCGCTACCTGGGTTGTCGTGGTGGGCGTGCTCATCGGGTCTCCTTGGGTGCGGCGTCGATGGTGGACTGAGGGACGATGCGCAGCGGGATGTCGGCTGCGTCAACGAGCTGAAACTCGTCGAAAGTCACGGGGCGCAGCGTGCCGGTGGCGACGTCGAGCGCGTACACCGAAGGGTTGCCCTCGGCCTTGACGTAGTAGGACGGCGCGACGTCAGCGACCGCCTGACGGATGGAGGCGTCGACCTGCGCGGCAGTCTGGTTACCCGCGAGTGCTTTCACTGCGGCCGTGAGTCCGGAGATCTGTTGGAGGACGATGTTGATGTCGCCCTGGGAGGCGAGCTGACCGGCCGCGGGGGCCATGTTGATCCTGCCCGCGATGGTCTTGACGCTGGTCTGTTCGCTGATCAGGTGGCGGAGGTTCTTCTCGAAGTCCTCGCGGCCGTTGTAATACGGGTCTGCCATAGTTCTGCGCTCCTATCGTGAGCCGATGAGCTCGAGCATGAAGGGGTCGTCCGTCGGGGAGCTTGGCGCTCCGATCGAACCGGCCCCGATGGGGATGACGTACGGGGTGGAGAAGTACGCGAGGGGATCCTTGCGGCTGTACATCCCGTCGCTGTAGTCGATGGGGAAGGTGACCAGCGAGAAGTGCACGTGCGGACCGCCGGAGCGCCCGGAGTTTCCGGAGAGGCCCATCACCGTGCCAGCGGCGAACCACTGGCCAACCAGGGCGTCGAGCCACGACTCGTCCTTGTGGGCGTAGTAGGTGCCGGTCCCGTCGCCGTGGTCGAAGCACGAGATGACGCCGGATGCCCACTTCGCAGCCGGGTCGGTGCTGAACCCGTACTTGATCGCCACCCAATCCGGCATGTTCCTGCCATCACCCGCGAAGTCGAGCTTGCCGCCGCCGGCGAGCGCGACGGGGGTGCGCATCGGGCAGGGGATGTCGATGCCGTCGTGTCCGTGGGGCTGGTAGTTGCCGTACTCGATGATGGTTGGATGCCACGACGGTAGGAACGCGGTGGGGTTCACGCCGTAGAGCTGGGACGTGCCTAGGCGTGGGTCGGTGGGCCAGACGGTGAGGGGCATCAGGGGCCTCCGAGGATGGTGGGGGTGGGGATCATCGCGGCCTGGCAGGGGCCGCCGCCATTGAGGACCTGGCCGTCGCTGAGGGTGATCTGCCAGTAGGAGTCAGCGCCGATTCCGATGCAGTCGACGTCGGTGATGCTGGCGCCTTGCGCGCCGGGGGTGCCGGGTTCGCCCTGGGGGCCAGTGGGTCCGGGGACGGTGGAGTCCGCGCCGGCGGGGCCCTGCGGCCCCTCCGGTCCCGCGGGCCCGGGCGCGCCGTCCTGCCCGGGCGGGCCCGGGCTGCCGTCGGCTCCGTTGAGCCCGTTCGCGCCGCTGGTTCCTGGGGGTCCGTCGGAGCCGTCCAGCCCGGCCGCGCCTGGCAGACCGTCGGAGCCGGGTGCGCCGGGGCCGCCTGCAGCTCCGTCTTCACCGTCGGTGCCGGGTGATCCTGCGCTGCCGTTCGCGCCATCGTCGCCGTCCTCGCCGGGGGGTCCCGGGGGGCCTTGCGGGCCGGCTGGCCCGGCGACGGGCACCTCGGGCGCGTCAGCGACCTTGTCGGCCTTCTCGCACAGGTCGCTGTCCTGGATCTGTGCCGGGTCCGGCGGGCAGCGCTGCTTGATTTCCTCGGCGAGGGTCTGTGCGTTGCCTGCGGCGTTGTCAGCGCGCTGGTTGGCCTGGTAGCCGATGATGAACACGGCGACGAACAGGGCCGCGATGAGGAACGCGACGAGCGCCCCGAGGAGGTTCCGCTTGCGTTCAAGATGACTCATGCTGTGCCTTCCTCGCCTGGGGGGTCTGAGGTCTTGCCGGTGTCGCGCAGGACGTAGTACCTGTCGCGCCATTCGTCCCTGTCCTTCTCTGCCTCGCGCACATCGATGCGGAGCTGCTTGATGTCGCCGCGACGTTCCTCGCGGAACTTGTCCGCAGTGCGCTGGTACCAGACGAAGGCGGCGATGAGGAGGACGACGACGATCCCCAGGACGCCGTACCGTTCGAGGGCGGACACTGCCGCCCCGGATGCTGCTTGTTCCACACCTCGGGTTACCTTTCGCTCGGGTGCCCGCAGGCGGTGATGCTGACAGCGGAGAAGTACGCGAAGCCGAGGTAGACGATCGTGGCCGAGAACACTCCCCGGCCGGTTGCCGGTCCGAGTGCCGCGGAGACCGCGAAGGCCGCGTAGGTGATCGTGAGCACCAAGGCGACGAGGCTTCCGCCGCCTCGCCTGAACTCCAGCAGGAGCAAGGCACCGGTCAGCATGAAGACGGCGCCCCATCCTTCCGGACGGGCCCAGAGGAAGGTGCCGACGAAGGTCGGCGCTTCGAGGAACCGTCCGGCAGACAAGATCAGCACGAGACCGAGCGCCATGCTGAAGAGCGCCACGCCCCGCACCAGCCGCGCGTCGGTTGGTGGCGGCGTCGTCGTTTCTCGCTCCATCCGCTCAGACCTCACCGGGCTCGACGGCCCAGGACGCGGAGAGGGAGACGGCGCCGCCGGGAGCGACAGGGTCGACGATCGTCACGTTGCCGTCAGTTTCAACGACGCAGTCGATGCCGCGGGTCTTCCGCGCTGGGGCGAGCTCCCGGGGGATCCTGAACATCGCGGTACCCGCCGGCGCGGTGTTCGGGTTGACCTCGCGCGCGTCCTTCAGGACAGCGCCGGAGAGGTGAGCGGTGCCGTTGGCGATCCGGAACTGGACGCCGTTCCACCCGATCCTCGCGTCGACGAAGGGCCGGAACGCGTTGCCATACACCTCCGGGCCGCGCCACGGCGTTGTCTCCTGCTTCGTGGAACGGAAACCCCAGTTCCCGTTCTCCAGGGGCATGTAGCGCCACAGCTCCCCGCCCTGGAAGACCTCCGCGCCGGGGCTCTCGAGGTACTGCAGGGCCTGTCCGTTGTAGGCGTAGTAGGACCCTGACCCGCCGGCATGGACGCGGAGGTCGATGATCTGCTCGATGACGGTCTTGCCCGCTTCGACGAGACACAGCGCCAGCGGCTGATCGGATTCGCGGCCCGGGTCGTCGGAGCGCTCAGGCAGCGCGGTGGTGTCCACGAAGCCGGGAAGGAACATGATGCGGGTGAAAGCCGGGTCGGTCCACGAGCGGCGCGCGACGACCATGTACCAGCGCTGCGTGCCGCTGGTGACGGCTGGCAGGGAGAACGTGTCGTACTGGGGGAGGGTGTCCATGATGGCGTCGCCCACGATGGTGCCGGCGTTGACGCGGATCCCGCGGTCCACGCCGACCTGCGCGGTCACTTTCCAGTCATTCTTTCCGAGGGCGGTGAATCGCCCGGACTGGATGGCCGGCCAGTACTTCGCTCCGATGGCGGCATCGATCGCGCCGGAGACGACTTCCCCGGCCTCGTCGAAGACGGCCGGGTAGCCGTAGCTCTCGATTACTACGGGCATCAGGTACTCACTTTCAGGTCGGTCAGTGCTTTCGCGAGCGCGGTGATCGCTTGCATGATCAGTTCGTCGGGGTCGTCCTTCGGGCCGATCGTGGAGGAGATCTGCAGCCCGTTGGCGGCGTCGTAGGTGACGCTGACCTCGGATAGGACATTGGTGACCTCGGTGCGGGACCCGACCCGGGCCGTGACCAGGGAGCCTGGCCGGACCCCCTTAGGGCCGAAGACGCGGAAGTTCCCAGACTCGGCGAGCTCGACGGTCAGCGACGCGGTCGCTCGGGTGTCCTCCAGCGCTTCCGCGGCCCGGATCGCGTGCGTGGCGGACTCCGAGGTGTCCCGGGCGTCCCGGAACACCTCGATGACGTCGCCCCAGAGGGCCTCGCGGGCGGCATCACGGAACGGGATGAACTCCCGCGCCTGCCCTTCGCCCTGCGCGCCGACGATCCCGCGTGTGGCTTCCGGAGGGTTCCGGGAGAACCCCCACTTCTGGATGACCCTCGAGCGTTCGGTCAGCGGCTGCAGGTAGGGCTTGGGCTCGACTACGTCCAGGTGCAGGGCGCCGTCCTTCATCTCCACCGTGATGCCCAGTGAAGACGCCTCCAGCGCCGGCTGCAGACGGTCGATCATCGGGTGCATCCGGAACGTCACCTCGGTCACCGGGCCCCGCCCCAGATCCGGTGCGATGACGATCGGGATCTGCGAGCGCTCGACCACGTTGCGGCGGACGATGTCCTTGATGATCGTCTCCAGCGGGGCGCGCCCGATGGTGTAATAGGCGTCGTCCTCGCCTTGGCGGTCCGGTGGCAGCCCGGGGGCCGGCCAGCCGAGGAAGTTGTGCATGAGCCGGTAGTCGGACTGGCAGCTGAAGACGTAGTCCCCGGCTACTCCCGGGCCCACCCCGGAGACGGGCCGGATCATCCCGGTCATGAGAGTTTCGCGGCGGAAGTTGATGCGAAGCCTGGCGCCCTCGTCCGACATGGCGGCAATGCGGTGGTGATTGCCCGGGAGGGTGATGCTGGTTTCACTGATGCCCCGCCACCGGATGGTGGACCGCAGTGCCTTGAAGTTGCCCAGAGGGGCAACCCATTGCATGTCGCGGTTGAAGATGTCGATGCGGAAGTCCTGGCGGCCCATCAGATGCCCATCAGGACGTGGCGCTTGAACCGGGCCTCGATCGATCCGGTGCCCGTCATCGTCAGGTCCAGCTGGACGTCCTCACCCGGGGGGAGCGGGGCCGGATTCCAGTTGCCGAAGCCGATGCGTTCCATGACATCCTCCCCGTCGAGTTCGGCGATCTGGTTCAGCGGGTCGGTGTCGATGATCAGGCGCTGCCCGCGCTCGATCGGGAACGGGATCCGGATGAGTTCACCGTCGAGCCCGACCACCGCCGAGGTTGACGGCCCGACGATGGTCCATTCGAGGTACGCCTCGACGTCGCCCGTGTTGCTGATCTTCGCGGTCGCGAGCTGCGACGCAGGCGAGTGGTAGAACGGCGGGCCGAAGCGCCTGAACCCGTAGAACGGGATCTGCCTGCCGACGACCCACGAGCCGACGATCGTCCCGGCGTCGAAGAACGGGTTCTCCGGCAGCAGCTCGATGCCATACACCTGCCACCCGGCCTTCGACGGATCCCGGGTCAGCGGGGCGTTCACGGCCGCGAAGCGCAGCGTGAGGCTGAACTTCTCGCCCGTCGGCAGCTCGATCGTCCACACCCCGGTGGTGCCGGGCCGCATGGTCCGCCAGAACGCCCGGTTCAGCTCGATCCACTCCGCGGGCTTGCGGCTCGGGTCGGTGTAGACGCCGATGTTCCAGTTGACCTTCCGGCCCGTGGCCAACCAGTCGTCCCACTGCACGCCATGGACCACGGGGGAGCTATGGGTGTAGTTGGTGATGTCCGGCATGGCCATGCCTTCGACGTCGCCCATCAGGAAGACGCCGGAGCGGTAGTCGGAAAGGTTCCAGACCGTGCCGTCCCACCCGGTCCACGTGTGCTTAATGCCCGGCAGCTGGCTGGGCGGCACGACGGGAGCGGGCGGGACGTACGGCGCGGCGAACAGGATGGTCACTAAACGCTCACCGTCTTCCTCAGGTTGTTCAACGTGCCCTGGCGGCGCACCTTGGTCTGGAGCTCATCGACGATGTCCTGCGGGTTCCCGTAGAAGGGCCCCTGCAGGATGTAGGTGTCCCCATCGCCGGCGCCCGCGAGCGCCTCGGCGGCCACGAACCGGTCCCGGGCCGCGAGCTGACCCGGGGTATGGATCAGCTCGGGCTTGCGGGTCTTGTTCTGGATCAACTGCGGCCGACCCCCGTTGGGCTGGAGGACACCGCCGTTGTCGTACAGGGTCGGGAAGACCGACTGCGGGGCCATCTGCCCGAAGCCGAGGATCTTCGTCGCCCCGTCCCAGATGTCGGCGGCAATGTCCTTCAGGCCACCGATCTTGTCGGTCAGGAACTTCGTGGCCATGGTCACGACTTCCTTGCCGGCGCCGACCGCGAGGTCGACGAAGGTGCCCGCGCCGGGGAAGTTGGTCCTGATGCTCTCGATAAGTCCGTTCGCGATCTTCTTGAACGGCTCGAGGATCGTGGCCAGCAGTCCCGGCCCGTCGCCTCCGCCAACGTCGCCGCCGTCACCGGCCGTCCGGCCGCCGGAGCCAGGCTTGCCGTAGATGGTCTGCAGGTTTCGCTGGTCGTACGCGGTGGGCCACAGGGCGCCGCCGCCGGCGCCCAGGTACGGGTGCATGACGGAGGTGTTGCCGGTGTTGTGCCCGAGCCCGACGGCGTGCCCGATCTCGTGCACGAGCGTCGCGAGTTCGTTCGGCCCGCCGGGCTTGATCGCGACTTCCTGCCCGCTGTAGTAGCCGATCCATGCAGGGTTCGCCATCCCGCCGTGCCGGACACCGATCGAGTTCTGACCGAACCCAGATCCGAGGTGCCTGACCGCGTTGACTCCGAGCCCGGACAGCCCCTGCCACGCGCTGGCTGCGCGCTGCAGCATCGACATCGGGAACGCGCCGAGGGCGTGGAAGTTCATCGCCCCGGCTCGCTTCGCCGCCATCTGCGGCCCACCCCAGATGAAGGGCTCCGACCCTGCCTGCGGTGCGCCGAGGCCCATCTTCTGCTTTGCCGCGCCCGTCATCCCTTCGATGACCCGGCGGACAGCGCCCTCCCCGCCCGTGTTGCCCGCACGATTCAGGGCGTGGATGGTGCTGTGCCCAAGGCCGCGAGCGGCCTCGGGCACCAGCACGCCCTCCTGCGAGCGCATGGGGGTGAGCACGTTGTCGCGCTTGCCCGGGTCGCGGCCCGGGATGATGCCGCCGCGGTTGAACCCCTTGGGCAGTGCGATGTCGGGCAGCGGGCTAACGCCGACCTTCTCCGCGATCTTGTTCACGTTGCCGATCAGGCCCTTGTTGAGGACCGTTTCGACCACGAACCGGATCGGGGCCTTCGCCAGATCCTCGAGACCCTTAAACCACTTACCGGCGGCGTCGACGCCCAGCTCGAAGGCCTTGGGGACCTTGTTCTGGATGATGTCCGCGATACCGTCGAAGATCGGCTTCAGGGTCCGGTCGTAGACCGACGAGACCACTCCGCCGATGCTGTCCATCGCCGGCTTGATCGCGTTGTCGTACAGCCAGGAGAAGACCGGGCCGAGGGTGCGCCGGAAGAAATCGACGACGGTCTGGAAGATGATCGTCCACCCGCGGATCTGGGTATCGATCACCCCGGAAATGAATCCGAACACCGGGGTGATGATCGAATCGCGGAACCAGACGAAGATCGCGCCGAGGGTGTTCCGGACGAAGGCGACCACGAGACCGAAGACCGCGGAGGCCATCGCCCACCAAGAGGAGATGATTGCGCCGACCGCAGCGAACACCGGCACGATCGTGTCCTGCCAGAAGGACAGGAACGCCGGGATCAGGATCTTCGTCACGACCGCGACGATGATCTCGAAGATCTTCGAGGCCAGCATCCAGAACGCATTCAGGACCGTGCCGATGCCGGAGAACACCGGCTGAGCGACGGCGAGCGCATTCTGGAAGGCGCCGACCACCCAGCCTGCTGCCGCCTGGATGCCGGCGAAGGCGGGCTGGATGACGTTCGTGTACAGCCAGGACGCGGCCGTGCCGATCGCCCCGAATACCTGCTGAGCAATCGGGACCACGCTGATCTGGAACCAGGACACGACCGCACCGACGGCGAGCTGTATCCCGGCCCACGCGTTCTGCACGATCTGCCGGCCGAGTTCGGTCTCGGTGAAGAACAGGACGATGCCAGCGATCGCCGAGGCGAGGATCGCGAGGAGGCCCACGAAGGGGAGCGCCTTGACCGCGAACCCGAGCGCCCGTGTCGCGACCGCGGCGATGCCCTGAGCGACCGTGAGGCCGCCTGTAGCCGCGGTGGTGGCGGTGGTGGCCGCTGTAGACGCGGCCAGTGCGGCCGTGGTGGCCCGCCGGTTCCCAAGGGCCGCCTGCCCTACCGTCGTATTGGTCGTCTGGGCGGCCGTCTGCGCGCGGATCGCTGCGGCCAGGGACCTGTTCGCGGTGGCCTGCGTCAGCAGCAGCGGCACGCGCAGGAGGTCCGCGACCGTGGCAGCGACCGTGGCCGCTCTCATCGTCACGTAGCCGGCCGCGAGCGCGATGATGACGCCGGTGAGGACGTTCGTGTGCTCGGACAGGTAGGTCATGACGGAGGTCGCGCCCTGCAGGAGCGGGATCGCCAGAGGGAGGGCGCCGGCGACGAGGCCGCCGATCTCCCCGGACAGGCCGCCGATGGCCTTGCCGACCTCGACCATGATCGGGGCCGCGGGACGGGCCACGGCCATGATCGAGGAGAACAGCGGCTGGACCTGGCTGAAGTCGCCTCCAGTGAGGGCTTTCGCGGCGTCGCGGATCTTGAAGAGGTTGTCCGCGAACGCGGAGTCTTCCTGCTGCCCGAAGATCGGGCCGGTGAAGTCGCCCTTCGCGACCACGTTCCACAGGTTGCCGAGGGAGTCCGACAGCTGGCGTGCCTGGTAGCCGGCCTTCTCCGCGAACCCGGGGAAGCCGCTGGAGGTGACTTCGCCGTCGTTGTACTTCCATGCGGCACCGAAGGCATAGATGGCCCCGATGCCCTCGTTGACCGCGAGGCCGAAGCCCTGCGACGGGTCGAGCCCGAGGGCCTGCACGAGCACCGGCGTCGTCGCGCCTTCGCCGAGGGCGACCTGGAAGGCCAGCACCCGGTCAAGGAGCGCCGAGACGCCCTCGACGGTCCCCAGCGCCCGCGCACGGGCCGCGGTGAACGCCGGGGCGAGGACCTGACCGAACTTCGCCGACACGTCCGCCGTCGCCGCGGACAGCTGCTTCTGGATGTTCGCGGTCGACGTCGACGTGCGGGCGAAGTCGCCCTGCGCGTCGGTGGTCTGCTCCATGATCAGTGCCTGCGCGGCGAGGGTCTTGTTCTGCGGAGTCAGCGCCTCTTTCGTGGTGCTGATCAGGCCCATCGAGAGGGCCTTCTGCCGCAAGGACGCGTCGTCGAGCATCACGCCGTAGGCGCGGATCGGCTCGGTCTCGCCGCGCAGCGCGGCGCCGATGGCCTCAATCGCCTGCTCCGGGCTGGTGCCCTTGAACGAGGCCATGTCGGACGCCAGCTGCGTCTGCTGGGTCGCGAAGTCCGCCAGCTCGTCACCGGACAGACCCGCAGCCTTGCCGTAGGTGCCGAAGGTGTTCGCGGCGTTGATGACCTGCTGCTTGGTCAGACCCATCTGCTTCGAGGCCGTCGCAGACTGGCTGATGATCTTCTGCATGCTGTCGCCGAAAACGACGCTGGCAGCAGCCGTCGAGTCCTCAAGCTCCGAGAAGGCCCCGACCGAAGTCTTCGCGAAGCCGGTGATCGCACCGGCGCTGAAGACAGCGAGCGCAGGGCCTACCGCGCTCTTGAGGGTCGAGGCGAACCCGCCTCCGAGCTTGGACCCAACCTTCTTGCCCGTGGCTTCCGCTTCGGCGGGAGCGGGCGCGAGTTCCTTGGACAGGTGCCCACGGAGACCACCGAAGAGCTTGGGGCCAAGGCGGCTGCCGGTGCGCTCAGCCCCACGCTCCACGTCGTCGAACTCGGAAAGGACGGACCGGCCGAGGCCCTTGGTCGTTGCGACGAGGTTGATGGCTCCTGTGCCGAGCTCGACAATGGGCAAGAGGGCCTCCTACGGGTTAGGAGGCCCTCGGAGCCTCTATTCAGTTGACGTGCTGCCAGGTGCGCCCATTGAGGATCGCGCTGATCGTCGACCGGGACACCCCATGGCGGGCGGCGAGCGCGGCCTGTGAGTGGCTGGTGTCGGCCCGGATGGCCCGGACGTCGACCTCGGTGAGTTTCGTGCGCGTACGGCCAGCCTCGGCCCGTTCATCGGCTTCAATGACCGCTTCGAGCTCGCCGATGTCGTCCGGAGCCGTCCAGCCGAGCCATTCGAGCATTTCGCTCGTCGGCAGCGGCGCGTAGTCTTCCTTCTTCGGGCGGTGGCCCGGGCGGGGGAAGGGCTTCGGGCGGTTGCGGCCGGACTGACCGTCCTTGGTCTGGAACCAGACCAGGTAGGCGACGAGGTCAAGGACCTCGGCGGTCACCATCATCTCGGGCGTCCAGATGCTGTCCTCGTCGATGACCGCCAGTCGGCGGTGCATCGCAGAGTCCTCGGGCAGGTGCCTGATGATGACGTAGAGGTCGCGCCAGTTGAACTTGCGACTGCCGACGTTCCGGAGGCGCAGTCCGCGGCCGATCAGCTCGTACTCGAGCGCCTCCAGCGCCTCGCCGCCCTCCTGGATGAGCTCGGCGAGGCCTAGAGTTCCCCCAGCGAGATGGCGGACTCCTCCTGCCACTGCTCGAGGAATTCAAGGACCTCGCCGATCGTGAGCTCGTCGAACGTCTCGACATCCTCGGGAGAGAGGATCTCGGCGACGATGCGGTCCTGCACCTCCTCTTCGGGGATGGTCCGGAACTCCTTGGCGAGCTTGTACGGCAGGTTCTCGACGTACTTGGCGCGCAACACCGCGCCGTCATCCGTCGTGTATTCGAAGCGGTCGTTCTTGTGGTGGCGGGGCTTCTTGTTGTCCTCGGGGGTCTTCGCGCCGGCTGCCTTGGCTGCTTCTGCGGTGTTGGTCTGTGCCATGGTGGGTTCTTCTTCCTGCTGGTGGGATTCTGGCGCCCTGGAGGGCTGGTGGTGGGCTTCTGGTGGTGCTGGTGGGTGGCGGCGCGGGGAAGCCCACCATGGAAAAGCCCGCGCCGCCGGTCTGCTTGCTGCCCTGCCGCTCTGAGGGCGCTACCCTCTGGCCCCTCAGCCGGTGCTACCGGCCAGGAGTTGCCAAGACGAGTCCTTCCCCGGCCCGCCGGCGGCGAACAGGGAAGTAAGCAGGAGTCGCTATGCGGCGGTGAACTTGCCGTCGTCGTAGTAGCGGTAGACCTTGATGCCGGACTCGTCCTTGTAGGCCGAAACCTGCAGTTGAACATGTTGAGGCCGCCGACGACGAACGGGGTCTCCTCGATCGTCGTGAGCTTGCCGTTCGGCACGAGGATGCGCATCTTCTTCTCGACGTAGCGCATGTCGAATCCGTACGCGGCGAAGGGCAGCTGCGCGCCGTCCTCGATCACGGAGTAGAGCTTGCCGCGGGTTGCCGTGGCCGCAGTGACGGTCACGTTTGCGTCGCCGAAGACCGTCTTCAGGACGTCTTCGTTGAACACCTCGAGCAGCGGGAACGTGAACGAGGACGAGTGGTCCGTCTGGAGATCAGCGACAGTGTCGCCGGCCCAGTCGCGGATGCTCTCGAGGTTTCGCTCACCCGCCGGGGCGAGGCCGTCCTCGCCGACGAGGCCGAGGCGCTTCCACGCGGCGACGAACGCCGTGGTGGCGTCGACGGGCAGCGCGGACCCGATCGGGGCGCGCAGCACTCCGCCGGTGGCCGCCGGGCCGCCAGCGGTCAGATTACGTACATCCATGATTCCTCCAAGGGAAATAGGGGTGGCCCGGAGAGCCGATGGGGTGGGGTGTGGCTACTGGCCGGTGTTGGTGGACAGGGTGACCACCGGGGCGTCGCTGGCCGGGGATGGGGTGCCGTCGTCGGCGTTCTTCCTGCGGGTCTCGGCGGCCTTCTTCGCGGCCTCCGAGCGTTTGGTCTTCTCGGCCTCCTCAGCTGCCGCTTTCTCGGCGGCCACGGCGGGGTCCTCGGTCAGCCAGCCGGCCTTCTCGTGGGCTTCGATGTCGGCCTGGTCCTCGCGGACGCGGGTTACGCCGGCGAGGTTCGGGTGATACAGGGTGGTGCTCATGCTGATCTCCTAGATCGTGTCGATGTAGCTCATGTCGATTTCGGTGGTGAAGGTGAACCGTGAGTGCGCGGTGTCTGGGTCTGGTAGGTCCGCGGGGAGGGCGAAGTCGCCTACGGCTCCGATGTGAACGCCCTCAACAACGGAGTTTTCGAGGCTGTGGATGATCGAGTAGGTTGCTTCGACCAGCTCGACGGCTCGTGCCGAATTTCCAGCCCATGCCTCGATGGCGAAGGTTCGGGAGACGGTGATTTTGTTCTTCCGGTTCCCACCTATGAGCAGGATTCGGATGAACTCTGGCGGGAGGTCTCGTGGTCGCTGCGTGGACACAGGGATAGGAACTTTGAACCATGCGAGGAGACGCGCGAGGATGATCCTCCGCAGGAGTGCCGGCGCGTCCCCGAAGAGAGGTTCCGTCATCAGCGCCGCCCGGCGTCGAGCGCTCGGGTGAGAGCTCGTTCCTTGGCCTCTCGGCGCTTGGCTGCCGGTGTCTGCGCGGTGACGGACACCCGGGTCCGATTTCTGCCGATGTACGTCGAGACCTCCATGCCGGGCCCTGCCGCTGCGGCGATGTTGCGGCCGCGGCGTTCGAGATCCTTGACGACCTCCGGGCTGGTCCGGAGCTTCCGGAAGCCCTCGAGGTTCAGCTTGATCTTCTGCGCCATCAACCGGTCACCTTCCTCAGTTCCACCACGGATACGACCTCCCGGCCGTCCGGGTGCCGCCACTTCGCCGGTTCGCCCTCGACCGTGTAGGTGCCGCCGCGCGCCTCGACCTTGTCCAGGTGCGTGAACGGCATGCCGAAGGGCCCGTAGATCTTCGGCTCGACGACGACGCGCGATCCGCCCGGTTCACGTGGCTCGGAGGAGGAGCCGGGGTCGAAGACGAAGATGCCAACGTCCTCGGGTGCGCCCCAGCCCGCGATCTCGTTCCCGTGCCCGTCAAGGACCGGATTGCCCTCCTCGTCCGTCTGGCCGCCGAGGTGCGGGAGCCGGTGCACCGTCTCGCTGATCTCGCGAGTCATCGATACCCCGACCGAACCCGGAACGACCGGATGCGCTGCCGCGAGCGCTTTCTCCGGAGTCCTGTGAGGTCTTCCTCCGAGATGTAGACGAACCCCGAGGACACCGCTGCGTCGATGGTCTTGGAGTCCGTCACCGGTCCGGTCGTGGTGCTGATCTGCCGCACCGCTTCCGGGTTCTGGAGGACCCGCTTCACGGCGTTGACGACGGCGATTTTCGCCGCGTCCGCCAGCAGCCCAGCCTCGGCCACCATGGCGTCCACGTTGGGCACTCGGAGCCGGAGCTTCGTTGATGCCTCGCTGAGGAGCCACTCGATGACCTGTTCCTCCCGCACCGAAAGAGGCCCCCATGCCTCGATCACGTTGTCCTTCGTCGCAATCTCGGGCATGAGAGCCTCCTTCAGTCACTCGGTGGGGATGCCGGCTTCGGCGAGCGCGTCGATGATGTCGGATGCCTTAGCGTCCGCGTCGACCTCGAAGCCCTTGGAAGCGGCGTAGGCGGCCCAGGCTGTGGCGCTGGAGCCCTTGCCGCCCTTGGGTGGGATGGGCACCTCGGAGGGGCCCTGCGTGCCGCTCTCGTCGTCTCCGGACCCGGTGCCCGACCCGTCGGAGCTACCAGTGGAGCCGCCCGTGTCGCCCGCACCCGTGTCTGAGCCGCCAGCGCCGGAGCCTGTCGGCTCCTCCTGCGCCTCCGCAGGAGGGGTTGCCCAGACGGCCGGGTTGGTGACGAGCTTTGCCGCCCAGCCCGGGATGGTGTCGTCCGGTCCGAAGGCCTTGGACTCACCGTCCCGGTGCACGTGCACGAAGGTGTTCAGCTTCCCGGTCATGCGGCGTTACGCACCTTCGCGACGAAGAGCCGCTTGGCATCCGTGAGGATGGGCAGTGCGACGGCGTCCACGAAGGTGAACTCGCGGTACGGCGGACCGTCCTTCTCGGTGACGCCGACGATGCCAGCGGCTTCCTCGAACGCGAAGTCGACCTTCGAGGAGTCGACCAGCTCCAGCGCCGTGGCGGTGACGCCGAATGCGGTGTAGCCGAGTTCGCTGAGGTCCGCCGGCGTGAGCATCACGCGGTCGTCGGGGACCGTCGGGGTCACGACGCCGTCGACGTCGAACCGCGCCACGTCCTGAAGGACGACGGGAGCGAGGTTCTCCGAGTCCATGAGGTCGTTGAGCTCGTTGAACGTCACGCGGGTCTTGCCGGTCTGCGCGCCGTGGACCGCGTTGACGATCTGCTTGTTGCGCTGCAGCAGACGCAGGACGCCCTCCGTGGTGCGCTGGGCGCCGGCGCGAGTGCCATTGGTGCGCCGGTACTCGTCGTTCCAAGCGATCATGTCGTCGAGCGCCTGCGCCGTCTCCGTGTCGGACCAGAGGATGGCCGCGTTGACGATGTGATTGGCGGGTACACCGAAGTCGTACTCGCCGTTCACGCCGTTCTCGTTGATGGTGATCTTGCCGTCGGTCAGCAGATCGCCCCAAGCAAGCTCGAGGCGGTTCTGGACCTCGCGGGTCAGCTGCTCGCCGTCGTTGTAGGTGGCGTTTGCGAGGGCCTCGGAGCGGGTGCCGCCGGTGCGGGCGAACTCGAGCTTGAGGCGCTCGTACTCGCCCTGGCTCAGCGAAGTGGAAAGCGGGATGAGCGGCACGCGCTTGTCGGAGCCGCCGTCGCGCTGCGAGACGGTGATCCGGCCGTCGAAGGTACGGAACTTCGCTGCGCGGTTCGTGCGCAGGACCTCCGCGAAGTCGACTGTGTTCGTGTCGAGGTTGCGGACGGGGAATGCGTTGAGGAACGCGAGGTTGGCGGGCACGGGGACCTCCCGGATGAAGACCGTGAGGTCGACCGGGGGTACCGGGGCTTCGTAGAAAATGGCCATGGGGTACTCCTAGAGTCCGAAGTGGATGAGGTTAAGGTCCGTGCGTGCCGCTGCGTCGAGCGATCCTGCGCCGGCCTTGATGGGCAGGCGTGCCGGGTTGACGAAGCCATGCACAACGCCGGCACCGCCGACGCGTCCCGTTTCCGCGCGAGCGGGGAGCGAGCCGAAGAGGATGCACTTGGCGTCCTGGCGTCCGTCGGTCGCCGTGTTGTCGTAGGGCCCGAAGAGCCCGCTTGCCGCCTTGCCGAGGACGATGCCGGAAGGGATCGTGCCGTTCGGGAAGTGCGCAGCCTTGCTGAACAGGGCGAGATCGAGGGTGATCGAGGGCGTGGTGCCGGGATCGGTGCCGTGCGGGCCGACGAGCCACGAGCGGTCCTCGGCCTGGTGGGTGGTGGTGGTGACGCCGAATTCAGTCATGATCCGGTCCTTTCATGGGAGTGGTTAGTCCTTCTTCTTGAAGCGGCGTGCCGCCTCTGCCCGGCCTGCTTCGCCGGGCGTGGATGATGCCTGCTCACGGCGACCCTGCCCCGTGTGGGGGAATCGCTGCTTCTCCTGCTTCGAGGACTCCGAGGAGTGCTCTTCGACCCACTTCTTGATGTCGTCGGTCTTGGCCTTGTCACCGTCGATGAACTCCGCGAGGTTCAGCCCGAGCATGGCGCCCGGGTCCACGGCGCGTCCTGTGAGCGCCTTCTCGAAGGCGTTGCGGACGCGTTCCTGACCGAGGACGGATCGAACTTCAGCACGTCCCGCTTCCTTGGCCGCTTCGACGGCGCGTTCCTGCTCCGTGAGGCTCTTGGTTCGGTTGTCCTCGATGTCCTTCTTGAGCTGGCGTGCCTGCTCAGGGGTGAGGTCCCCGTAGGCCTTGACCCGGTCTTCGTGCTTGCGCGCCTGGTGACGCCAATAGGCCGACTGTTCCTCCGGCTTCATGTCCTTGACGGACGTGTTGGCCGGGAAGCCAGTGTCGGTATCGCCGCCGGTGCCGGCGCCGTTGTCGCCACCTGCGCCGGTTCCGGTTCCGCTGTTGTCGCCGCCGGTGCCATCGCCGTTGTCCATGCGGGCGTCGCCGAAGGCCGCTCGGCGGAGAGCGAAGAGCCTGGTCAGCGCTCCGGGCTCGTGCAGGTTCAGCCCGTGGGGCTGCAGGGTGTTCGTGAGCATGCTGTTCCTCCCATGACGGGTTCGTTGGTGCGCCCCATGGCGGGGCATCCGCCACGGCGAGCGCCGCGCGGAATTCTCTAGGTGAGGACCTCGGGTCCGGCGAAGTGCTGCGAGCGCCAGCCGATGATGGGGCCAATCTCGGAGTGCTGGTTGGCGACGATGAGGTCGAGGTAGTCGGAGCGTTCGTTGCGGCCGTCAAGGATCCGGGCGCCGCGGTCGCTGTCGCCGAACTCCTGCTCGATGGCTGCTTGGGTCTGCTCCAGCAGGTCAGGGTCGACGACATGCGCGTCGGGGCCGACGTAGGGCTTGGTGTCGCAGTCGCAGCCGGGGTGTATCGGCATGAGGTTGCCGGTGGTGTAGCGCTGCGTGGAGGCGATGACGCACAGCGCGCAGTTCTCGCGGCCGGTGAGCACCCGCCGGTGGGCGGAGAACCTGCCTCGACTCATGGTGTCGCGGGCCGCATGCGTCTTCGAGAGCTGCAGGCCGGTGCCGACTATGTCGGTCAGGCGCGCGCCGCCGGCGGCGGCCGCTGCTGTAAGCGACTTGCCCTCGCCGAGCTTCGTGTAGACGGTGTTGAACGGCCGCTGGTAGACGGTATCCGCGTCCACGCCGCGGAGCGCTACCGTGCTTGCGGCGATCGCGCTGCCCGTCCGCACAGCCTGCTTCAGCTCGAGCTCGGACACCTGCCGAATGTACGCGTCGGTGAGGTCAGCGATCCGCTGCTGCCCAGCCTCGACCCGCGGCACCAACTGCGCGACGAGCCTCTCGTAGTCCGCGTCCCGGTAGGACCCGAGCCCACCCCACTGCCGTTCGGCGTAGGCGAGGACCCGGGCCCGCACATCGCCGACCTGGCGCCGGTAGTTCGCGTCAAGCCGTGTTTGCGGGAGCATTGAGGTCCTCCGCGAGCAGCATCTCGTCCGCAAGCTCGGCCGCGAGCTGGCGGATCTCTTCGGGCGTCTTCTGCAGGATCTCCCGCCAGATGGTCCGCTTGGCCATTGATCCCTGCGCCTGGGCGACGGCCGAGTACATATCCGAGAGCGAGTGCCGCTCAGTGGGCATCCAGCCGATGATGATCTTCGACCGGTCCGCCCGCTCCGTGTCCTCGAGAGTGAGGAAGATCAGGTAGAACAGGTCCCGCAGGGCCTGCGCAGCGCGGGTCATCTTGTCCTCAGTCGCGAAGGTCAGACCCTCCCGTGTGAAGGATGCTCCCGTCGCGGACTGGTTGTCCGGCGCGAGGATCGACAGCGGCCGGCGGGTGACCGCCGCAAGCTGCTTCACGTCGTCCTTGATGGCGGACAGGATCCCGTTCAGGTCAGCCTGGGTGGACTCCCAGATGGTGGCGTCCTTCGGGAGCTGAATCCACGACCCGGGATCGGACGTCAGGACATCGTCGAGTGTCAGTTTCTCGGCGCCCGAGCCGTCCTCGCCGTCATCCTCGTCGTCCTCGTCTTCGTCCATGTGCACCACGCGCTGCTTGAACGCCTGGTACAGGGTGATGACCATGCGCTGGTACACGGTGTCGTTGATGCGATTCAGCAGGTCCAGATGAGGTTCGAACTCGCCGACGCCCCGGCGGTTCCGGAACCGGACGACAGGAACCAGACTGTGGGGGAGCGGTTCGCCCGCCGCCCCACCGAAGTCCTCGTCCCAGGACCACGAGCTCTTGCTGAACAGCGGGCCGCGAGGGCTTCCCTTCGACTTCCGCGACGCGACGTAGCGCATCGCCGGGCCGAAGGCGTTGGCCTCCTCGTCCCACTGGCCCTTGATGAAGAGGAAGATGTAGTCCTTGCCCTCGTCCGGGTCGTGGAAGGTTTTGGACGCGGCGCGGATCTCCGACTGCTTCACCGGGTTGTGGATGGTGACGACCTGGCGAGGATCCTCGCCCGTGACGATCAGCTCGTCGGAATCGGAGTCCTTGCCGACCATCATGAAGCTGTCGCCCAGCGCCAGCATGTTCTCGATGACATCAGCGAACTCGACGTCGAGGCCGTTCTCCTTCCAGATGCGCTGCGCCTCGACATCGACTTCCTCGCCGCTCAGGGCGGTGCGGATGTCGCGGACGGTGATGCGCTCAGCCACGGACCCGACGAGGACGTCCGCGTAGTTCGTGCGGGCGGTCTTCAGGAA
Source organism: Arthrobacter sp. Soc17.1.1.1 (assembly GCF_036867195.1). Taxonomy (NCBI): domain Bacteria; kingdom Bacillati; phylum Actinomycetota; class Actinomycetes; order Micrococcales; family Micrococcaceae; genus Arthrobacter; species Arthrobacter sp. Soc17.1.1.1. The sequence continues at coordinate 1,754,666 of NZ_JBAJII010000001.1, forward strand.
CTCGCGGAACGACTCACGAGCGGTCTCGACGTTCGTCGGCAGGGGCGGATCCCCGATGTGGTAACTGTGCAGCAGGTTGAGGCGCTTCAGGCGCCCCACGCGCTTCTTGTCCAGCTTCGCGAGCCACCAGCCGGGACTATTCGGAGTTTCGATGTCGATGGTCACAGGGCACCTCCTAGCGAAGTCGACGGATCACAGAGCGCTTCTTGCGGCGGGGTTTGGCGCCGCTCTTGCGGGCATCCAGGCAGGCTTTCCACGAGAGGACTCCTGCCATTGCTTGGTCGAACTTGCGGTCGAGCTCGATCTTCCCGAGCGTCCAGAGCGGCTGCCCTTGGTCGTCGAGGATCCGTAGGTCACGCCGGCCGGCATTGCCGATGTGCCGGGTGTAGTCCTCGTTCCCGGTGTGCGTGATGATTCCGGCGTCGATGGCCTCGGTGAAAGCGCGCACCGCGTAGGACATCGGGGTCTTTCGCGCCGTCCACCACTCTTCGACCTGGTCCGGGTACTTCGCGGACCAGGAGCCCATCGTCTCGGTCCAGTGCGGAGGGTCGCCGTAGAGCTTCCAGACGTTGAACCGCTTCATCAGCTCTTCGAGCTTCGCGGTGACTTCGTCCTCGTCGACTTCCCAGTCCTCGACCTTCGGGTCTTGCTCCCACAGGAGGTCCTTGCCGCCCATCTGCAGGCCGGTCTCGATGTCGGTGACCACGAATGCAGTGGCATCCCGGAATCGGGCGCCATCGAAGCCGATCGTCACGAACGCGCCGTCGGGAATCTTCTGCTCTGGGCGGGCGAGGGTCTTCCACTTGTCGAGGTCGAAAGCCTGCGCCGCCGACTTCTGCCAGCGGTTCAGCCACACCCGCTCGAGGTACGACTTGTCGGCGCCCTTACGGTCCCACTGCCGGGCGATCGACTCGAACTGCCCGGGCCCGTACTCACCGATTGGGCCAGTCGCTTCCGAGATCGCCGCAACCCGCAGGTCGAGGGTCGTCAGGTCCTTGTGCTCAGGGCCAGCCCAGCGGGCGAAGAAGAACATCTGCGGGTCATCGATCAGGCCCTTGTCGATGTCCTCGGCTTCCTTACGCAGGTCCTCCTGAATGGAGTTTTGCCCCGGCTGGCCCGCCGTGGATGTGTAGAGCGACCACGGGTCCTCCAGCACCCTCTTTTCGAGGTTCGCTGTCATCGTCTCGTGGGCGTTCTTCTGATTCGGTAGGTACAGGCGGTGCGGCTCGTCGAAGCACTGGAAGGTCGTCAGCGCGCCGTCGCGTGAGTTCGGCGCGTTCGATACCGGGACAACCTGGCCCTCGTTCTGGCCGCGAGCGCCCAGGCGGATGATGCGGTCGAGTCCGGAGTCGAAGAGGTCCGCGTCGGGGCCTTCCTCGACGACGTACTTTAGGACGCCGTACGCCAGCTCGGAGACCTGCTCCTCGCTGGTGGCCATCATTGGGATGTAGGGGAACATCACCGGGCGGCCGACCGGGCGGCCGTAGGCGTCGAAGCCGTCGCAGCGGGCCGGCGCCTCGGGGTGAAGCTCGGCCAAGGACACCCAAGCCGCGAACTCGGTCTTGGCGAGTCCCTTCCGCCACTCGATGCCGCCGCGCTTGAACCGGCGGCGCCCCGCGAGGCGGTGGCCTTGCGGGTACACCTCGTAGAGCCGGTAAAGGGCCGCACGTTTTTCGGGGTCGAGGATGGCCGGGCGGCCAGCGAGGGAGCCGGGGCCGAACACGCAGCGGTCCTCGATGAAGGACACGAGCTGCGGGCCGAGGGTGGGCCATGGCTGATCATCCAGCTCGGGGACAATCAGGACTGCCACGCTAGTTCACCGACCTCAGGATCTGTCTCGGGTCGGGCCCCTCGTCGGGTGTGCCGGCCTGGCTGTGGTCCCGGCCGCGGTCCTGGTTGCGTGTCTCGCCTTCTTCCGCGAGCGCGAACATGATGCGCAGCCGCGCGCGGTCCTCGGGGGTGGCGCCGAACTTCGCCACGCGCAGCCGGAGTTCGGACGCGAAGCGGAAGTCGCCGGACCACACGCGTGCGTGCAGGAGAGCCGTGTCGAGCAGCTCCGACCAGTCGTTCGCCGTGAACTCGGAGGCAAGCGGGGACTCGCCCCACATCTTCCACCAGCGCACCGTGACCAGCGGCCACGTGAAGCGCTTTTTCTTGCCCTCGTCGTCCGTGAAGTAGATCGTGGGCAGCTTCGGCTGCACATCCGGGGTGATGCTGATGACCCGCATGCCCTGCTGGTCTTTGTTCCGCCGGGAACGGGTGGAGGGATCCTTGCCGACAGGGCCGCGTCCTGCCATGACTCACCCCCTAGTGATGCTCGGTGTCGCCGCGATGAAGTATGTAGGGTCTGAGAGATGCCAGTCCGATGAAAGGGTCTCGACCGTGAATGAACTGAAGCTTGTGCTCTGGCGGTTTCCGTCTACGCAGATCCCCAAGGAGGCCGGCAGCCTACAGGTCCTAGACTTCGACTTAGCTAGCATTCCGGGTCTCGCAGAGCACCTGAGCGCCGGGTGGACTGTTGTCAGCCACACTTTCGAGCGAGTCGACGGCGATGGCTTGATCACCCTGTTCCTCAACAGGCCCATCGAAGTCCCCGCCGCCCCTTACGGTCTCTAGCCGGCCCTCAAGCGTTGCGTCACCGTCGCATTCGTCTGGCCTAGACGAGCTGTAGCTCGATGTTGGTCGAGAGGGTTCCGGCTCGAATGGTGTGACCGGTGACGGTGATGTATCGGCCGGCGCTGTAAAACTCGACGCTCAATCCGTCGACGCTGGTGCGGCGCCCGGGTCCGGCGGGCGCCGTGCCCCAGAGATGGAGGCCGGTGCCGGAGGGCGAGAGCTCGACCCACGCGGTCGGGAATCGGTCCATGAGCGCCTGCGCCTGCGCGTTCGGCTTCCCGTCCACCAGGCAGTCGTCGAGGTCGATGCAGGACACTCCGTCGCCATTCAGGACGAACCCTAGCCCGACGCCCACACGGGATGCTTTCGCCGCGGTGTAGTCAGTCCAGGTGGCCGGGTCGGTTGAGGATGCATGACGGCCGGTGAGTGTCATCGGTACCTTGTCGACGCGGCCGCGTCGCTCGACAAGGTCCCACCGAACCCACCGGTCGAGGCGCCTCAGTTCGGCTGGGATCGGGGCGCGGTTTGCGTACACCCTGCATTTCGCAGAACAGAAGCGCGCGTCACTCCGAAGCAAATTCAGAGGGGCTGAACAATGCGCACAGGATCGTTTCGTCATGCCCTCATTCTACCCTTTTGTTACGCATAATCCGCGCTATCAAGCGGAAGCAAGAAAGGCGATCCCGCGAGCGCCTATAGGCGTTTTCCGGTGGGTGGAATGACTCGGGGCGGCGAATTAGGCGATATGCGGGCAATTTGCGGCCGCGGGTGCCAGAAATACCCAGACCCGTACAAACAGAAAGTTGCAGCACCTCTCCGTAAGAGCAACGGGAGTGGGGGAGGGGGGGGTAGGCCCCTGGGGTGTCACCCGCCGGCGGATTCGTACTCGGACCGAAGCCGGCGCCGCCCTTCGGCCGCCTCCTGTTGCGTCTTGTCCCGGTGGCACGGCGAGCAGGCAGCCTGCCCGTTGTCCAGCGTGGTCGTGCCGCCGAAAGCCTCGGCCAGGATGTGGTCCGCCTCGGTGGCTCGGTAGGTGCACCGCGGTCCGCGGATCTTGCACTGGCCCTTGTCTCGAGCGAGTACCGCCGACCGCCATGCCTTGTGCTCGCCGGTTGCCGTTCGCGGTGTGCCCTCGCGCTGCCAGTTCACCGTGGTGTGCTCGGGACAGTAGCGCTTGCCGACGACTCGCGTCTCGCACTGATGGTCCGCGCATTTCTTCGGAGCTCTTGGCATTGCACGTCCTGCCGAATAGCAATTGCTGGTGGCACAGCTGAGGCCCGGGAACTATGTGAGTTCACCGGGCCTCAGCATTTGGAGACACTTCTCCGAAGCCCTCCCAGAATAGCGCGAAGCAATTGCGTTTAACAACTGCTACCGCGCATTCATCGGTCGCGGCTTGTGGCGCCGCGCGCTTGGGCCTCGTTCGGGGTGTCCTTGATCCGGGAGGGGGTACACATTGTGTACCCCCTCCCGGATGTTACTTACCCTGCCCCGGGGTCTGATGAATCAGGGGGTGGGGCATCGGGGTAGGAGACGGTGTCGTTGAGATAGTGGCGCTTGATCCGAACTCCGTGGCCGGCGGTAGCTTCGTGAACCGCCAGATTCCCTTGGGTGTACGAGGCGCCGCACTGGGGGCACGCACTGAGTCCTTCTCCGATCGGCCGAAGGGTCTGAGGCGCCAGTCGCGTCATCACGCACCACCTTCCTTCGCCTGGTTGTTGGCGCTGATCTGCTCGGAGAGGTTGACCAGTTCCAGTCCGGGCCAGTGCTTGCCGCAGATGGCGCACTCGGCGTACGGGCCGTCGTCGTCGGTGCTGATGTGGAGTGCGGTCTTCCTCGTGCGCTCGCCGTCGTCCTCGACGAAGTGGAACGCGGTCTTGCACTCCGGGCAGGTACCGGCCAGAGGGATCACCTTTTTCGGGTCGAAGAGCGCCTCGATAGATCGCTTCCACCCAAGCACGATCTTCTCTGCCTCGACCAGCGTCTCCCTACTCATTCTGGCCCGAGCTGCCCAGTACTGAATGCGGTCCTCGAGGTCGTACGACCGGAGCGGCCTCGTGTCCTTGTGGGTCCAGTAAAGGAAGCCTGCCTGCTCGTCGATCTCCCGGTATAGGTCGAAGGCGTTGAGCGCCAGCGGTGATGGCCGGCCACCACTGCCGCCGGTCCCTCCTTCCATGCCCGGGGTCTTGGCCCGGCGCAGCTGCACGAGAAGCGGGTCCGCCATGACCCACCTCGTCACGGTCCCGCCGTTCGGCCCGTCGCACTCGATGCCGTGCGGTGTCTCGTTCACCAGGAGGGAGATCGCTTCATCGAGCTTCTGGGTGTTCAGTCCCTCTGGCCGTGAGCCGCTCATGGGTTCACTCCTTGCAGTGCACGCTGGATGGATTCGTTGGCCCAGTCCTCGGGGCGCTTGATGCCAACGGTGACGCCGGCGGTTCGCAGTGCAGTGATCCACACGAGCTGCGCCGGGGTCGCTCGGCCCTTCTTGCTCTTGAGCTCCCAGATGATGAGGCGGTGGCGGACAGGGTGCACCAGGACGAGGTCCGGCCATCCCGGATCCGACCGGCGGCTGTCATGGGTGTGATAGACCAGCCAGCCAAGTTCCTTCGCCAGCTGCGTGATCTTGTCCTGCAGCTGCTGTTCGGTCCACTCGTTGCACATCTTCAGCCGGTGCTCGGCGGCGGTCAGGACGGGGAAGCGTGTCACTGGTTCTCCTTGATGCATGTTCGGCACGGCTGCTCTTCGCCGTGGATGTCGCACGTCGTCTCGTCTACCTCGGATCTCTTCCCCTGCCAGCCATGCCAAGGAGATCCCTGAGTACCTACTGCTGGGACAGGTGGAGCTTCACCAGCGTGATGAGGGTTAGCCAGCTTCTGGTCCTGGGGTCTTCCTTTGCCACGTCCTCGTCTTCTGTTTCGAGGCTTAGGTGAGGAGCTGGCTGGGTGACCTGGCACAGACCCATTACTTGACCCTGCCCCGCCCTGCCCTACCCCAGCCCTGCCCACCCGCTCGCCCTCGTGCGCGCGCCCGAGGAGACGTTTCGTGTCAGGTATCTGGCTGATATCTGTCTGATCCTGCGGCTTGATCTGCGCGGCGGGCGTCTCAGAGGCAGCGAGTGCTGGCGAGACAGTCTCCTGTAGGCCTGCGGCACGCGGAGCGGGCAGCAGCGTCATGCCGGCCTGCTCGGGCGTCTTCGCGGCCTTACGGCGGTTGCAGTCCCAGCACGCCAAGACGACGTTCACAGCGCCCACAGCCTTACGTGGGTCGACGTGGTCCATCGTCGGCCGGAAGTCGGACTTCCGGTCGGACCGGTGCAGGTCGCGAGCGCAGTAGCGGCAGCGGCCACGGGTGGGGTTGTTCGGGTCGTCAATGCAGTCGCGCGCCCATACGGCGGCGATGAGCTCGGCGCTCTTGAGCTCCTTGCTCTTGTCGCGCTTGACCTTGACGGTGTCTCCGCGGGCGTAGCCCAGGGCGAACCAGTCATGGAAGAGGTACTGGCCGGGCTCTACTGCGGGGCAGCGTTCACACTCGTGCGACTCAGCGTGCCAGAGCCCAGCGGCGACCAGGTGGTCGGCGAGCCTCAGCGCGACGTCGTAGTTGAGCATGATGCTGACGAGGTCCTCGACGGACACGACACCATCGGTGAGGGCAGCCTGGGAGAGTCCCCCGGCCATCATCCACATACCGAGGGCTGCCGGGCCTTCGAGGTCATTGCGCAGCGCGGTACGGGCCAGCTGCTGCGCCTTCCTATTCACCGGCATCTGGTCGTCGATCATGAAGTACGGCATTAGGTTCTGGTGCCATTCCCTTCTGGTGGAGCGGCGAGCGCGACAGAGGGCGCGTCGCTCGCGGTGACGGCAGCGCTCGCGGTGGTGGCGTCGTTGGCCAGCTCGAGGAGGACGTCGGCGTGGCAGGGCTGGTCGAGAGGGCACCAGCACGCGAGATCCTTACCGGCAAGCGCGGCGCGCACGTTCTGCTTGATCCGCCCGTCCCATACGCCGAGGTCGTCGTGGCGGATCTTTGGGTCGACGGTGTCCAAGCTGACCCGCTCGATCAGGTCGGAGTACATCGCGACCGCTTCAGTGCGCCGCTCCCTGAGGTTCTCTTCGCGGTTGGTCGAGCAGACCAGGTGCTTGCCGTCCGGCTCCACCCACATGAACCCGCCTTCTCGCTTGACGGCATAGGGGTTGCCCCAGCGCGAGCCTCGGCCGACGTATACGGCGCCAGCGGGCATGCGCCAGCCCTTCGTGCGCTTTCGTTGAATACGGCTAGGCATTGGATGCCTCGTATCCCCGCATGCGCTCGAGGTAGGCCTCGTGGAAGCGGCGGTTGTAGTCGTCGTGGCAGGACCGGCAGAGGTAGATGAAGTCGCCGATGGCGAGCTGGCCCTGGTCCTCGGCCACGGTGTCCTTGTGCACGCCCGTTTGGGCGAGCTCGTGAGGGTGGTTGACGCACCAACGCTCCCAATCCCGGTTGGCCTCGACGCGGGTAACAGCCTGCGCGCCACGTCCCGGGCTGTCCTGGTACTGGAAGCGCATGCCCTCTACGCCGTACTCGGTGCGGATGGGGACCTTGCGGCAGTAGGTATGGGTGACGTCGTACCCGCGGAGCTCGGACCTGTCGAGCCAGTCGCCGCACTGGTATGCAACGAACAGGTCCACGTCCTCGAACGGGACGTGCCCGACGAGGTGCACGCCGAGGAAGTCTCCCTCGTCTATCTCTCGAATCTCAATGAACTCCGGCGAGTCATACAGACGAGGCGTGGTCACAGGACCGCTCCTGCCTGGTCGCCCCAGTTAGTATCCGAAGGCTCGTCGGTGAGGGCTGCCATGATCTCCGGCGTCCGTGCGAGGACCTCCTCGCATGCGGCTTCCCAGCCAAGGATGAACATGGGGTCGCCGTTCACCCTGTCGGTCATGTTGGGGAGGACCAAGAGCGCGCGAATCCGTTCCGCAGCCTGCGCCACGTTCGCCCGGTGGATGCTCTGCTCGGCTTCGGTTCTGTCCAGGGCGTCGGCTGCCCGGGTGAGCAGGCTGTAATCCTCGGACTCCTGGGCTGCTGCGCGCAGCTCGTCCTGGAGGCTCATGGCCGGCCCTTGGCGCTGGCGTCTGCGGCGAGCGCGTAGTCGTTCTGGGTGGTGTCACGGCTGCTGGTGAAGACGTTCGCGATGGAGGTGAATGCGTCGACGAGGACCTGGAAGGGGCCGGGCTGCTTGACCGCTTCGCCGAGCTGCTGCATGCCTTGGAGCGTCTTCAGGCGGGACGCCGCCTGCCGGGCTTCGGCTTCCTCGCGCTTGAGGGCGCGGAGGTCTTTGAGCGCTCCGGGGTACTGCTTGCCTGTGAATCGGGACATGGTGGTCTCCTTAGTTGTCGTGCCGCTGTGCGGCATCGTGATGCGGGAGAGTCGCGAAGCGTTCGACGACTACCGAGCGGAGACACTCTTCGCGCTGGATCGGAATCCATCGCGGGTCCCCGCTCTTCCTGCCTCGAACTTCGGACTCGGCTTCTTGAAAAACCTGCCGGAACAGTTCCGCTGCCAGCTCTACGTCGCTGAATCGTTTGGCGTGGGAGTGGTGCTCGGGCACCGGAGCGGCAGTGGCCGCGAGGCGGTCGATCTCGGCGACGAGGGCCGGGATCGGGCTCTCCGCTGACCACCCGCACTTCGAGCAGTAGAGGCTCGTGTGCGTGTGCTGGTACGGGCACTCGCCCACCCGAACCGCGTACGCCCTGGCGGCGGCCAGCTGCTGCGCCGTCAGCGCATCCGATTCGGCGCCGTGGAAGGTCGCCTCCACCTTGCCGCTCATGCGCTGGCCATTGTCAGTGCAGTGAGAGCCATGCGAGCGTCATCGATCAGGCGATTACGGCCTTCGGGTGCGAGGGACTCCCACTTGTACTGCGGCTGCAGCGTCCCTAGTGCTCTCTGCCTCCATAGTTCGCGGGCAACTCGCTCGATCGCAGCGTCGTCTACCTTGACCCGGTGAATGCCTTGTTCGGCGTCGTAGGTGTCTGCTGCGATGAGTGCGGCTCGGGCTCGTGGTTCCCACCGGTGGGCGAGGTAGTTGGTGGTGGCAGTGGGGGCGCTGGCGTGAAGGGCACGCGCTGCGGCTTCGTTCCTAGTGCTCATCGGGTGCCTCCCGTGAGTACGGCGAGCGCGGCGCGTGCGTAGCGGGTGGTGATGGTTTGGCAGTCGGGGCAGGCGTCCCAGCCGCTTTCGTAGTCGCACTGGCCGCAGTAGGCGCCTTCGCCGGCGATGGCGCGGGCCATGCGTTCGACGGAGGCGTCGTCGGCGCGGACGCGGCGGATGCCGCGGGCTGCGTCGCTCGTGTCGGCTGCTTCGAGTGCTGCGTTGGCTCGTGCTGCCCAGCGGGGCTCGTAGCCCTTGTACGGGGGAGCTCCGGCTGGTGATGCTGCCTGGAGGGCTTTGCCGGCGGCGGTGAGGCGCTCGGTGATCTGGATGGTTGGGGCTGGCATCAGTTGCGTCCCTCCGCCCGGATCAGGTGCCCGCGGAGCATCTCTTGCTCGCGTGCGTTGGAGATGGCGGCCGCGGCGATGAGGAGCACGACGGCCGTCAGAAGGAGCTGGAGCCAGTTCGCCGGGAACCAGATGATCAGGATGATCAGGGCGGCGACAGTGAGCACGAGCGCGTACTGGGTGAACTGAAGTCCACGCTTCATTCGGACTCTCCGATCAGGTTGAGGGCGTCTTGGAGCTTCTCTGGTGGGAAGAGGACGGCACGGGCCTTGGTGCCTTCGGCCGGTCCGACGAGGCCGAGGGTTTCGAGGCGGTCCATGATGCTGCCGGCCTTCGCAAAGCCGATGCGGAGCTTGCGCTGCAGCATGCTCGTGGATCCGAACTGGGTGGTGACGATCAGTTCGACGGCCTGGCGCTGCAGGGCCTCGTCGCCGCCGATGCTGTTGATGGCCTGCTGGAGGTACTCGAGCGCGCGCTCTTCCTCCTGCTTGTCCGTGGCCGTCTTCCCGCCAGCGGCGCGGAGCCTGTCCTCCTCGGCGGCAGTGTGCTCGCGGGAGAACTCCTGCAGGCGGTTGTACCAGTCCTTCCGCCACTCGTTCAGCTCGATCGCTAGGTCCGAGTCGTCCTCGGCGGCAACGGGCATCAGTAGGCCCATGAACGCCGGCCCGCAGGACACGAGCATGGACTTCCGGGAACCAGTCGGCTCGAGGATCAGCGGCTTGCCGTACGTACTCGTCGCCGCGATGAAGAGCTTGACCAGGGAACCGCTCGTCGCAAGGCGCGCAGGCATCTGCACCGTCGACTGAAGGGTCTGACGCATCAGCAGCGGGATGTTCGGGAACGGCTCGCCCACGTGGGTGCGCGGCACTGCGTAGTGCTTGCCCGGGAACAGGCCCGCGACGTCGGTGAACAGGATCTCCTTCTCCCGCACCTCGATGCGCAGGGCATCCCCGATTTCGCCCTCCGGGTTCGACTTCGACCGGAAGAGCATCATGACCTCCCGAACGACGTCGGGCGTCAGGTCGAACTGGTCATCCTCGTAGGACCCCGTCAGCCCGGAGTGCTCCCACACCGAGGCGATCGACATGCCCACCGTGTACCGGTTGGTCGCCGTCACATACAGGTTGTGCTCGTTCACCGTGAAGTGAACGCGGTGCGTGGACACGATGTCCGCGCTCTTCTCCGCATGAGGCGCGCACGACTGCATCGCCTGGCGGAAGTCCATCGTGTTGACGTCGATGACCATCGGGCTCACTGAGCACCCTCCTTGCGGAGCCGGGTGCCCTCGCTGCGGAGCTCTGCGCCCGCGGGGTCGAGCCGGTCCGCGAAGCGTCGCAGCATTTTGGGCAGCGCGGCGCTGAGGTGGCGCTCTTCGAGGATGCGTGCCGTGTGGTCGAGCTGCCAGGCGTCGACCTCATCCGAGGTGATGTCGCCAAAGGGGCGGAGCGGGAGCAGCTCGTCGGTGCCGGCGTCCTCAATGACAAGTGCGACGAGGTCCGTCCAGTCGATGGCCTCGACCGCTCCCTCGACCGTCGATTCGAGGCTCGTGATCAGTTCGGCGAACTTCGACAGGAAGGGGTCGAGTGCCTTCGTCAGGTCCTCGTGCTCGACCTCGGTCAGCTCCTCGTCGCGGGCCTTGAGCTTCGCGAGCGCGGAGCGGAGGGGCTCGGGGTCGGAGTAGTCGGCGGATCCGGTGAGGGGGGAGAGCCCGGCTGGCATGCGGGCCGCTTCGTCCTGGTGGGCGGCGAGCGCCTTCGCGCAGTCATGCTGGTTGCCAGAGGTGCCATGAACGCGGCCGTACTGGTTGATTTCGTCGTCGTCCACGCCGCCGTTGCGGGCATAGATCACGGCGATCTCACAGATGGCCAGCTCGTAGCCCCAGCCCTCCAGCTCGAACTCCTCGCCGCCGGCGGCGTGGAAGCGCTGAAGGCGCGATCGGAGCCACTCCGGGAGAGCGTCCTCGCGCTTCTGCCAGTCCTCACGGTTCTCGGCAAGACGCTCGCGCTTCTCCTGGTCCCACTTCGCCCGCCGGTCAGCGTCCGCCTGCGCGAAGTGCTCATCCGAGCGGTGGAAGATCCAACTGTCCGAGTCCGGGAGGCGTAGCCCGCCGATCCAGTTGAAGCCGTACATCTCCCGCACGACCTGCCGACCCTCGGCGTAGTGGTAGGAGTCAACGGGGGACAGCATCGTCCAGCCGTCGCTCATCTTCAGGGTCGCGCCGTCACCGTGGTGCGTCACCTTCTCGATGGTGACGAGCTTCTCGTGGCGGTCGGTGAAAGTCTCGGTGGTCATAGCTTGCTCTCCTGTGGGTGCTGTCTGCGGATGTGGTCCTGCACGAGGGAGGACACGGGATGTCTGAAGGGGCAGTAGGGGCAGAGGTTCGGGTCAGGCATCGGGCCTCGCCTCGGACTCCGTCCGCCGCCACCCGGCAGCGGTGAGGTGCTGCGCGAGACCGACGGAGGATCGCGTGGGCTCGTCCGTGCAGCTGATGCGCCACTGCTCGTCCTGCCACTGCTGAATGTCTGCGGCGAGTTCCTCGGCCGTCATCGCATGCCGCTCCACTGACGCCGAGCGCCTGGAACGCTCTTCGCTGGGCCCGTGTTGCGGTGCTTGCGCAGGTGCAGCGCCCGCTCACGGGGGTCGGTGGGGACGGGCTCGGGCACGAGGCCGGCGGTGCGAAGCCACTTGCCGACGTCGGCCAGCTGGCCGTAGGTGATGCCGAGCGGGGTGCCGGCGAGCGTCACCTGCTCATTTCGTCGGTGGCAGGTGCATGCACACGCCGTCGGCTTGTCCAGGTGCTCGTCCCAGGCTGCTTCGTTGCACTTGTGGTGGTTGGAGTCCCGGCAATCGGGGGAGAGGATGGCAGTCATCGGCTGGCCTCCGCCCGGTAAGGCGACTGCACGCGGTGCGGCCCGATCTTGCTGGCAACAGTGATCCAGTTGTCCACGGTTCCCACGCCTAGCCCGAGGTCGAAGGCGAGCTGCTTCTCGATGTTCGCGCCAGGGCTTCGCTCCCAACCAGGCAGGAGTGCGATTGCGTCGGCTTCGAGGAGCTGCCCCAAGCCTGCCCGCATGTAGCCCTGCCACGAGGACTGCTCAGGGTTGCGGGCCGGATTGAGCGTCCGGTATCCGGCGTCCTGCAGCTGCTTCTCGGCGGCGTGGAATGCGGGGTAGTTGAAGTCAGGCAGACCAGTCATTGGGCCAGCGATGTAGACCGCCATCAGGGTGTCAGGGGCGCCTGCTGGCAGAGCCGGGGCCGGGGCGCCCTCCCGCGTCACGAGGGGAGGCGTGGACCGTCCGCCCATGATCGCGCCGACGAGCAGGCAGGCAAGGAAAAGGTAGGCAAGGATCGCGGCCGTGAGCTCGAGGGCGTTCATCGGGTCCCCTTCCGGTGCAGGACCCACTTCGTCCCTGCGGAGGCGATCGTCGACTTCGAGATCGTCTCGCCCAGGCGGTGGTAGGTCATGACCCTGCGCGGGTACAGGCCGCCGTCGTCCTTGATGTCCTCGACGACCCGGAGAGCCGGGTTGAAGCTGTTCGTCGGGTAGACGACGTCGCCCTTGCCCATGTCTCCGACGCGGATCCTGCCGTGGTCCGCGAGCGCGGGGCGGGTGGACCAGAAGGTTTCGGCTGCGATGGAGTACTGGCGGGGCTGGCCGTCGAGGTCGTACTCGAAGAGGTAGTGCTTGAGGCCGTTGACGAGGGCGGGGCCCTGCAGCTTCAGCTTGGGGACGCCTTCGAGGCCGTGGGCTTGCCAGGCCTTCCCGATGGGGATCTGTGGTTCTGGTTCCGCGGTCATGGTGTCGTCCTCGCTTCCTGGGTTTTGTTCGAGTGGATTGCGTCTGGCAGGTCGAGTGGTGGGTTGGACCAGTCGCAGAAGGAGCAGCCGGGCCCGCCGCAGAGGTGTGGGGCGGCGACGCGGGGGACTGGTGGGAGGTTTTCGCTCACGCGGCTACCCCCAGCGATTCGGCAGCGCAGGCGATGAGGTCGCGGGCGGCGGGAGGGGTCACGGCGTTGCCGGACATCTTGACCTGCTCGCGCTTGTTGCCGAGCATCTTGTACTCCGCAGGGAACGCCATGCCGCGCTTGATCTCGTGGGGCTCGAGCATCCGGAACAGGCAGTCCTCGACGTCGGGCACTTTCCACTCGGTGAGGGCGTGGTGCGTGCCGTTAGCTGCGAAAGTGTCCAGGGGCTCGGCGACGTCCTTCGGGGCGTTGGTGCCGCGCAGCGTGGTGATCATCGCGAAGCGGTCTCGGGTGCTCAGCGTGTCGATCGGGTGCCCGACGGACTTCATGCCGCCGTTGCCGTAGTAGGACATGAGCAGGCCCGTCTCGTTGCGGGTGGTCATGGTGCGCATTGCCGCGCGGACGCTGGCCGCGCTCTTGCCCTCGCGGCCCTCAACCGGGATCAGGAGGGACTGGTGGCCAGCCGTGGTCAGGGTGCGCATGACCTCGGTGGCCGGCGTCGTCATCTCGGCGCCGCCCGTGTTGTTCCGCATCAGCAGGGCACGGGTGTACGACGTCGTCTGCGTGCGGAACGGGTCCTCTGTGCCGGAGATGACCGGGGCGCCGCGTACCGCGTCCACGACGAGGCCCTTCGAGAGCGACGTGTGCAGCGTGCGCAGCGGGTCCGTGTCCGGCCAAATGCGGTAGTAGTCACCGCCGCGGCGAGGATCGGTCGAGTCGTACTGGTTGCCTGCCGCCTCGAGGTGCATCGCCTGACCGTGGTACTTCCGCAGGCCGGCTTCGATGCGGGCGAGTGTCTTGGCCGCGAGGGGCCGTGCCCGGTCACCGATCCGCTCCCCGGCGATCGACCAGTCGATGGCACTGGAGGCTGGCAGCCAGCCTGGCTCGACGATCTGGTTGCGGCAGGTCGTGTTCGGGCAGCGGTAGTTGTACTGCGCGCGGTAGCGGCCCCAGCGCTCGGCCTTCTTGAATACCTGCATCGCGTTGACCAGCTGGCCGCACCCGGAGCAGTACGCCTTCGGGCGGAAGTACTTCTCGAAGTCGGGCCGCTGGTTACCCTTGCGCCAGAAGACCACGTACATGCGATCGCGGGACTGAGGCGCCGGGAGGCCACCGAACTGTGCGTGCATGCTGTTGAGATAGACGATGTGGTGGTCGTAGCCGAGGGACGTCATGGCCATCAGCCAGGCGTCGAACATGACCCACTTCGCGGCGTCGACGACGTTCTCCGTGATGATGATCTTGTAGCCGTGGTGCTCGGCGAACCGGGGCACGTCCCACATCGTGGCGCGGGACCGGTCCGCGGCCTCGTCCGGCAGGCTGTCGCCGAAGAGGTCGGGCTGGTTCGTCCCGCGCTTCTTGCCCTTCGCCACCGAGTGGTTCGTGCACTCCGGGGAGGCCCAGAGGATGTCGGAGCTGGCGACGTAGCGAGGATCGACCTGGGAGACGTCAGCGCAGAGGTGCGCGGCGTCCTGGTGATTGCTGTTGTGGGTATCGATGGCGAGCTGCCAGTGGTTCATGGCGCTCTTGACGGTGACGCCCGGGACCTCGGTGGCCCCGGTGCTGGAGCCGCCGGCGCCGCAGAACATGTCTGTCAGGGTCAGCACTGGGCACACGCTCCCGTCAGGTGAAGCTGGATCATGGTGGGTTCCGTTCGAAGAAAGTGGGGGGCTACTTGGCGTACTCGCGCCAGCGGGTGCCGAGTGGGTGGATGCGCTGGCGGCGGCGTCGCTCGAGGTACTTGATGAAGCCCGGCATGACGGTGGCTAGCCGATTGAGCTCGGCCGGGGAGATCGTCTCGTTCTCGGCCTGCAGCTTGAGCCGCGCCATCGTGACCAGGCGCTGGCTGCCGTCGGGGGCCATCATGCGCTGCACCGGCAGTCTCCGTTCAGCGGGTGAACCGGCACGTTGCACGACGGGCACCGCTCGGACTCGATCTGTGGCCGTGGTTTGGCTTCAGGCTGCTGCTTTGGCACGGGGCACCTCCCGGCGGCGCGAGATTTGGCCAGCAGCCATGCGGTGCGTGCTGACGTGCAGGTCAGCCCAGGCAAGGGCATCCGCGCGGTTCGCGAAGTTCTTGACCGCGCCGTCGGCGTCGGAGATCACGTAGGGCTCCTGCCACACCGTGACGATCCACTGACTGCCGTTCTGCCGGACGGTGGCGCGAGGGTGCTGCAGCTCGTCGCAGCGGGCCGAGGGGCTGAGCGGCTTGTTGAGCATCATCAGACGGCCGATGCCGTCGCTTGGCCTTGTGGTTGGAATGACGCTCATGGCTTCGCCGCCTCGCTCTCGATGTAGGTGCGGAGGAAGCCCTCGGCCGCGCGAAGCTGAGCGAGCGCGTGCACGGGCTGGTTGTCCTGGGTGAGCAGGAGGGAGCGCGTGAGGTGTCCCTCCGCGTTCAGGATGAGGTCTCCGGCGGGTCGCTCGGCGACCTCCAAGACGGGTGCTGATTCGACGGTCATGGGGTCACTTCCAGAGGTTGTTCGAGAGGACGATGGCGCTGGCAGCGACGATGAGTGCTGACAGGGTGTTCACGCTGTGGTCGACGCCGGCCGTCGCGAGGTATGTGTAGGCGGCTGCGGCGAGCGCGAGGGTGAGGATGATGTTGAGCGCTGCGGTGCGGTTGATCGTGGTGCGCATGTCAGGCTCGCTTCTTTGCTCGGGTGCCGATCTGGCGGACGCTGGCGGAGCTGCTGGCGCTGATCTGCTCGGCTTGGCTGGCTGGTGCCGCGGTGCGGACGGGCCGGGTGCGGAGTTCCGCGATCTCGCGGATGTGCTCGCTGGTGAAGACGAGCTTGTTCCTGCCCCAGGTGATGTGCGGGATCTTGCCCTCGTAGGCCTGATCGCGGAGGAAGTTCTCCGTGCACTTCATGAGCTCGGCGGCCTCGGCTGGGGTGTAGAACTCAAGCTCCACGACTCGCTCCTTCCGCATTGGCTGAGGCGGCGGTCATACGAGGACCCCTGCCCGTTCGACAGCCTGCTGGGACTGGGCGAGCTTCCGGCGGAGGTAGTCCACGCCTGAGGGCCGCACCCACGTGGTGTGGGTGGGGATCGTTTCGCCGTCGCGGTTGCGGCGTGTGCCGACCTTGATCTCGAAGTGGTGCATGTAGCGCTGGTAGGGCAGGTTGTTGCCCTGCAGGATGCCGAGGTGGCGCAGCTCGCGGAAGAGGACGTTGCGGCCGTAGCCGATCGCCTTCGCGGCGGCTTCCATGCTGTAGAGGCCCTGGGCTTCCATCAGTTCGTCGAACGCTTCGGCCTTCGGCGCGGCGAGCTGCAGTTGCTCCGCCTGGTCGATGACCTGGCGTGCGAGGACGAGAACCTGCTCCTGCTGGGAGAGCTGGGGGACAGCGGCGTACTGGCCGGTCGTGCGGATCGCTGGGAGCACCTCGTGGGTGACCCAGCGCTTGAAGCCCCGGGCCTGCTCCTTCCTGCTGCGCAAGATCAGGGAGTACAGGCCGGCTTCGTTGATGAGGGACATCGACTGGACGCCACCGGGGGTGTCCACACTGTGTACGCCCCTCTCGTCCTCGTCGAGGAGAGCGACGGATGAGCGGTTGAGGTCGAGCGTCGCCAGGACGTCGGCGGCAACGAACCATGGTTCTCCGTCGACGGTCGCGGTCCGCACCTCGTGACCTTCGAAGGTGAAGGGTTGTATCGTGGTCATGAACTTTCCTTCTCAGAATGGGTCGGTTTGCGCGGTCAGCTAGCTCGAACTAGCTGACCGCTTCTGCGTTCTCGGGAGCCTGCTCGGCGGAGTAGTACTCACGGGCGACGAACCCAGAGAGGTGCGCGTGCAGAGCGTCGTAGTCGCGCTTCAGCCCGGCCCATGCCGCTTCCATGTGCGCCAGGCCGGCGTCGAGCTGGCCGGTGCGGTCCAGTGAGCGGATGACGGCGAGCTCGCGGTCGAACCGGTGCGCTGCGGAGGAGAACTGGTTGAATGCCGAGATCCGCTTGTCAGCGGCTGTCCGTTCCGCGAAGAACGCGGGGGAGGCCTCGGCACGCTCGGGCTTCTCGAAGAACCGCGGGTCGCGCAGGTCTTCCTTGACGTGGTGAGCGTGACGCCGCTCGAACTGGGCCATCAGCTTCGGGTCGCGCTCAATGCACGCCTTCTTGCAGGTGTGGCAGAGCAGGTGGCCAGCGCCGAGACGAGCGAGGGCGCCAGGCACGGCGGGCTGCTGCGGCTGGGGGAGCGCAGCAGCCTCGCCGGCGGCCTCCGCGGCGAGCGGAGCGGTGGAAGACGCACCGGTCAGCGCGGAAGTTGGGTCGCAGCCCTTGGGGCTGGCGTTGTTCATGGCCGGTTCCCGTGAGTAGCGGCACAAGTGGTGGCGGTGGACAAGACGAGTGGTGCAAGGCAACAGCGCATTGCATATCCTTCTGGAGATCGAGACAGCGCCCCATCCGAGGGTGGGACTGGTCTGGGTTTGGAAGCGGCTCGGCATACTCTCTTGGCGGATAGGTGCCGGGCCGCTCATTCATTTGTCGTTGCTTCGGCGTCTCGCAGAGCCTGCGCGACGTCTAGTAGTTCTGCGGTCGTACTCACCAAGCCGTCCCAGTCCATGTCGGCGTAGGCCAGACGCGCCTGATACTGCAGGTGAGCGAACCGCTCGTGGAGCTGAGCTCCCGTCAGACTGAGACCAGTTGAGCTTTTGGGTTCACGCTCCGGAGCGTGGCCCTAGTGCTTACGTTTCTCCGTCCATTCTGGTCAGGAATCGTGGACACCTTTGTCAAAAAAAGGTCTTCCACCCCAACCCCGAGAAACTTCGCGATGCGGAGTGCCGGCTCAGTGTTCAGCGTCTTGGCTTCGCCACGCAGAATCTTGCCCATGTACGTATGCGTCTTGTACCCGGCAACCACTGCGAGCTGGCGCTGAGAGACGTCCTGGACGATCATCAGCCTCTGCAGCTTCTTGACGTCTCGAACTTCCATCCAAATCTCTCCGATCGGATTGGGTAACTTGATAGGTCTCACGATACATATTCCTGTCCGTAGTGTCCACTAATACGGATAGCGTAGCACCCACTGGTGCCCACTCCACAAGACCCCTCACATGCTTTTCTTCCCTTAAACCGCGCCGCCACAAGTAAAGGGGGGGTTCTCTTTGTACGATTCCTAGTGCCCACTAGTTCGTACATGCCGGTGTCCACGTCGTTAGGCATCTGAGTGCATCCCGCAGAGGATTTGATCGTGAACAGCAGACATCCCCTTGGAGACCTCATCGAGAGGGTCCAGGAGAAGAACGGCTGGTCCGACCGCGACCTCGCGGACAGGGCCGGCAGGATGAACCTCGAGATCGCAAAGTCGAACTTCTCTCGGCTGAAAAACCAGCCCTTGAACTCGATCAAAGGTTCCCTCATCAAGGGGCTAGCAGAGGTGCTCGACATCAGCGAAAGCAGGGTGGCACAGGCCGCCCTGGCCAGCTTGGGTGTCGACCTCGGCCCGGCGGACGATTCTTTGGACGTCGCTGTTCGCCGTTCGCTCGACTTGAGCGAACGGGACCGCCGCATCATCAACGCGGTCCTCACGACGATGCGAACAGAGGAGCGTGGTGGGAATGTCAGTACCGCCCCCATTACCCGAGCAGGGGAGAGCCCTGCTCCGAGCAACACCGACACGACACAGGACGACGTCGACCTGGCTGCGTACGAGACCGGCCAGGAGAGTCAGGGCCGCCGCTTGCGCCGGCTGCAGGACGAAGCCGCCGAGGGCTCGCAGGATTGACAAGCTCAGATATCCCCAATGTCCAGGCAACGCGGTCTAATAGGTACATCAGACGAGCCCTCGGGCCACGAAGGAGGTGAACGACAATGGCATTCCCAGTCGACCTGACGGCAACGCTCAGCGGCGCTAGCGTCTCGCAACTCAGCAACTGGAGAAGGACTCGTCTCCTCATCCCAGAGCACGCAAGCGCCCCGCGCGCGCTCTATTCGTTCCGGGATGTGATGGCACTCCGAACCGTAGTGAGCTTGCGTCGGGACATCTCGCTGCAAAAGATCCGCAGAGCCTTCAGCAGCCTGTCCGAACTCAGCCTGACCGATCACCCATCCAAGTACTCGCTTGTCACTGACGGCAGCTCCGTCTATCTGGTCGAAGAAGATGAGGCGCTCGATCTCGTACTCCGACCCGGTCAACGCGTGGTCGCCGGACTCACCGACATCTTCGAGCCGTTCACTAACATGCAAGGGCGACAAGTGGTCGACTTCCTTCGACCGCGGCCCCATCTTGAGGTTCGCGAGCGTCGCATTGGAGGGTGGCCAACCATTGCGGGCACCCGCGTTCCTTACGACACGGTTTCAATGATGGTGAAGGACGGCTCGATCCTTCCGTCCGAAGTCCCCTACTACTACCCTTCCGTCCGGGCAGAGGACGTCGCCGACGCTGTCGATTTCGACGCCGAGGTTCGATCGATCGGAGCGACCGCTTGAGGTGCTTCATCGATGAGAATCTCCACACTCAGCTCGTGGACATCCTTCAGGCGCTATCCCCTGCCACCGAGTTCTCCCACGCCCATCATGAACAGCTCTCGGGATATGACGACGAGGACCTGATTCCAGAGGTCGCGCGCCGAGGATTCGACGTACTGATCACAGACGATCGCCGTCAGATGGTGAATCTTGAGGAGCTAGCCGCCCTGCAGCGATCCGGCATGCACTGGGTCAGCCTCGTGAAGGTGAACGTCTTCGGCATGCACGGACTAGGCGCGACCACTGCCACGCTGGTGGCAGCTCTGCCACACCTCCTCGACATTCACCAGGAGGAACAGGTACCGCAGCGGATCAGACTCAAGGGCCGAGGACGCGAGCGGAGCCAAGTGCTCACGCATCGTCCGCTCTGACCTCGGTGCAAGCGCGGGTGAATTACACCAATGTAGTTCGCCTCTGCAACTAATAACGTCACCGGTGCTTTCTAGCTTGGGGGCATGGTCTCAATCCACCCCTGGCGCGAACTGCGCGCACTGTCGCACATCACCGTGGAATGGGTGGAACTCCCGGAGGGCGTGCACGCCCGTACGAACGGTGTCGACCGGATCCTGATGGACAAGTGGCTCCTGCAGGTTGAGCGGCGCTGCGCCTTGGCGCACGAGCTCCAGCACATCAGGATGGGTCACCGCGGCCACCAGCTGCCGCGCGTCGAGCTCATGGTGCGGGTCATCGTGGCGCGCCGGCTCATCCCGCTCGAGGACCTCGTGGCTGCGTGCTGCTGGTCGAGGGAAAACCTCTGGGAGATGGCTGAGGAACTCTGGGTCACCCCGGAGGTCCTGTGGGACCGACTCATGCACCTCGACGCGAAGGAACGCGATGTCCTCAACTCCACTGACTGAACGCGACCAGCACATCCCGACCATGGCCGGCGCGAGCTACCGGCGCCAGGGCGGACTGGAGAGCGACATCGGGCAGCTGTTCAGCATGACCCCCACCGCGTTCTACCAACGAGTGAACCAGCTGCTCGACACTGCAGCCGCGCTGGCATGGAACCCGATGCTTGTACAGCGGCTGCGAGCGCAGCGGAGGAGTCAGGACCGGCCTCGGGCTCGTCGCCTGGGCGTTCCGATCTAGAGGCTTTGCTGCATCACCTCGGGCGCCCGTGCGTAGACTTGGCGACGCACTTCGGCCCGCCTGCTCAGGCGGTCCATCGCTCGAGCAACGGTAAGGAAGTATCGCTTCGTGGACCCCAACACTTTCAGCAAACAATTGCTGTTCAACACCGTTCGCATCGTGACTGAGACTCCGAATGGGTTGAGCAGCGGAACGGGCTTCATCGTCGACGCAGCGCACGCCACAGAGGGTGGCGACTTCATGCTTCCCGTCATCGTGACGAACAAGCATGTTCTTGCGGGGGCTACAAAGACGACTGTTACCTTCATACCCAAGGAGAAGGGCAGCAGCCGGCCTGCTCTGGGTACGGCGATTGAAGTGGACTTTGGGCCAGGCGAGATACCTACCTACGAGCACCCAGATCCAGTGGTCGACGTCGCAGCGTTCGAACTCGGCCCGCTCATGGATACCATCGAAGACGAGATTTTCTTCGTGACGCTGCCTCGGGAGATTCTTCCGTCTGCCGAAGTCGCCTCCAAGCTCGATGCGGTTGAGGAGGTCACCTTCGTCGGTTATCCCAACGGTTATTACGACGAGCAGCACTACACCCCGATTATCCGTCGCGGGATCACGGCCACCCCCATTGCACTGCCTTTCAGCGGGCGCCCCGTTTTCCTGGTCGACGGAAGTGTCTTCGGAGGCAGTAGCGGCTCGCCTGTGTTCATACTCAACCAAGGAACCTACTCCGACGGGAAGGGCAGCATGATCCTAGGATCCAGACTCCTCCTTGTTGGTGTTATTGCCGCGACGATGTTGCGTCACAAGGAACTACCACTTGAGGTGCGCCATGCTCCTCATACAAAACTGGCGCAGGAGATCAATCTCGGTGTGGTTTTCGACTACGTCGCAATCACGCGCGTATTGGACTTGATCCGAGACGCGAAACTCACGCACCTCCAATCAAAATGAGCGTGTATCGCTATCGAGGCAGGGTGTGGACAGTGTCCACACCCGTGTCCTTCAGAGGCCCTGCTACCCGCCCCTTCTGACCGCGTTCCCGCGACTTTGCGGGTGTGCCCCTTTGTCTGCTGCACCCTTGTCCGGTTCGAGTCCCACTTCGGGCACCTGCAACGCCCAGTCAAGGGCGGGTGGCACCGGGACGTGTGCACGGAAGTCGTCGTCGGGTGCACAGCACATCATGATTACCGCCATGGCGAACATCACGGAACGCACCCGCACAGGCGGATCGAAGTCCTTGCGCCGCACGCCATCGTCCAAGACAACACCACGACGCCTACAGTTGGCGCCGTCATAACCGAGCACACCGACCAGCTCATCCGACCCACGAAACAGACGATCCGCAACGTGCACGTGCTCCTTGCGAGCTCCATGGAGACCGCAATCCGGTACGGGTAGCCCGGGGACAGCCCGTGCCGGGGAAACGCGCTGCCGAGCAAACCCCTCTCTAGGGATGTATCCGCCCACTACCGGAGGGCTGCGTGTGCTTCTCGGCATGGCTTGTTCTTCAGGCATATGATTCGGCCATGAAAAGCAACGGTGGGACGATCGGAGTGTCGATGCTCATCCTCGTCACTCTGGCGTCGTGCGGGGTTCCGCCGGCTTCCATGGACACAACCCCGAGCAGCAGCGCCGTGCCCTGTCATGGTGCCTATGTTGCTGACGTTGACACGAGTGTCCCAGGGGAGCCAACATTCGGGATGGCCGCCGAGGCGTGGGCCGATTCTGCAATGGCACCTTCCGGCGCTCCAAGCGGTGGCTGGGACGTTGTAGATGGGTTGACGGTGCGCAGTGGTGACTGGGCTGTCGGTCTGACCCAAACTGTTGGCGGCGGATGGGTGGTTTCTGGCTTAGGGTGCGGTATCACGCAGAGCTGAGTAGGTTCACTGTCTCCGACAGCCCTGCTCGAAGACGATCGCCTACCATCCATGGGGGCTGCCGACTCCACCAGCGGCTACCC
Source organism: Arthrobacter sp. Soc17.1.1.1 (assembly GCF_036867195.1). Taxonomy (NCBI): domain Bacteria; kingdom Bacillati; phylum Actinomycetota; class Actinomycetes; order Micrococcales; family Micrococcaceae; genus Arthrobacter; species Arthrobacter sp. Soc17.1.1.1. Next base: position 1,777,227 of record NZ_JBAJII010000001.1, read on the forward strand.
ATGATGGTTGTTGGGGCTGTCTCACGCGACGGTATAGATGCTGAACACCGCGGATTGGCGGCACGACGGTGGGAGCTCCCGAAGCGCCTGATGTTCATCTGTTGTGGCTGTCCCTGCTGAACCTCCAAACGCGTAGCTCTCGTCGATTGTCAATTCGACGAAGTCCAGAACGACCACGTTGGGGTCATCTGCGCTGATGACGGTGCCGGCTGGGAACTCAAGGTTGAGCACTTCCCCGTCCGGTCCTTCGCCAACCACGCAGCCCTCCTCAGTCAGCGAAAGCTTCCCTCTGAAGCCCGCTTCGGGCCCCCACGTGCCGTCGCGTTTCTCGTCAGAGAGAAGAAGTATCCGCACTTCAGGTGGTTCGCCGAAGGTCGCGGCACCGGGGGCGTTCGGGGACGAACAAGCTGACGCGACGAGAGTGGCCACGACGAGAAGCCCTGCGGTGATGTGCGGCGAGAGCTCCATCGGCTTCCCTTCTTTCTTTGGGCGATACCAAGAAGTATGTGCCCGCGTTGGCTCTCCGATCTGCATTGCAGGTTCTCGAGGATGATCCGGGTGCGGCAGGCGCTCCTCGAGTCGTCGGCGCGTGATCCTATCCGGGGTCACCACGCTTCACGCGCCATCGAGTGCTCGACCCACTGCACCTGTGCGACATCCTTGGCGCGAAGTGCGTGCACTCTTTCACATCACCGTGGAATGGGGTGGAGCTCGCTGAGGGCGTCCATGCCCGCACGAACGGTGTCGGCTGCATCCTGATGGACAAGTGGCTCCTGCAGGTCGAGCGGCGCTGAGCCCTGGCACACGAGCTCCAGCACATCAGGATGGGTCACCGCGGCCACCAGCTGCCGCGCATCGAGCTCGCGGTGCGGGTCACCGCGGCGCGCCGGCTCATCCCGCTCGAGGACCTTGCCGCCGCGTGCTGCTGGTCGAGGGAGAACCTCTGGGAGCCGGCTGAGGAACTCTGGGTCACGCCCGAGGTCCGCTGGGACCGGCTCATGCACCTCGACGCGAAGGAACGCGATGTCCTCGACTCCACTGACTGAACGCGACCAGCACATCTTGACGATGGCCGGCGCGAGCTACCGGCGCCAGGGCGGACTGGAGAGCGACATCGGGCAGCTGTTCAGCATGACCCCCACCGCGTTCTACCAACGTCGGGCACCGTACCGCCGACCGGAGACGGAGCCGGTGCCGGCGGCCCCGTTGCGGCTCCGCGCAGCCGGGGTACATTGGGCCCATGGCCAGCGAAGCGATGATCCTCGACGTCGAGTCACCGGACGGACCGCGGGCGGTCCGCCTGTCCAGTCCGTCCCGCGTCCTCTGGCCCCAGGCCGGCCTGACGAAGCTCGACCTCGCCCGGTACCTCCTCGACGTCGCCCCGGCGTTCCTGACCGCCAACGGCGACCGGCCGGTCTCGCTCCAGCGCTTCGGCGGCGACGTCGACGGCGAGCACTTCTTCAGCAAGAACCCGCCCAAGGGTGCGCCCGACTACGTCCGCAGCGTCACGGTCACCTACCCCAGCGGCCGCTCGCACCCCCAGCTGGTGCTGGACGAACCCGCCGCAGCCGTCTGGGCGATCCAGATGAACACCGTGGTCTTCCACCCCTGGGCCTCCCGCGCGGGCGCCCCCGATCTGCCCGACGAACTGCGGATCGACCTCGACCCGCAGCCAGGCACCACCTTCGCGGACGTCGTCGCCGCCGCGCACGAGCTCCGCGCGGTACTCGGCGAGGCCGGCCTGGTGGGCTTCGTGAAGACCTCGGGCAACCGCGGCCTGCACGTGTTCGCGCCCATCGCACCCGTCCACGAGTTCCTCGAGGTACGCCGCGCCGTCATCGCCGCGGCGCGGGAGCTCGAGCGCCGCATGCCGGAGGCCGTGACGACGGCGTGGTGGAAGGAGGAGCGCGGAGCGCGCATCTTCGTGGACTACAACCAGGCCAACCGCGACCGCACCATGGCCGGCGCCTACAGCCCGCGGGCCCTGCCGCACGCGCCCGTGTCCTGCCCCGTCAGCTGGGACGAACTGGACGGCGTCGACCCCGCAGCCCTCACCATCGCCACCGTGCCGGAGCGGCTGCGCAGCCTCGGCGACCCATGGGAGCACCTCCACGCCGAGCCAGGCAGCATCGACGTACTGCATGCGTGGTGGGACCGGGACGTGGAGAACGGCCTCGGCGAGCTGCCCTTCCCGCCGGACTTCCCGAAGATGCCCGGCGAGCCGATGAGGGTGCAGCCGAGCCGAGCACGGAACCGCGCCTGATCCCAGCCGTCCTGCCCGCTGTCCTGCCCGCTGTCAACGCTCCGCCCCGGATCGGGCGGCCCTGCGGGTCGCCGTCCTGCTTTGGTAGAACAGGAAGGACCGTTGCCGCGCCCGGCAGGAGCCGGGCCTGACTCCGCGCCGGCCCCGTGCCCGGCCGCTGGGAGAGCCATGAAGAAGAGCCTGCTGTCAGCCACCGTCCTGGTGCTCCTCGTGACGGGCTGCGGCGGTAACCCCGCCACCGGCCCCGAGCCCGCCGGCCCCACCCCGAACCCCGCCGAGACCGCGACGGAGCAGGCCGCGGCGCCGTCGGACGCCCCCTCGGTCGAGGGCCTCGCCGACGCCAACAGCGGTACCTTCGCGTTCCTCCTCGACGCAGCGAAGGGGGAGATCGTGCTGCCCGCCGAGGCGCCCGAGGAGGTCGAGGGCCTGCGGACCCAGCTCGGCGCGGACCCGGTGACCTACGCGCTCGTCACCGTGCAGAACCCGGAAGGCGGGTCCACGCTCGACCTCGAGACCGTCACGGTGTCCACCCCGGAGGGCCAGGACCTGGAGCTCCGCCCGGCGTCCACCGTCATCGAGGAGTGGGGCGCGGCGGCGAACGGCGGGGAGTCCTCGCCCGACGTCGTAGGCCTCGTCGAGCAGTACAGCGGAGGGGCCCTGCCGGGTCAGACCAGCGAGCTCCTCATGATCGGCGGGTTCCCCGAGGTGCCGGACATCGTGCGCACGGTGACCGTGCAGCCGACGGGCGGGGGAGAGCCGGTGGAGGCCACCGTCCGGCCCGAGTCCTAGGTTCCCTTCCCGGCCGCTGAGGCGGCATGCGCCGGAGTAAAGTTGGCCCCATGCCGAGCACCGAGCACTCCCGCACCGCGGTCGTCATCGAGGACGACGATGACGTCCGCGACCTGCTGCACACCGTGCTGACCGGAACGGGGTTCCGTGTCCACACGGCGCCGGCGGGGCTCGCCGGCGTGGAGATGGTCCGGCGCCTGATGCCGGACGTGGTCACGCTCGATGTGGGGCTGCCGGACATCGACGGCTTCGAGGTGGCAGAGAGGATCCGCCGCTTCTCCACGACCTTCATCGTCATGCTGACCGCGAGGGCGGACCCGTCGGACGAGAAGCGCGGGCTCGATGCCGGAGCGGACCGCTATATGCGCAAACCCTTCCGGCCCGCCGACCTGCGCCGGCACATCCAGGAAGGCACGAGGACGGCCGACGCCTGACGCGCGGGCCGGGGCGGTCGGTGACGCGATCAGTGCGAGTGCGCGCCCGCGCTGGTCTCCAGCTCCGGCGCGATGACGGCGTCGGACACCAGACCCGTGACCAGCGAGTAGACGCCCTTGTGCAGATAGTCCACCGCCTTCTCGCCGAAGGGCCACAGGCGCGGGGCGGCCCCTGCTCCCGTCGCGTTCTCGAGCGTCTGGTCGAACGCGAGGCGCACCACCGCATGGGCCGCGGTGGCGGACGGCCCCCTGATGCCCGTCACGGACCAGACGCCCCTGAGCGCCCCGAGCGTGGCGCCGGTCAGCCAGTGCATCGCATGGTTCCAGACCGGGTACAGCACCGTGTTGCTGGTGGGCCGGCCGAACAGGGTGCGCAGCGTCCGCCCGGGGATGTGCGAGTCGGGGCGGTGCGTGAGGCGCTGCTCCAGGAGCTCGCCGGCGGTCATGGCGGCCGTGCCGAGGAGGCCGACCGCCGCTCCGCGCAGTGCTGCCCGCGCCAGGGCGGGCCAGCGCTCGGCCACTAGTCGTCTTCCCCGCGGGCGTCGTCGCCGAGATCCGTGTCGATCCCGTTGTTGTCGTCGTAGTTCCCGGTGTCGGTGCCGGAGTTGTCGCTGTCCTGGTTGCCGAGGTCGCAGCCGCCGAGGAAGAGGCTACCGGCGGCGAGGAGGGCGGCGAGGGTCTTCAGCTTCTTGTCAGCCATGATTCCGTTCCGAGGGTGCTCGATCGTCGGGCGCCGGTTCCGGCGTCCTCCTCCACGGTAGGCAGGGCGCGGAAGCCGGGCAACCGGGCGCCCGGAGCCCTGCAGGGCTTGCAATCGCGGTCCAGGTTCCGGTGGAAGTGCCCGTGCGCCTTCGTGCCGGTGTCGTCCTGGAAACCAACGGGCAGGTGGTGCAGGTCGTCTCCGGCGTCGGGGCGAGCAACCCACTCGACCTCGGCCCGCTGGGGCGGGAGCTTGAACGGCTGCCGGCCCCGCTGCAGCGGCAGATGCGCGCCGAGATCCACGCCCGTCGCCTGATCACCCTCACCGGACTCATCGAACTGGTGTTCTTCGAATTCCGATGACGCTCCCCATCGTGATGAGCCACTTCTCCAGTGGAGTCAGCGCCGTGGACTGCGGTCGGAAGCGACTCCGGGGCGTCACTCGTTGGTGGGCCGTCGGCGTTGCCGCTTGATCGCGGATCGCTGTTGCTTGTTCGCGACCCGGCGACGCTCCGAGCCACGCGTGGGACGGGTCGCGCGGCGCGGCGCGGGCGGATGGGCAAGTGCGGCGACCACGATGTCGCGGAGCGCTTGGAGAGCGATTTCGCGGTTGCGCAACTGGGACCGCTGCTCCGACACAGTCACCGTGATCGATCCCGACGCGTTGTTTCGGGGAAGTCGGTGGACGATTCGCGTCCGTTGCTCATCGCTTAGCGCCGAGGACTCCGCTGCCATCCAGGTGAGTTGTACTCGACTGTCAGACGTGTTGACGTGCTGTCCTCCAGGCCCCGAGGACCTCGAGAACTTCCACTGCAACTCGGATGCCGGAATCATCAGGTCCGCCGTCACTTCGAGATCCACAGAGCAAGCGTGGCATACCTCGCTGGGCAGACATCCATCACCAAGGTGATTTGCCCAGGTTTCGACGCGCCGCGCAGCTTCGACTGGAGGTGTGCTGTGCCAACCGCATGGCCGAGGACCTGGGACCCGGCCGAGAGCGGCGCAGTAGCTCGGCCCCTGCTGGGTACTTGGTGTCCTGCTGTGCGAGGCGGGCCAGGTGCTCATGCGACACGGCGCCGAGGGGACGCTGGTCGGCGTTGGTGAGGAGGCTGTAGGCGAGGACCGCTGCCGGGTCCTGTGCTCCGTCGACCGCGCGCAGGTGCCCGGTGTCGGTGTGCTGTCCGTGCCCGTTGCCGGCACGGATGCCACTGGTGCCGGCCTAGCCGCTTCCCGGCAGGACACCGTAGCGCTGCATCAGCCAATCCAGGTTGTTCTGCAGCCCCGCCTTCCAGGCCTCCCACGTGTGGCCGCCGGGCACGGTCTGCAGCTGGACGTCCACGCCGGCCTTCTGGAGCGCGGCGGCCACCTCCTCACCCTGCGGCCGGTAGAAGCTGTCGTCGGCGCCGACGGTCACGATGCCCGCCGTGCCGGGGAAGGTCTTGGTCCTGACGACGTCGAGCGGGTTCTGCGCGGCGAAGGCGGCCGCATCGCCGGAGAAGTAGTTGCTGATGAGGGCGTCCTGCCCGGCGTCGATGGTCGGTCGGTCCTCGCCCGAGATGTCGAGGAACGTCGGGTAGACGCCGGGGTGCCCGAAGGCGAGGGTCAAGGAGCAGGTGCCGCCGTAGGAGAACCCACCGATCGCCCGGTCGGTGTCCGCATGGGAGCCGGCCCCGAGCGTGGACTCCACCCAGGCCGGCACATCCTCCGCGAGGTAGGTGCCGGCGCGGCCGTAGTTACTGTCCAGGCACAGGGACGGCGTCGGTCCCGTACTGGCGGCGGCATCGGGCAGGACGGCGATCGGCGCCAGCCCCTTGTGCGCGGCGGCGTAGGCGTCCAGGACCGCGGGGAGCTGACCGCCGGTGATCCAGTCCTGCGGCCCGCCCGGGTCCCCGTGGATCAGCACCAGGACGGGGACGATCGCGGGGGAGGAGGCGAGGTAGGCCGGGGGCAGGTAGACGTACGCGGGCCCCGCGTCCACGCCGGACGCGGTTCCCGGGATCGTCGTCCGGTACACCTTCCCCGTCGAGGGCATGTCGGACGGCGGGGACCAGTCCGCCAGGGTGGTGAGCGGTCCCGGGGCCTTCGGCGCGTCGACCGTGCCGAGCTCGGGGATGTCGGTGTCGCCGGTCGCCGCCCGCAGGGTGGGGAAGGAGCCGTAGTAGGCGTTGATGCTCCCCGCCACGGCGGTGATGATCAGGACGGGCGCGACGACGGTCAGGCACCGCTGCCACCAGCGGGGGAAGGCCGCGAACCTGCGGACGGCGAGCGCCCCACCGGCGATCGCGAGCCCGCCGAGCAGGTAGAACCAGAAGGGCTGCGGCGCGCCCCACAGATTCAGCACCACCTCGGTCCCGAGCCAGAGGGCCAGGCCGCCGACCGCCCCGACCAGCAGGCACGGCACCACCGAGCGGACCAGGTACCTCCACGGCCCGGAGGCGAGCCACAGGAGCGCGGCGCCGGCAAGGACGGCGAACACGAGCGGCGCGGGTCCGTCGACGAGATCCCAGTCGAGCGGGTTCACGGAGCCTTCCCCTCGGCGGGACGCGCCGCCGACGCGCGCTCCGGGCCTTTCGCGCGGTGCGGTGCCGCGGTGAGGAGTTTCCAGACATCGGCCGCCCGGACGTCGGGGGCGTACGCCCGCGTGATGGCCTGGCCGATCGCGGGCAGGGAGGCCGGGTCCTCGTAGCAGAGGTACAGGGGCACGTACCGCGGGCCGAACTTCGACTTGAAGGCGAAGAGGGACCGGAACCCGTAGACGGGTTCGAGGGCCCGGCCGATGAACGCGAGCACCCGGCTCAGCGGATCCGTGTCCGCGTCCTTGCCCGCCGTCGCCAGGGGGGCGCCGGACAGGCTCAGCTCGGCGTACCCCTCCTTCTGGAGGTCCAGCGCCGCCTGCGCGATGAGCACCTCGATGCTGTGCTTGAAGCCGGACCCGCGGCGCCGCATGAAGTCCAGCGTCCAGCCGGTCACCTCGCCGTCCTCGTGGATCGGCAGCCAGGACGCGACGGCGTGGACGGTGCGCTCGTCGTCGATGATGACCGAGCACCGCACGTCGGGGTCGCGCAGCTCGTCGATGCCGCCGAGGGTGAACCCCATCTCCGGGAGCGACTTGTCGGCCACCCACTCCTCGGAGATGCTGCGGATCTGGTCGAGGATCACCAGCGGGGTCCTGCGGGTGTCCACCCATTCGCTGTGCACGCCGGTCTTGCGCGCCTGGTTGAGGGCGGTCCGGATGTCCTGGAACTTCTTCCCGGTGAAGGCGAGGTCGCCCAGGTCCAGGACCGTCTCCTCCGCCACCTGCAGGCGCCGGAACCCGACGGCCTCGAGTGCGTCGGCCAGGGGCGCGGTCACCGAGTAGAAGCACGGCGTCCAGCCCTGCGCGTGGCAGTGCTCCGCGAAGCCCCGCAGGGCGCGCGCCGTCTCCGCCGGCGGGCCGACCGGCCCCGCCAGGGTGAGGGCGACGCCGGAGATCACGCGGTACGGCATGTAGGACGCGCCGCCGAACCAGTAGGAGTTGCCCGGCCAGAGGCCCATCCACGTCATCGAGCCCCGCCCGTGCTCGGTGGCGATGACGCGTGCGCGCTCGCGGTCGTCGTCGTCCCCGGTGCGCCGCACGGAACGGAAGGACCGCAGGAGCAGCACGGCGACCACCGCCCAGAACGCGATGCCGATCCACTCGTAGAGGATGATCGCGGCGCTGTCCGACGGCAGGAAGGCCGGGAAGATGCGCAGGGTGACGGCGATGGGCAGCAGCCGCTGGGGGAAATCGGCCAGCAGCAGCGGCAGGGTGGCCGCCGGGCTGAACTGGTCCGCGACGGCGAGGCCGATCCCCACGTACAGGGCAGCCGCGACGATCAGCGCGACCAGCACCCGCACGCCGACGGACCGGTAGGTCCCCGGTGCCGCGCGCAGGGTGAACAGCCGCCGCACGAGCACGAGGAGGACCACGATGGCGACGGGCTGCAGTGCCGGCACCACGAGGTCCGCGACGATCCGCTCGGGGCGCGCGCCGCTGAGCAGCGGGGCGAGCTCGCCGTCGGCACCGTGGCGCAGGAACGCGAGGAAGGTGTGGACGGACAGCAGGGCCAGGCCGACCTGCACCACGATCGTCCCCGCCCACGCGGAACGGCGCCCACGCCGCAGCCCGTCGGCGAGGACGAGCAGCAGCAGCGTCGGGAGGCAGGACATGATCACGCCGCCGACGCCCGCGCGGGCCTGCAGCTGGGCCTCGGCACACTGCCGCACCGCGCCGCCGGGCCCGCACGCGGCCCGCACGGCGTCCGGCGTCGCCCCCTCGACGGCCGTGAAGAGGAAGCCGAGGACGGCGAACGGCCCCGTCGCGTGGGGCGAGAGGGCCGCGAGCGCGGGACCGACCGCGGCGGCGGCGCAGACCAGTGCCACGAGCACGCGGGACTCGCGGATCGACGGTGCGGCGGGCCGGCGCACGGGGCGGCGCAGCAGCAGCGGTCCGGCGGCGAGCCCGGCCACGACGGCGACGAGCAGGGCGACCGACATCAGGGCGCCGTTGTAGAGGACCAGGGTGAGGGGGAGGAGGACGCCCACGATGCGCAGGCGCCGGCGCCACAGCGGGCCCATGCCGGCGGTCGCCGCCATCGTCGCGCCGAGGACCCCGATGGCGGGACCGCCGAGGGCCGTGGTGCCGAAATCCGCTGCCCAGCGCGGGAACAGCGGGGCGGCGGCGGCGCCGATCAGGAGCGCACCGATCAGCGCGACGAGGTGCGTCGCCACGACGGCGGCGCCGAAGCGGCGTGAGCCGAGGCGTGCCTCCGCCGGGATCCCGAGGCACAGGAGGGCGAGACTCGCCCCGAGATAGGCGGGCAGATCCGGTGCCCAGGCGAGGGACAGCAGCAGGGAGAGGGGGTTCCGGGGCACGGTCGCAGGGTCGAACACCACGGAGGGCGCCAGCGCATCCGGTGGTCCCCCGGGCAGGGACGCCGTCCCCAGCGCGAGGACCCAGAGACCCGCGAGGACGGACAGGGCCAGGGGCGCACGGCGTCCCAGGACCGCCACCCGGGAACGCGCGCTCGCGGAGCGGGCTGCCAGGACCGCGAGCCGCCCGGGCTGCGCGGGCGGGGGAGCCGGAGGCCGGTCCGGTGACTTCGCGGGTGCACCGGCTTCCGCCGGGGTGGCGCCGTCCTGCGGGTCCTCGCTCATGCGTTCCCTCGCTTCCCGTCCCGGGCCCCGTCGGTCCGCGCCGCCCCCGCCGGGGTCAGCCGCGGGCGTCGCGGATCATGTTCGTGATGCGGGCCGTGGAGAGCCTGCGGCCCTGGTCGTCCGTCATCACCACTTCGTGCGTCGTGAGGGTCCGGCCGAGGTGGATGGCCGTGGCGGTGCCGGTCACGAGCCCGGAGTCCGCACTGCGATGGTGGGTGGCGCCCACCTCGATCCCCACGGCCTGCCGCCCGGGGCCCGCGTGGAGTCCTGCCGCGAAGGAGCCGAGCGTCTCGGCCAGCACGACGTGCGCGCCGCCGTGGAGGATGCCGGCGACCTGCTGATTGCCCTCGACCGGCATCGTCGCGACCACCCGCTCCGCGCTCATCTCGGTGAACACGATGCCCATCTTCACGGTGAGCGCCCCCACCCCGTAGCGCCCCAGCCAGCCGTGCATCTCGGCGGGGACCCCGGCGGCCACCAGTTCGGCGAGCCGGTCCTCGGAGGGGGTGGAGGGGGCGTCGGTCCGGGTGCGGTTGTCTGTCATGGGAACTAGGCTGGCACCTGTGAGTCAAACAGCCAAGCCCGCCGCCACCCTGACCGTCGACACCCCCGGGGAGGCGCCCGGGAAGGCGCCCGAGGAGACGTCGCGGGAGACGCCCCCGGCGCCGGCCCGGCGCAGCGACGGTTCACGCAACCGGCTCCTCGTCATCGACGGTCACTCCATGGCGTTCCGTGCCTTCTACGCCCTGCCCGCCGAGAACTTCTCGACCGACACCGGCCAGCACACCAACGCGGTCTACGGGTTCACGGCGATGCTCATCAACCTCATCAAGGACCAGAAGCCGAGCCACGTCGCCGTGGCGTTCGACCTCGACACCCCGACGTTCCGCTCCGAGGAGTACACCGAGTACAAGGGTGGCCGCAACAAGACGCCCGAGGAGTTCCACGGGCAGGTGGACCTGATCATCAAGGTGATGGAGGCCATGCGGATCCCCACCATCTCCCTCGACGGCTACGAGGCGGACGACATCCTGGCGACGCTCGCCCACCAGGCGGCCGAGGCTGACTGGGACGTGCAGGTCGTCAGCGGGGACCGCGACGCCTTCCAGCTCGTCAACGACCGCGTGACGGTGCTGTACCCGAAGCAGGGCGTGACCAACATCCCGCAGATGGACGCCCAGGCCATCGAGGAGAAGTACTTCGTCCCGCCCCACCAGTACTCCGACCTCGCCGCGCTCGTGGGCGAGAGCGCCGACAACCTCCCCGGTGTGCCCGGTGTCGGACCGAAGACCGCCGCCAAGTGGATCAAGCAGTACGGCGGGCTGGAGGGCATCCTCGAGAACCTCGACAAGATCGGCGGGAAGGTCGGCGACTCGCTGCGCGCCAACATCGACGACGTCAAGCGGAACAGGCGCCTCAACCGCCTCCTGACCGACCTCGAGCTGCCTGTGGACCTCGACGCGATGGTGTCGCAGCACCCGGACCGCCCGGCCGTGGAGGACCTCTTCGACGCGCTGCAGTTCAACACGCTCCGCAAGCGCCTCTTCGACCTGTTCGGCGAGGAGGAGACCGAGGACGAGGGCGACGAGCAGAGCGCGCCCGCCCACGTGCTGCTCGAGGACGCCGAGGCGCTCACGCAGTGGTTCCACTCGACCAACCAGGCGCAGGCGTCCGTGGCCCTGGCGACGGAGACGACGGCCGGCACCACGGACATCGTCGGCATCGCGGTCGTCACCGGGCTGCAGGCCGCGTTCATCCCGCTCGAGCCGCTCGACGCGGCGGCCGAGAAGGTCCTCGGGGACTGGCTGTCCGCCACCGACGCACCGAAGATCGTCCACGACTTCAAGGCCGTGTTCAAGCTCCTGTCCGCCCGCGGTCTCCACCTGGCCGGCGAGGTCGACGACACCGCGATCTCCGGGTACCTCATCCAGCCCGACCGCCGCAGCTACGACCTCGCCGACCTCGCGCAGTACCACCTGCGCCTGTCCATCACCGCCTCGGCGAACGACTCCTCCGGGCAGCAGGCACTGGACCTCGGCGGGAACGACGTCGCCTCGCCCGCCGTCGTCGCCGCCTACGCCGCACTGCGCCTCAGCGAGCACTTCGCAGGCCAGCTCGTCGAGAAGGGCGCCAACCAGCTGCTCGGCGGGCTCGAACTGCCGCTCGCCGAGGTGCTCGCCCGCATGGAGCTCACGGGTGTGGCCGTCGACCTCGACGGACTCGACCGGCTGTACGACGACTTCTCGAAGACCATCAGCGCCGCCGGCTCCGAGGCGTTCCGGATCATCGGCAAGGAGATCAACCTCGGCTCGCCCAAGCAGCTGCAGACGGTCCTGTTCGACGAGCTCGAACTGCCGAGGACCAAGAAGATCAAGACGGGCTACTCCACCGACGCGGACGCCCTCACCGACCTGATCACCAAGACGGGCCACCCGTTCCTCGAGCAGCTCCTCGCGTACCGCGACGCCACCAAGCTGCGCCAGACCGTGGAGGGCCTCCGGAAGGCAGCGGGCGACGACGGGCGCATCCACACGACCTACCTGCAGACCATCGCGGCGACCGGGCGCCTGTCCTCGACCAACCCGAACCTGCAGAACATCCCCGTCCGCTCCGACGAGGGGCGACGCATCCGCGAGGTGTTCGTCGTCGGGCAGGGCCGGGACGGCCAGGCGTTCGAGAGCCTCATGACCGCCGACTACTCGCAGATCGAGATGCGCATCATGGCGCACCTCTCCGGCGACGAAGGGCTCATCTCCGCCTTCCAGGAGGGCGAGGACCTGCACCGGTTCGTGGGTTCGCACATCTTCGGCGTCGCGCCCGAGCAGGTCACCAGTGCCATGCGCTCGAAGGTGAAGGCGATGTCCTACGGCCTCGTGTACGGGCTGAGCTCGTTCGGGCTCTCCAAGCAGCTGAACATCTCCGTCGACGAGGCGCGCACCCTGATGCGGGACTACTTCGAGCGGTTCGGGGCGGTGCGCGACTACCTGCGCGGCATCGTGGAGCAGGCCCGCAAGGACGGCTTCACCTCGACGATCGAGGGGCGGCGCCGCTACCTGCCCGATCTCTCCAGCGACAACCGCCAGCTCCGCGAGATGGCCGAGCGCGCGGCGCTCAACGCACCCATCCAGGGATCGGCCGCCGACATCATCAAGAAGGCCATGCTCGGCGTCGACGACGCGCTGACCACGCGGGGGCTGGCCTCGCGCATGCTGCTGCAGGTGCATGACGAACTGGTCCTCGAGATCGCCCAGGGCGAGGCCGAGGAGGTCGAGGCGCTGGTCCGTGAACAGATGGGCAGCGCCGCCGACCTCACCGTGCCGCTCGATGTCTCGGTCGGAACCGGCGCCACCTGGCACGAGGCCGCGCACTAGGCGGCCCGATCACCCCGGCCACCCCGATCACCCTGGGCCCCTCGGGGCAGGTGGTCGGGCAGGACCGCCCCCGCTAGGGTGGTGAGGTGTGAGCCACTACACACCCGACCTGCAGACCGAGACCTTCACCGTCGGCCCCGGAGAGGACCCCGCACCGGGCGGGCGCTTCGCCAGGTGGCTCGACGCGGAGGGAATCGGCTTCCACGACGGGACCTTCGACCCCGAGGACGTCCCCCACTATCTGACGGCGTACCAGTCCGACGAGCGCGTGCTCTGGGGCGTCCACGACCGGGCCCAGCCCGCAGAAGCCCTCGGTGCGGACCAGCCGGTGGCCACCTACGGCACCATGGTCCACGCGCTCAACGTCGGAGCCGGGCAGATCGACGCGCACCAGATCACCGCCGTCACGGTCCGCACCAGCCACCGGCGCAACGGCATCCTCCGTTCCCTGATGATGCGGGACCTGCGCGAGGCGAAGGAGCGGGGCCTGGCGCTGGCGATCCTGACGGCCTCGGAGGCCACGATCTACGGGCGTTTCGGGTTCGGCTGCGCGACCTTCACGCAGAGCATCGAGGTGGACGTCCGGGAACGCTTCGAGGTGACGGCGCCGAGGACCGGCACCACGACGCTCGTGGCCCGCGAGCACGCCGTCGGGCTCGCGGAGAGGATCTTCGAGGGCTTCCAGGCAGCGACGTTCGGCTCCGTGGGCCGGCAGTACGCCTACCCGCGCCGCGCCTCGGGCGCCTGGGGCCGGGAGCGGCCCGTCGAGGACCGCGCCGTGCGGATGGCCGTGCACTACGACGACGCCGGGCAGCCCGCGGGGTTCGTCAGCTACCGATTCGCCGGCTGGGACTCCGAGCCCCCGACCATGAAGATCGTCGACCTCGTGGCCTCCACGCCGTCGGCCTACCTCGAACTGTGGCGCTACCTCGGCTCCCTCGACCTCGTGGAGCGCATCACCTGGGACGGCGCACGGCTCGACGACGCCCTGCCGTGGGCGCTGCGGGACAGGCGCTGCTACCGGGTCAAGGGCACCGACGACGTGCTCTGGGTCCGGCTGCTCGACGTGCCGGCCGCACTGGGGAAGCGCTCGTACCGGGGCAGCGGCCGGCTCGTGCTGGAGGTGGTGGACGAGCACGGGCTCGTCGACGGCTCCTATGTGCTGACCGTCGTCGACGGCGCGGCGCAGGTAGCACCCGTCGACACCGCCGCGGCCCCGGACGCCACCCTGACGGCCAACGCGCTCGGCTCGCTGTACCTCGGGGGAGTGCGCGCCTCCACGCTGGCCGACGCCGGCGGTCTGACGGCCCACGCCGACGACGCCGTGAGCCTGCTCGACGCCCTCTTCGGCCGGGCCCAGGAGCCCTACTGCATCACCCACTTCTAGGCGCCGGGGCCCGGGCGGCGGCGCCTTCCGCGTGCCGCCCGGGGCCTCCGCGCTGCTTTGACGGTGTTGGACCCCGCGGCTAGACTGATCAGGCGCGTAGTGCGCTCCGGCAGGTCCCGATGCAGATCGGATGCCAGCGGGGCGCGCCACTCCTCCTGAATCTTCCGAGGTTCTTTCCATTTCGTCCACATCCGGACAACGGAACCCGCTCCCGGCCCAGCCGGAAGGGCGGGGTCCGCCATGACCGGAGCAAGTAATCTTCCACAACGGAGCCCCAACTACATGACCATCACCACCACCGAGAAGCAAGGTGCCCCCGTAGTCGCGATCAACGACATCGGCACCGCTGAGGACTTCCTCGCAGCGATCGACGCCACCATCAAGTACTTCAACGACGGAGATCTCGTCGAGGGTACGGTCGTCAAGGTCGACCGCGACGAGGTCCTGCTCGACATCGGTTACAAGACCGAGGGTGTCATTCCTTCCCGCGAGCTGTCCATCAAGCACGACGTCGATCCCGGGGACGTCGTCTCCGTGGGCGATCAGGTCGAGGCTCTGGTGCTCACCAAGGAAGACAAAGAAGGCCGCCTGATCCTCTCCAAGAAGCGCGCTCAGTACGAGCGTGCCTGGGGCGACATCGAGAAGGTCAAGGAAGAGGACGGCGTCGTCACCGGCACCGTCATCGAGGTCGTCAAGGGTGGCCTCATCCTGGACATCGGCCTGCGCGGCTTCCTGCCCGCGTCCCTCGTCGAGATGCGTCGCGTCCGCGACCTGGCTCCGTACATCGGCCAGCAGATCGAAGCGAAGATCATCGAGCTCGACAAGAACCGCAACAACGTCGTGCTGTCGCGTCGTGCGTGGCTCGAGCAGACGCAGTCCGAGGTGCGCTCCACGTTCCTCAACAAGCTCGAGAAGGGCCAGGTCCGTCCGGGCGTCGTCTCCTCGATCGTCAACTTCGGTGCGTTCGTGGACCTCGGCGGCGTCGACGGTCTCGTGCACGTCTCCGAGCTCTCCTGGAAGCACATCGACCACCCCTCCGAGGTCGTCGAGGTCGGTCAGGAAGTCACCGTGGAGGTCCTCGAGGTCGATCTCGACCGCGAGCGCGTCTCCCTCTCGCTCAAGGCGACGCAGGAAGATCCCTGGCAGACCTTCGCCCGCACGCACGCCCTGGGTCAGGTTGTTCCCGGCAAGGTCACCAAGCTCGTGCCCTTCGGCGCGTTCGTCCGCGTCGAGGACGGCATCGAAGGCCTCGTGCACATCTCGGAGCTGGCCGTCCGCCACGTGGAACTGGCCGAGCAGGTCGTCTCCGTGGGTGACGAGCTCTTCGTCAAGGTCATCGACATCGACCTCGAGCGCCGCCGCATCTCCCTCAGCCTCAAGCAGGCCAACGAGGGCGTCGACGCGGACAGCACCGAGTTCGACCCCGCGCTCTACGGCATGGCCGCCGAGTACGACGAAGAGGGCAACTACAAGTACCCCGAGGGCTTCGACCCCGAGTCGAACGAATGGCTCGAGGGCTACGAGACGCAGCGCGCCGCCTGGGAGGCCCAGTACGCCGAGGCACAGTCCCGCTGGGAGTCGCACAAGAAGCAGGTCGTGCAGCACGCGTCCGACGACGCCGCCGCAGCGAACGAGCCCGTCGAGTCGAACTCGACGAGCTACTCGTCCGAGCCCGTCGCCACGGACTCCGGTTCGGGCACGCTCGCTTCCGACGAGGCTCTCGCCGCACTGCGCGAGAAGCTGACCGGAGCGTAAGCACCGCGCGCCAGCCATCGGCTGACGCACAGCACAGGGAGGGTCCCCGCCGGTCGGCGGGGGCCCTTCCTGCGTTCACGGCCCTGCGTCCGCCGGTGGTCCGGCCGTCGCCTGGCCTTCCGCTGCCGCGGAGGTCAGCGGCGCGTCGACACCGTGACGGTGAAGCGCGGGGAGCGGTCGAGCTGGCGGGTGGGGCCGATGAGGCGCTCGAGGACGGGCCGATAGCGGAGGTGGCTGTTCCACACCGTCCACAGCTCACCTCCCGGGGCCAGCACGCGGGCGCAGGCGTCGAAGAGCCGATGGGCGATGCCGGCATGGACGGTGCTGCCGATGTGGAACGGCGGGTTGAGGACGATAGCGCCCGCGGAAGCATCGGGGAGAGCGGACAGCGCGTCGTCCCGGCTCACCCTGATCCGATCAGCCACCCCGTTCGCCTCCGCCGTGGCGAGCGTGGAGGCGGTGGCGGACGCCGACTGGTCCGTCGCGTGGACCCGGAGGTGCGGATGGGCCAGTGCGAGGTAGGCGGAGATGGCGCCGTTCCCGCAGCCGAGATCGATCACCTCGCCCCCCTCCGGGGATACCGGTCCACGCAGGTGGGGGAGCAGCAGCTGCGTCCCCGGGTCGAGGGCGGCGCCGCCGAAGGTCGCCCCGTGGGCGCGGAGTTCCAGCGGCGCGCCGAGCCCGACGTCGTGCCTGGCGCTGCGGGGGAAGGGGGACTCGGCACCGGGGCGCGGTCCCGATGCGACGAGGACCCGCGACTTCTGGCGGGCGAGCCCCGCGGAGACGTCGGTGAAGTGGCGGGCGAGTACGGCGTTCATCGAGAGGGACATGTGCTTGACCCGTCCCGCGGCGAGCACCTGGACGTCCGGTGCGGCGTGCTGTGCGATGACCCCTGCGAGCTCGTCGAGCTCGTCGAGGGATCGGGGCAGCCGCAGGAGCACGGTGGTCACGGCGTCCAGCAGGCCGGCCGTGAGCGGGAAGGACCGGTAGGTGCCCTGCAGTCCCTGCTCCGCCGCGTTCAGGGCCAGGGCCCGTTCGTTCACCACACCGTCCTGGAACGCACGGACGGCGACCCCGGACAGATCCGCCGCGCCGAGCGTGAGGGCGCCGTAGGCATCGTTGACGGTCGCGATGGCGCCCCCCGCACGGAGACGGTCCGCGGCCGTGTCGAGGAGCAGGCGGTCGGCGGCATCGACGGCGACCAGTTCCGGCGCCTCCACGTCGGGACGGCGGCGGAGGAGGTCGACACTGAACGGGCTCACCCTCTCCATCCTAGGCGCCGCGCCGCACTGGTCAGGAAGCGTCGTCCGGCTCGGCGCCGTCCGGGCGGGGACCATCGGTGGACGCTCCGTCCTGATCCGCGCCGTCCTGATCAGCGCCGTCCTGGTGGGAGCTGCCCGGAGGGGTGCCGTCGATGCGCGCGTCCGCGGCCGACGTGTCGAGGAGCCAGTCGAGCGGACGGTCCGTCGGGCCGGCCGGGTCCGGGGCCCACCGGGCTCCCGGTGCCGCGTCCCCGTCGTCGCTCACGGCCCCGCCGTCACCTTCGCCGGTCCCGTTCCCGGCGCCGGGGACGAGGTCCGTGCTGTACGGGGCCCGGGGCGGGGCGGGCAGGCGGTCGATCAGTTCGTTCGCAGCGTGCGCGAGGAGGTCGCGCTGCAGGGGAGGGAGGGTGAAGGAACCATGGAGGTAGGCCTCCACCTCGTACTCCCCGGCGTCGCCGGCCAGCCCGAAGTAGTGCAGCCACAGCTCGCCCGGGTCGATCTGCGCCGCGCGGATCGCTCGGAGGAGGTGGATGCGCTGGTATTCGTGGTCGGGATGGTTCTCCACCTGCTCTGCCTTAGCTGGGGCTGCCGGCGGTGCCGTCGATCACGGAGAGGGCTACGGTCCGCAGATCCACCCTGGTGGCCGACGCCTGCGAGAGCATCCGGCGCATCGCGGCGTCGTTGTCGATCCCATGCCGTTCCATGAGGATGCCGCGGGCCGTGGAGACGAGATCGCGGGTCGCGATGGCATCCCGCAGCGCCCGGCCCACCGCCGCCGCCGAGCTGTCCGCCTGGACGTTGCCGAGCAGGGTCGCGGCGGGGGATGCGAGGAGCTCGAGCTGCTTGCGGTCCTGCGGGGAGAAGGCGGACGGGAGGGGCGAGTAGACCTTGAGTGCGCCGATGCTCCTGCCGTCATGGATCAGCGGGGTGCTGAGGGTCGACCGCAGCGGGAGGTGACGGACGGCATCGCGCCACAGGGGCCAGCGGTCGTCCGCGTGGACGTCGTCGATCTGCACCGTGACCTCCGCGGCCCAGGCGGTGAGGCACGGGCCCTGACCGTGTTCGTACTGCAGCGCATCGGCTTCGGCGACGACCTGGTCGGTGAAGCCGGTGCTGCGCCGTCGGCCCTGCGCGTCCAGCAGGGAGACGCCCGCTCCGAGCGAGCCGGGGACCGACTTCTTGATGGCTTCGGCGAGGTCCTCGACCGCGCGCGACGCCGTCTGCTCCGTCAGCAACAGGCCCTTGAGCCGGGCGAAGACGAACGTCAGGTCTTCCATCGGTGATGTCACGGTTCCAGCCTCGGCAGCAGGGCAAATACGGTCGCCCCAACGGTATCAGGATCCATCCGGCGTCCTGCAGGATCCGCGCCGGGTCTTGCGGTTGCGGGCCGGGTCCTGAGCGGGTCGGGGGTGCACCCGCCGTTCCGCGCGGCCAGCCTCCCGCGCCGTCCACGACCTGCTTGCCCCGCGGTGATCAGCGTGCCTAGGGTGGAATTACTAAGCACCCTTCCCAACGAGCCCAGGAGTCGACATGACCGGATCAGGCCACGACGCATTGCCGCTGCCCGACTACGACCACATCCCGCTCGGAACACTGCCGACGCGCATCACGGGGCTCGACGAGAGCGGTCTGCAGGCGCTCCTCGACTACGAGGAGGCACATGGCGATCGCCTGCCCGTGAAGCTCGTGCTGCAGAACAGGCTCGAGGCCGTCCAGGGCGGCGCCGAACTGTCCGAGGGTGCCGCCACCTCGATGCCGGAGGTCGGCAGTACGGCCGGCGGGTCGCCCGTGACGCCCGCGACGTCGGGCCCGCCCATCAACCCGCCGTCACACGGCGACCCGACCAACCCGGCCATGCCGCGCTGACCGACCGGCTGACGGGGCGGCCGGAGTCCCTCGACCGCCGGCCGCCCTGCATCACGGTCGCCCGTGCGCCCGACGCAGCCAGTACGTGCCCGTCGCCGTGCCATCCGCCTCAGCCCGCGGGCGGCACGGCGGCGAGCAGCTGTTTCTCCTCGACCAGTCCGGTCGAGAGGGTCTTGTAGCCCACGGAGTCGAACAGCACCGTGATGATGCCGTCCTCGTAACCCATGACCGTCCCGCGGCCCCATTCGGGGTGCTCCACCAGGGTGTCGACAGCGAAGGGCACGTCCGCGTCCGGCGCCGCGTCGCCGGGCTGCTGGATCCCGGCCGACTCCTGGCGCCGGCAGGTGTCGCAGTTGCCGCAGGGCTCCGGCAGCTCCTCCCCGAAGTAGGACAGCAGGAACTGGCGCCGGCAGCCCCGCGTCTCCGCGTAGCGGCGCGCCATCTCGACGCGGGACCGATCGATGCGCTCACGGTTCTCGGCCTGCGTCACCGCCGCCTCCACGGCGTCGGCCGCGGACATCTTCCGGGCCCGGTACCCCTTGACGCCGTCCGTGACGGCGCCGGCGGCCTCGAGGAGATTGAGCAGGCCCGCCAGCTTCCGCGGCGGGAGCCCGGAGAGCTCCTTCAGCTTCTTCGTCTTCACGGGTTTGCCCTGCGAGGAGAGGAGGGCGAACAGCTCCCTCAGCTGGGTGCGGTTCACGGACTTCGCCGCGAAGAACCGGCGGAGGGACAGATCCTCCGGCCGGTAGTGCAGGACGGCCTTCGAGGGGAGACCGTCGCGTCCTCCGCGGCCGATCTCCTGGTAGTAGCTGTCGAGGGAATCCGGAATGTCGGCGTGGAGGACGAAGCGTACGTCCGGCTTGTCGATGCCCATCCCGAAGGCGGTGGTCGCGACGACGATGTCGATCGACCCGTCGAGGAAGCCCTCGTGCACCGCCTGGCGCTCCTTCTTGAGCCGGCCGGCGTGATAGACGTCGGCGCGGCGCCCGCGCTCCTGCAGATCGGAGGCCAGCGCGTCGGCGGACTTCTTCGTCGCGACGTACACCAGGCCGGGCCCGTCCAGATCGAGGACCTGGTCGCGTACGGCGCGTTCCTTGTCGCCGGCCTCCACGTGCTGCACCACCTCGAGGGAGAGGTTGGGGCGGTCGAAGCCCTCCACGATCACGGCGGGATCGGCCAGGTGGAGCCGCTCCACGATCTCCGCCTGCACGGGATGGGACGCCGTCGCGGTGAGGGCGACCACGGGTGCCCGCAGCTCCCGGAGAAGGTGGCCCAGCTGCAGGTAGTCGGGCCGGAAGTCGTGTCCCCAGGACGCGACGCAGTGCGCCTCGTCGACGACCACCAGTGACACGTCGAGTGCCTTCAGGCGCGCGGCCACGTCGTCGCGGGTGATCTGCTCGGGCGCGAGGAAGAGGAACTTCGCCCGCGTCGCCTCGTCGTCGTCGGCTGCCGCCTCCCACGCAGCGTCGAGCTCGGCCTTGCTCACCGCGGAGTTGATGACGAACGCGCGGGTGGAGCCTGCGCTCTCGTTGATCGACTCCGCCTGGTCGTGCTGCAGGGCGATCAGCGGTGAGATGACGACGGCCGCACCGGGCAGTGCCATCGCGGGCACCTGGTAGATGGCGGACTTGCCGGAGCCGGTCGGCATGACGCAGAGGATGCTCCGGCCCTCCAGCACCTCCTTCATGGCGCGCTCCTGGCCGGGGCGCAGATCGTCCCAACCGAACGTGGTGGCGGCGGTCGATTGCAGGTCGTGCAGGGTGATGGTCACTGTGCTCCTCACGAACGGTAAGTCCCCTTAGCGTATTCAGGGGCACCGACACCGGGCCGCAGCCGCCACCGGACCCGGCCGGGGTTGACAGTGGGTGCGGCAGCCGGGGCTAGGGTTGGTCCATGCTGCGCGTGGGACTGACAGGAGGCATCGCCGCGGGGAAGTCCGCCGTGGCCGGCCGCCTCGCCGAGCGGGGAGCGGTCGTCGTCGACGCGGATCTCCTCGCCCGCGAGGCCGTGGCGCCCGGCTCCGCCGGCCTCGACGAGATCGTGTCCGCCTTCGGGCCGCACGTCCTGGGGGCAGACGGTGTGCTGGACCGGCCGGCGCTCGGGGCACTGGTCTTCGCGGACGCCTCGGCGCGGGAACGCCTGAACGCGATCGTGCACCCGCGCGTGCGGGCCCTGGCCGCGCGGCTCGTCGACGGGGCGCCGGCGGACGCCGTCGTGGTCGAGGACATCCCCCTGCTCGTGGAGACCGGGCAGGCGGCGCGCTTCCATCTCGTGGTCGTCGTCGACGCGCCGGACGGGCTGCGCATCGACCGCATGGTCGGACAGCGGGGCATGGACCCGGCCGACGCGCGGCGGCGCATCGCGGCCCAGGCCTCACGCCAGGACCGGCTGCGGGAAGCGGACGCGGTCCTCATCAACGACCGGAGCCTCGACGACCTCCTGGCCGCGACCGACGCGCTCTGGGACGGGCGGATCATCCCGTTCCGGGACAACCTCCTGGCCGGCACGCCCGCCGGGGAGCCCACCAGCCCGGTCGCCGCAGGGCTTGCCGGGACCACCGGACTCGCCCGGCGCGTCCGGGCGAAGCTCGCCGCGCTGCTGCCGCCCGGCGCCGTGATGGAGACCGGGAACGGCGCCGGCGCACAGCAGGACGGGCACGAAGCGTCGGCGCCGGAGCTGCACGGCGCCGGGCGCGCGACGGTGCCTGTGACGGTGCGTGTGACGGTCGCCCCGGACGGTGATCCGGAGGCGGTGTCCGCAGCCCTGCGCGCTGCAGGATTCCCCCGTGATCCGCGCACGGACCGCCGTCCGGACCCGTCCCTCGGCGGGGTGGCGGCGGTGCACCGTGCGGCCGATCCGGGCGTCGATGTCACGGTGGTCGTGACCGCTCCTCCCGCGGTGGACTGAGTCGCCGGTCCGGCTGCCGGGGGCGTTCAGCCGCCAGCAGATCCGAGGAGAAGTGTCACAGCCAGGGGCTACCGTTAAGCCATGAGTCTTGCGCAGGATATCAAGCGTGTCGTGGCACCGTTCGAGGTCATCAGCGAGTACCAGCCGGCGGGTGACCAGCCCACCGCCATCAAGGAACTCGCCGAGCGGATCAACGCCGGCGAGAAGGACGTCGTCCTCCTCGGCGCCACCGGTACCGGCAAGAGCGCGACGACCGCCTGGCTCATCGAGCAGGTGCAGCGCCCCACCCTCGTCATGGTGCAGAACAAGACCCTCGCGGCGCAGCTCGCCAACGAGTTCCGCGAGCTGCTGCCGAACAACGCGGTCGAGTACTTCGTCTCGTACTACGACTACTACCAGCCCGAGGCCTACGTCCCGCAGACGGACACCTTCATCGAGAAGGACTCCTCCATCAACGAGGAGGTGGAGCGCCTGCGGCACTCCGCCACCAACGCTCTGCTCACCCGTCGCGACGTGATCGTCGTCGCCACGGTCTCCTGCATCTACGGTCTCGGCACGCCCGAGGAGTACATCAACAAGATGGTCACGCTGCGCCGCGGGGACCAGATGAACCGCGACGAGCTGCTGCGGCAGTTCGTCGGGATGCAGTACACGCGCAACGACATGGACTTCCACCGCGGCACCTTCCGCGTGCGCGGCGACACCGTCGAGATCATCCCGATGTACGAGGAGCACGCGCTGCGCATCGAGTTCTTCGGCGACGAGGTGGAGAACATCTACACGCTCGATCCGCTGACCGGGAACGTCATCCGCGAGGAGGAGGAGATGTACGTCTTCCCCGCGTCGCACTACGTCGCCGGACCCGACCGCATGACGCGGGCCATCAAGGACATCGAGGACGAGCTGCAGCAGCGGCTGGCGGAGCTCGAGTCGCAGAACAAGCTCGTCGAGGCGCAGCGCCTGCGGATGCGCGTCACCTACGACCTCGAGATGATGCAGCAGATGGGTTTCTGCAACGGCATCGAGAACTACTCGCGCCACATCGACGGGCGCGATCCCGCCTCCGCGCCGCACTGCCTGCTCGACTACTTCCCCGACGACTTCCTGCTCGTCGTCGACGAGTCCCACGTGACCATCCCGCAGATCGGCGCCATGTACGAGGGGGACTCCTCCCGCAAGCGCACCCTGGTGGACCACGGGTTCCGGCTCCCGTCCGCCATGGACAACCGCCCGCTGAAGTGGGACGAGTTCCTCGACCGCATCGGGCAGACGGTCTACCTGTCGGCGACACCCGGCAAGTACGAACTCGGCAAGGCGGACGGCTACGTGCAGCAGATCATCCGGCCCACGGGTCTCGTGGACCCCGAGGTGGTCGTCAAGCCCACCAAGGGGCAGATCGACGACCTGCTCGGCGAGATCCGGAAGCGCACCGCCGTCAACGAGCGCGTCCTCGTCACCACGCTGACCAAGCGGATGGCCGAGGACCTCACCGGGTACCTCCTCGAGCACGGGGTGAAGGTCGAGTACCTCCACTCCGACGTGGACACCCTGCGGCGCGTGGAACTGCTGCGCGAACTGCGCATGGGCACCTTCGACGTCCTGGTGGGCATCAACCTCCTCCGTGAGGGCCTCGACCTGCCCGAGGTGTCGCTCGTCAGCATCCTCGACGCCGACAAGGAGGGTTTCCTGCGCAGCACGACGTCCCTCATCCAGACCATCGGCCGCGCCGCCCGCAACGTCTCCGGCGAGGTGCACATGTACGCGGACCGGATCACCGACTCCATGGAGCGGGCTATCGACGAGACCAACCGGCGCCGGGCCATCCAGGTGGCGCACAACCTCGAGCACGGAATCGACCCCACGCCGCTGCGGAAGCGGATCGCGGACATCACCGACACGATCAACCGCGAGGACGCCGACACCCGGGCGCTCCTCGAGGAGGCCGCCAAGGGGCGGAAGCCGAAGAAGGGCGCCGGGCGGCACGACGGTCTCGCATCGGTACCCGCCGAGGACCTCACGGACCTCATCCAGCAGCTGACCGACCAGATGCACGCCGCCGCGGCGGAACTGCAGTTCGAGCTTGCCGGACGCCTGCGCGACGAGGTCGGCGATCTCAAGAAGGAACTCCGGCAGATGCAGTCCGCCGGCCACGCCTGATCGGCGCGGCGGTGCGTGGGAGTCGGCCCGGACCGGGGACGACGTCGAGACGGCGCGCCCCTGCCCGACGCAGCTGTCGCGTCGCGTCGGGTCACGTCAAGGGTGCGGCCGTATGCGCGGCCGGGAGCGGGTATTCGTCGGCGGTGCGCCTGCACGGGTAGCATTGGCCGGACGTAGGGGAGTATCCCAAGCGCTACGGACGTCAGCACGCAGGGCACAGTTGCCCTGCCGGGCGTAGCGGCGAGACGGCATCATGCCTCCGCGGAGAGACTTACGGCGATCACCTGCACCCCCGGAAGGTACTTCATGCCCGCTCTGCCCCTGGCATTCGAGATCGGCACGTTCGTCGTGCTCGGGATCATCCTGCTGTTCGACCTGCTCCTCGTCGTCAAGCGCCCCCACGAGCCGTCGATGAAGGAGGCGGGACTCTGGGTCACCTTCTACGTGGGTCTCGCGCTCGTGTTCGCGGCCCTCATGTTCTTCTTCACGGGCGCCGAGTACGGCAGTCAGTTCATCGCCGGCTGGATCACCGAGTACAGCCTGAGCATCGACAACCTGTTCGTCTTCATCATCATCATGGCGCGGTTCTCGGTGCCCCGGAAGTACCAGCAGGAAGTGCTGATGGTGGGCATCATCATCGCGCTGATCCTGCGCGGCATCTTCATCGCCCTGGGCGCGGCCGTCATCGAGAACTTCAGCTGGATCTTCTACATCTTCGGCGCCTTCCTCCTCTACACCGCCTACAAGCAGGCAACGGACTCCGGCGAGGACGAGGAGGACGCGGGCGACAACAAGCTCATCGCGAAGCTCCGGTCCGTCCTGCCGATGTCCGAGTCCTACGATGGCAACAAGGTGCGCACCGTCGTCGACGGCAAGAAGGTGTTCACCCCCATGCTCATCGTCTTCGTGACGATCGGCCTGACCGACCTCCTCTTCGCCGTCGATTCCATCCCGGCCATCTTCGGCCTGACGCAGAGTGCGTTCATCGTGTTCACCGCGAACATCTTCGCCCTCATGGGCCTGCGCCAGCTCTACTTCCTCCTGGGTGGCCTGATGACGCGCCTGATCTACCTGAAGCACGCGCTCTCGGTGATCCTCGCCTTCATCGGCATCAAGCTCGTCCTCCACGCGATGCACGTCAACGAGCTGCCCTTCATCAACGGTGGGGAGCACATCGAGTGGGCCCCCGAGATCCCCACCTTCGTGTCCCTCGCCGTGATCGTCGCGACGATCGTCATCGCGGTCATCGCCAGCCTGATCCGTTCACGGGCCGACGAGAAGGCCGCCGTCCGTTCAGCCTCGACGTCCACGTCGTCGCCTGCCGTGGACGACGGACTGGACGAGGCCGCGGACGACGCCGGCGCGAAGGAACCGCGCCGCTAGACCCGGGCCGCACCGGTACACGGAAGGGACCCCGCACACCGTGCGGGGTCCCTTCCGTGTCTGCACCCGGAGTGCGGCACCGGCCCGACTCGCGCGGCTCCGGTCAGGAACGCGTCATCCCGAGCAGCCGCTCGAAGATGGCCTCGCCGTCGTCGGCGATGCCGTCGTGGTGGAACTCGTCCGTCTCCCACACCTCGAGCCGCCGGACAGCACCTGCCGTCGCGAGGGAGAGGTCCCTGTCCACATAGATGTCGTGCCGGTAGACCGCAGCCGCGGCGGGGACGGTGTTCGTCGCGAGGACGTTCCGGTCGTACAGGCGGCCCCAGTCCTCCTTCACCGCGAGCAGGTCCGCGACCTCCCGCAGCGGGCGGAGCGCGGGGTCCTCCTCGAAGTACCAGGGGTAGACCATCTCGCCGGTGAACAGGATCTCGGCTGCGTCGTCGCGGAACTGCGGGTACTCCTCGAGCACGCGCCGCGCCGCCCAGTCGGAGGCGGAGCCCTGGCAGTAGATGGACTCGTGCAGTAGCGCGTACAGCGGGTGCGACGCACGGCTGACGACGCCCTGGACCTGCTCGAGGAACCCGGCCGACAGGCGGGGACCGTCCGGTGTGGCGGTGAACGCGTCCTCCAGGAGGTAGTGCAGCCCGTGCACCCGCGTGTTCCCGCCGAGGAAGGAGCCGACCATCTGGAAGCGCCGCACCGTCAGGCGTTCACCGCTGGGGAGGTGCTCCTCGACGGCCTCGAGGTGGCGGGCGATCCGCGTGACCAGGTCGCGGTCCTCGGGGTACCACGAGAAGTACTCCCGGTTGCGTTCCTCGACCCGGGCGAACGTGGCCCGGTACACCTCGTCGGCCCGGCCGGCGAGGGGCGCGAGGCCGCCGGTGAGGAGCGCGCGCTCGATCCCCTCCGGGGCGTTCGAGAGGTAGGTGAGGGTGCAGAAGCCGCCGTAGCTCTGCCCGAAGACCGTCCACGGTCCGCTGCCGAGGCGGTGGCGGATCAGCTCGGCATCCGCGACGATCGAGTCCGCGCGGAAGTGGGTGAGGTACTCGGCGCGGGCCTGCGGCGACGGTAGCGCCGCGAGTGTCGCGGCGTCGGCGGGCGTGGAGAGTCCCGTGCCCCGCTGGTCGAGCATGAGGATGCGGAACTCCCTCGCGGCGGCCTTCATCCAGCCCGAGAGCTGGGTGGTGCGGACACCCCGGCCACCGGGCCCGCCCTGCAGGAACAGGAGCCACGGCAGGCGGGCGGCGTCCTCGTCGCTGTGCTCGAGCGACGAGTACTCCCGGGCGAACACGTCGAGGCGGGGGGACGCCGGGTCCCCGTGGTCGAGCGGTACGCGGAAGGTGTGGCCGGTGGCGCGCAGCCCGCGCATGACGGCCGTCCTGCCCACGACGTGATCGGCGGCGTCCGTCACCGACCCGGCAGCGGTCCCGGCGGTTGTTCCGGCGGCGGTCCCGGCGGCCGGGAACGACGCGGACGGTTCAGCGGGGGGCGGTGTCGGCGTGGACGGCGTCGTCACAGCGCGGCCGCCTCGGCGAGGGCGCTGCCCGTGAGCCGGAAGGTGCTCCACCCGGTCTGGGGGCGGGCCCCGAGCTGCTGGTAGAACCGGATGGACGGTTCGTTCCAGTCGAGCACCGACCACTCCACGCGCGCGTACCCGCGCTCGGCGGCGATCCTCGCGAGGTTGGCGAGCAGCGCCTTCCCGTGCCCCGCCCCACGCGCCTCGGGGCGCACGTACAGGTCCTCGAGGTAGATGCCGTTGACGCCCTCCCAGGTGGAGTAGTTGAGGAACCAGAGCGCGAAGCCCTGGACCTGCCCCTCGGCCTCGGCGACGTGGGCGAAGATCGTGGGGCGGTCACCGAACAGGGCGTCCTCGAGGGACCCGACGGTGTTCTTCACGGCGTCCGGTTCCTTCTCGTAGAGGGCGAGATCGTGGATGAGCTGGAGGATGACCGGGACGTCCGCCGGCCGTGCTTCGCGAATCGACATGCCCCAAGACTAGCGAAGCGCCGGTGGCGGCTCAGGCCGCGACGGGCGCCCCGACGCCGAGGATCCGGACCACCGGGCTGCCTGCCTCGTCCGACGCCGGGAGGTCGATCTCGGCGTTGATGCCCCAGTCGCCGTTCCCCTCGGGGTCCTTGAGGATCTGGCGCACCCGCCACACCCGCGGTGCCTTGGTGATGAGCAGCAGGGCCGGCCCGCGGGCCTCGGGGCCGTCGTCGATGTCCTCGTAGTCGCCGAAGTAGCCGTCGAGGGCCTCGGCCCAGCGGTCGGCGGTCCACCCCGAGTCGGCGTCGAGGGCGCCGAGCGCCTCGTCCTGTTCGTCAGCGAAGAGCTTCACGCGCTGGAACATCTCGTTGCGCACCATGACCCGGAAGGCGCGCTCGTTGGACGTCACCGAGGGCGGCTCCTCGGGGAGGTCCACGGCGTCCGCCGGGGCCGGCGTGAGACCGGCGGAGAGCTGGGTCCACTCGTCGAGGAGGCTGCTGTCGACCTGCCGCACCAGTTCGCCGAGCCACTCCAGGATGTCGCTGAGGTCCTCCCGCAGGGCCTCGACGGGGACGGTGTGGCGCAGGGCCTTGTAGCAGTCGGCGAGGTACCGCAGCAGGATCCCCTCGGAGCGCGTCAGGGAGTAGAACGCCACGTACTCGCCGAAGCTCATGGCCCGCTCGTACATGTCGCGCACCACCGACTTGGGGGCCAGCTCGAAGTCGTTGAGCCACGGCGCCGACGTCCGGTACACGTCGAAGGCCTGCTGCAGCAGCTCCTCGAGCGGCTTCGGGTAGCCGATCTCCTCCAGCCGGGCCATCCGCGCGTCGTAGTCGATGCCCTCGGCCTTCATGGCGGCGACGGCCTCCCCGCGGGCCTTTTTCTCCTGGGCGTTGAGCACCTGCCGGGGCTTCTCCAGCGTGGCCTCGATGACCGAGACGACGTCGAGCGCATAGCCGGGCGCCTCGGGGTCGAGGAGTTCGAGGCTCGCGAGGGCGAACGGCGAGAGGGGCTGGTTCAGGGCGAAGTTGGCCTGCAGGTGGACCCGGAGCCGCACCTGCCGGCCGTCCGGCTCCGGCACGGGCAGGCGCTCGACGATCCCGGCCGTCACGAGCTCCCGGTAGATCCCGATCGCGCGGCGCATGAGCCGCAGCTGGGAGGCGCGCGTCTCGTGGTTCTCGGTGAGCAGCCGCTTGACGGCGGTGAAGGGGTCCCCCGGCCGCTCGAGCAGGTTCAGGAGCATGGAGTGGCTGACGGAGAACGACGACGTCAGGGGATCGGGGATGCTGTCGACGAGCCGCTCGAAGGTGGGCCTGCCCCACGAGACGAAGCCCTGGGGCGGCTTCTTGCGCACCACCTGGCGCAGCTTCTTCTGGTCGTCACCGAACTTGGAGACCGCCTTCGCCATGGCCTTGGTGTTCTCGACCACGTGGTCGGGCGCCTGCACCACCACCGTGCCCGCGGTGTCGTAGCCCGCCCGTCCGGCGCGTCCGGAGATCTGGTGGAACTCGCGCGCATTGAGCAGCCTCGTGCGGACGCCGTCGTACTTGCTCAGCGCCGTCAGGAGCACGGTGCGGATCGGCACGTTGATACCGACCCCGAGGGTGTCGGTGCCGCAGATGACCTTCAGCAGCCCGGCCTGGGCGAGTTGCTCGACGAGGCGCCGGTACTTCGGCAGCATGCCGGCGTGGTGCACGCCGATGCCGTGCCGGACCAGCCGGTTGAGGGTCTTGCCGAACCCCGCGGAGAACCGGAACGTGGCGATGAGGTCCGCGATGCGGTCCTTCTCCTCGCGCGTGCACACGTTGACGCTCATGAGATTCTGCGCCCGCTCGATCGCTTCCGCCTGGCTGAAGTGCACCACGTACACGGGCGCCTGCCGGGTGGAGAGCAGTTCCTCCAGGGACTCCTGCACCGGTGTCTCGACGTAGTAGTAGTGCAGGGGGATGGGCCGTTCCACGGAGGTGACCGTCGCCGTCGGGCGGCCCGTGCGCTCCGTGAGGTCCTTCTCGAAGCGCGTGACGTCGCCGAGGGTCGCGGACATGAGCAGGAACTGCGCCTGTGGCAGCTCGAGCAGCGGGACCTGCCACGCCCAGCCGCGCTGCGGGTCCGAGTAGAAGTGGAACTCGTCCATGACCACGGTGTCGACGTCGGCCAGGGCACCCTCCCGCAGGGCGAGGTTCGCCAGGATCTCCGCGGTGCAGCAGATGATCGGCGCGTCCTGGTTCACCCCGGAGTCACCGGTGATCATGCCGACGTTCTCCGGCCCGAAGATGTCGCACAGCGCGAAGAACTTCTCGGACACGAGGGCCTTGATCGGCGCCGTGTAGTAACTCGTCCGTCCGTCCGCGAAGGACTTCAGGTGCGCCGCGACAGCGACCAGTGACTTCCCGGAGCCGGTGGGGGTCGCGAGGATCACGTTGCTGCCGGAGACGAGCTCCATGGCGGCCTCGTCCTGCGCGGGGTACAGGGCCAGGCCGCGCGCCGTCGCCCACGCCGTGAAGGCCTCGTGGACCGCGTCCGCGGTGAGTCGGCCGTCGTCGTGCCGGGGCAGGTGCTCTTGGATCCTCATGGTCCGTTCAGCCTACCGGTGGGCGCGTTAGGGTGGATCATGCGCTGGGATTCTGGACTGTACGCCCGCCATGCCGGTCACCGCGGGCGGCCGTTCTTCGACCTCGTGGCGCGGATCGACGACCCTTCTCCACGCAGCGTCGTCGACCTCGGCTGCGGCCCCGGCGACCTGACGGAGGCGCTCGCGCGGCGATGGCCGGCCGCGGCGGTCCGGGGGGTCGATGCCAGCGCCGACATGATCGACGCCGCCCGCCGTCGCCCGGCGCCGCCGAACCTGTCCTTCGAGGAGGGCGACGTCCGCGACTACCGGCCGGGATCGGATGAGGTGGTCGTCACGAACGCGGTCCTCCAGTGGGTGCCCGGCCACCGGGACCTCGTCTCGGCCTGGGCGGAGGGGCTGCCGGCCGGAGGCTGGCTCGCGCTGCAGGTCCCCGGCAACTTCTCCGCACCGTCCCACGCCCTCCTGCGCGAGCACGCGGCGAGCCCCCGCTGGGCAGGGACGCTGGAGGGTGTGCTCCGCCACGACGACGCGGTCGGTGACCCCACCGATTATCTGCAGCTGCTCCTCGCCGCGGGCCTCGACGCCGACGTTTGGGAGACCACGTACCAGCAGGTGCTGCCGGGGGAGGACGCC
The DNA here is from genome assembly GCF_036867195.1 of Arthrobacter sp. Soc17.1.1.1. Classification (NCBI taxonomy): domain Bacteria; kingdom Bacillati; phylum Actinomycetota; class Actinomycetes; order Micrococcales; family Micrococcaceae; genus Arthrobacter; species Arthrobacter sp. Soc17.1.1.1. Next base: position 1,807,866 of record NZ_JBAJII010000001.1, read on the forward strand.
GTGCTGGGCTGGGTGCGCGGTACCGCGCTGCGGCCCGTGCTGGAGGTGCTGTCCGACGCGGAGGCCGCCGAGTTCGAGGCCGGCTACGCGGACCTGCTCCGGACGGCCTACCCGCGGGGCGGGTACGGCACGGTGTTCGGCTTCCGCCGGATCTTCGCCGTCGGGCACCGCCCCGCCTGAGGGGGCCCGGTTCCTGCAGGCCACAGCGGACCGCAGCAAGCCGCGGTCTGCCTCCGTCCTACCAGCCGCGCTGCTTCCACTCCGGGAGGGAGCCCCGCTCGGCACCGAGCGTGGTGCCGCGGCCGTGCCCCGGGTGCACGACGGTGTCGTCGGGCAGGCGGTCGAAGATCCGGGTCACGACGTCGTCGTACAGGGACGCGAAGCGCTCCGGGTAGCCCTGCGTGTTGCCCAGCCCGCCGGGGAACAGGGAATCACCCGTGAACAGGTGCGCCGGTCCGTGGGGATCCCGGTAGAGGATCGCGATGGAGCCCGGCGTGTGGCCCCGGAGGTGGATGGCTTCGAGGTCGAAGCCCTCGAAGGAGCCGACGTCGCCGTGCCGTAGCGGGACATCCGTCGGCACGGCGATGTCCTCGACGTCGTCCGCGCCCGCGGCGGTGCGCGCCCTCACGGCCTCCACGACCTCGGCGAGCGCGCGGACGTGGTCCCAGTGCGAGTGCGTGGTGATGACGAGGGCCACGCGGGCCTCGGCGTCCGTGTCCTCCTGGGCATCGGCGAGTAGGCCGAGGATCGCCGGGGCGTCGTCCGCGGCGTCGATGAGCACCTGCGCGCCACTCGACTTCGAGGTGAGGACGTACACGTTGTTGTCCATCTCGGACACCGCGATGCTGCGGATGGTGAGCTCGCTGAGGTCGTGCAGGGGGCCGGTCATGAGCACAGTCTAGGCGCGGCGGGCAGAGGCGGGCACGGGCGGGCACGGGCCGGCACCGGCGGGCAGGATCCCGGCGGGTAGGGTTCGAGGACACGGCGGCTCCCTCCGGCCCCGGCAGCAGATCCTCCCGGAAAGGGGCAGGGCGTGGAGCAGGACATCCCCCGGTGGCTCAGACTCGACCCGCAGAGCGCGGTACCACCCTTCGAGCAGGTCAAGCAGGCCGTCCTGGCGGCCGCCGCCTCGGGAAAGGCCGCCGTGGGGACGCGGCTGCCGCCGGTCCGCGGCCTCGCCACGCACCTCGGCATCGCCGCCAACACCGTCGCCCGGGCGTACCGCGAACTGGAGCAGGCAGGGGTGGTGGAGACCAGAGGCCGGGCCGGCACGGTCATCACCGCCGGGGGAGACGAGGCGCGCCGCCGGGTCGCCGCCGCGGCGGACGACTTCGCCGCCGTGGTGCGGTCCTCGGGGCTGTCCGAGCGCGACGCCGTGGCCGTCGTGCAGGCCGCATTGCGCCGAGCGTGAACGGCGCGCCGGAGGGCGCGGCAACCACGCGGGAAACACTCCATTCGAATATGTCTTCGAAGGCCTTTTCACCTACAGTGGATGAGTGTCTATTGCAAATTCCCTCGAGCAGCACGCCCACAATCCGGAGCCGGCCCCCCAGGACCTGTCCCGGCTGATCGTCAAGGGCGCGCGCGAGCACAACCTGCGCAACGTCGACCTCGACCTGCCGCGCGACGCCATGATCGTGTTCACGGGCCTGTCCGGCTCGGGCAAGTCGTCGCTGGCGTTCGACACCATCTTCGCGGAGGGCCAGCGCCGCTACGTCGAGTCCCTCTCCGCGTACGCCCGGCAGTTCCTCGGCCAGGTGGACAAGCCCGACGTCGACTTCATCGAGGGTCTCTCACCCGCCGTGTCGATCGACCAGAAGTCCACGAGCAAGAACCCCCGGTCCACCGTGGGCACCATCACCGAGATCTACGACTACATGCGCCTGCTCTGGGCGCGCGTCGGCCGCCCCCACTGCCCGGTCTGCGGCGAGCCCGTCGCGAAGCAGACACCCCAGCAGATCGTCGACCAGCTCCTCGAGCTCGACGAGGGCACGCGCTTCCAGATCCTCGCGCCCGTCGTGCGGGCCCGCAAGGGCGAGTTCGTGGACCTCTTCCAGGAGCTCACCGCCAAGGGCTACTCGCGTGCCCGCGTCGACGGCAAGCTCATCCAGCTCAGCGACCCGCCGAAGCTCGGCAAGCAGTACAAGCACACCATCGAGGTCATCATCGACCGCCTCGTGGTCAAGGGCGGCATCCAGCAGCGCCTCACCGACTCCGTCGAGACCGCGCTGAAGCTCGCCGACGGCCGCGTGCTCGCGGAGTTCGTCGACCTGCCCGAGGACGACGCGAAGCGCCTCCACGCCTTCTCCGAGCACCTCGCCTGCCCGAACGAGCACCCGCTGGCCATCGACGAGATCGAACCGCGCTCGTTCTCCTTCAACAACCCCTTCGGCGCGTGCCCGGCCTGCACCGGCATCGGCAGCAAGCTCGAGGTCGACGAGGAGCTCGTGGTCCCGAACCCGGACCTCAGCCTCGCCGAGGGCGCCATCGCCCCGTGGTCACTGGGCACCGCGACGCTCGAGTACTGGACCCGCCTGCTCGAAGGGCTCGCGTCGGAGCTGAGCTTCGACATCACCACCCCCTGGCGGAAGCTCCCCGACCGCGCCCGCGAGGCCGCGCTGTACGGCAAGGACCACAAGGTCGTGGTGCAGTACAAGAACCGCTTCGGCCGGGAACGCAAGTACAGCACCGGCTTCGAGGGTGCCATCCAGTACATCCAGCGCAAGCACGCCGAGACCGAGTCCGACAACGCGCGGGACCGCTACGAGGAGTACATGCGGGAGATCCCGTGCCCCACCTGCGGTGGCGCACGCCTCAACCCGGCGTCGCTCTCGGTGCTCATCAACGGCCGCTCCATCGCCGAGGTCTCCGCGATGCCGATGCGCGACTGCGCCGAGTTCCTCGACAACCTCGTGCTCACCGGCCGTGAGGCGCAGATCGCCAACCAGGTCCTCAAGGAGATCCAGGCGCGCCTGACCTTCCTCCTCGACGTCGGCCTGGAGTACCTCAACCTCGAGCGGGCCTCGGGCACACTCTCCGGCGGCGAGGCGCAGCGCATCCGCCTCGCCACGCAGATCGGCTCCGGCCTCGTCGGCGTGCTCTACGTGCTCGACGAGCCGTCCATCGGGTTGCACCAGCGCGACAACCGCCGGCTCATCGAGACCCTCACGCGCCTGCGGAACCTCGGCAACACGCTCATCGTGGTCGAACACGACGAGGACACCATCGCCGAGGCCGACTGGATCGTGGACATCGGGCCGGGCGCCGGCGAGCACGGGGGAGAGGTGGTCCACTCGGGCCTGCTCGAGGACCTGCTCACCAACGAGCGGTCCCTCACCGGTGACTACCTCTCCGGGCGCCGCAAGATCGAGATCCCGGCGAAGCGCCGCAAGATCGACCGGTCCCGGCAGTTGAAGGTCGTCGGCGCGCGCGAGCACAACCTCGTCAACGTGGATGCCACGATCCCGCTCGGCGTGCTCACCGCCGTCACGGGCGTGAGCGGCTCCGGCAAGTCCACCCTCGTGAACGACATCCTCTACAAGGTCCTCGCCAACAAGCTCAACGGCGCCAAGCAGGTCGCCGGCCGGCACAAGCGCATCGACGGCCTGGAGCACCTCGACAAGGTCATCCATGTCGACCAGAGCCCCATTGGGCGGACGCCCCGGTCCAACCCGGCCACGTACACCGGTGTCTTCGACAACATCCGGAAGCTCTTCGCGGAGACCACGGAGGCCAAGGTCCGCGGCTACCTGCCCGGCCGGTTCTCCTTCAACGTCAAGGGCGGCCGCTGCGAGGCGTGCTCCGGCGACGGCACCCTGAAGATCGAGATGAACTTCCTGCCGGACGTGTACGTGCCCTGCGAGGTGTGCCACGGCGCCCGGTACAACCGCGAGACCCTCGAGGTGCACTACAAGGGCAAGACCATCGCGGACGTGCTCGACATGCCCATCGAGGAGGGCGCGGAGTTCTTCGCCGCGTTCAGCCCGATCGCCCGGCACCTGAACACGCTGGTCGAGGTGGGTCTCGGCTACGTGCGCCTGGGGCAGCCCGCCACGACGCTCTCCGGCGGCGAGGCGCAGCGCGTCAAGCTCGCCAGCGAACTGCAGAAGCGGTCGAACGGGCGGAGTATCTACGTCCTCGACGAACCGACCACCGGCCTGCACTTCGAGGACATCCGCAAGCTCCTCCTCGTGCTGCAGGGCCTCGTGGACAAGGGCAACACCGTGGTGACGATCGAGCACAACCTCGACGTCATCAAGAGCGCCGACTGGGTGATCGACCTCGGACCCGACGGCGGCTCCGGCGGCGGGCAGATCATCGCCACCGGTACGCCCGAGCAGGTCGCACGGATCGAGGCGAGCTACACGGGGACGTTCCTGAAGGAGATCTTCGAGAAGGCGCAGTAGCCCGACCCCGCCGGTCCGGGTATTCCCGGCAGGGCATGCATGACGCGTGCCCTGCCGGTGCTATGGCAAGCTTGCCCGGTGGCACATATGCATTCGCTGATACTCTTCGACCTCGACGGAACGCTTGTCGACCCGGCAGGAGCGATCACCGAGGGCATCGCGGACGCCCTGCGCCGCCACGGCCTCCCGGTGCCCGGAGACGACGCGCTCCGGGCCATGGTGGGTCCGCCCCTCGTCTCCTCGCTCACCGAGCGTGCCGGCGTGCCCGCCTCCCGGGTGCAGGACGTCCTGCGGACCTACCGCACGGGGTACGTGGACACGGGCATGGCACAAAGCCGCCCCTACCCCGGGATCGCCCGCTGCGTCGAGGAGCTGGCGCGTCGCGGCGCGGTGGTCGCGGTCGCCACCCAGAAACCCGAGTGGCTCGCCGAGGAACTCCTCGCCGTACAGGGGCTCAGGCACCTCTTCGCCTCGGTGCACGGCTCCCCGCGGGACGAGACCAGGGCCGCTACCGGCAAGGCGTCGATCATCCGGGCGGCCCTCGAACGGCACCCGGGCGCGGCCGGTTCCGCCGTCATGATCGGCGACCGGCGGCACGACGTCGAGGGTGCCTCCGCGAACGGCCTCCCGTGCATCGGCGTCGGCTGGGGCTTCGCGGCGCCGGGCGAACTGCAGGGCGCGGGGGCCACCGCCGTCGTGCAGACCGCGGACGAGCTGCTGGAGGTGCTCGGTGGGAGTCTATGACCTGACGCGCAGCACCACCCGCGGGCTCATCGCCGGTCTCTGCCGCCCCACGGTCGAGGGCCTGCACCACGTTCCCGCTGACGGTCCGTTCATCGTCGCGGCGAACCACCTCTCCTTCCTCGACAGCGTCCTCGTGCAGGCGCTCATGCCCCGCCCCGTGGCCTTCTTCGCCAAGGCCGAGTACTTCACGGGCGCCGGCGTGAAGGGAGCCCTCATGAAGTCCTTCTTCGAGGGTGTGGGGTCGATCCCCGTCGAACGCGGGCAGCAGGCGGCCAGCGTCCAGGCCCTCAAGACGCTCCTCGACCTGCTGGAGAAGGGGGACGGCGTCGGCATCTACCCGGAGGGGACCCGCTCCCGCGACGGGAGGCTCTACCGGGGACGGACCGGCGTGGGCTGGCTCGCGCTCACCACCGGCGCCCCCGTGGTGCCGGTCGGACTTCTCGGCACCGATGCCCTGCAGCCCGCCGGGAAGAAGGGCATCCGGCCGCAGCACTTCACCCTGCGCGTCGGCCGGCCGCTGGTCTTCGCGAAGACCGGTCCCGGCCACCCGCTGCCCGCCCGGCGCAACGCCACGGACGCCATCATGGACAGCATCGCCGCGCTCACCGGCCAGGACCGGGTGCCGCACTACAACCAGAGCCCGGCCGCCGAGTAGCCCGCCCAGCAGCCGGCCCGCGGCTGAGGCGCGCCCAGGGTAGCCGGCCCGTCCAGCAGCCCGCCCCGGACGGGCGTCAGCGGTCAGCGGAACCGGGCGGCCCGCGTCGGGCCGGGTAGCCGTCCGCACCTAGGATTGACGTGTGGCGAATCCAGTGACATACCGGCCGAAGACCGGCGAGATCCCGCTCGATCCGGGGGTCTACCGGTTCCGGGACGAGCACGGCCGCGTCATCTACGTGGGCAAGGCGAAGAACCTGCGCTCCCGCCTCAACTCCTACTTCGCGAACCCGCAGGGCCTGCTCCCCAAGACCCGCAGCATGGTCTTCACCGCGGCGAGCGTCGAATGGACGGTCGTGGGCAGCGAGCTCGAGGCGCTGCAGCTCGAGTACACGTGGATCAAGGAGTTCGACCCGCGGTTCAACATCATGTTCCGCGACGACAAGTCCTACCCGTATCTCGCCGTCACCATGGGGGAGAAGTACCCCCGCGTGCAGGTCATGCGCGGCGATAAGAAGAAGGACACGCGCTACTTCGGCCCGTTCTACCCGGCGAAGGCCATCCGCGAGACGGTCGACACCATGATCCGCGTCTTCCCGGTCAGGACCTGCAGCGCCGGGGTGTTCAAGCGCGCCGAACGGACCGGCAGGCCCTGCCTCCTCGGGTACATCGACAAGTGCTCCGCGCCGTGCGTGGGTCGCATCAGCCCCGAGGACCACAAGGCCCTCGCCGCGGACTTCTGCGACTTCATGTCCGGCGAGGCCAAGAAGTTCATCTCCGGGCTCGAGAAGAAGATGGCCGAGGCCGTCCAGGAACTCGACTACGAGTCCGCAGCGCGCCTCCGCGACGACATCGCGGCCCTCCGCCGCGTCTTCGAACGCAACACCGTCGTGCTCAGCGAGGACACGGACGCCGACATCTTCGCGATCAGGGAGGACGAGCTCGAGGCGGCAGCCCAGGTCTTCCACGTACGCGGCGGGCGCATCCGCGGCCAGCGCGGCTGGGTCGTGGAGAAGGTCGAGGACATGGACACCCCCGACCTCGTGGAACACCTGCTGCAGCAGGTCTACGGCGAGGGCAGCAGCAGCAACGAGCAGATCCCGCGCGAGGTCCTCGTCCCCGTGCTGCCGAGCAACTCCGACCAGATGCTCGAGTGGCTCCGCGGCCTGCGCGGCGCGCGCGTGGACGTGCGCGTGCCGCAGCGCGGGGACAAGGCCACCCTCATGGGCACGGTGGAGCAGAACGCCGCCGAGGCGCTCCGCCTGCACAAGAGCCGCCGCGCCGGCGACATCACCACCCGGTCCACGGCGCTGCAGGAGCTCCAGGAGGCCCTCGACCTGCCCCAGCCGCTCATGCGCATCGAGTGCTTCGACATCTCCCACGTGCAGGGCACCAACGTCGTCGCGTCGATGGTCGTCGTCGAGGACGGCCTGCCGCGCAAGTCCGAGTACCGGAAGTTCTCCATCACGGGCGACGCCGCCCGGGACGACACCGCCTCCATGTACGACGTCATCCACCGCCGGTTCCGCAACTACCTCGCGGGGAAGGCGGGCCCCGCGGTGGACGCCGCGGCCCCCGACCCGGAGACCGACCCCGTCGACGACGATGCGTCGGTCCTCGCGCACCCGGCCGTGGACGAGCCGTCCGGCGGGCCGCTGCAGGACACGACGACGGCGATCACCCGCAACCGGTTCGCCTACCCGCCGAACCTCGTGGTCGTCGACGGCGGCCCGCCGCAGGTCGCCGCGGCGTCGCGGGCGCTGGCCGACCTGGGGATCGACGACGTCTTCGTGATCGGCCTCGCCAAGCGCCTCGAGGAGGTGTGGATCCAGGACAGCGAGTTCCCGGTGATCCTCCCGCGCGCCTCGGAGGGGCTGTTCATGCTGCAGCGCATCCGCGACGAGGCGCACCGCTTCGCCATCACGTTCCACCGCCAGAAGCGCGGCAAGTCGATGACGGCCTCGGCGCTCGACGAGATCGCCGGGCTCGGGCCCGCCAAGCGCAAGGCCCTGCTCAAGCACTTCGGGTCGGTCAAGAAGATTCGGGCGGCCACCGTCGAGGAGCTCGTCGAGGTGCCCGGCGTGGGCCCCACCCTCGCCGAGACGATCCGCACGTCCCTCGCCGTCGCACCCGAGGACGCGCCCGCCCCGGCCGTGAACATGGCCACGGGCGAGATCATCGAAGATTAGCTAGGCTGAAGGCGCGGCCGCAGGCGCCGCGCCACCCCAGGGCAGGCCGGGAGACCGGCTGCCCCGTCGAGCCGGAACGGATGCACCACGATGACTGAGGCCACGAGCCTGACTCCGGTCGAACCCGCCGAATCCGAGCTGCTGGTGGTGACCGGCATGTCGGGGGCCGGCCGCAGCACGGCCGCGAACGCCCTCGAGGACCACGGGTGGTACGTGGTGGAGAACCTCCCGCCGCAGATGCTCACCACGCTGACGGAGCTCGTCGCGCGGACGCCCGAGACCATCCCCAAGCTGGCCGTCGTCGTCGACGTGCGCGGCAAGGAGCTCTTCCGCGACATCCAGGCGTCCCTCGCGGGACTCCGCTCCGCCGGCGTGAAGTACCGGGTGCTGTTCCTCGACGCCGACGACGCCGTGCTGGTGCGGCGCTTCGAGCAGGGCCGCCGGCCGCACCCGCTGCAGGGCGACGGCCGCATCCTCGACGGGATCGCCGCCGAACGCGAGGTGCTGAAGGAACTGAAGCACTCCTCGGACGACGTGATCGACACGACCGACCTCAATGTGCACGCCCTGGCCACCAAGGTCACGGAGCTGTTCTCCGAGTCCGGGCCGATCGTGCTGCGGCTGAACGTCATGAGCTTCGGCTTCAAGTACGGTCTCCCGGCGGACGCCAACTACGTGGCGGACGTCCGCTTCATCCCGAATCCCCACTGGGTCCCGGTGCTCCGCCCCCAGACGGGGCTCGACGCACCGGTCCGCGACTACGTGCTCGGGGCGCAGGGAGCGGGGGACTTCATCGAACGCTACGTGAACGCCCTGATCCCGGTCCTCGACGGCTACCGCCGCGAGAACAAGCACTACGCCACCATCGCCGTGGGCTGCACGGGCGGCAAGCACCGCTCGGTGGCCGTCACCGAGGAGATCGCGCAGCGCCTGGCCCAGCTGCCGGGAGTGCAGGTCGCCGCGCACCACCGCGACCTCGGTCGTGAGTAGTGGGGCTGTTCTCCGGGCCGCTTCCCCTCGTCCCGCCGCCCGCACGCCGGCAGGGTGACTCCGGCGCCGGGCCGTCCGTCGTCGCCCTCGGCGGCGGCCACGGACTCTCGGCGTCGCTCTCGGCCCTGCGGCTCCTGACGCAGGAGCTGACCGCGGTGGTCACGGTCGCCGACGACGGCGGCTCCTCCGGGCGCCTCCGCCACGAGCTCGGGGTGCTGCCGCCCGGGGACCTGCGCATGGCCCTCGCCGCCCTGTGCGACGACACCGACTGGGGCCGGACGTGGCGCGACGTCATGCAGCACCGTTTCGCGGCACGCCCCGGCGTCGAGAGCCCGCTCGACGACCACGCCATGGGCAACCTGCTGATCGTCACCCTGTGGGAGCTGCTGGGGGATCCGGTGGCGGGCCTGCAGTGGGCCGGCGCCCTCCTCGGCGCGCGCGGACGCGTCCTGCCCATGGCCGGCGTCCCGCTGACCATCGAGGGCGACCTCCTCAGCGAGGTGCAGGGAACCCTGCGGGTCACGACGGTGACCGGCCAGGCGAAGCTCGCCGTCGCCTCCGAGACGGGCAACGTGAGCAACGTCCGGCTCCTGCCACCCGCCGCCCCGGCCTGCAGGGACGCGCTGGAGGCCATCGAACTGGCCGACTGGGTGGTCCTCGGTCCGGGCTCCTGGTACACCTCCGTGCTGCCGCACCTGCTGCTGCCCGAGCTGCGGGACGCCCTGTGCCGCACCTCCGCGAAGCGGTGCCTCACCATGAACCTGAGCAACGACACCAAGGAGACCCAGGGCATGAGCGCCGTGGACCACCTCCACGTGATCTCGCGGTACGCACCGGATTTCACGGTCGACGTCGTGCTCGCGGACCCGTCGGTGATCGCCGACCGGGAGGAGTTCGAGCGGGCGGTGGCGGGAATGGGCGGACGCGCCGTCTTCGGTACAGTGGGAGCTTCGACCGGTAAGCCCGTCCACGACCCGCTCCGGCTGGCGACGTCCTACAACGACATGTTCGGAGAGAACTAGGAGTGCATCTGTGGCCCTGACCGCCGACGTCAAAGAGGAGCTCTCGCACCTCGACGTCAAGAAATCCTCGGTCCGCAAGGCCGAGGTGTCCGCCCTCCTGAGATTCGCCGGGGGCCTCCACATCATCTCGGGCAGGATCGTCATCGAGGCCGAGGTGGACCTCGCCTCCACCGCCCGCCGGCTGCGCGCGGCCATCGCGGAGGTGTACGGCCACAACAGCGAGATCATCGTGGTCACCGGCGGCGGACTCAAGCGCGGCAACCGGTACGTGGTCCGCGTGGTCCGCGACGGCGAATCCCTGGCCCGCCAGACGGGCCTCCTCGACAGCCGCGGCCGCCCCGTGCGGGGCCTGCCCTCCGCCGTCGTCAACGGTTCGACGGCGGACGCCGAGGCCGTCTGGCGCGGTGCGTTCCTGGCGCACGGCTCGCTCACCGAACCGGGCCGGTCCTCCTCCCTCGAGGTCACCTGCCCCGGCCCCGAATCCGCCCTCGCCCTCGTCGGCGCCGCACGCCGCCTCGACATCTCCGCGAAGGCGCGGGAGGTCCGTGGCATCGACCGCGTGGTCATCCGCGACGGTGACACCATCGCGGCGCTCCTGACCCGCATGGGCGCCCACGACGCACTCATGGTGTGGGAGGAGCGCCGCATGCGCAAGGAGGTCCGCGCCACCGCCAACCGCCTCGCCAACTTCGACGACGCGAACCTGCGCCGCTCCGCGCAGGCCGCCGTCGCCGCCGGAGCGCGCGTGGAGCGCGCCCTGGAGATCCTCGGCGAGAGCGTCCCCGAGCACCTGCGCTACGCGGGGGAGCTGCGCGTGGCCCACAAGCAGGCGAGCCTCGACGAACTCGGACGCCTCGCGGACCCTCCCATGACCAAGGACGCCATCGCCGGGCGCATCCGCAGGCTCCTCGCGATGGCCGACAAGCGGGCCTCGGACATCGGGATCCCCGGGACGGACGCGAATGTGACCGCGGACATGCTCGACGAGTGAAGAAGTGCATAGGATGGAACGGCAAGCCCGCTTCCGATCGACCGGGCCGCCTGCCCTCCGTATCCCGGGGACGACGGTCCGCGCGGGCGTCTGGGACCACACCGGAGATCGCACCTGAGATCACAACATGGAGGACTACGTGAGCGAATACGTACTGCCGGATCTTGACTACGACTACGCGGCCCTCGAGCCGCACATCTCGGGCCGGATCATGGAGCTCCACCACTCCAAGCATCAGGCCACCTACGTCAAGGGCGCCAACGACGCCCTCGCGCAGCTCGCCGAGGCCCGCGAGAAGGGCGAGTTCGGCACCATCCCGAAGCTGTCCAAGGACCTGGCCTTCCACGTCGGCGGGGTGATCAACCACAGCATCTTCTGGAAGAACATGTCCCCCGAAGGCGGGGACAAGCCCGAGGGCGAGCTCGCCGCGGCCCTCGACGACGCCTTCGGCTCCTTCGACGCCTTCCGCGCCCACTTCTCGGCAGCCGCCACCTCGCTGCAGGGCTCGGGCTGGGCCGTCCTCGCGTACGAGCCGCTGGGCCGGAACATCGTGATCGAGCAGCTCTATGACCAGCAGGGCAACGTGCCGGTGGGCACCATCCCGCTGCTCATGCTGGACATGTGGGAGCACGCCTTCTACCTGGACTACGTCAACGTGAAGCCCGACTACGTCAAGGCCTGGTGGAACCTCGTCAACTGGGCCGATGTCCAGACCCGGTTCCAGGCGGCACGCACCGGCGCCTCGGTCCTCATCACGCCCGGCGCCTGACGGTCCGCGGACGGGCTCGGCCGGCATCACGGCAGCCCGTCCGCGGCAACCGGCGTGGGGCACCCGGCGTCCCGGGTGCGTGCGACACGCCGTGCTGAGTAAGGTGGGAGCCGGGGGAGCCCCGGCCCCGCCGCAGGACCACCCGCTCCGCGAGGAGCCCGCAGGACCCGAAGAATTTCGGCACGAAGGTGTGCCCGGTACCAGATGTATACGTCGCCGGACTCGCCCGAAAGGGGTCAAGCAGGCGGCACCACCTATGAAGGAGATGGAAACCAGTGACTACTCGCGTTGGCATCAACGGCTTCGGCCGCATCGGACGCAACTACTTCCGCGCCGCCCTCGAGCAGGGTGCGGACCTCGAGATCGTTGCCGTCAACGACCTCACGAGCCCCGAGGCACTCGCCCACCTGCTCAAGTACGACTCCGTCACCGGCCGCCTGAAGGCCTCCGTGGAGGTCGACGGCGGCGACCTCGTGGTCGACGGCAAGCGCGTCCGCGTCCTCGCCGAGCGTGACCCCGCGAACCTGCCCTGGGCCGACCTCGGCGTCGACATCGTCATCGAGTCCACCGGTTTCTTCACGAAGGCCGCCGACGCGCAGAAGCACATCGACGCCGGCGCGAAGAAGGTCCTGATCTCCGCCCCCGCCTCCGACGAGGACCTCACCGTGGTGCTCGGCGTCAACGACGGCGACTACGACCCCGAGAACCACCACATCATCTCCAACGCGTCCTGCACCACCAACTGCCTCGGCCCCCTGGCCAAGGTGCTGAACGACTCCTTCGGCATCGAGCGCGGCCTGATGACCACGGTCCACGCCTACACCGCCGACCAGAACCTGCAGGACGGCCCCCACAAGGACCTCCGCCGCGCGCGCGCAGCCGCGATCAACATGGTCCCCACCTCCACGGGTGCGGCCAAGGCCATCGGGCTCGTGCTGCCCGAGCTCAAGGGCAAGCTCGACGGCTACGCCATCCGCGTGCCCGTCCCCACCGGTTCCGCGACCGACCTCACGGTCACCGTGAGCCGCGAGGTCACCGTCGACGAGGTCAACGCCGCCTACCGGGCCGCTGCGGCCGACGGCTCCCTCAAGGGCTACCTGTCCTACACGGACGCCCCCATCGTCTCCTCGGACATCGTGACGGACCCGGCGTCGTGCATCTTCGACTCCGGCCTCACGAAGGTCATCGGCAACCAGGTGAAGGTGGTCGGCTGGTACGACAACGAGTGGGGCTACTCGAACCGCCTGGTGGACCTGACGGAAATCGTCGCCGCCAAGCTCTCCTAGGCCGGTCCGCCCGTGGCTTACGCAACGCTCGACGACCTCCTTGCCGAAGGGGTCCGGGGCCGCCGCGTCATCGTGCGCTCCGACCTCAACGTGCCCCTCGAGGGCGAGGTCCCGTCCCTGACGGTGACCGACGACGGCCGCGTGCGTGCCTCGCTGCCCGTCCTGCGGAAACTGAGCGAGGCCGGCGCCGCCGTCATCGTCCTCGCCCACCTCGGGCGGCCCAAGGGAGCGCCCGAGGAGAAGTACTCGCTGAAGCCGGCCGTCGACGTGCTCCGCGAGCTCGCCGACTTCCCGGTGACCCTCGCCCCCGACACCACCGGCGACGGTGCGCGTGCTGCGGCGGCGGCCCTCGCCGACGGTGAGGTGCTCGTCGTCGAGAACGTGCGCTTCGACGCGAGGGAGACCAGCAAGGACGACGCCGAGCGCTCGGCGTTCGCCCGCGAGCTGGCGGACCTGGCGGGTGCCGACGGCGCCTACGTGGACGACGCCTTCGGCGCGGTGCACCGGCGGCACGCGAGCGTGTACGACATCGCGGCGCTGCTGCCCGCCTACCAGGGCGACCTCGTGCGGGACGAACTGGTGGTCCTCGAACGGCTGACGAAGGATCCGCAGCGGCCCTTCGTCGTCGTGCTCGGCGGCTCCAAGGTGTCCGACAAGCTCGCCGTCATCGAGAACCTCATCGGCACCGCCGACCGGATCCTCGTGGGCGGCGGCATGGTGTTCACGTTCCTGGCCGCCCAGGGGCACCGGGTCGGCGCCAGCCTGCTCGAGGAGGACCAGATCGGGACGGTCCGCGGCTACCTCGAGCGCGGACCGCGCGACGGTACGCAGTTCGTGCTGCCGACGGACATCGTGGTCGCGGAGAAGTTCGCCGCCGACGCCGGCCACAGCGTGGTCGCCGCCGACGCCATCGAGTCCGGCACCTACGGCGCCACGGGCATCGGGCTGGACATCGGACCCGCGACGGGCGCGGACTTCGCGGCGAACATCGCCGAGGCGAAGACCGTGTTCTGGAACGGCCCCATGGGTGTCTTCGAGTTCGACGCCTTCGCCGGCGGGACGCGCGCCGTCGCCCAGGCACTCACCGACGCGCAGGCCGGCGGTGCCCTGACCGTGGTGGGCGGCGGCGACTCCGCGTCCGCCGTACGCGGGCTGGGCTTCACCGACGACCGGTTCGGGCACATCTCGACCGGAGGCGGCGCGAGCCTCGAGTACCTCGAGGGCAAGGAACTGCCCGGACTGACGGCCCTGGCCCGCGACTAGCGGGACGGCCGGCACGCGCTGCCGGCGGTCCCGATCAGCCGCCCGGCACGGGCGCACCGGAACGGCGGGATCCGCGGGGCCCCGGCCCCGCGGATCCCGCGTCCATGACACGAACAGATGGAGTACGACGATGACCACCTCGACCAACGGCGCCTACGACCGCCGGCCGCTCATCGCGGGCAACTGGAAGATGAACCTGGACCACATGCAGGGCATCACCTTCCTGCAGAAGCTCGCCTGGACCCTCGACGACGCGGGCCACGACTTCTCGCGGGTCGAGGTGTCCGTCTTCCCGCCGTTCACCGACCTCCGCGGCGTCCAGACCCTCGTGAAGGGTGACGACCTGCAGCTCGTCTTCGGCGGGCAGGACCTCTCGCCCGAGGACTCCGGCGCGTACACCGGCGACATCTCCGGCCAGTTCCTCGCGAAGCTCGACTGCACCTACGTGCTCGTGGGCCACTCGGAGCGCCGTACCCTGCACGCCGAGTCCGACGAGCTGCTGAACCGCAAGGTGCACGCCGCCTACCGGCACGGCCTCGTGCCGGTCCTGTGCGTCGGCGAGGGCCTCGAGGTCCGGCAGGCCGGGGCGCACGTGGAGCACACCCTCCAGCAGGTGCGGGCCGGCGTGGCCGGGCTCACGAACGAGCAGGCGGCGTCGCTGGTGATCGCGTACGAGCCAGTGTGGGCCATCGGGACCGGTGAGGTCGCCGGCCCCGGCGACGCACAGGAGATGTGCGCCGCCATCCGCGCGGAGCTCGGCTCGCTGTTCGATGAGGCCACCGCCGCGAAGACCCGCCTCCTGTACGGCGGCTCGGTCAAGGCGGCCAGTGCCGCGAGCATCCTCAGGGAGCGCGACGTGGACGGCGTCCTCGTCGGCGGTGCGAGCCTCGACGTATCCGAGTTTGCTAGTATTGTCAGGTTCGAACAGCATCTGGTGACAGACTAGTTCCGTGCGCCGGCCGCGTCAGACAGCGGCTACTCAGCCTTGAAAGGGCCCCGTGGAAATCCTTCGTATCATCCTGCTCGTCCTGCTCGGGATCACCAGCCTCCTGCTGACCCTGCTGATCCTGCTCCACAAGGGACGCGGAGGAGGCATGTCGGACATGTTCGGCGGCGGCATGACCTCGAGCATGGGGTCCTCGGGTGTCGCAGAACGCAACCTCAACCGGTTCACGGTGGCCCTCGGGCTCGCCTGGGGGGTCGTGATCGTGGCCCTCGGCCTGATCCAGCGCTTCGCCGGCGAAGCGTAGGCGCACCCGCCCCGGATCCGACGAAGCCCCCGTTCCCTGCAGGGAACGGGGGCTTCGTGCGTCCGGCGGGTCCGGCCGCTCAGGGGCGGGCTGTCAGCCGACCGGCTCGTCCTCGTGGTCGATGAGGCGGCCGGGCAGTTTCTGGGCGGCGTCCTGGTCGATCAGCCACAGGGTCTTCCTCAGGCCGCGGGCCCCGGCGGCAGGGACCTGGACGTGGCCGGCACCGGCGAGGGCGAGGCCCACCGCGCCGGCCTTGTCGCTACCGCTGACCGACAGCCACACCTCCTGTGCCGTGTTGATCGCCTCGAGGGTCAGCGAGATGCGCTGCGGCGGCGGCTTCGGAGCGTCCGGCACGCCCACCGTCGTCGCCCCCCTGGTGCGGATGCCCGCCAGCTCGGGGAACAGCGACGCGACGTGCGCGTCCGGGCCGACACCGAGGAGGAGCACGTCGAACCGGGGGAGCCGGGCGTCGGCCTGGGCCGCCTCCGGGTCCGCGTCGAGCTCGGCCCGCGCCGCGGCCGCCAGCTGCTCCGCGTAGTCCGCGGCCGCTGCGTCCTCGTCGGGGAACTCGTCCTTGGACCCGAACTCGTGGATCTTCACCGGGTCGACGGCGATCCGGTCGAGGAGCGCCGCCCGCGCCTGGACGGCGTTGCGGTCGGGGTCCTCGGCGCGCAGGAACCGCTCGTCACCCCACCAGAAGTGCACGTTGGCCCAGTCCACGGCGGTGTGCGCGGGTGACTCGACGACGGCCTGCAGGGCGGCCGTGCCGATAGAACCGCCCGTGAGGACGACGGTCGCCGTGCCCCGGTCGCTCTGCACGTCGACGAGGCGTGTGATCAGCCGTGCCGCCACCGCCGCCGCGAGCGAGGCCTGGGAAGGATGGATGCTGACTTTCGGTTCAGCGCTCACTCGTGCGCACACTCCTTAGATTGGTCCGGGCCAGGCCCTCCGTGATCACTTCTCCGAAGACCTCGTCCGGGTCGAGGCGCCTCAGCTCCTCCGCGAGGCAGTCCCGCAGGCCGCGGCGGGGCAGCGAGATGCGCTGCACGGGCTGGTCCGGCTGGTAGAGCTCGGCGACGTCCTTGTGGGGACGGTGCAGCTCGATGTCCCCTCCGCTCCGCGTCAGGCGGACCCGCTTCAGGCCCGTCCCGGCCTGCCCGGCCACGATGGTGACCGGGGCGTCGAGGGCCTTCGTCAGCCACGCCGCGAGCAGCACCGTGCTGGGGGAGTCGGACGCACCCTCGACCGTGACGGCCGTGATGGGCTGGTTCCCCTCGAGCTGGTCGAGGACCGCGGCGAGCTGGATGCGCCAGTTGGTCAGGCGCGTCCAGGCGAGGTCCGTGTCACCGGCCGCGTAGGTGCTGCTGATGTTGAACAGCGCCGCCGTCGGATCGGCCTCGTTGGCGGAATCGGTGATCCTTCGGTGGGCGATGCCTCCGATGGAGGTCTGCGACGCCGCGTCCGGCACGCCGTGCGGCCACCAGGCCACGATCGGGGCATCCGGGAGGAGCAGGGCTGACACGAGCGACTCGTTCTCGTCGGAGAGGTCGCCGTAGCCGCGGAGGACCACGACCTCGGAGGCTCCGGCGTCGCCGCCCACCCGGATCTGCGCGTCGAGCCGCGTCTCGTCGTCGGCCGAGCCCTCGGCCAGGACGATGATGCGGCACGGGTGCTCCCGGCTCGCCTCGTTCGCGGCGTCGATCGCCTCCTCCTCGTAGCCGGACCGGGTGATGACGACGAGCGTCAGCACCCGGCCGAGTGCGACGACGCCGCCACGGTCACGCATGGCCATGAGTTCCTTCGACACCCTCGAGGTGGTGGTGTCGGGCAGGTCCACGATCAAGGTCGCCTCCAGGTGCGTCCGTCGGCGGCGAGCAGGGCGTCCGCCGAGGCGGGCCCCCAGCTACCCGGTACGTAGGGTTCGGGCTGGCCGTCGAGGGACGCCCAGTGCTCCTCGAACGGGTCGAGGATCTTCCAGGACAGCTCCACCTCCTGCTGCCGGGGGAAGAGCGGCGGCTCCCCGAGGAGCACGTCGAGGATGAGCCGCTCGTAGGCCTCGGGGCTGGACTCGGTGAAGGAGTGGCCGTAGCCGAAGTCCATGGTGACGTCGCGGACCTCTGCCTGGGTGCCCGGCACCTTGGAGCCGAACCGGATGGTCACGCCCTCGTCGGGCTGGACCCGGATCACGACGGCGTTCTGGCCGAAGTCCCCGTCGTCGTGCGAGCGGAACAGCAGGTTGGGGGCGCGCTTGAACACGACGGCGATCTCCGTCACGCGCCGCCCCAGACGCTTGCCCGCCCGCAGGTAGAACGGCACGCCGGCCCAGCGTCGCGTGTTGATGTCGAGACGGAGCGCGGCGAAGCTCTCCGTCGTGGAGTCGTCCGGGATGCCGTCCTCGTCGAGGAAGCCGTTGACCCGCTCGCCGCCCTGCCACCCGGCCTCGTACTGTCCGCGTGCCGAGCGCCCCGAGAGGTCGGCGGGCAGGGTGACGGCCGCGAGGACCTTCTCCTTCTCCGTGCGCAGGTGGTCGGCGTCGAACGAGATGGGCTCCTCCATGGCCGTGAGGGCGAGGAGCTGCAGCAGGTGGTTCTGGATGACGTCGCGGGCCGCGCCCACGCCGTCGTAGTACCCGGCCCTGCTGCCGATCCCGATGTCCTCCGCCATGGTGATCTGGACGTGGTCCACGTAGTTGGCGTTCCACAGCGGTTCGAAGAGCTGGTTGGCGAAGCGCAGCGCCAGGATGTTCTGGACCGTCTCCTTGCCGAGGTAGTGGTCGATCCTGAAGACGGCGTCGGCAGGGAAGACCTCCTCGACGATCGCGTTGAGCTCGCGTGCGGACTCGAGGTCGTGCCCGAAGGGCTTCTCGATCACCACGCGGCGCCACTGGCCGTCGTCGGGCTGCGCGAGCCCGTGCTCGGAGAGCTTCTGGCACACCGCCTCGAAGGCCTTGGGCGGGATCGAGAGGTAGAACGCGGCGTTGCCGCGCGTGCCCCTGCTCTGGTCCAACCCGTCGAGGCACTCCTTCAGCTGCTTGAACGCGTCGTCGTCGTCGAAGTTGCCCGTGACGAAGCGGATGCCCGCCGAGAGCTGCTCCCAGACGGTCTCGTTGAACGGCGTCCGTGCGTACTGCGTGACGGATTCGCGGACCTGCTCCACGAACTCGGCGTCGCTCCACTCGCGGCGGCCGAAGCCGACGAGGCCGAAGCTCGGCGGCAGGAGCCCCCGGTTCGCGAGGTCGTAGATGGCGGGCATGAGTTTCTTCCGGGCGAGGTCTCCCGTCACCCCGAACAGGACGAGCGAGGAGGGCCCGGCGATGCGGCTCAGGCGCCGGTCCCGCGGATCCCTCAGGGGGTTGGCGTTGCGCGCCCCGGTGCTGTCGGCCACGGCTCAGCCGTTCCCGTGCGCCGACGGCCCGGCGGCGGGGAGGGAGCCGATGACACCGCGCAGCTGCTCGACGCCGGCCGCGCGGTCCGTGAGGTGGAGTCGGAGCACGGGGCGGCCGTGGTCGGTGAGGACCTGGGCGTCCCCGGTGGCCTGCGCCGAGATCAGCTCACCGAAGGTGAAGGGCAGGCCGGGGATCGCGAGGTCGGTGCTGCCGGCCGCGGTGAGCTGGAGGTACGCCCCGATCGGGGAGCCGCCCTTGTGGTACTGGCCCGTGGAGTGCAGGAAGCGCGGGCCCCACCCGAACGTGACCGGCCGGCCGGTCGCTGCTGCGAGCGGTGAGCGGATCTCCTCGAGGGCCGCCTGGCGGTGGCGGTCGAGATACGCCTGCACCGAGAGGTAGCCGTTGGCCGGGATGGCCGCGAGCAGGGCCTCCAGCGCCTCCGCGACGGTGGCGGACGAGCCGAGCAGGGCAGCGTCGCCGCGCACCTCCACGGCGCCGTCGACGAACGCGGCCGGAGCGGGCTCCGGCCGGGCGTCGAGCAGACCGCGGGCGGCCTTCTTCGCCGCCTCGACGTCGGGCTGGTCGAAGGGGTTGATGCCCAGCAGCCGGCCTGCGACGGCGACGGCGTACTCCCAGACGAACAGCTGGCTGCCCAGCGTGCCGCTGACCGTGACACGCGTCCCGCCCGTCATCTCGTCGCTCGGGGCCTCGTCGAACGGGGCCAGGAGCACGGGCAGGATGTCGTCGGCCACGGCGGCGAGTTCGGGGGCGCCGGTGGAGGCGACGACCGGCAGCAGGCCGGTGCCGAGCTTCCCGGTGGATTCCGCGATGAGCTGTTCGGCCCAGTCCGCGAAGCCCGGGAGGCCGGACCCGGCATCGGCGAAGACGATCTTGTCCCGCAGCGGGGTCGTCCCGCCGAGGACGGCGCCGAGCTGCAGGCCGACGTTGTCGTCGACGTCGTCACCGAGGAACTCGGCGGCGTCCTCGGCGTCGTCGAGGAGCGCCGCGATGTCCGCTCCGGCGAGTCCGGAGGGCACGAGGCCGAAGGCCGTGAGCGCGGAGTAGCGGCCGCCGACCTCGGGGTTCGCGTTGAACACCTTGCGGTAGCCGGCCTTGCGCGACGCCTCGTCGAGGGGGGAGCCCGGATCGGTCACGATGACGATCCGGGAGGCGGCGTCGATGCCGGCGTCGGTGAACGCCTGCTCGAACAGCCGCCGCTGGGAGTCCGTCTCCACCGTGGACCCGGACTTCGAGGAGACCACGATGGCGGTGCGCTGCAGGTCCTCCTCGAGGGCCGCGCGGACCTGCTCCGGGTCGGTGGAGTCGAGCACGACGAGCTCGACGCCGGCCTCCTTTGTGATGACCTCGGGGGCGAGCGACGAGCCGCCCATGCCGCAGAGCACGATTCGGTCCACGCCCTCGGCCTGGAGATCGGCCCGCAGGCCGGCGATGTCCGGGACGAGGGCACGGGAACCCTCGAAGAGGTCGATCCAGCCGAGGCGGATCGAGGCCTCCGACTCGGCGTCGGTACCCCACAGGGTGGGGTCCTTCGCCATGAGGCGGGAGGCCACGCGGTCGTGCACGAGCGCGGGGACGGCCGCCTCGACGGCGGCGAGGGCGTCTCCTGATGCTGTGATGGCGAAGGATCCCATGGGTATCAGCCCTTTGCTGCGTCGAGCGCGGTCTGGACGGTCTCGAGGAGCTCCGACCAGCTGGTGACGAACTTGTCGAGGCCCTCGGTCTCGAGCTGGTCGACCACCTCGGCGTAGGAGACGCCGAGGGCATCGAGCCGGTTCAGGATCTCGTTGGACTCGTCGTAGGTGCCGGTGACCGTGTCGCCCTCGATGACGCCGTGGTCGGCCGTCGCGAGGAGCGTCTTCTCCGGCATGGTGTTCACGACGTTCGGGGCCACGAGGCCCGCGACGTAGAGCGTGTCGGGCAGGTCGGGGTCCTTGACGCCCGTCGACGCCCACAGGGGGCGCTGCGCGTTCGCGCCCGCCGCCGCCAGGACCTGCCAGCGCTCCGAGGCGAACTGCTCCTCGAAGATCTGGTAGGCGAGGCGCGCGTTGGCGAGCCCGGCCTTGCCCTTGAGCGCGGACGCCTCGTCGGTGCCGATGGCGTCCAGCCGGCCGTCGATCTCGGCGTCGACGCGGGAGACGAAGAAGGAGGCGACGGAGGTGATCTTCGTCAGGTCGTGCCCGTTCTCCTTCGCCTGCTCGATGCCGAGCATGAACGCGTTGATGACGGCGCGGTAGCGCTCGAGGGAGAAGATCAGGGTGACGTTGACGCTGATGCCCGCGGCGATCGTCTCGGTGATGGCCTCGAGGCCTTCGACCGTGGCGGGGATCTTGATGAGCACGTTGGTGCGCTGCACCTTCGCGTGCAGGCGCTTGGCCTCGGCGATGGTGCCCTGGGTGTCGCGGGCCAGGCGGGGGTCCACCTCGATCGAGATGCGGCCGTCGGCGCCGTTGGTGCGCTTCGCCTCGGCGGCGAACAGGTCGCAGGCCTGGGCGACGTCGTGCGTGGTGATGTCGAAGACCGCCTGGTCGACGTCGGCGCCCGCCTCGGCGAGTGCCCCGACCTGGGAGGCGTAGGACTCGCCGTTCTTCAGGGCCGCGGCGAAGATGCTCGGGTTGGTCGTGACGCCGACGACGTTCAGGTCCTCGATGAGGTGCTTGAAGGCCCCCGAGTTGATGCGTTCCCGGGAGAGGTCGTCGAGCCAGATGGATACTCCGGCGGCCGAGAGGTCGGCCGTGGGCGATGTGGTCATGGTGTGCTCCTTATCCGCTTCCGCGGAGGTGTGTCGTGAACGGATCGGACGGATCGAGAAGGGGGGCCGCTCCCGGGCCCGCAGGCCCGGGAGCGGTGCGGGCTACTGCTGGTCGCCGGTCTCGGTGGCGCGCTCTCCCGAGGGCATCGCGGCGGTGCCGTTGGGGGCCAGCGGGTCGGCGGAGACGGCCTCGAGGGAGTCCTTCGCGGCCGCCACGACGGCGTCCGCGGTGATGCCGAACTCGCGGTAGAGCGTCTTGTAGTCGGCGGAGGCGCCGAAGTGCTCGAGGGACACGCTGCGTCCGGCGTCGCCCACGATCCCGGCCCAGCTCTGCGACACGCCGGCCTCGACGGACACGCGGGCGCGGATGCTGCGCGGCAGCACGCTCTCGCGGTGGGCGGCGTCCTGCGCGTTGAACCATTCGAGGCACGGCATGGAGACGACGCGCGCGGCGATGCCCTGCGCCTCGAGGGCCTCGCGCGCCTCCACGGCGAGCTGGACCTCCGAGCCCGTGCCGATCAGGATCACGTCGGGGGAGCCGTTCCTCGCCTCGGCGAGGACGTACCCGCCCTTCGCGACGCCCTCGGCCGAGCCGAACGTGTCACCCTCGGCTGCACCCTCGCCGCGCGCATACGTCGGGATGTTCTGGCGCGTGAGGGCGAGGCCCGCCGGG
This sequence comes from Arthrobacter sp. Soc17.1.1.1, assembly GCF_036867195.1. Lineage (NCBI taxonomy): Bacteria > Bacillati > Actinomycetota > Actinomycetes > Micrococcales > Micrococcaceae > Arthrobacter > Arthrobacter sp. Soc17.1.1.1. The sequence goes on from NZ_JBAJII010000001.1 coordinate 1,830,258, forward strand.
TTCTTCGTGTTCTCGAGGATGGTGCGCCAGGCGACGGCCACCTCGTTGGCGTCACCGGGACGGACGACGTCGAGTCCGGGGACGGTGCGCAGCGAGGAGAGCTGCTCGACCGGCTGGTGGGTGGGGCCGTCCTCACCGAGGCCGATGGAGTCGTGGGTCCAGACGTAGATCGCCGGGACGCCCATCAGGGCGCCGAGGCGTACCGCGGGCCGCTGGTAGTCGCTGAAGATCAGGAAGGTGCCCGAGTAGGCGCGCGTGCTGCTGTGCATCACGATGCCGTTGACGATCGCGGCGGCGGCGTGCTCGCGGATGCCGAAGTGCAGGATCCGTCCGTACGGTCCGCCGGACCACGCCTTCGTCTGGCGTTCCGCGGGGATGAACGACGGCGCACCCTCGATGGTGGTGTTGTTGGACTCCGCGAGGTCGGCACTGCCGCCCCACAGCTCGGGGAGTGCGGGGCCGATCGCCGTGAGCACCTTGCCGGACGCCGCACGCGTGGACATGTCCTTGCCCGCCTCGAACGTGGGCAGGCTCTCCTCCCAGCCGTCGGGCAGGCGGCGCTCCTGGATCCGCTCGAGCAGGGCGGCCTCCTCGGCGTGGCCGGCCTTCCAGGCGTCGAAGCCCTCCTGCCAGGCGCTGTGCGCCTCGGAGCCGCGCTGCACCACGCCGCGTGCGTGGTCCAGGACCTCCGGGTCGACGTCGAAGTGCTTGTCCGGATCGAAGCCGAGGGCCTCCTTGAGAGCCGCGACCTCGTCCTTGCCGAGCGCGGAACCGTGGATCTTGCCGGTGTTCTGCTTGTTCGGCGCCGGGTAGCCGATGATGGTGCGCAGCGAGACGATGCTCGGGCGGGAGGTCTCGTTCTTCGCGGCCAGCAGCGCCGTGTACAGCTCGGCGACGTCCTCGACGTACTCGCCGGTCTTCGTCCAGTCGACGCGCTGCGTGTGCCAGCCGTACGCCTCGTAGCGCTTCAGCACGTCCTCGGTGAACGCGATGTCGGTGTCGTCCTCGATGGAGATGTGGTTCTCGTCGTACAGCACCACGAGGCTGCCGAGCTGCTGGTGGCCCGCGAGGGAGGACGCCTCGGAGGTCACGCCCTCCTGCAGGTCGCCGTCGGAGGCGATGACCCAGATGGTGTGGTCGAAGGGGCTCGTGCCGGCGGGGGCCTCGGCGTCGAACAGACCGCGCTGGCGGCGCTGCCCGTAGGCGAAGCCGACCGCCGTGGACAGCCCCTGGCCCAGCGGGCCCGTGGTGATCTCCACGCCGCGGGTGTGGCGGTACTCGGGGTGGCCCGGCGTCAGGGAACCCCATGTGCGCAGCGCCTTCAGGTCGTCGATCTCCAGCCCGTAGCCGGCGAGGAAGAGCTGGATGTAGAGGGTCAGCGAGGTGTGGCCGGGGGAGAGGACGAAGCGGTCGCGGCCGGTCCACTCGGCGTCCGTCGGATCGTGGCGCATGAGCCTGTTGAACAGGAGGTAGGCGGCCGGCGCGAGGCTCATCGCCGTCCCGGGGTGTCCGTTGCCCACCTTCTCGACGGCGTCCGCCGCGAGGATGCGGACGGTGTCCACCGCCCTCTGGTCCAGCTCGGTCCAGGTCAGTTCCTGCTCTTGGGTCTGCGGCACGTTTCCGGGCCCCTCTCTGTCCGGAACGGCACCCTAGCTGGCGACGGCGTACCTCGGGGCACGCCGTCGGGCTGGCCGTTCACCGTTGAATCCTGCGAAGTTAGGCCCCGACCGGGGACAGCACGGACTCCGGACATCGTGGTCCGGGCGCGCGTCCACAGCGGGCTTTCGAATCCACACTATCCCTTCCGGACTGCGTTGCGCCGTGGGAGGCGAAGAATGTCCTTCCTCACATCCCGGGGTTGCACTGCGCAGCCCCGGCACCCCGTCCGCCCGCGCCCCGCGGCGCGCAAGGGCCGCGCGGGCTGGACCCGGCGCCGATTTCTACACGACGTAAAAGGGTATGATGGCGTTGTCTTTTACTCCGGAAGAATCGAAAGTGTTGCCTCGTGAAGACCCAGCAGGCTCCTGCTCCGGCACGTTCCCCGCAGGCCCGTCGGGGTTTCGGGCGCAAGGCGAAGGCCTACCTCGCGCTGACGAAGCCCCGTGTGATCGAACTTCTCCTGGTGACCACCCTTCCCACGATGATCTTCGCGCAGGGCGGCTTCCCGCCCCTCGGGCTGATCCTCGCCACCATGGTCGGCGGTGCTCTCGCGGCCGGTAGCGCGGGCGCGTTCAACTGCTACATCGACCGTGACATCGACAAGCTCATGCACCGCACGGAGAACCGCCCCCTCGTCACGGGCGAGGTGACACCGCGCGAGGCCCTCGCCTTCTCGTGGATCCTCGGCGTCGTGGCGATCGCGGTCCTCTGGTTCGGCGCCAACCCGCTGGCCGGCATGCTGGGCGTCGCGGCGATCTTCCTGTACGTGGTGGTCTACACCCTCGTGCTCAAGCGCCGCACGTCGCAGAACATCGTCTGGGGCGGAGCCGCCGGCTGCATGCCCGTCCTCATCGCCTGGGCCGCGGTCACGAACTCGGTCGAGTGGCCCGCCGTCGTGCTGTTCCTCATCATCTTCCTGTGGACGCCGCCGCACTACTGGCCGCTGTCCATGAAGTACGGCGACGACTACCGTGCAGCGAGCGTCCCCATGCTCGGCGCCATCGCCGGCGCGCGCGTGGTGTCCGTGCAGGTCGTCCTGTACGCGTGGGCCACGGTGGCCTGCTCGCTCCTGCTGATCCCCGCCGGGGCCGGCTGGGTCTACTCCGTGGCGGCGCTCGTCGGCGGCGCCTGGTTCATCCGCGAGTCCCACCGCCTGTACTCGCTGGCGCAGCAGGGCGAGCTGAGCAGCAAGGCCGCGATGAAGGTCTTCCACGGCTCCATCAGCTACCTGACGGTGCTGTTCCTGGCCCTCGCGATCGACCCCTTCGTCGGATCGGCCGTCCTGGCCTGACCGGGACGCGGCGAGCCCGGAGGCTTCCGGCGCCGATGGTCACCCTGCGGGGCGGTGCCGGTCCGTCCGCTTAGGCTTGCTGCCATGGACTTCACCGGCCTCATCGCCTACCCCCTCACCCCGTTCGCCGCCGACGGCTCCGTGAGCCGGGACGACCTCCGCGGTCTCGTGGGCCACCTGGCGACGACGGCGGTCGACGCCGTCACGGTGCTCGGGTCCTCCGGCAGCTTCGCCTACCTCGACCGCCCGGAACGCTCCCTCGTGGCCCGGACGGCCATCGAGGCCGTGGAAGGACGGCTGCCGGTGGCGGTCGGCATCAGTTCCGTGGGTACGCGCGAGGTGCTCGACGCCGCCGCCGACGCGCAGGCGGCCGGCGCGGACGGCCTCGTCCTCTCGCCCGTCTCGTACGTCCCGCTGACCGACGACGAGGTCGTGGCGCAGGTCCACGCCATCTGCTCGGCCACCGACCTGCCCATCTGCCTGTACAACAACCCGAGCACCACGCAGTTCGACTACTCGCTGCAGGTGGTCGCCGAGCTGTCCGCGCTCCCGCAGGTCGTCGCGTTCAAGGACACGGCCGCCGACGCCGCGACGTTCAACGCGCGGCACGCCGAACTCGCCCCACTCGTCCCCGAGGGCTTCAGCCACGGCGTGAGCGGCGACCTCCTCATGATGACCGGGGAGGTCGCGGCCGATGCGTGGCACAGCGGTCCCGCGGCGCTCCTCCCCGCGTACTACGCCCGCCTCCGCGCCGCCGTCGTCGCCGGTGACCGGGACGGGATCGATCGTGTGCGCCGGGTCCTCGAACCGCTCGTCGACCACGTGGCGGGACTGCGGAAGATCAGCGGGCTGCACCTGCTGGCGCGCGCGTGCGGGATCGCCGCGGGAGACCCCCGTCCGCCCCTGCTGCCGAGCCCCGGGTCCGAGCTGCGCGAGCTCGGTCGCCTGCTCGACGTGCTCCAGGCGGAGTTCGACGACGACTGAGGCGGCACCGGCAGGGCCCCGCAGTCGCAGTCCCCGCGGGGACTCCTACGCGACGGACTCCCGCACCCCGGCGCGGACCGTCGTGCCCGGCAGCGGCTTCGTCGTCGTGCCGATGTAGAGCGCGTGGACCACGGCCGCCATGAGCAGCGACGCCCCCAGCATGTGCAGTGCCACGAGGGCGATGGGCAGGTGCAGGAAGTGCTGCGTGTACCCGATGGCGCCCTGGGCCACGACGACGACGGCCAGCAGCGTGAGCGCCCTGCGCAGCGCCCCGTGGACGCCGGTCCGGTACGCCACCACGACGGCGAGCGCCACGGTGGCGACGAGCAGGTACACCGGGAGGGCGTGCAGGCGGGTCACGAGGAGGGCGTCGAGCCCGTTCCGGGCGGCACCGTGGTCGCCCGCATGGGGGCCGGATCCCGTCACCACCACGCCGAGGAGGATGGTGACGGAGGTCAGCGCCGTCGCGACGACGAGGAGCCGGCGCAGCGGCGGCGAGGCGGCCGGTGCGCGCCTCTCCCGGTACTGCTCGGTGGTGAGCCGCGCACGGTCGACCAGCACCGTCGCGAGGGCGACGAGGATCATCGACACGACGAAGTGCAGGCCCACGACCCAGGGGTTGAGGCCCGTCCAGACCGTGATGCCGCCGATCACGGCCTGCGCCGGGATGCCGAGGAAGAGCCCGATGGACAGCCGGAAGAGGTCCTTGCGATCCCGCCGCAGCCCGAGGACGGCGACGATCATCGCGACGGCGATGATCACCAGCACGAACGTCAGGAGCCGGTTGCCGAACTCGATGACGCCGTGGAAGCCCATCTCGGGGGTGGTGACGATCGAGTCGGGGGTGCAGCGCGGCCACTCGGGGCAGCCGAGACCCGACGCCGTGAGGCGCACCGCGCCGCCCGTGACCACGATGGCGATCTGCGAGACGAGGGATGCGACCGCCAGTCTGCGCACGAGCGGCGTGGTGTCGCGGGGGAGGGTCTCGCGGACGCGGGACAGGACGGGGAGTGTCATTCGGTCAGCTCCATTTGAACCAGCGGATGGCCGCGAGGCCGGCGAGGGCGGCCCAGGCGAGGAGCACCAGGCACGCGATGGGATCGAGGACGCCGTCCGCGAGGGCACTCCGCAGGCCGTCACCCAGCGCGGCGGACGGGAGGACGGCGACGAACGGTTCGGCGGCGGCGGGCAGGCTCGCCGCCGGGATGATGACCCCGCCCGCCGCGGCGAGCAGGATCCACACGAGGTTGGTGACGGCGAGCGTCGCCTCGGGGCGCAGGGTCCCGGCCACGAGCAGGCCGAGGGCGGTGAAGGCCGCGGACCCGACGAGCAGCAGCAGGGCGGCCGGGAGCAGTCCCTCGGCCCGCGGCGACCAGCCCATGAGCACCGCGGCACCGCCGATGACCACGAGCTGCACGGCGAGGACGGCGGCGACGGCGGCGGCCTTGCCGAGGATCAGCCCGGACCGGCCGAGCGGGGTGGTCGACAGGAACCGGAGGACTCCGTAGCGGCGGTCGAAGCCCGTGGCGATGCCCTGCCCCGTGAAGGCGGTGGACATGGTGCACAGGGCCAGGACGCCGGGCGCGGCGACGTCGATGCGACTGGGCCCGTACGCGTCCAGCAGCGGCGTGATCACCAGGGCGGTCAGCGCCAGGAGCGGCAGGACGATCGCCAGGACGAGCTGCTCGCCGTTGCGGAGCATGGCCAGTGCCTCGTAGCCGCCGTGGCGCAGCACGCGCGCCGCGAGGGGTGCCGCCGTGCCGGGGGCGGGAGGGGACGCCGCGCTCATCGGATGCTCCTTCCGGAGATGTCGAGGAAGACGTCCTCGAGGGAACGCGGCGCCATGGAGATCGCCGTGGGCATGACGCCGCAGGCGTCCCACCAGCGCGCCAGCTGCGCGACGTCGGAGGCCGTGAGGGCGCCCCGGAGGACGTACTGTCCCGGCTCGTCCTCGCGCTGGTGCAGATGGGGGAGCAGGTCCGGCGGCAGCGCGAGGCCGGGCACCGTCTCGAACCGCAGCTCCCGCATGCCGTCGGCGTCCTTGTCGGCGGTCAGGGCGGCGACCGTGCCCTCGGCGACGGTCCGGCCGCCCTCGAGGATGTAGACGTAGTCCGCGAGCCGCTGGGCGTCGTCGAGCAGGTGCGTGGTCAGGATGACGGCGAGGCCGTCCGCGCGCAGCTCGCGGATCAGCTCGAACACGATGGTGCGGGACTGCGGGTCGAGGCCCGCGCTCGGTTCGTCGAGGAACACGACCTCGGGCCGGCCCACGAGGGCGCACGCGAGGGCCAGGCGCTGCTTCTGCCCGCCGGAGAGCCTGCGGATGGACACGCTCCCGAACTCGTCCAGCCCGAGGCGCTCGGCGAGCGTATCGACCGGCAGCGGCGAGCTGTACATGGAGGCGACGTGCCGCAGGAGGGCCAGCGGGCGCACGGACGGCGGGAGCCCGCCGTCCTGGAGCATCACCCCCACCCTCGCGCGCAGGTGCGGCGAAGCGCGGTACGGGTCCTCGCCGAGGAGGCGCACCGTACCCCCGTCGGCGCGCTGGAGCCCCTGGGCGCACTCGAGCGTCGTCGTCTTGCCGGCTCCGTTGGCCCCGAGGAGGACGGTGACGGCGCCGCGCGACGCGGTCAGGCTCACGCCTTCGAGCACGCGCACCATCCGCCCGTCGAGCGCGCCGACGGGTCCGAAGTCCTTGACGAGGCCGTCGATCTCGAGGGCTGGGGGAGGTGTCGGCACGCCCTTATTCTACGGCAGGTAGTAGTCGACCCGGGGCTGCCGATGGGTAGCCTCGCCTAACTGGTGGCACGGAATACATTAGGTCATGCTTGTGTTGTCTAATGTGTGCCGACAGTAAGGAGTGGACCGTGACCGCAACACCCCGCGCTGACGCCCAGGCTCCTGCCGGCGCCCCCGCCGAGCCGTCGGTTGACCGGACGGCTGACCGGACGGCGCAGATCGTCTCGCCCGATCCCGACGAGCGCACCCGCGACCGCGTCCTGTCCGCCGTCCTCGAGCGCGGCCCCGTCAGTGCGGCCGAACTCGGTGACGGCCTCGGCTTCACCCCGGCAGCCATGCGCCGCCACCTCGACGCCCTCTCGCAAGACGGTCTGATCGAGGTCAAGCGCTCCCGCGCCTCGGCGACCGGAGCAGGCCGACCCGCCCGCCGCTACGTCCTCAGCCAGCGCGGCCAGGCCAAGATGGGCAACGACTACCTCGACATCGCCACGGCCGCCCTCGCCCAGCTGGGCGCAGCGGCCGGACCGTCGGCCATCAAGGAGTTCGCCCGCACACGGTTCTCCGGCATGGAGGAGCGCTACCGCCCCATCGTCGAGGCCGCGGGCCCCGACCTGGAGGCACGCGCGCGTGCCCTGGCGGCCGCGCTGACCACGGACGGCTTCGTCGGCTCCACCAAGACCGTGGGGCTGCCGCAGGGACGCGGCGCCCGCAGCGTGCCGCGCGCCCGCCCGGTGATGCTCAGCGTCCAGCTCTGCCAGGGGCACTGCCCCATCCAGGGCCTCGCCTCCGCCTTCCCCGCCTTCTGCGAGCAGGAGACCGGCGTCTTCGCCCGCCTGCTCGGCGTCGACGTGCGCCGCCTGTCGACGCTCGCCGCCGGCGGTCATGTCTGCACCACCCACATACCCCTGGGACGGACGACGGCGGTGCCCCCACCGGGCACGCCCGATGCCTCCGGACCCGCAGCGCTGCCGGACGATCCGGCAGCAGCGGCCCCCGGCACCCCAGCAACGCTATCCATCCATCAGCAAGGAAGGCCATGATGACGGATCAAGTAGACCGCAAGCCAGTCGCGTCGGCAGTGCCGGAGTCGGTGATCAGCGACATCCTGGAGAAGAACCCGGAGCTCGAGGGCATCGGCACCTACCAGTACGGCTGGGCCGACAAGAACGAGGCCAGCGACAACGCGCGCCGCGGCCTGAGCGAGGAGGTCGTCCGCGACATCTCCGCCAAGAAGAACGAGCCCGAGTGGATGCTCGATCTCCGCCTCAAGGGCCTCAAGTACTTCGACCGCAAGCCCATGCCGGCCTGGGGCGCTGACCTCTCCGGCATCGACTTCGACAACATCAAGTACTTCGTGCGCTCCACGGAGAAGCAGGCGAACACGTGGGAGGACCTCCCCGAGGACATCCGCACCACGTACGAGAAGCTCGGCATCCCCGAGGCCGAGCGCGCGCGCCTCGTCTCCGGCGTCGCCGCCCAGTACGAGTCCGAGGTGGTGTACCACCAGCTCCGTGAGGACCTCGAGCGCCAGGGCGTCATCTTCCTCGACACCGACACCGCACTGCGCGAGCACCCGGAGATCTTCAAGGAGTACTTCGGCACGATCATCCCCGTGGGCGACAACAAGTTCGCCTCGCTCAACACCGCGGTGTGGTCCGGCGGCTCGTTCGTGTACGTGCCGAAGGGCGTCCACGTCGAGATCCCGCTGCAGGCCTACTTCCGGATCAACACCGAGAACATGGGGCAGTTCGAGCGCACGCTCATCATCGCCGACGAGGATTCCTACGTGCACTACATCGAGGGCTGCACCGCCCCGATCTACACGTCGGACTCCCTGCACTCGGCCGTCGTCGAGATCGTGGTCAAGAAGGGCGCCCGCGTCCGCTACACCACCATCCAGAACTGGTCGAACAATGTGTACAACCTCGTGACCAAGCGCGCCATCGCGCACGAGGGCGCCACCATGGAGTGGATCGACGGCAACATCGGCTCGAAGGTCACCATGAAGTACCCGGCCGTGTACCTGGTCGGCGAGCACGCCAAGGGCGAGACGCTCTCCATCGCCTTCGCCGGCGAGGGACAGCACCAGGACACCGGATCGAAGATGGTGCACATCGCGCCCAACACCAAGTCCTCGATCATCTCCAAGTCCGTGGCGCGCGGCGGTGGACGGGCCGCCTACCGCGGGCTCGTCCAGGTGCGCGACGGCGCCAAGCACTCCGCGAACACCGTGCGCTGCGACGCGCTGCTGGTCGACACCATCTCGCGCTCGGACACGTACCCTTACGTGGACATCCGCGAGGACGACGTCACCATGGGCCACGAGGCCACCGTGTCGCGCGTCAGCGAGGAGCAGCTGTTCTACCTCATGTCCCGCGGACTCCCCGAGGACGAGGCCATGGCCATGATCGTGCGCGGGTTCATCGAGCCCATCGCCCGCGAGCTGCCCATGGAGTACGCGCTCGAGCTGAACCGGCTCATCGAACTGCAGATGGAAGGGGCCGTAGGCTAGTAATGGCTGAGACCACCCACACGGACATAGCACCCACGACCGACCCCGAGGGCGAGGTCACCGATCTCGGCGACCTCGACGAGAAGGCCCGCCTGGGCGCCCCCTCGGGCGCCGCGGCCGCCATCGACGGGTTGACGGAGGAAGGCGAGAGCCTCTCCGCCGGCAATACGGGCTCGGAGCAGTTCGGCCTCAAGAAGCACAGCCACGGCAACGCCCCCGTGGTGCCCGAGGCGTCGCGCGGGGAGCGGCGCAGGTCCTTCGACCTCGCCGACTTCCCGACGCTCACCGGGCTCGAGGAGGACTGGCGCTTCACGCCGCTCAAGCGCCTTCGCGGGCTGCACACCGACGCCCTGACCGGACCGGCCCCCGCCGTCGAGGTCACCGGCGCCGGGAACGTCACCGTCGAGACGGTGGAGCGCACCGATGCCCGCCTCGGCTCCGCCGCGACGCCCGAGGACCGCGTCTCCGCCGCAGCGTGGAACGCGTTCTCGCACGCGACCGTGATCACCATCCCGAAGGAGACGGTGGCCGACGGCGAGGTCATGGTCGGTGTCACCGGATCGGCCACCGACGCTGCGGCGCAGCACATCCTCATCCACGCCGAGGCCTTCTCCAAAGCTGTCGTCGTCCTGGACCACTCCGGGTCGGCCACGCTCGCCCAGAACGTCGAGATCATGGTCGGCGACGGCGCGGAGCTGACCGTCGTCAGCGTCCAGGAGTGGGACGACGACGCCGTCCACGTGTCCTCTCAGCAGGCCAGGGTGGGCCGCGACGCCCGCTACAAGCACGTGGTCGTCAGCCTCGGCGGCGACCTCGTGCGGCTCACGCCGTCGTCGATCTTCACCGCGACCGGCGCGGAGGTCGAGATGTACGGGCTGTACTTCGCCGACGCCGGCCAGCACCTCGAGCAGCGCCTCCTCGTGGACCACGCCGTCCCCAACTGCAAGTCGCGCGTCACCTACAAGGGCGCCCTGCAGGGCGCCGACGCACACACCGTGTGGGTGGGCGACGTGCTGATCCGCAAGGCGGCCGAGGGCACCGACACGTACGAGACGAACCGCAACCTGATCCTCACGGACGGCGCGCGCTCGGACTCCGTGCCGAACCTCGAGATCGAGACGGGCCTCATCGAGGGTGCCGGCCACGCCAGCGCCACCGGCCGCTTCGACGACGAGCACCTGTTCTACCTCATGGCCCGCGGCATCCCCGAGAAGGCCGCACGCCGCCTCGTGGTCCGCGGCTTCCTCACCGAGGTCATCCAGCAGATCAAGGTCCCCGCCCTCGAGGAGCGCCTCTCCGCGTCGGTGGAGCGCGAGCTCGCGGCAGGAAACCTCTGATGGCCGACGCGCCCCGCGGCGAGCTGATCTGCAGTGTCGACGACATCCAGGTCAAGCAGGCGCTGCGCGTCCTGATCGACGACTACCCCGTGGTCGTCGTCCGCGACTCCGACGGCGAGATCCACGCGCTGGGCGACACGTGCTCCCACGCGGACATCTCCCTCTCCGAGGGCGACGTCGAGGGGTGCGCCATCGAATGCTGGGGCCACGGCTCCCAGTTCGACCTGCGCAGCGGCGCCCCGCTGCAGCTCCCGGCCTACGAGCCCGTGCCGGTGTTCGCCCTCGAGATCCACGACGGCGACGTGTACGTGGACGTCGCGACGGTCACCAACGGAGCACCCGCCCCGCAGCTCGGCTAGCCGCCGCCCCTCCCGTCCCCCTCCCTGCACAGCAGGCGACGAAGAAAGAACACCATGAGCACACTTGAAATCAAGGACCTGCACGTCAGCATCGACACCGAGCAGGGCAACATCCCCATCCTCCGGGGGGTCACGCTGACCATCAACACCGGCGAGACCCACGCCATCATGGGCCCGAACGGCTCCGGGAAGTCGACCCTCGCGTCGACCATCGCCGGGCACCCACGCTACAAGGTGGACAGCGGTTCCATCACGCTCGACGGCGAGGACGTCCTGTCCATGAGCGTCGACGAGCGGGCCCGCGCCGGGCTCTTCCTCGCCATGCAGTACCCCGTCGAGGTGCCCGGCGTGACCATGACCAACTTCCTGCGCACCGCGAAGACCGCGCTCGACGGCGAGGCCCCGAGCCTGCGCCACTGGACCAAGGACGTGAAGACCGCCATGGCGCAGCTGCGCATCGACGCGGACTTCGCCCAGCGCAACGTCAACGAGGGCTTCTCCGGCGGCGAGAAGAAGCGGGTGGAGATCCTCCAGCTCGAGCTCTTCCGCCCCAAGTTCGCGATCCTCGACGAGACCGATTCCGGCCTCGACGTCGACGCCCTCAAGGTCGTCTCCGAGGGAGTCAACCGCGAGCACTCGAAGGGCGAGATGGGCACGCTGCTCATTACCCACTACACGCGGATTCTGCGCTACATCAAGCCGGACTTCGTCCACGTGTTCGTCGCCGGACGCATCGCCGAGGAGGGCGGACCGGAACTCGCGGACCGGCTCGAGGAAGAGGGCTACGATCGGTTCACGGCGCAGTCCGCGGTCGAGGCCTAGGACCACGTTCTCCGGCGCGGACGCGCGCCGACAGCCCGACGATGGTTCGACCATCGCTTGAAAGGAAGAGTCGCATGAGTGATGTGCAGCAGGCGCCCACCGCGCTGGATGACATCGAGGAGGCGCTGCGGGACGTGATCGACCCGGAGCTCGGCGTGAACATCGTCGACCTCGGCCTCCTGTACGGCCTGAACTACGCGGAGGACGGCGCCCTCCTGATCGACATGACCCTCACCACCGCCGCCTGCCCGCTGACCGACGTGCTCGAGGAGCAGGTGGGCCAGGCTCTGGACGGTGTCGTCGACGAGTGGCGGCTGAACTGGGTGTGGATGCCGCCGTGGGGTCCCGAGCGGATCACCGAGGACGGCCGCGACCAGATGCGGGCCCTCGGCTTCAACATCTGAGCACCAGCACCACCAGCACCACCAGGACCGGCACCGACGGTCGAAGGGCGGTCCCGGCACACGCCGGGACCGCCCTTCCGTCGTCCCTGGGACCAGTGGCCGGCGGCCGGCGGCTGGCCGGCGCAGGGGTCAGCGCCGGCTCCCGCCTCCCGCGTGATGCCCGTCGTCCTGCCCGTCGTCCTGCCCGTCGTCCTGTCCCTCGTCGCCCAGACCCCGCGCCGCGAGGGCCTCGCCCGTACGGTGCGCGTACGCCACGGCGCCGACCACCAGCGGCGTCACCGCGACGCGCGGATCGCGCTCCAGCCCCCGCGCGCGCGCCGCATCGCGGACGTCGACGAACAGCCCCGCGAGATACGGGATGCTGCGCAGCATGATCGACAGCGCGAGGGCGAACCGCTCCGGGTCGGCACCCACCGCCCGGAAGGGCCGCGCGAGCCGCGCCACACCGTCGAGCAGGTCCTGCAGGGGCGTCGTCAGGGTCACGGCCCGCGCCGCGAGCAGGCACGCCGCGATACCGCCCACCACGGCCACCGCCTGCAGCCAGCCCTGGGTCACGCCCTGGTACACGGCGAGGATCCCCAGCACGGGGAACGCCGGCAGGAGCATCCGGAGGACGCGGGCGGGGGAGAGACGTGCGCCCAGGGTCAGGGCGCCGAGTGTGAGCACGAGGGCGACGGCGCTCGTACCGGGTGAGCGCCACGCGATCACCACGACGGCGCACGCGAGGGACACGACCGCCTTCGGCCACAGCGGCACCCGGTAGAGGAAGCCCGAGCCGGGCCGGTACAGCCCGAGCGTGCTGCCGTAGCCCCTCACGTCGTGTCCGTCCCCGACGCGGGCACGGATGCTGCAGCGGCCGCGCGGTAGCGGGCAACGGCCTCGGCCGGCGCACCGTCGAAGACGATCCTGCCGTCGTCGACCACGAGCGTCCGGTCGCTCTCGAGGGCGAAGTCGAGATTGTGTGTGGTGAACACCACCTGCTGGTCGAGGCCCGCGATGAGCGACCGGACCCGGGCGTCGTTGCGGAGGTCCAGCAGGGTGGTGGGCTCGTCAGCCACGAGGATGCGCGGCTCCACGGCGAGGACCACGGCGAGGGCGAGGATCTGTCGTTCCCCGCCCGAGAGGTCGTAGATGCTGCGGTCGGCCAGGTGCTCCACCCCGAAGCGGCGCAGCACGGCCTCACCCTGCCGCCGCCGCTCCGCCGCCGGCAGCCTCCGGGACCGCAGGGACAGCTCCACGTCCTCGCGCCCCGTGGGCAGGACGAGCTGCGAGAGCGGGTCGGTGAACACGAAGCCGACACTGCGCCGGACGGCGTGCCCCTCGGACCGGGTGTCCCGGCCGAGCACGGCCACGGACCCCTCGGACGGGACGAGGAGGCCGTTGACGAGGCGGAGGAGTGTGGACTTGCCGGAACCGTTGGCGCCGATCACCGAGATCCGGTCCTCGGTCAGGGTCAGGCTGAGCGGGTGGAGGAGTGTCCGTCCGCCGTCGGCGCGGACGCCCGCGCCCCGGAACTCGATCACGCGCCCGAGCGCCGCCCGCCGAGCAGGCGCGGGAACGCCCGGTGGACGGACACGGCGAGCACCGCGGCCAGCAGGTTCTTGAGGACGTCCCCGGGGAGGTAGGCGGCGTCGACGATGATCGCGTCCCGCAGCGGCAGCCCGGCGTTCACGACGAGTCCCGCGATGCCGAGCGGATGGACGGTCGCGAGGCTCGCGGCGAGGCAGGCGAGGAACAGCAGGACGGTGCGGAAGCGCTCGGCCCTGCGCAGCACGAGCGCGGCCAGCGAGCCGGCGACGAGGGCGGCCAGCGGGAATGCCAGGAGATACCCGGCCGACGGCCCGGCGAGGACGCCGAAGCCGCCGCTGAAGCCGCTGAACACCGGCAGGCCGATCAGCCCGGCGACGAGGTAGAGCAGGACGGCGGCCGTGCCGCGCCCCGGCCCGAGGACCACCCCGGCGAGCATCACCCCGAGCGTCTGGAGTGTGATGGGCACCCCGAGCGGGCCCACCGGGATTCCGGGTAGGATTGCAAGGGCGGCAATGAGGGCGGCGAAGACCGCGACCAGCGAGAGATCGGTGGTATCCCACCTCCGGCGGGACGACGGCCGGCGGCTGCGGGCCGGTCCTGCATCGGCTGTTCCGGCTGGCTGCATGGGACATCCTCCTTCAGCGGGCCGGAGTCGCACCGGCCACTCCGGTGATATGTCGGTTTCCTCCAGCCGCACCTGCTTCTGTACCGAGACTAGCGCCGGTCATCCGGGACTCCCTTGTGGGATTCCTACAACAAACGCCGTCTCCGGCACCATCGAAAGGCCCACCCGTGATTAGCGTATCGAACCTGGAGCTCCGGGCCGGAGCCCGCCTGCTCATGGACGAGGTCTCCTTCCGTGTGGACAGGGGAGACAAGATCGGGCTCGTGGGGCGCAACGGCGCCGGCAAGACGACGCTCACGAAGGTGCTGGCGGGCGAGTCGCTGCCTGCCGGCGGCACGGTGACCCGCTCGGGCGAGATCGGGTACCTGCCCCAGGACCCCCGGACGCCGAACATGGAGCAGCTCGCCCGGGACCGCATCCTCTCGGCCCGCAACCTCGACGCCGTGGTCAGCGAACTGCGCCAGGCGCAGGAGGACATGGCGAGCGAGAAGACCTCCGTGCGCAACAAGGCCATGGCACGCTACGACCGCATCGAGGCCGCCTTCCTCGCCGGCGGCGGCTACGCGGCGGAGGCCGAGGCGGCGTCCATCTCTTCCAACCTCTCGCTGCCCGAGCGCATCCTCAACCAGCCCCTGAAGACCCTCTCCGGCGGCCAGCGCCGCCGCGTCGAGCTGGCCCGCATCCTGTTCTCCGGAGCGGAGACGATGCTCCTCGACGAGCCCACGAACCACCTCGACGCCGATTCCATCGCCTGGCTCCGCGACTTCCTAAAGAACCACCAGGGCGGGCTGATCGTCATCAGCCACGACGTCGAACTCCTCGAGGCCACCGTCAACAAGGTGTTCCAGCTCGACGCCAACCGCGGGACGATCGACATCTACAACATGGGCTGGAAGCGCTACCAGCTCCAGCGCGAGACCGACGAGCGCGCCCGGAAGCGCGAGCGCGCCAACGCGGAGAAGAAGGCGCAGGTCCTCATGGACCAGGCGAACAAGATGCGGGCGAAGGCATCCAAGGCCGTCGCCGCCCAGAACATGGCCAAGCGTGCCGAGCGGCTGCTGGGCGGACTCGACGCCGTCCGCGCCTCGGACCGTGTCGCGGCCCTGCGCTTCCCCGAACCGTCGCCGTGCGGCAAGACCCCCATGACGGCGGAGGGCCTCAGCAAGTCCTACGGTTCGCTCGAGATCTTCACCGACGTGGACCTGGCGATCGACCGCGGCTCGAAGGTGGTGATCCTCGGGCTCAACGGCGCGGGGAAGACGACCCTGCTGCGCATGCTCGCCGGAGTGGACAAGCCCGACACCGGGCAGGTCATCGCCGGGCACGGCCTGAAGGTCGGCTACTACGCACAGGAGCACGAGACCCTCGACACCCAGCGGACCGTCCTCGAGAACATGAAGTCCTCGGCTCCGGACATGCAGGACGCCGAGGTGCGCGGCATCCTCGGGTCGTTCCTGTTCTCCGGCGACGACGTCGACAAGCCCGCCGGCGTGCTCTCCGGCGGCGAGAAGACCCGGCTCGCCCTCGCCACCATCGTCGCGTCCTCGGCGAACGTGCTGCTCCTCGACGAGCCGACGAACAACCTGGACCCCGCCAGCCGCGCCGAGATCCTCGGGGCGCTCAAGAACTACAGCGGCGCCGTGGTGATGGTCAGCCACGACGAGGGAGCGGTCGACGCCCTCGACCCCGAGCGCGTCGTCCTGCTCCCCGACGGCGTCGAGGACCTCTGGAACCAGGACTACCTGGAACTCGTCACCCTGGCCTAGCCGTTCTCGCCGGCCAGACCGTTCTACCCGGCCGGACCGTCCCCGGCAGGAGAGGGGACGGTCAGGCCGCGTCGACGCGGCGGGATTCGAGGGCCGGTACCGTGCGCATCGGCGCGTGTCCCACGGCGGCCCGTCGTCGCGGGCTCGTCCAGATCCCGGTCGATCCCGCGGGCACGAACGCCTTCGGGATCTGGCTCAGGCAGATCGCCGCATCGAGCATGCGCACGAGGGGGAACAGCAGCCCGAAGACCAGGTAGACGGGCCGCTTCAGCACCGCGGCCGCCAGGACCGACAGCAGGAAGTCGGGCAGGAGCACACCGATGAGCACGGCTTCGAGGGGCAGGGCGTTCACGATCCAGTCCAGCGGCATCGGGAGCTGCTGCAGCTCGGCCGGCAGCGCGTCGAAGATCAGCGACAGGGCCAGCAGGGGCAGGACGGTCAGCAGCAGGATCCCGCTGACCACGAGCTCGACGATGTGGATCCACAGGTTGACCCAGAACTTCGTGAAGCGGAACCGGTGCCGCCGGACGGTCTGCCAGAACCCGAGGTTCCAGCGCCGGATCTGGCGCATGTAGTCCCCGAGGTTGTCCGGGTCCTCCGTGTACGCGACGGCGGCCGCGGGGTGGAAGGCGATGCGCCCGAGTTTCCGGGCATGCACGTCGAAGGTCATGTTGAAGTCCTCGATGACGAGCCCCCGGCCCTGGACGTCGATGTGCCTGAGCACCGACGTGCGGTACATGCTCGCGAACCCCGGCACGATGTTGACGACATTCGCACCCTTGGCCGCCTGCCCGTACTTCAGCAGCAGCTGGACCACCAGGTAGAGCCGGTCCCGGTACGCCACGAGGAAGCGGCCGAGCAGGGGACGGCGGCCCGTCCCGACGATCGACTTGGCGCGCCCGGCGACGGCGACCACGCCGGGGTCGGCGAACAGCGGCAGACCCGTGGTCAGGTAGTCGGTGGTGGGGCGCGTGTCCGCGTCCAGGATGAGGACCACCTCGAACCGGTCGCACAGTTCGAAGTAGCGGATCCCCTCTGCGAGGGCGCCCGCCTTCCCGCGGTTGACCTGCAGGTCCAGGACGTTGACGCCCAGCTCCTGGGCGATCGTGACCGTGGCATCGGTCGACTTGTCGGACACCACGTGGATGTTCTGCGGCGCCACCAGCGCCGACGCCGCCCGGAGCGAGTCCGCGATCGACGCCGCCTCGTTGTGGGCGGCGATGAGGACCGCCACGTCTGCCACGCCGGGAGTGCCCGGCGGGGGCCCGTCGGAGCGCGGGGAGATCGCGCGCCGGTACACCTCGCCGAGGCTGCGACCCGCACCGATGAGGGTCCAGAACGTCGTGCTGAGGCCGATCACCAGCAGCACCAGCAGCAGGTAGGTCAGGTCCATGATTCTCCGTCATTGCTCGGGGGGCCGAAGATGGGCATCGCGCGCTCTCCTCACTGGACCTGGCTGGTGGTGATGATCCGCCGCCAGGGTCCGTCGGGGACGTCCTCCTCGTCGACGAACTGCCAGTCGACGCGGTCGTCCTGGCCGTCGAGGTTGCTGAAGCCCAGGCAGCCGTTGAGGGCGGGGGACACGTCCATGCCGGCTCCGTTGTACTCGGTGCTCGCGGGCCGCCGGTCGTCCTCCCCGAACACGTAGGCGCTGTCGTCGTACCGTGCCGGCCCGGCGTCCTGGATCTGCCCGTAGCAGACGGCGTCGCCCTTGCGCAGCTTCACCCAGCGGTTCTTCATGAAGCTGTGCTGGTCGCTCGTCAGGAGCGCGGGGTTGTCCGCGGCCTCCTCGGCGGCCCAGGGGATGACCGTGCCGCGCTCGGCGAAGGCCTCCGGGTTGTTGAGGTCGTCGAACGGCAGGTCCAGGTAGAACGGGTTCTCGAGGGGCGTCATGCTGCTGGGGAAGTACCCGTTCCCGGCGACGCGGGGTTCGGTGCTGCAGCCGTCGGCCGTCCGGATCCCGTCGCATCCCCCGTAGCTCTCCATCCACCGCGAGTCGTACGTGGAGTACTCCTGGCTGCCGTCCTCGGCGTTCGGGTCGTGGATCTCGCCGACCCAGAAGGTGGTGGAGACGATGTCCGTGTGCCAGGGGTACTTGTCCTGGCCCTGGGAGACGACGACCGCCAGGGTTCCGGCGACCAGCACCGCGACGGCCGCTGCCGCCAGCAGGACGGTGCGCCTGGGTGATCGGGTGCGGACTGCCACTGCTGGGTCCTTTCCTGTCGTGTCCCGGGAGGGGCCGCGTGCCGCCGACCGGTGGCCCGCGTCGTACACCGGGGCCTCCGCCCCTGTCCGCCCGGTCACCACGGGGACGCCAGGTTCTGGAGGGAGCCGAGGTGGTGCAGGGACACGAGGTCGTCGGCAGGTGCGGTGAAGATGCGGCACACCTGGCCCCAGGTGGCGCCGACGGTGCGTGCCACGAACTCGTCCCAGGTGATGTCGACCTCCTGGCTGTAGTCGTCGGTGACGAGCGTCCCGGCCTCCCGGAGGTTCAGGCCGAAGCTCAGCCCGTCGACGCCCTCGGGGACGGGGGGCGTGGTGAACGTCGCGTGGACCCAGTCCTCGGCGGGGAGGTACGGGGGGCTCGAGGTCCAGTGCGTCCAGGCACCGTCCGTGTCCCGGATGTAGATCTCGAACTGCGTCTCGCCCGTGGACCTGTACCAGGCACCGAGGTCGTAGGCCCTGCCCGCCTCCACGGGCGGGGAGCAGGTGCCGAGGTCCAGGGTCGGGACGAGCTTGGCGTCACCCTCCGTGTACTCCGTGAGCTCCAGGCGGCCGGCGGCATCACCCGTGCGGGCGTCGTCCACCACGGTGAACGAGGGCCGGTTCTCCCCCCAGCCGACGCCCTGCCAGCAGGCCGGCAGGGCACTGGTGTGGCTCGGTGTCTCCAGGCCGGGGTTGATCAGCAGGTTCCCGGAGCGCGGCTCCGGCGCATAGTCCAGGGTGGGCCGCTCGGGCCCTCCGATCACCTCCTGCACGGTCCTGACGCCGGTCCCGAGGGGGGCACGGGCGGCGAGCCACGCCGCGAAGGCCTCGAACACGGTCGGTGGGACGGACAGGGTGCTGTCGGTGTCGTCGACATGATGGAACGTCAATTGCAGCCACCCTCCGGTGGTCTCTGCGTCGGTCACGGCCTTCTGCAGGTCGGCCAGGGCCCAGGTGTTCTCCACCTGGTTCGGCGCCCGGGTCCTGAACGGGTCGGGGGGCGGGGTGGTCTCGGCGACGGGACACTTCTCGCACGTGTTGGTCACCCTGGGCACGTCCGGGCTGCGGATGTCACCGAGCCCGCGGGCGCTGTTGTACCCGCAGCCTTCGACGATCCGCTCCAGGTCGAGGCTCGCTTCGCCGTAGGGGTAGGCGAAGTTGGTGGCGGCCAGTCCGAGATCTACCAGTCGGGTCCTGTCGTTGCACACTTGACGTCGCGCCTCCTCGGCAGCCATCTCCGCCAGGTCGGCGTGGGTGACGGTGTGGCCGCCGATCTCGTGACCGCCGGCCTGCAGTGCCCGGAGTTGGGCGAGGGTCATCTTGGTGGGTGGCGCATCCGCTGCTCCGGGCTCCTCGGCGATGAGTCCCGAGGACACGAAGAATGTGCCCTTCAGCCCGTAGCGGTCCAGGATCCGGGCGGCCTCGAACTGGTCGTCGTTGCCGTCGTCGAAGGTGAGGCTCACCACGGTCGCCGGGGCACCGTCCGCGGGGGACTCGGCGGTCACCGTGGTCACCGTGGTCACTGTGGTCACGGCGGAGGAAGCCCGGGCGGGTCCACCGACCGACGCGCCGAGCAGGAGGACGACCAGGAGGAACGCTGCCATCATGCCGGGACGATCCGCGGAGTACCTGGCGGCCCGGTCGCCCGGGCCAGGTACCACCCGCCGCCGGAGGATCGTTCCGACCCTCCGGCGGCGGGTTCGCTTCACCTAGAGGCTCCGGCGGGCACCTCACCCGACGAGGTGGAGAGCATCGCCTTGGCCACCTTGAGGATGATCGTGTCCACGGTCGTGGTCGGCTGGAACCGCACGAGGCGCCCGGCGAGCGAGTTGTCGGGCACCCTGCGCCGCATGTCCTCGTACCCGGCGCCGTAGGCCTCCTCGTAGGGGACGAGGCTGACGACGCTGCTGCTGCCGAGCAGCTTGATGGCGCGCTCGGCCAGGTCGAGGATGGAGATCTCCTGCAGGCCGCCCAGGTTCACGGCGAGCCCGCGGGTGGCCGGCTCCTCGGCGATGCGCACCATCGCGGGGATCACGTCCCCCACGTAGGAGAAGCACCGGGTCTGCCGGCCGTCGCCGAACACGGTGAGCGGCTCGCCCCGGAGGGCCTGTCCCACGAGGTTCGGCACCACCATGCCGTAGCGGCCGGTCTGTCGGGGCCCCACGGTGTTGAACAGCCGCACGATGGACACCTGCAGGCCGTACTCGCGCCAGTAGGCGTGGGCGAAGGCCTCGTCGATCCCCTTCGCCGCCGCGTACGTCCACCGCGACTTGAGCGGGGAGCCCAGGATGCGGTCGGAGTCCTCGGACAGGCGGTCCGCGGTGTTCTTGCCGTAGATCTCGCTCGTGGAGGCCAGCAGCAGGTCCACGCCCGCGTCCCGGCAGGCGTCGAGGACGACTTCCGTGCCGTGGATGTTGGTGCGGAGGCTCTCGAGCGGGTGGTCCACGATCAGGTGCACCCCGACCGCCGCCGCCAGGTGGAAGACCCGGTCGGATCCGTCGATGACCTCGCGGACGGCGTCCCGGTCCAGGATGCTGCCCTCATGGAAGGTGAAGGCAGGATTGTCCCGCACGTCCTTGAGGTTCTCGAGCGAGCCCGTGGACAGGTCGTCGAGCACCGTGACGGTGTCGCCGGCTTCCAGCAGATATTCCGTGAGATGGCTGCCGATGAAGCCGGCGCCGCCCGTGATGACAGTTCTCATGCTTGTTCTCCCAGCTGATTCGGTTGGAGTCTGATGCGTCTAGAGGTGGAAGATGTTCGACCCGAGGGGGAGGCGGAACGTGGAATCCAGGACCGGGACCTCGGGGGAGATCCAGGTGACGTCCGCCGTGCTGTGCGCGGTGTGCAGCAGGATCAGATCGGGTTCGAAGGACCCCGGGTCCTCGTCGTGGTCGAGCACGCTCCCGTCGCCGAGGCGGACGGAGGGGATCAGGTGGTCGTGGTACGCCACCACGGCGCCCTCCTCGATGAGGCTCGCGAGGATCTCGAGCGCCGGCGACTCCCGGAGGTCCTCCACGTCGGGCTTGTACGCGACACCGACCACCATGATCCGGGCCGAATGCAGGCCCATGTCCCGGTCCGAGAGGATCTTCCGGACCCGGTCCACCACCTTGCCCGGGCGGGCGGCGATCGCGTTCATCGCCTGTTCGATGACCGGCGTGGACAGCCGGAGCTTGCGCATCTGCCACAGCAGGTAGTGGGGGTCGCACGGGATGCAGTGGCCACCCACGCCCGGACCGGGCGTGAAGGCCATGAAACCGTAGGGCTTCGTCGCCGCGGCGCCGATGACCTCCATGACATCGAGACCGAGGGAATGCGACATATCGGCGAATTCATTCGCGAGGCCGATATTCACGGCGCGGAAGGTGTTCTCGACGAGTTTCGTCATCTCCGCGGCATCCGCGGAACTCACGACGTGGATCGAACGGGTATAGGTGCCGATGAGGGATACCGCCGCCGTCGTGCAACTCTTGGTAATTCCGCCGACCACGCGCGGCACGTCCTCGTGCGCGAAATTGTCCGCCCCGGGATTGATGCGTTCAGGGCTGAAGGCGAGGTGGATATTGCTGCCCGGGATCAGTCCGCGGCGGGCCAGGGGCGTGGCGAGCAGGTCCCGCGTGCAGCCGACGTAGGTCGTGGAGGTCAGCAGCAGCAGCTGGCCGCTCACGGCCTGGTCCACGACGGTCTGGCAGGCCCTGCTGAGGATGTCCAGGTCGGGGACCAGGTAGGCATCCACCGGGGTGGGGACGCAGATGATGACCGCCGCCGCCTGGGAGAGGCGTGCCGAATCGGAGGTGAGCTCGAAGTACGGATCGGCCAGGGCCCGGGTGAGGCGCTCCCTGTCCGAGGTCACGAGGTCCGCCCGGCCGCTCCGGATGATGTCGAGGCGCGTCGCGCTCGCATCCACGCCGAGCACCCGCACGCCGGCGGCGGTGAACGCCAGGGCGGTCGGCAGTCCGACGTAGCCCATGCCGACGACTGCGACGTCGAATTCGAAGGCCTGTTCCTGTTGGTCGAGAGTGGGCTCGAAAAGCGTGGAGGATTCGAGCAATTTTGGAGCGCCGTGCCTGTTGGATAACTGCGGACCAGCAACCAGATTTCCAGTCATAACTTCGTCCTTTTGTGAGCTGCGGTTCCGTCGCTGGTTCGGGAGAGGACCGACAAACAATCGGAATTCCTGTTCGGAGCCGTAAACCATCGACGACGTGCGACGAATTCATTGCCCGTCGCGAAAACTCTACGAAGCGCCCCTGGCATGCACACGAGTGAATTCCACTCGACTCGGACCGGGAACACTTGCAAGTACCACCTGAAACCCCCGGTCTGCTACCCGCAGGGACGCGGCGGATTACTGGCATGACCGGTGCTACCATGCCGGCCGGATGCCCTCCTGGGCTGCGTCGGCGGGCGCTAGGGTGATGGGGTGGACTTCGACTGGCTGCGGACCTCGTGCCTGTCCTTCCGGGGCTCCTACGAGGACTACCCCTTCGGTCCGGACATCGCGGTGTTCCGGGTCCGGGCGGACCGGTGGGCGGGCTCCGGCGTTCCCGGCAAGATCTTCGCCCTCGTTCCGGTGGACGCAGACCCTCCCTCGGTATCGCTCAAGTGCGACCCGGCGCTGGCCCAGCAGCTGCGCGCCGCCCATCCCGAGATCACGGGCGCGTGGCACCTGAACAAGCGGCACTGGAACGGGGTGCGCCTCGACGGCGATCTTCCGGCCGCAACGGTGCGCGACCTGATCGAGGACTCCTACGACCTGGTGGTCGCGTCGCTGCCCGCCGACCACCGCCACGCGCTGGGCTGGACGGGAGGCACCCCGTGAGGGGTACGTGCGGTCAGCGGATCCCCTGCGAGTCGAGGATGGCGTCCTCCTCCTCCTCGGAGGAGGGTCGACGGCGCTGGCGGACCGGGCGGTCGGGAGCCGTGCCGTCCCGTTCGGCATCGCTCCTGCGCTGCAGGCGCGCGGCATACCCGAGTCCCACGAACGCCAGCACACCGAACGCGAACCACTGCAGGGAGTAGGAGAGGTGCGGGCCCTCGTCGATCGAGGGTTTCGGGGCGGCGACGGGCGTCTCGGCTGCCGCCGGCCGCTCCAGGGCGAGGAGGCCGTACGCGGCGTCCTGCACCGGGTAGTCGAGTGTCCCGGCGAGGGCGGCCAGGTCGATGGAGGCCACCTGGCCCTCGGGAGCGCCGCGGTTGACGGCGGGCTCGCCCGGCTTCGTCCTGGCCGTGACCTCGACCCGGCCGGCCGGCGGGGCTGGGATGGTGTCCGGGCGTCCGGCCTCGGCGTTGCCGATGGGCAGCCAGCCGCGGTCGATGATGACCGCCGTGCCGTCGTCGAGCCTCAGCGGTGTCAGGACCTCGTAGCCCGGCTGCCCGTTCAGCGGGCGGTTGCGGACCACCACCTGGTTCCCCACGTCGTAGGTCCCGGTGAAGGTGACCGGCGTCCACTCACGGCTCGGGTCGTAGCTGTCGAAGCCGTTCGCCCCGGGCACGTAGCGCACGGGTGCGGCGTCGTAGTTCGCCTCGATGCGCTGGATGTTCTGCACCACCTCTTCGCGGCGGTCGAGCTGCCAGCGGCCGAGGCCCACGCAGCCCGCGGCGATCACGGCCACCATGGCGAGCCAGCCGAGCCAGCGCGCGGAGAAGAGGAAGCGGTACACCTAGCGGCTCTCCATCGGTCGATCGGCGGTCAGGGGGAGGGTCTGCTTCCAGAGGCCGCGGTCCCGCAGATACTCCTCGAACCATGCCACGTGGTCCGGGCACGACGCCCACGCCTTGCGCCGCTCGGGCGTGTGGATGCGCGGGTTGTTCCAGAGCAGCTGCCACTCGGCACCGTTCCGGCAGCCCTTGCGCGAGCACACGGGATCGCCCCCCGGCTCGCGCCGGGGGGCGGCGAACAGCGCGAGACCGGCCGTCGATGCAGGTGCGGGTCCGGGCTGCGGCGAGGCGTCACGCATCGGACGTGCCGCGGTCGGCGGCGTGGGACCCGTGCTGCGCAGGGTGCTGCGCGTCGTCGATGATCTCGCCGGTCAGCACGGCCTCGCCGTCGTCCGGGTCGGAGGCGAGGACCTTGGCCTCGATCTCACGGACGGGGGCGCGGTCGATCAGCGCGTCGCTGTGCCGGATGTTGCTCGTGTCACTGCCGCCGTTGGCCACGATCACGGCGAAGTACGGCAGGAACACCGCTGCGGCGATCATGACCCACTGCAGCCACACGTAAGGGACCACGAAGACCAGGACGAAGCAGACGAGACGGATGCTCATCGACACCGTGTACCTGATCATGCGGGTGCGCATCTCGTCGCTGTGACCGACACGAGCGTCGGAGATGCTGTGGACGTCTGTGTTGTGCTTCGATTTGTTGCTCATCACACTCCATAAAGACTCCCTCAATTGTCTCACTTCGGGCCCCGTTCCCGAAGTCGAGGGATGCGCCGCTAGGATCGTCTTCGATAGTTTGACGGGAAGGGCGTGGGCCGGGCCCGGCCCACGGACAGAGGAGTTTCCCCTTGGCACCTGGTGCAGACAGCACACCGACGGCGACCGGTCGGAGCGTCCTGATCACGGGCGGCAACCGGGGTATCGGCCTTGCTATCGCAAAGGTATTCGTAGCCAACGGCGACAAGGTTGCCATCACGTACCGAAGCGGCGAGGTGCCCGAGGGCATGCTCGGGGTCAGGGCCGACGTGACGAGCGAGGAGCAGATCGATGCGGCCTTCACGCAGGTCGAGGCCGAGCACGGCCCGGTCGAGGTCCTCGTCGCCAACGCAGGCATCACGCGGGACGTCCTGCTCCTGCGCATGACCGAGAGCGACTTCACCGACGTCATCGACACCAACCTCACCGGCGCGTTCCGGGTGGTCAAACGCGCGTCACGAGGCATGATCCGCCTCCGCCGCGGCCGTGTGATCCTGATCTCAAGCGTCACGGGGCTGTACGGCGCCCCGGGCCAGATCAACTACTCGGCCTCGAAGGCCGGCCTCGTCGGCATCGCGCGTTCCCTCACGCGGGAGCTGGGCTCCCGGGGGATCACCGCGAACGTCGTCGCCCCCGGCTTCATCGACACGGACATGACGGCGGAGCTCCCGGAGGAGACCCGCAAGAGCTACCTCGCCACGATCCCGGCCGGCCGCTTCGCGTCCCCGGACGAGGTGGCCGGCGTCGTCTCCTGGCTCGCGGGCGACGCCGCCGCGTACATCTCCGGCGCGGTCATCCCCGTCGACGGCGGCCTCGGTATGGGCCACTGACGCCCCGCCCGAACCGGCACCAGCACAACCACCAGACCTGATTCTGAGCAGAAGGAGCACCATGGCCACCCTCGAGGGAACCACAGCGATCGTCACCGGATCGTCCCGCGGCATCGGCGCCGACGTCGCGCAGCTGCTCGCCGGGCAGGGCGCGGCCGTCGTCGTGAACTACCGGCAGAAGGCGCCGCGCGCGAACAAGGTGGTGGCCGGCATCGAGGCGGCCGGCGGCAGGGCCGTCGCCGTCGGCGCGGACCTCACCACGCCCGAGGGGCCGGCGGCGCTGGTCGACGCCGCGGTGACGACCTTCGGCGGGCTCGACCTGCTGGTGCTCAACGCCTCCGGCGGCATGGAGACGTCCATGGGGGAGGACTATGCCCTCCGCCTCAACCGGGACGCGCAGGTCGCCATGCTCACCGCCGCCGTCGAGGTCATGCCCGCGGGGTCCCGCGTGGTCTTCATCACGAGCCACCAGGCGCACTTCATCGAGAAGGTGGAGACGATGGACGCCTACGAGCCGGTGGCCCGCAGCAAGCGGGCCGGCGAGGACGCGCTGCGTGCCCTCATCCCGCAGCTCGACGCGAAGGACATCTCCCTCGTCGTCGTCTCCGGCGACATGATCGAGGGCACCGTCACCGCGACCCTGCTCGACCGCGCGACCCCGGGCGCCATCGAGGCCCGCCGCCAGGAGGCCGGGCGCCTCTACTCGGTCGCCGAGTTCGCCGCCGAGATCGTCCGCATGGCGACCGCGGATGTGCCCACCGGGCACACCGAGTACGTGGGCGGCGCCCAGGACTTCCTGGCCAAGGGCTGAACCGCCGGCGCCCACGGGGATCCGCCGGCGCAGCGGCGCGGGCGTGCTCCGTGGGCTCCATGGGCTCCGTCCGGACGCGGGTCAGAGGCCGGAGAAGTAGCGCACCACGTCGAGGTCCGGCAGGTCCAGCGCGGCGTCGGACGCGGCCCTGACGGCGGGTTTGGCCCTGAAGGCCACACCGAGTCCGGCCGCCGCGAGCATGTCGAGGTCGTTCGCGCCGTCGCCCACGGCGATCGTCGCCTCCAGCGGCACGCCCGAGCCCGCGGCCTCGGCGCGGAGGACGCGCTCCTTCTCGCGGCGGTCCACGACGGCGCCGGCCACGCGGCCGGTGAGCACGCCGCCGTCGATCTCCAGGTCGTTCGCCCGGGCGAAGGAGAGCCGGAGGCGGTCGGCGAGGGGTGCCAGGACCTGGGCGAAGCCGCCCGAGACGACGCCCACCCGGTGGCCGGCGTCGAGGTACGCCGCGACCAGCTGCTCCGCGCCGTCGCTCAGTTCGATCCGCGCGACGACGTCGTCGATCACCGCTGTGGGCAGGCCGGCCAGGGTGCGGACGCGGTGGTGCAGGGACTGCGCGAAGTCGAGGTCGCCGCGCATGGCCGCCTCCGTCACGGCCGCCACCTCGGCCTCGCGACCGGCGTGCGCGGCGAGCAGTTCGATGACCTCCTGCCTGATGAGGGTGGAGTCGACGTCCATGATCAGGAGCTTCGGCCCGGGCGCGTACACGGCAGCCGGGACGAGGGCTGCGCCGATGCCGCTCTCGGCGCTCCAGCGGGCGAGGCCCGCGCGCACCGGGGAGGATGCCCCGTCGGGGAGGCCCACGTCGAGGGTCAGGACGTCATAGGTCGCGGACGCCGCCGCGGACGCATCGCGCACGCCGGCACCGAGCCCGCGGAGGGCCGCCGCCAGGTCGTCGCGGTGCCCGTCGTCGAGGTGCTTCGCGTAGGCGACCACCCTGGCCTGGTCCTGCATGTACCACTCCTGTCCGCGCCGTGATCGATGCCGTGGACGCGCTGTCGTTGCGTACCCGCGCGGCGCACCGGGGCGGGGAGGGCCGGGGCGGGCACGGCCGCCGCCCGCAAGGCCCCGCGGTTTCGCCACGGGGCCGTTCCTTAGCCTAGTGTCTAGGACCATGTGCAACGTTCTGGAACTGGCGGGAGTGAGCCTCGTCAGGGGCGGCAAGACCCTGCTCGACGACATCGACTGGCAGGTGCGGGAGGGCGAGCGCTGGGTGGTCATGGGCCCCAACGGAGCGGGCAAGACCACGCTGCTCCAGCTCGCCGGAGCGCGCCTGCATCCCACGCGCGGCGTCGTCGGGATCCTCGACGAGGTCATGGGCGCCGTCGACGTCTTCGAGCTGCGCCCGCGGATCGGCCTCGCCTCGGCAGCCCTCGCAGCCCAGGTGCCGGAGGACGAGACCGTCCTCGACGTCGTCGTCACCGCCTCCTACGGCGTGACCGGGCGCTGGCGCGAACAGTACGAGCGCCTCGACGAGCGCCGGGCCTTCCGCCTGCTCGACGCCTGGGGCGTGTCCCGCTTCCTGAACCGCCGCTTCGGCTCCCTCAGCGAGGGGGAGCGCAAGCGCGTGCAGATCGCCCGGGCCCTCATGGCCGACCCGGAGCTGCTGCTCCTCGACGAGCCCGCCGCGGGCCTCGACCTCGCCGGCCGCGAGGATCTCGTGCAGCGGCTCAGCGGGTTCGCCCGCGACGAGGACGCGCCCGCCATGGTGCTCGTCACGCACCACCTCGAGGAGGTCCCGCCGGGCTTCACGCACGCGCTGCTGCTCCGCGACGGCGCCGTCGTCTCCGCCGGACCGATCGGCGAGGTGCTGACCGAGGAGAACCTGGGGACCGCGTTCGACGTCGCCCTGAGGGTCACCGAGGAGAACGGCCGCTACAGCGCCGTCGCCCGGGCGTGACGGCGGCCTCCCGCGCCCGCGCGGCGCACCCGGCCGGGCGCTGATGGCGCTCGTCGAGCTGCACGACGCCGACGATCCGCGGCTCGCCGACTACCGGAACCTGACCGACGTGCAGCTGCGCCTGGTCCGCGAGCCCGCGGAGGGCCTGTACATCGCGGAGAGTTCGAAGGTGCTGCGCCGCGCCGTCGACGCCGGCCACGCACCACGCTCGTTCCTCCTGGCACCCAAATGGCTGCCGGACCTCGAGGACGTCCTCGCGCGGTTCCCGTCTGTGCCCGCCTTCGTCGCGCCCGAGGCGGTGCTCGAGGCCATCACGGGGTTCCACCTCCACCGCGGCGCCCTGGCCGCGATGCACCGTCCCGCACCGCTGCCGCTGGAGGAGATCCTGGCGTCCGCCCGGCGCGTCGCGATCATCGAGGACATGGTGGACCACACCAATCTCGGCGCCGTGTTCCGGTCCGCCGCCGCGCTCGGGATCGATGCCGTGCTGGTCAGCCCCCGCAGCGCCGATCCGCTCTACCGGCGCGCGGTGCGCGTCAGCATGGGCAGTGTCTTCCAGGTGCCGTGGGCGCGGCTCCCCTCCTGGCCCGAGGACCTCGCCGCCGTCCGTGCCGCCGGGTTCACGCTCGCGGCCCTCGCCCTGACACCCGGCGCGGTGGCGCTCGGGGCGTTCCCCGCCCGCGGGCACGAACGGCTCGCCCTGCTGCTCGGGACCGAGGGGGACGGACTCACCGACGCGGCCCTCGCCGAGGCCGACGTCGCCCTGACCATCCCGATGCACGGGGGCGTGGACTCCCTGAACGTCGCGGCGGCCGCCGCCGTCGCCTTCTGGGAGTGCCGGTACGAGAGCACGGCGGATACGCCGGGCGGCGCCGCGGTTTAGCGGCGGTGCGGCTCCTGGGCTAGTATTGGTAGCTGGCGCTGACGCCAACCTTTACATCCCCCTGCCTGGCAAAATCCAGGCAACCAGAGAAGGTAGTCCCGTGAAGTCTGATATCCACCCCAAGTACCAGTCCGTCGTGTTCCGCGACCTGGCCTCCGACAAGGCGTTCCTGACCAAGTCCACGGTCGGCTCCGCCAAGACCATCGAGTGGGAAGACGGCAACACCTACCCCCTCATCGAGGTCGAGATCTCCTCGGAGTCCCACCCGTTCTACACGGGCAAGCAGCGCATCATGGACTCCGCCGGTCGCGTCGAGCGCTTCAACGCCCGCTTCAAGGGCTTCGGCGCCAAGAAGTAGTCCAGCTCCGCACAGGGCGCGAGCCTGTTCCCGAGGAGAAGCCACGCCCACCCGGCGTGGCTTCTCCCGCTTAATGCGGCTCCTGACCACACCCTGACGACACCCGGCACCACACCGGGGACGACACCCATCACGACACCGATGCGCCCGACGGCGGGCGGCACGGGGAGGCCCAGCAATGACCCAGGAACGCGGCACGTCCCGCCTGCACGGTGAGTTCAAGACGCCCGGCGGCAAGCTCACGGCGGTGGACCTCGCGGTCCGCGATGGGCGTCTCGCCGACGTCTCCGTCAACGGCGACTTCTTCCTCGAACCCGACGAGGCCCTCCTCGACATCAATGCGGCCCTCGAGGGGCTGCCCGCCGACACGGCCCCCGGGGAACTCGCCGCGGCCGTGACGGCGCGCCTGGACCCCTCCGCCGTCCTGTTCGGGTTCTCGCCCGAAGCGATCGCCACCGCCGTCCGTCGTGCGCTGGGCCGTGCCACCGGCTTCGCCGACCACGTGTGGGAGATCATCCCGCCCACCCCGCTGTCCACGGCGATGCACGTCGCGATGGACGAGGTCCTCACGCACGACGTCGGCACGGGGGCCCGCAACCCCGTCCTGCGGTTCTGGGAATGGCAGTCGCCCTCCGTGGTGATCGGCAGTTTCCAGTCCATGCGCAACGAGGTGGACCCCGACGGCGCCGCGCGTCACGGCGTCACGGTGGTCCGGCGGATCAGCGGCGGGGGAGCGATGTTCATGGAGCACGGCAACGCCATCACCTACTCCCTCTACGTGCCCCAGTCCCTCGTGGACGGGATGAGCTTCGCCGACTCCTACCCCTTCCTCGACGCGTGGGTCATGGAGGCCCTGCAGGAACTGGGCATCTCGGCCTGGTACCAGCCCCTCAACGACATCGCCACCGAGCTCGGGAAGATCGGCGGTGCCGCGCAGAAGCGGCTCGCCAACGGCGGCATGCTGCACCACGTGACCATGAGCTACGACATCGACGCGGACAAGATGCTCGAGGTGCTGCGCATCGGCAAGGAGAAGATGTCGGACAAGGGGACGCGGAGCGCGAAGAAGCGCGTGGACCCGCTGCGCCGCCAGACCGGGCGGACCCGCGAGGAGATCATCGACGTCCTGATGTCCACCTTCCGCCGGCGCTACGGCGCCGTGGACACCACCCTGTCCGAGGACGAGCTCCGCCGGGCCGAAGAGCTCGTCGAGACCAAGTTCGGCACCGACGAGTGGCTCTACCGGGTGCCCTGAGCCTGGGCCCTCAGCGACCGCACCAGGTGGTCGCGCTCCTCGACGATGATGCGGCGCAGCGCCGCGGGGGCGTCCGCGTGCTCGGCGAGCCACGCGTCGGTCCGCACGACGACGGGGTGGCGGTCGGGAGCGCCGTCGAGATCCTGGTGCCCCGGATACAGGCCACGGACGATCCTGCTGGCCATCTCGATGCCGCGGGTGGCCCAGACCCCGCGCACGGCCTCGAAGTAGGGCTCCTCGTACCGGCCCAGGAGATCATGCGGACCGATCATGAAGCCCTCGATCGCGGCGCCGAGCAGTTCGTTGGACAGCCGCTCGCCCCGGACGGCCTCCGCCCAGGTGGCCTCCTTGATGGCGGCGTCGGGTAGGGCGGCCGAGGCCAGGGTGAAGCCCACGCGACCCGACGCGGTCGGGTCCTCGCTGCGCTGTGCCTCCAGCTCCCCGGGGCGCACCCGCTGCTGGGCGGCGAGCCCCTGGAGCAGGAACCAGCGCAGCTCGGCGTCCAGGCGAAGGCCGGCGATCACCTCGTCGCCGTCGAGCACGGACCGTGCGACGTCGGCCGCGCGCGGAGCGGACCGGGCGGCGTCCGCGAGGGCGCGGGCCCACGCGAGCTGCAGGTCCGATCCGGCCGCCGCGGCCCGGAGACCGGCGGCGAGGAAGTCGCCCAGGCGGCCGCGGAGCCCCGCCCGGTCCTCCGCGGGGGCGAAGCGCTCCACCGCGGTCCGCGCGTTGCCCAGCAGGACCTGCAGCACGCCGACGCCGGTCTCCGCCGGCGCCGCGAGCATCACGGCGTCGAGGTAGGACGCCGCGGGCATGCCCGCGTCCCGGGTCGAGGACCACAGGGCGGTGAGGCAGGTGGCGCGGGCGAGGGGGTCGCGCAGCCGGTCGATCGACGCCAGGAGGGTCGCGAGGGACCGCTCGTCGAAGGAGATCTTCGCGTAGGTCAGGTCGTCGTCGTTGACCAGCAGCAGGTCGGGCTGCGCGGCACCGGCGAGGGCCGGCACAGGGGTGCGGCCGCCCTCGACGGTCACGGCCTCGGTCGCCGAGCGGACCAGCCACCCGTCGTCGTCGAACGAGTACAGGCCCAGCCGGATGCGGTGCGGCCGGGGCTCGTCCCGCCCGGTCACCGGGTCGACGGCGTCCTGCACGATGGTCACCCCGGTGAGGACGCCGTCCTCGGCGGTCACCTCGGGGCGCAGCGAGGGGACGCCCGAGGTCTCCAGCCAGGCGCGGGACCAGCCCGCGAGGTCCTGGCCGGTCGCGTCCGCGAGGACGTCGAGGAGATCGGCGAGCGTCGTGTTCCCGTACGCGTGCCTCCGGAAGTACTGCCGCGCGGCGGAGGTGAAGGCGTCCCGGCCCACGAAGGCCACGAGCTGCTTCAGGACCGAGGCGCCCTTCGCGTAGGTGATGCCGTCGAAGTTCTGCTTCGCGGCCTCGAGGTCCGGGATGTCGGCGACGATCGGGTGCGTCGTCGGGAGCTGGTCCTGCACGTACGCCCAGGTCTTCCGGCGGTTCGCGAAGCTCACCCACGAGGTCTCCCACCGGGTGGCCTCCGCCACTGCGAGGGCGCCCATGTAGTCGGCGAAGGATTCCTTGAGCCACAGGTCGTCCCACCAGGACATCGTCACGAGGTCCCCGAACCACATGTGCGCCATCTCGTGCATGATCGTGTTCGCGCGTGCCTCACGCTGTGCCTCGGTGGCGGCGGACTGGAACACGTAGTTCTCCGTGAACGTGACGAGTCCCGGGTTCTCCATGGCCCCGAGGTTGTACTCGGGCACGAACGCCTGGTCGTACTTGCCGAACGGGTAGGGGTAGTCGAAGAGGTCGTGGAAGAAGTCGAGGCCGCGGCGCGTGGTGTCGAAGATCTCCGGGGCGTCGAACGACGGCGCCAGGGACCGGCGGCAGTAGAGGGCGAGCGGCACGACGAGCCCCTCGGCGGAGGTCCCGGGCGCGCCGGTCCACTCGTCGGCCTCCCGGTGGTACGGCCCGGCGAGCACCGTGGTGATGTACGTCGAGATGCGCTCGGTCGGGGCGAAGGTCCAGCGCGCGATGGCGGCGGTCACGTCCTCGGCGCCGGCGGCTTCCACGGCCTCCACTGCCTGCTCGGCGCCGTTCGAAGCGACCGTCCAGTCGGCGGGTGCGAGGACGCTGAAGGAGAAGGACGCCTTGAGGTCGGGCTGCTCGAAGCACGCGAAGACGCGGCGTGCGTCGGCGGGCTCGAACTGCGTGTAGAGGTAGGTCTCGCCGTCCGCGGGATCCACGAAGCGGTGGAGCCCCTCGCCGCTCGAACTGTAGCGGGCCAGCCCCTCCACCCTCACCGTGTTGCGTGCGGCGAGGTCGTGCAGCGCCACCCGGGCGCCGTCGGCCGCCGCGGGGTCCAGCGCCTGCCCGTTGAGTTCCAGCGCGGTGACGTCGCCGATGAAATCGAGGAACGTGGAGCTGCCCGGCTGCCGGCAGGAGAAGACCACCGTGGTCACCGTGCGGTAGGTGGCGGCCTCGGGGTCGCGCGCCGCGGAGAGGTCCAGTTCGACGGCGTAGCTCTCGGTCCGCAGCAGCGCGGACCGGGCGGCCGCCTCGTCGCGGCGCAGGTTCTCGTTCTCCATCCGGCCATTCAATCACGCACCCGGGACGCGATGTTTCCGGCGGATTAACTGCGCGTGTACCGGTGTGTGCGCGTGTGTACGGAGGGGTGATCCATGGCACTGTTGTCCCATGTCCGAGCTTTTCGCTGACTATGCAGCCGCCGCCCGCAAGACGCCCGCGTTCGACGAGATGTTCGGTGCCGGGCAGCTGCCCCGCACCGAGTACGGCCAGGTCGCCGCAGCGCTGGACGAGCTCAACCTCGCGGCCGTCACGGCGCGGGCCGACTCGATGGCCCGCACGTTCCTGGACCGGGGCGTCACCTTCGACTTCGCCGGGGAGGAACGCCCCTTCCCGCTCGACATCGTGCCGCGGGTCATCGCCGGGGACGACTGGGACGTCCTCGAGCGCGGTGTCGCCCAGCGCGTGAGGGCGCTCGAGGCGTTCCTCGACGACGTCTACGACAGGATGGCGGTGGTGTCCGACGGCGTCATCCCGCGCCGGCTCATCACGTCCAGCGCTCACTTCCACCGTGAGGTCGCCGGCTTCGCGCCCGCCGGCGGGGTCCGCGTCCACATCTCCGGGATCGACGTGGTCCGCGACCAGCAGGGCACCTTCCGCGTGCTCGAGGACAACGTCCGCGTGCCCAGCGGCGTCAGCTACGTGCTCGAGAACCGCCGCGCCATGGCCAAGGGCCTGCCCGAGGCGTTCGGGCAGCAGCGCGTCCGCCCCGTCGAGGAGTACCCCCGCCGCCTGCTCGCGGCCCTGCGGAAGACCGCACCCCCCGGCGTCGAGGACCCCACCGTCGTCGTCCTGACGCCCGGCGTGTTCAACTCCGCGTACTTCGAGCACACGCTGCTCGCCGGCCTCATGGGCGTGGAGCTCGTCGAGGGCCGGGACCTCATCTGCCGCGGCAACCGCGTCTACATGCGCACCACCGCGGGGGAGCAGCGCGTCGACGTCATCTACAAGCGCATCGACGACGAGTTCCTCGACCCCCTGCAGTTCCGCGCGGACTCCGTGCTCGGGTGCCCGGGGATCGTCAACGCGGCGCGCGCGGGCATGGTGACCATCGCGAACGCCGTCGGCAACGGTGTCGCCGACGACAAGCTCGTGTACACCTACGTGCCCGACCTCATCCGGTACTACCTGGGCGAGGATCCGATCATCGCCAACGTGGACACCTACCGGCTCGAGGACGCCCCGGCCCGCGAGGAGGTCCTCGACCGCCTCGACGAGCTGGTCGTCAAGCCGGTCGACGGCTCCGGCGGGAAGGGTCTCGTCATCGGCCCGGACGCCACGAGGGCCGAGCTCGAGACGCTCCGCGCGAAGATCCTCGAGGATCCGCGTGGCTGGATCGCGCAGCCCGTCCTGCAGCTCTCCACCGTGCCCACGATGTCCGGCGGGCAGTTCAGCCCCCGCCACGTGGATCTGCGCCCCTTCGCCGTGAACGACGGCGAGGACGTCTGGGTGCTGCCCGGCGGCCTGACCCGCGTCGCCATGAAGGAGGGTTCCCTGATCGTGAACTCCAGCCAGGGCGGAGGGTCCAAGGACACGTGGGTGGTCGACGGGGAGGTCCGCGCGCCGGTGGGGGACGCAGCGCCACCGGAACGCCCTGCCGTGACCATCCGCGAGCGCACCAGTGTCTGGCCGATCGAGACCAACTGGCAGGACAAGCAGTCGGAGCAGCAGCAGCAATGACCACCACCACCACCGACCTACGGGAAGGCAGCACCCATGCTCAGCCGCATCGCTGAATCCCTCTTCTGGATCGGCCGCTACGTCGAACGGGCCGACGGCACGGCGCGCATCCTCGACGTCCACCTGGAACGGCTCAACCAGATGCCCCTGCCCCAGCAGCGGGAGACCTCCCGCCAGCTCATGGGGGTCATGGGCAGCAGGCCCGAGAAGGAGGACACCGACCTGTCGGACCTCCTGCAGGCCCTCGCCTACGACCGCACGAGCGCCACCTCCATTGCCGGCGCCCTCGGGGCCGCGCGGGAGAACGCGCGGCGGGCCCGCGAGACCGTCTCGAGCAGCGTGTGGGAGTCCCTGAACACCACCTGGTACGGGCTGACCCAGCACCGCAAGGACGTCGTCGGCACCTACCGGTTCTGCCACTGGGTGGTGGAGCGTACCGCCATGGTGCGCGGGCTCTCCGACACCACCATGAGCCACGACGAGTCCTGGCAGTTCCTCGTGCTCGGGCGCAGCCTGGAACGGGCCGACATGACCGCCCGGATGCTCTCCACGCACGACGTGCACGCGGCGGGCCTCTCCTGGGTCAACATGCTGCGCTGCGCGGGCGCCTACGAATCCTTCCTGCGGACGCGCCGGGCGTCCTTCGGCGACCAGCAGGCCGCCGAGTTCCTGCTCCTGGACCGGCTGTTCCCCCGCTCGATCGTCTACGCCCTGAGCGACGCCGAGAAGTGCCTGACGCAGCTGAACCCCGCGTACCAGCGCGTCGGCTTCATCAACGACGCGAGCCGCATCGTCGGGCAGGCGCGGACGTTCCTCGAGTTCCACCAGACCCGGGACCTGATGTCCGAGCTGCCCGAGCACATGGACCGCGTCCAGAAGGCCTGCGCCAGGGCCTCCGACGCCGTCTCCCGCACGTATTTCTCCCAGGCCGACGAGCTGTCCTGGGTCGGAGAGGTCTCATGACACGCCTGCTGATCGAACACCGCACCGGCTACGACTACCTGCGCCGCGTCTCGCTGTCCTACAACGAGGCGCGCATGACGCCGCTCACCGATCCGCAGCAGGTGGTCCTCGAGTCCACGCTGAAGGTCACTCCCTCCAGTGCGGCCGTCGCCGGCTACCGCGACTACTGGGGCACCCGCGTCACGTCCTTCGACGTCCACGTGCCGCACGAGCACCTCGAGGTCACCGCCGTCTCCACCGTGGAGGTGAGCCGGATGGAGCGCGTGCCCGCTGAGGGCGACATCCTCTCGTGGGAGGACCTCGCCTCCGCGGAGGTCTCCGACGCGCTCGCGGACTGGCTCGGCCAGACCGCCCTCAGCGAACCGGGCGAGGAGGTACGGGACCTCGTGGCGGGTGTGGCGCGCGGGCTCGACCCGCACGAGGCCGCGCGGGCCGTCTTCGGCTGGCTGCGCACGCAGATGGACTACGTCCAGGGCGCCACCGGCGTGCAGACGAACGCCCGGGACGCCTGGGCGGAGCGCAAGGGCGTGTGCCAGGACCTGGCCCACGTGGCCATCGGTGCCCTGCGCAGCCTCGGCATCCCCGCCCGGTACATCTCCGGCTATCTGCACCCGCGGCGCAGCGCCGGCATCGGGGAGACGGTCGCCGGCCAGTCGCACGCCTGGGTGGAGTGGTACGACGGGGAGTGGCGGGGCTGGGACCCGACCAACAGCGGACCGGTCAGCGACTTCCACGTCTCCGTGGCGCGGGGCCGCGACTACCGCGACGTCTCGCCGCTGAAGGGCATCCTGTCCGGCGGCGGAGGCTCCACGCTCAACGTGACCGTCTCGATCACGCGCGTGGCGTAGGAGGAGCGCCGCCACCGGCCGGCAGCGTGCCCGGTGACGTGTCGGGTGACGTGTCCCGGACGAACAGGAGGCCCCGGCGCACCGCCGGGGCCTCCTGTGCGTCGCATCGGACGTCCGTCCCCGTCAGCCGGGGGCGACCGTCTGGCCCTTGCTGACGATCGTCAGTCCCGAGTCCGTCACGGAGAACCCGCGGCGGCGGTCGAGCTCGGCGTCGACCCCGATCCGAGCGCCCGCCGGGATCTGGACGTTCTTGTCGATGATGGCGCGCCGGACCACGGCGCCGCGGCCCACGGTGACCTTGTCCAGCAGGACGCTGCCGGTCACGTCGGCCGCCTCGTCGATGAACACGTCGGTGGCGAGGATGGACGTCTGCACCGCCCCGCCGGTGATGACCACGCCGGCCGAGACGATCGAGTCGTGGGCCTCGCCGGAGCGCCCCGAGGAGCTGCGGACGAACTTGGCCGGCGGTGAGACGCTCTGCCGCGTGTAGATGGGCCACTGCAGGTTGTACAGGTTGAACAGCGGCAGGGGCGAGATGAGGTCCATGTTGGCGTCGTAGTACGAGTCCATGGTGCCGACGTCGCGCCAGTACTGGCGGTCGCGGTCCGTCGCGCCAGGGATGTCGTTCTGCGTGAAGTCGTACACCGCGGCGTCGTTGCGCTCCACGAAGTAGGGGATGATGTCCCCGCCCATGTCGTGCTTCGTGTCGAGCCGCGCGGCGTCGTCCTCGAGGGCCTTCACGAGGGCGTCCGTCGTGAACACGTAGTTGCCCATGGAGGCCAGGAAGCTGTTGGGGTCGTCGGGCAGGCCGGGCGTGCTGTCCGGCTTCTCGACGAAGGCGGCGATCCTACCGGGATCGGCCTGCGCGGTCTCGATCACGCCGAACTGGTCCACGAGGTTCATCGGCTGGCGGACCGCGGCGACGCTGACGGAGGCTCCGCTCTTCACATGGGCGTCGACCATCTGGGCGAAGTCCATCCGGTAGACATGGTCCGCGCCGATCACGACGACGATGTCCGGCTGCGCGTCGTGGATGAGGTTCAGGGACTGGTAGATGGCGTTCGCGCTGCCGAGGAACCAGCTCTTGCCGCGCCGCTGCTGGGCCGGGACGGAGGCGATGTAGTTGCGCAGCTGCGTGGACATCCTCCACGTCTCGGAGATGTGCCGGTCGAGGCTGTGGGACTTGTACTGCGTGAGCACCACGATCTGCAGGTACCCGGAGTTGACGAGGTTGGACAGCGCGAAGTCGATGAGCCGGTAGCTCCCCGCGAACGGTACGGCCGGTTTGGCCCTGTCCGCGGTCAGCGGCATCAGCCGTTTGCCTTCTCCGCCTGCCAACACCACGGCAAGTACTTTTTTCGGTGCCACTTATGACCCCCCGCTCTTCTTCGAGTGTTCTGCGTCCACGACCGGTGGTCGATCAAGCGTAGGTCCACGCGTTCCGGAACCCTTCCGGTCACTTCACACTAGAGGACTCCGGCGCACTGCACTACGTTGGTTTGGTGCGAGTAGACATTGTGACCAAGGAGTTCCCGCCCGAGATCTACGGTGGTGCAGGAGTGCACGTCGCCGAGCTGAGCCGGGTCCTCGCCCCGCAGGTGGACCTGCACGTCCACGCGTTCGGCGCTTCCCGCCCCGAGGACTACCACGGCGCCTCGGTGCTCACGTACGGCGTGCCCGCCGGCCTCACGACGGCGAACGCCGCTGTGCAGACCCTCGGCACGGACCTGCAGATGCTGGAGGGGATCGGCGGTGCCGACCTCGTGCACTCGCACACCTGGTACGCCAACATGGCCGGGCACCTGGCCTCGCTCCTCCACGGCATCCCGCACGTCCTGAGCGCCCACAGCCTCGAACCGCTGCGCCCGTGGAAGGCCGAGCAGCTCGGTGGCGGGTACGCCCTCTCCTCCTGGGTGGAGAAGACCTCCTACGAGGCGGCCGCCGCCGTCATCGCCGTCTCGGCGGGCATGCGCGCGGACATCCTGCGCAGCTACCCGGACGTCGACCCCGGGCGCGTGCACGTGGTGCACAACGGCATCGACGTGTCCCTGTGGTCGCGCGACGAGGACGACGACGCCCTCCGCGCCCACGGCATCGACCCGGACCGGCCGAGCGTGGTGTTCGTGGGGCGCAACACCCGGCAGAAGGGCGTGCCCTACCTCCTGCGGGCGGCCGCGCACCTGCCGGCCGACGTGCAGCTGGTGCTCTGCCTGGGCGCCGCCGACACCCCGGAGCTCGCGGCCGAGACGGAGGTGCTGATCTCGGACCTGCGGGAGAAGCGGGGCTCGGTGGTGCTCATCGAGAAGATGCTGCCGCGCCGCGAGGTCGTCCAGATCCTCAGCCACGCCACGGTGTTCGCCTGCCCGTCCATCTACGAGCCGCTCGGCATCGTGAACCTCGAGGCGATGGCGTGCGGCGCCGCCGTCGTCGCCTCCGCGACCGGCGGCATCCCCGAGGTCATCGACGACGGCGTGACCGGCACCCTGGTGCCCCTCGAGCAGGTGCAGGACGGCACGGGCACGCCGCTGGACCCGGAGGGCTTCGTCGCGGATTTCGCGGCCGCCGTGAATGCCCTCGTCGCGGACCCGGCCAGGGCCGCCGCCATGGGTGCGGCCGGGCGGCAGCGGGCGGAGCGGCACTTCGGCTGGGACTCGATCGCCGAGACGACCCTCGACGTGTACCGCAGCGTCCTCTAGCAGCATCCTCCGGCGGCGTCCTCCGGCAGCATCCGCGGCCCGAGGGGCTCGGCGACGGAACGGGAGCGGGAGCCGGGACACGTGTCCCGGCTCCCGCTCCTTTTCCTTCTCCTGTTCGTCGCCTGGGCGGACGACTAGCGCCGCGCGCGCACCTTCGCGGCCTTCCTGGCCTTGGTGGCCTTCTTCTCCTTGGCCTCGCGGGCCAGGAGCGTCTTCTCGTCGATCGGCGCGTCCCCGCTGGCCCGGCGGCGGCGCAGGTATTCCGCCGCCTCCTCCTGGCGCTGCTGCTCGGCACCGCCGGCGACGACGGACCGAAGGTGCTCCGGACCGTAGCCGAACGCCTCCACCAGGTCGAGCGCGTGCGGGCGGATCTTCACCAGCAGCCGGTTGATGTAGCCGTCGAGGGTCCGGGCCCGCTGCGAGGACAGCCGTCCGTTCATCAGGAACCAGGCCAGGTCCTTCTCGATCAGGCACAGGCCGAACAGGTCGCGGAGGCGCGTGAGGACCTCGCGCGTGCCGGGATCCTGGAGCTTCTTCAGGCCGCGCGTGAACGCCTCCCACTGCAGCAGCTCGGCATGCGCGTGGGCCACCTCGATGAGCTCGTTCTGGTGCTCGTTGAAGAGTGCGGCGGACTGTTCCTGGGACATGCCCTTCACGCCCCGCAGCACGGCGGCCACGTCGGCCACGCGCGCCTGCACGCGGTCGGTGAGCAGCTCGCGCTGCGTGTCCTCGTCGCGGAGGGCGATCGCGGACTTCTTGCCGGACCCGGTGTCCGCCACGGTCTGCGCGACCCGGCGGAGCCCGGAGCGGTGCAGGGTCTTCCCTGCGGCCTGGGAGACGGCGTAGCGGGCGAGCACGCCGAAGTCCACGCCCTTGAACTCCTTGGCGTAGTCCGTGAGCAGGCGCTTGGCCACGAGCTGCAGCAGGACCGTGTTGTCGCCCTCGAACGTCACGTACACGTCGAGGTCGGCGCGGAGCGAGGCGAACCGGTTCTCGATGAGGAACCCCTGACCGCCGGTCGCCTCGCGGCATTCCTGCAGCGTGTCGAGGGCCAGCCACGTGCTCAGGGGCTTGAGCGCCGCGGCCAGGGTCTCGAGGTCCTGGCGGTCCTCGTCGGTGTCGTGCTCGCCCGAGAACACGCCGTCGAACTTCTCGAGGAGTTCCTCGTGCGCGAAGGCGGCCGCGTAGGTCGCGGCCAGGCGGGGCAGGAGGCGGCGCTGGTGCCGCTGGTAGTCCATCAGCACCTCCTCGCGGAGATTCGAGGACGCATTGAACTGGCGGCGCTGGGTCGCGTAGGTGATGGCGGCGGTGAGGGCCAGCTTGCTCGCGGCCACGGCTGCCCCGTCGAGGGAGACGCGCCCCTGGACGAGCGTGCCGAGCATGGTGAAGAAGCGGCGGCCGGGCGAGGCGATGGTCGAGCTGTAGGTGCCGTCCGCGGCGACGTCGCCGTAGCGGTTCAGCAGGTTCGTCCGCGGGACCCGGACGTCGGTGAAGTGCAGCCGGCCGTTGTCGATGCCGTTGAGGCCGCCCTTGATGCCGTCGTCCTCGCCGCCCACGCCGGGCCTGAAGGAGCCGTCCTCGTCGCGCAGTTCCACGTAGAAGCCGTGGACGCCGTGGTTCACCCCGTTGGTGATGAGCTGGGCGAAGACGACGGCGGCCCGGCCGTCGATGGCGCCGTTGCCGATGTAGTCCTTCCAGGCGGCACGGAAGGGGGTGTCGATGACGAACTCGTCCGTCGCCGGGTCGAACGTGGCGGTCGTGGCGATGCTGGCCACGTCGCTGCCGTGACCGGTCTCGGTCATGGCGAAGCAGCCCGGGATCCTCATGTCCATGATGCCCGGGAGCCACGCCTCGTGGTGCTGCTCGGTGCCGAGGTGCAGGACGGCGGACCCGAAGAGGCCCCACTGCACACCGGCCTTGATCTGCAGCGAGGGATCGGCCACCACGAGCTCCTCGAACCCGGCGATGTTGCCGCCGTTGTCCTCGTCGCCCCCGAAGGCCTTCGGGAAGGCGCGGTGCACGGCCTTCTGGCCCACGAGGTAGTGGAGCTGGTCGAAGCAGCGCAGGCGGTGCTCGGTGTGGGTGAGGCCCTCGATCTTGTGCAGTTCGGGGCGACCCGCGAGCTCGCGGGCCACCCGGCGGACGTGCGCCCACCGGCCGAGGAGCAGTTCGCCGAGCTCGGCGGTGTCGACAGCTGCGCGGTCGTCGTCCCGGATGTCCGCGGTGGCGGGAATCTGCTGGGGCCTGGAGAGGATGTCGGTCATGGCGTGTCCTTCGCTGGTCGGCGGGTGGCGGGGAGAGGTGGGGCGGCCGTGACGAGGTCCTCGTACCGGCTGATGCCGTCGAAGAGCCAGCCCGTGATGTGGCGGGCCATCTGCTCCTCGCTGGGTCTGTCAGGGCTATCGGGTGTGGCCAGCCAGTGCTCACCGGCGGCCCGGACCATGCCGATCGCCGCCGCGGGCCAGTAGTCGGGCGCCGCGTCGTCGGGGCCGGCGGGGCGGTCGGGGGAACGCAGGTATGCGTGCATGGGGCGCGAGATCATCTCCGTGATCGCGGTGAGGAAGTGCGCGAGGGTGTCCTGCGCGTCGTCGTCGGCCGTCGTGGACTCGGCGATCCCCACGCGCGTGACGAACGCGTACACGTTGGGGGAGGTCCGGGCCATCTGGAGGTAGGCGAGGACCATCGAGTACAGGCCCTCCCGCGGCGTCGAGGCCGCCTTCGCCGCGTCGAGCACCTTCTGCTGCATCTGGCCGATGACCACCTCGGCCATGGCGCGCTGCAGCCCGGTCTTGTCGCCGAAGTAGCGGTAGTAGACCGACTTGGACGTGTCGGCGGCCGCGGCGATGTCCTCCATGGACGCTCCGGGCCCGAGTGCGCTCACGGCCCGTCGCGCGGTCTTGATCAGCTGCCGCCGTCGCTCCGCGCGGTGCTGCTCCCAGCGGCTGGAGCGACCGTCGGATGCGGCCGGCGCATCCTCGGGCGCCGTCGGGGAGGCGCTCTTGAGGGCGGCGGCGAGCTTCATGATACCCAGCGTATCAGGTACGCTTGGTATCGGTAATCCAACCTCTCGCACCAGGAGTATCTCCATGGCAGATCAGGCCGGAGCGCAGACCGCTGCCTCCTCCCGCACCGCAGTCGTCATCGGCGGCAACCGCATCCCCTTCGCGCGCTCGGGCGGCGCGTACGCCTACTCGTCCAACAAGGACATGCTCATCGCGGCCCTGGACGGACTGGTCGCCCGGTTCGGCCTGCAGGGCGAGCGCATCGGCGAGGTCGCCGCCGGCGCCGTCCTCAAGCACTCCCGCGACTTCAACCTGACGCGGGAAGCCGTGCTCGGCTCCGCCCTGTCACCCGAGACGCCGGCCTACGACCTGCAGCAGGCCTGCGCCACCGGCCTCGAGACCGTGGTGGGCCTGTCCAACAAGATCAGGCTCGGCCAGATCGAGTCGGGCATCGCGGGCGGGGTCGACTCCGCCTCGGACGCCCCGATCGCGGTGAGCGAGGGGCTGCGGCGCGTGCTGCTCGACCTCTCCCGCGCGAAGACGACGCAGCAGAAGCTGAAGACCCTCGCCACGCTCCGGCCGAAGGATCTCTCGCCCAACGCTCCCACCACCGGTGAGCCCCGCACGGGCCTGTCCATGGGAGAGCACCAGGCCCTCACCACCGCGGCCTGGGAGATCACCCGTGAGGCGCAGGACGAACTCGCGCTCAGCAGCCACAGGAACCTCGCGGCCGCCTACGAGCGCGGTTTCTTCACCGACCTCATGACGCCGTACCGCGGTCTCACCCGCGACGCCAACCTCCGCGCCGACACCTCGCTCGAGAAGCTGGCCACGCTCAAGCCCGTCTTCGGAAAGTCCCTCGACACCCCGGCGACCATGACCGCCGGCAACTCCACGCCGCTCACCGATGGCGCCGCCGTCGTCCTCCTGGGCAGCGAGCAGTACGCCACCGCCAACAACCTGCCCATGCTCGCGAACATCGTCGACGCCGAGGCGGCGGCCGTGGACTTCGTGCACGGGGACGAGGGGCTGCTCATGGCACCCGTCCACGCCCTGCCCCGCCTGCTCGAGCGCAACGGCCTCACCCTCGAGGACTTCGACTTCTTCGAGATCCACGAGGCGTTCGCCGGGACGGTCCTCAGCTCCCTGGCGGCCTGGGAGGATGCGGACTACTGCAAGCGCGTCCTCGGGCTCGACGGCGCACTCGGCAGCATCGATCGCGCCAGGCTCAACGTCAACGGGTCCTCCCTCGCAGCGGGCCACCCGTTCGCGGCGACCGGCGGACGCATCGTGGCCTCCCTCGCCAAGACATTGTCCGAGCGGGGCGGCCGCGGCCTCATCTCCGTGTGTGCCGCCGGCGGCCAGGGCGTCGTCGCGATCCTCGAGGCCAGGAACTGATGGCCGACACCTACCTGGACCTCGTCAACACCCCGCTTCCCGCCCGGATCGCGAAGGCCCTCGGGCTGCCGCGTCCCTCGGTGCTGCGGCGCTACTCGCCGGCCGAGGCCCTCGCCCCGCAGCCCGTGCTCGTGGCGGGAGCCGGTGCGGGAGCCGATGCGCTCGCCGACGTGCTGCTCGGCTGGGACGTCGAGGTCCGCCGCCACGTGCTGCCCGGCGAGAAGCTGAGTGCGGCCGTCGTCGTCCTCGACCGCTCAGCC
Organism: Arthrobacter sp. Soc17.1.1.1; assembly: GCF_036867195.1. Classification (NCBI taxonomy): domain Bacteria; kingdom Bacillati; phylum Actinomycetota; class Actinomycetes; order Micrococcales; family Micrococcaceae; genus Arthrobacter; species Arthrobacter sp. Soc17.1.1.1. Next base: position 1,874,411 of record NZ_JBAJII010000001.1, read on the forward strand.
TCCCCCGAGGAGCTCGCAGCCCCGATGCTGGAACTCGGTCAGGCCGTTCGGCTGCTGGTGCCGGGCGGCCGGGTCGTGGGGCTCTTCCGCTCGTCCGCCGAGACCACCGACCCTGCCGAGGCCGCAGCGCGCCAGGGCATCGACGGAGCCATCCGGTCCGTGGCACGCGAGCTCCGGAACGGCGCGACCGCCAACGGGATCATCCTCCGCGGAGACGCGACGACCACCGACCCCACCACTCTCGGCACACTCCGGTTCCTCCTCTCCGGCCGGAGCGCCTACGTGGACGGCCAGTTCATCGAGGTCACCGCGACACCCGCCGAGAATCTCGCCGATCTCGCCGCGTCGTCCGGGGCGACGGGGGAGGGCATGCCCGACAAGCCCCTGGCGGGGAAGACGGCCGTCGTGACCGGGGCCGCGCGCGGCATCGGCGCGAAGATCGCCGAGGTCCTCGCCCGCGACGGGGCCCGCGTGGTCGCCGTCGACGTCCCCGCGGCCGGCGAGCAGCTCGCCCGGGTCGCCAACACCGTGCACGGCACCGCCCTGCAGCTCGACATCACCGCGCCCGACGCCGCGGACCGCATCCTCGAGCACGTGAGGCAGCGCTACGGCGCCCTGGACATCGTGGTGCACAACGCGGGCATCACGCGGGACAAGCTGCTCGCCAACATGGACGCGTCCCGCTGGGACTCCGTCATCGCCGTGAACATCGCCTCGCAGCTGCGCATGAACGAGCAGATCCTCGCCTCCCCGGTGTTCTCGGCCACCGGCCGCATCATCAGCCTCGCCTCGACGAGCGGTATCGCGGGCAACCGCGGGCAGAGCAACTACGCCGCCTCGAAGGCCGGGGTCATCGGCATGGTCCGGGCGCAGGCTGCGGCGTTCGACGGCGGCGGCCGCACCATCAACGCCGTGGCGCCCGGCTTCATCGAGACGGACATGACGGCCAAGATCCCGCCGCTGACGCGTCAGGTGGCACGGCGCCTCAGCAGCCTGCAGCAGGGCGGTCTCCCCGTCGACGTCGCCGAGACGATCGCGTTCCTGGCCTCCGACGAGGCGGCCGGGATCAACGGCCAGGTGGTCCGCGTGTGCGGGCAGAACCTGGTGGGCGCGTGAGGGGCGCGCTCGCGGCGGACGTCACCCTGCCCGGGACGCCGAACCTGCCCGCGCTGTACCGTCAGGCGATCCTGCTCGCCGCGAAGCGCACCGTCCGCCGGACCGGCCCGCCGGACGGTCTGCCCCCCGCCCGCCACCGCGTCGAGGGCGTCGTGGCGGATCTCGGCGCCCTGACGCGCTTCCAGCAGCTGCTCGGCTCCGCCGCCCGCGACACCCTCCCGTCGGCCTACGTGCACACGCTCGCCTTCCCGGTGGCCATGAGCGTGCTCGCTCGGCCGGACTTCCCGCTGCCCCTGCTCGGCATGGTGCACCTCAGCAACGAGGTGCACCAGACCCGGCAGATCGGCGCCTCCGAGGCCATCGACGTCGTCGCCTGGGCCGAGGACCTGCGCCCGCACGCCGCCGGCACGCAGGTGGACCTCGTGACGGAGGCCTCCGTCGGCGGTGAGCGCATCTGGACGGGGCGGTCCGTCTACCTGGCCCGCGGCGTCCGCGCCGCCGACGGCATGACGCCGGCCCCCCGCGTCGACGAACGGCCCGTCTTCTCGGCACCCACGCCGACCGGGCTCTGGCGGCTCGGCGCGGACACGGGACGGCGCTACGCCGCCGTCTCGGGCGACTGGAACCCCATCCACCTCAGCGGACCCACCGCGCAGATGCTCGGCATGAAGACCGCCATCGCGCACGGCATGTACCTCGCGGCGCGCATGGTCGACGAGGCGGTCCCCGCCCCGCACGGAGCCCTGGCCTGGCGGATCGACTTCGCGGCGCCGGTCCTCCTGCCGGGGACCGTGACGGTGGCGTTTGCGCGCACCGAAGGCGGCGACGGCAGGGCAGGCGATGGGTGTGCGAGCGTCGGCAGCGGGGTCGAGGTGGTCGCGTGGTCCGTGAAGCGCCGGCGGCCGCACTTCACGGGCTGGGTGCGCGGGGAATAGTTCCATGGCGGCGCGGCCCTGTCCAGAGTGCCGACGATTTTCAGCGGGAGTTCCCCCGAAGTCGTCGTTTCCACTGGCAGGGCCGTCGCCTGCAGGGCACACTCCAGGGACCAGCCCACGAGGGCTGGCCCCCAGTATCGAAAGAGGAGTTTCGTGAACTCTCGAGGTCTCAAAGCCGGCCTGATCGCGGCGTCGGCCCTGATGGCATCAGCGCTGATGACAGCGGGTCCCGTCCAGGCAGCACCCGCCGGCCCTTCCGTCGACACCGTCGTCGCCGGTACCCCCAGCACCCAGTCCCACACGCAGGACGAGAGCCAGGCGGCGCTCGACGCCTACTGGACAGCCGACCGCATGAGGAGCGCCAAGCCGGCGAACACCATCAACTCCGGCTGGGCCGCCGAAGGGCGCTCCGTGCTGCCGAAGGCCGGCCTGGAGGCGGTCGCGAAGGCTCCCGGCGAGCCCGTCGTCCAGCCGCGGGCCATCTCCCAGCCCGCCGTCTCGCGCATCGGCAAGGTCTTCTTCACGCAGGCCGGGCAGAACTACGTCTGCTCCGCCAACTCCGTACAGAGCGGCAACCAGAGCACGGTCGCCACGGCCGGCCACTGCACCTACGACGTCGCGACGGGCTGGGTCACCAACTTCGTGTTCGTGCCCGCGTACAGCAACGGCGCGGCACCGTACGGCAAGTGGACGGCCCGCTCGCTCCACGCCGCCGCCGAGTGGGTATCGCGCGGCGACATCAACTACGACGGCGCCTTCGCGGTGGTGAACACGCTCAACGGCAGGACGCTCGCAGCGACCGTCGGTGCGTCGAGCATCGGCTTCAACATGGCCCGCAACCTCACCTACACCGCGTACGGCTACCCCGCGGCGGCGCCCTTCAACGGCGAGCGCCTCTTCAGCTGCTCCGGTACCTCCTCCAGGGACCGCGTGGGCGGCACCCAGTCGCAGGGCATCCCGTGCGACATGACCGGTGGGTCGTCGGGCGGCCCGTGGTTCGTCGGATCCGGTGCCGCCGGTACGCAGAACTCCGTCAACAGCTTCGGCTACTCCACGCAGGCGAACGTGATGTACGGACCGTACTTCGGCACCTCCATCCAGGCCGCCTACTCCACCGCGGCCAGCCGGTAGGCACGGCGGGACGTCCCGCAGCACGACGGCACGGGCGGTTCCCTCACGGGGCCGCCCGTGCCGTCGTCCGGGCACTGCGCGTCCCCGGATGACGCGGCGGCGCCACCTCAGCCGCCCACTTAGACTGGGGCCATGATTGGCTCCACCCTCGCCGCCCGCGCGGCCGACCTCGACACCGCCGACCCGCTCGCACACCATCGCAAGCTCTTCCTCGGCGCTGACGGTGTGCAGTCCTACCTCGACGGCAACTCCCTCGGCCGCCCCCTCGCGAGCACGGTGGACAGCCTCACCGCCTTCGTGGAGGAGCAGTGGGGCGGGCGCCTGATCCGGGGCTGGGACGAGGGCTGGCTCGAGCTGCCCCAGCGGATCGGCGATCAGCTCGGGCGCGTGACCCTCGGTGCGGACGCCGGACAGTGCATCGTGGCCGACTCCACGAGCGTCCTGCTGTACAAGCTCGCGCGCGCCGCCGTGGCTGCGCGCCCGGACCGCACCGAGATCGTGATCGACCGGGACAACTTCCCCACGGACCGCTTCATCGTCGAGGGGATCGCACAGGAGCGAGGGCTCACACTGCGCTGGATCGACGTCGCGTACGACGGCGGTGCCACCCCCGCGGACGTCGCGGCGGCCGTCGGGCCGCAGACCGCGCTCGTCCTGCTGAGCCATGTCGCCTACCGCTCGGGGTTCATCGCGGACATCCCCGCCATCACGGCCGTAGCGCACGACGCCGGCGCGCTGGTCCTGTGGGACCTCAGCCATTCCGTGGGGTCGGTGCCCGCGGAGCTGGACGCCTGGGGCGTCGACTTCGCGGCCGGCTGCAGCTACAAGTACCTCAACGGGGGGCCAGGCGCCCCCGCCTGGGCCTACGTGGCGCAGTGCCACCTCGCCACCCTCGACCAGCCGATCCTCGGCTGGCTCGGCAGCGCGGATCCCTTCGCGATGGGCTCCGCCTACCAGCCGGCGGACGGCATCCGCCGTCTGGTCTCGGGGACACCGCCCATCCTCGGGATGCTGGCCATGCGAGAGATGCTGAACCTCATCGAGGAGTCGGGCATGCCGGCCGTCCGCCGGAAGTCGGAACTGCTCACGGCGTTCGCGGTCGAGGCGGTCGACGAGCGGCTGGCTACGTACGGCGTCGTCCTCGCCTCGCCGCGCACCGCGTCGGAGCGGGGCGGCCACATCACCATCGACCATCCGGCGTTCTCCGCGATGGTGCCCGAGCTGTGGCGGGACGGGGTCATCCCCGACTACCGCAACCCCGACGGGATCCGGCTCGGCCTGTCACCGCTCTCGACGTCGTTCGCCGAGGTCGCTGTGGCGGTCGATGCCATCGCGGCGCGCCTGGAAAGTGCCGGCAGGGACACTGCCGACAGCCGGCCGCACAGCGGACCGTCCACGGGCGGGTAGCGCCGGTGGTGCCTCTCGACCCCGCCCCGCTCTGGGACCGGATCGCCGACGGCTTCACGCGCGGGATCCCGCCGGAGGTCGGCGTGCCCGGGCTCATGGCGATCGTGCTGGTGTCCGTCGCACTGTCCGTGCCCCGCCGCTCGTGGCGGATCTTCGGGCTCTTCGTCACCGTGGTGCACGAACTCGGCCACGCCGTTGCGGCACTCCTGACCCTGCAGCGGGTCACCGGCATCACCCTGCGCCTCGACCACTCCGGCACCACCACGAGCCGGGGACGCCGCGGCTGGCGCGCCGCCTTCACGACGTTCTGGGGCTACCCCGTACCCGCCGTCGTCGGCGCCGCCCTCGTCTGGAGTGCCGCCACCGGCTGGGCCGCGGCGGCACTCTCGGTCGGCGCGCTGGTGCTGGTGGCGGCGCTCGTCCTGATCCGCAACGGGCAGGGCGTCCTCATCCTGGGCGGCAGCGCCGCCGCGTCGCTCGCACTCGTGTGGTTCGGCAGGCCCGGGACCGCCGGCTACGCCTGCCTCGTCCTCGGCCTCGCGCTGCTGGTCGGCTCCTGCCGGGACTGGGTCAAGGTGGTGCGCGTCCACCTGCGACGCCGGGACCTCCGCTCCTCCGACGCGTTCCTGCTGCAGGGCGCCACCCGGGTGCCGTCACCGGTCTGGCTCGGCGCGTTCGCGCTCGTGATCGGGGCAGCACTCGCGCAGTCCGTGCAACCGCTGGCGCTCATCGCGGAGCTGTCTGCACGCGGCTGACGCGTCCGATGCCCGACGCTCGGCCTGGACAGCGACCGGCGTGGCGTCGGATCAGTCGCAGTGCCGGGTATGGCCCGAGCTGTACGGTGCGCCCTGCTCGCGGCACAGGTCGTCGAACAGTTCGTTGACGGCCTGGGAGATGCAGTCCCGCTCGTGGTCGGGCAGCTCGATCAGGCCGTGCAGGTACGCGTTGACCTCGTACTCGTCCACGCCGCCACCCATGCTGAAGTAGTGCATCCAGAGCTCGCCGGGGGAGATGTTGGCGCGCTTCATGGCGTCGTACGTCAGGGCGTACTGCTGCTGGTCGGGGTTCGTCTCGTCCACGTGGTCCAACTCCAAGCACTCGGGGCGCCGTCCGGCCAGCGCTTCGGCGGTGTTGAAAGACAGCTTACGCACGCCCCGGGCACCGGGAAGCCCCGCGACGGGAAGTGGTGCCGGTTGCCACCCCGACGACGCCGTCGGCCACCCGGGCACCGGCCGATTCAACAAGCGGGCAGGAGTCGTGTTAGAGTATTTCTCGTTGCTTTCGCCGGTTATTCCGGTGAAAAACCACCCGCGCGGGTGGCGGAATGGCAGACGCGCTAGCTTGAGGTGCTAGTCCTCTTATTGAGGGTGGGGGTTCAAGTCCCCCTCCGCGCACCAAGAAAACCCCGGTTCGCCGGGGTTTTTTTGTGCCCTCGACCAGGTGGAGGGTTGCTCCGATCAGGCGAGTGCCGGCATCAAATACCTGTGCGACTACGCCTCGCATCGTGATGTGCAGGGGGACCAGCGCCTGGACTCACCCATCCGATGCACGGCAGTGCCGTACGCCGATCGACGTCCGGGCAACTGTCGGGCCGCTAGGCTGAATCCATGTCCCGAGTCCTGATCACCGGCATGTCGGGCACGGGGAAGACGACGCTGCTGGGCGAGCTGTCCCGACGGGGCTTCCAGACGCTCGACACGGACTATGACGGCTGGGTGCTTGCCGACGGCACCTGGGACGAAACGCTCATGGCCGCGTTCCTCGCCTCGAACTCGTCCGTGATCGTCTCGGGGACTGTCGAGAACCAGGGACACTTCTATGACCGTTTCGAGGCCGTCGTCCTCCTCAGCGCACCGGTGGAAGTGCTCATCGAGCGCGTCTCGGCTCGTACCGACAATCCCTATGGCAACGCAGAGGCAGAGCAGTCCGTGATCCGCCAGCAGGTCCTCGACGTCGAACCGCTGCTACGACAGGGTGCAACCCTTGAACTCGACGGTCGCCGACCGGTCGCAGACCTGGCCGACGTCGTCGAGCGACTTCTGGCGTCCACTCGCCATGTCCGGTGAACTATCCGCGTACGGGTTGCGGCTGTCCCGGTAGTGGGTGCGTCAGCGGGCGGTCGGGTCCCGGCGTTCCTTGTCAGGGGACCAGAAGGCAGCAGCTGTGCCGAGCATCAGTGCCGTCAACTATCATTGACGCATGACCGCGGAGAACCTCTATGGGCTCGTCGATTCCCTGTCCGGCAAGGGCCCGGCCGACGCACTGCGGACTATTGCTCAGCTCCGCGGCGAGGTCTCGCGCACCGAAGCGGGTCTCGTCCGTAGCGCGCGCCAGGCCGGCCTGTCCTGGGAGGCGATAGCGGAGTGTCTCGGGGTGACCAAGCAGGCCGCGCACCGCAAGTACGGCAAGCAGTAGGGCCGGCGGCGCATCACTGTTCCTTCTCCAGAGGGCGCATCACCACGGATCGTCAATAAATGTTGACGCCGGAGGACTTCGTCCACTACGTTCAGGGAGGAAAGCCCGTCAACGTACATTGACCAGCGCCTGGCCCAGCAGGTGTGTCTGGTAGCCGGAGGAGGATGCCATGCAGCCACGGGAGTGGACAGGGGACGCGGAGTTACTCGGCCCGGCCAACAGAGCACTCCGTCCATCGTGGCCAGCGGCGATCGCGGTGGCCTCGTCGCGACAGGTCTTCGTAGCGACCGCGGGGACCGAGGCGGAGTGCACCTTCGAGATCGGATCGGTGTCCAAGGTGCTCACCGGGATGCTGTATTCCGACGCGCTGCAGCGCGGGATAGTCTCCCCGGAGACAACGCTGGGGGATGCGCTTCCTCTCGACGGTCACGGGCCCGTCGCAGCGGTGTCTCTCGGCTCGCTGGCCGTCCACCGGTCCGGCCTCCCACGCCTGGCCCCCGGGATGTCCGTTCTACGTCGAAGTCTCGCGTTCTCGATCCGCGGGGAGAATCCGTACGGTGAGACCCTCGCTGAGCTCCTCGCGCAAACGCGGGACGTGCGCCTAGGGTCGCCGCGACCTCGGTACTCGAACCTCGGGTTTCAACTTCTCGGCCACGCGATCGCACGTGCTGACGGGCGGGAGTACGGCCTACTCCTCCGTGAGGTCTTCGGCCCCGGGTACTCGACGCCGTCGCGGCCGGACGACCTTCACGACCTCGACCTCCGGGGGACCTCCCGGCTCGGCCGCGTTGTCCAACCATGGGTAGGGGAGGCCCTGGCTCCTGCAGGCGGCATCCGAGCGGACGTCGGCTCCCTGGGCGAACTCCTACGGTCGATCCTGGACCGAACTGCTCCGGGTGTCACCGCGCTCGAACCCGTTGCAGATTTTTCCCCGAGGGTCCGGATCGGCGCCGCGTGGATCACTGTGCCGTACCGGGGCCGCACCATTACCTGGCACAACGGCGCGACGGGCGGATTCAGCAGCTGGATCGGTATCGACCGGGAAGCCTGCGTCGGTGTGGCCGTGGTGTCCGCGCGGCACGGAGCAGTGGACCGGCCGGGCTTTCACCTCCTCGAGGAGCTCGCGGCCAGCGGATCGGCAGTCCTCGACTGATCAGGCTGCGCTCGATCTACAGAAAGCCGGTCAGCTGACCGCCGTGATCCGTGACCGTCTACCGTCAACGCCCGTCCTCGCGACGCTCAGTATGAGGCGGACGGTGAACCGCCTGCGATGGGACCTTCCTGAGGACCCACGCTGGACATTGCTGAAGGGCGGGAGAGTGTGCGTCGGGCGCGGGCGGGAGGTTACAGGCTTGCTCCACGAGGTTTATCCTGCCGTGCATGATCATTGGTCCTCACTCCCGCCGTACCCGGGTGGAGAATTGTCCAGCACAACGCTTCTTGAGGAGTCAGCGATGAGGAGACCGCCTTACACAGGTCCGAAGGACACCAGCGACTTCGACAACCTCAGCCCGGATGAAGCCCTCAGAGCCTTCACCTCGTACCGGCTTCTGGGGGACTGTTTCGAGCAGTCGAGCGACGACGATCTGGCGGAGCGTGGCCGGCTCATCGGGGACTGGAGAATCTTGGTGAAGGACCGCCAGGAACAGGCGCAGCGAGCAGAGAGGGAGCTGGCCGCTGCTGTCCGGCTGGCACGCAATGAAGGTGCCAGTTGGAATGACATCGCTCGCACCCTGCGTCTGCCGCTCGAGGAGACACGCGCCCACTTCGATTGGCCCTACGGAGGATTCTGACCTGACCGGCAGCATCCGGCTCCTGGAATGCCCGGGTGCATGACGGACCAACCCCGAACGAGCAGTCTCGGCCGCCGCGAGTCCTCGCTTTGCAGCAGGTCGCCGGTGAGCTGAACACCAAGCTCGACGACTACATCACAGGCGCCTACGCCAGGACCAGCGCCGACATCGCCGGCGACGGTGTGGACCTGACGTCGTCGCCTCCCACGCCGGAGTACGCGGCCTCGCGACAGCCAGGCGCTGCCACCCGTGCGCTGTCACCCTACGAGGCAGTCGGGTACTTGCTGCTCGTTCAAGCTGCGCTTGGCGTTTTTGTCCGCGCTGAGGCCGAGCCCGACAGAACCGCCGGCGAGGATCAGGGAGGTGAGCATGCCGGGTTGCCCACCCGCCCTGCCCGACGAACCGGCCACCGCGAAGGTGATCGCGATCAGCAGGTACGGCAGCTTCAGGTCCTTCGACACATCCGCGAGCCTGGAACAGGCCCATCCTCCTCTCGAGCGTCCGTGATCGCCGGACTGCACGCCGTCTATCGGACAGCTCCCTCGATCAGGTCTTCTTGGGTTGAATGAGCTTTCATGAGGTACTGGAACAAGCCCCGGCTGTTGGCGGGCAGCGTTGCGGCGAGGCTGGGCGCTTCGGATCGACCGGTAGAAGGACGT